>CAZDEO010000004.1:0-116179 GCA_964504445.1 uncultured Anaerolinea sp. | reverse complement strand
GTGGTGAAGAGTGTCACCTCCATGGCCGAAAGGCCGGCCCAAAGCAGCCGTCCGGTAACGGCCACGCCGAGGGCCGCCAGCAGCGCCGCGCCCCATTGCCCGGTTAATTCCAGCGCCAGGCAGTAGGTCAGCCAGACGGTGGCCAGGAATAAGATGGCGCTGAGGAGCAGCCCTGGCAGCAAAAATTCTTCGGTGAAGAGGCCAACGAGGGCCAGCAGCAGCGTCCAGAGTGGGGCGGTGGAACCGGCGGTAGGGACGCCGGGCATGTAGCTAAAGCCATGCCCCTGGCTGAGATTGCGGGCAAATTGAAAATGAATCCAGGCATCGTCCAGAGGGGCGCCGGGTGTGCCGCCGGTAATGTGCAGCATGGTTTGCCAGAAATAGAGCAGCAGTAGGAGAGCGACAACGAGTGCGGGAATGAATGCCCAACGGCGGGTAAAGTCGGTGGTGGAGGACATGCGCCTGATTCTAACGCCAAATAGGGTCTCGACAAGAGATGTCAGGGTAGGGTGATGGTGGTGAGGGCCGTTTCCCCCACCCCCACCAGTTCCGGCCAACGGTAAAAACCGGTGCGTACTGTGTACGTTCCGGGCGGCAAAGCGGGGGGCAGGGGTACGCGGTAGCTGTCTTGAATAATTTCGCCCACGTGCCAGTCGGCGGTGGGGTAGCCAGCCGGAGGGCGGTCTAGTTGGGCCACCAGGTCGCCGGCTGGGTTCAGCAGGTGAACGTAGGCGGTGTAATTTTCGTTGAGGGGCGCCTGCGCCTGCCAGGTCAGGGTGGCAGTGAGGGCGTCGGCGTCTTGGGCCAGGCTCCAACCGCGTAGGAGAATGGCGTCGGCGAAGGAAACGGCCGTTTCGTTTTCCTCTCGCAATCTGGGCGCGGCGGCGGGAACGTGGAAGGCGAGGAAGGTGGGGCGGGTCTCGGCCACCAAGCCGGTGGGGAAGAAGGCTTGTAGGTCAGCCAGGGCTTGCGTGGCGGCGGGGTGAAGGAGGTAAACGGCCGTTTTCCCCTCATCCCCCACCGGAACTAGCCCTTGCCCGCCGCTGTAGCTGCGCAGTCGTTCCGGGTCGGCCAGGGCGAAGTAGATGGTGGCCATCTCTTCTTGCGTGGGCGTGAAATAGAGGGCGGCGTCGGCGGGTTGGGCGGCGGCGTACTGGCCCAATCCCCAATCGGGCAGGTAAAAGTCGGCGGCTAATTGGGGATGGTTGGCGTAACGGATGAAGTAGTCGTGGACGGTGAAGAAGAGGGAAATGGAGAAAAGAATAATAGCGACCAGTCGTGGGCCGTGAACCGTTGTCCGTGAGCCGTGAGCCGTAATGTGTCTACGGAATACGGAATACGGAATACGCTTCACGAAATGCAATCCATAATCCAGGCCAATCGCCAAAATGATGGCGACGGCGGGCAGGGCGCCGGACATGCGGCCAAAGTGGGGGGCGTCGCCGCTGAGGATGGAGGGAAGGAGCATGACGAGGAGCCAGAGCAGCAGGAAGCTGGTGCGGGCGCTGAATCTTTGCCGTAGGGTGTGCAACAGTCCACTGAGGAAGAGGACGGCCTGGATGGGGTCGAGGAACGGCCGTCCCGGTAAATTGTGCCGCAAATGGGTTTCGCCCTGCCAGAACAGCCCACCAATGACCCGCCCCACGTTGAGTAGCCAGGTAAGCAACGGCCGTCCTTCTACCACCCCCTTGCCCCGATTCGCCACATATGCCATGCGGAAGGAGAAGAAATAAGGGTAACGGGCAAAGTACAACAGCAGCGGCAGCGCTGTCAGGAAAGAAACGCCGGCCATTACCCCTATTTGCGGCCACAGCCGCCGCGCCCCCTTATCGCGCCAGAACCACAAGGGCACAAACAGCACAAACAGCAGCGGCAGCACCCGGCCGCCGGCATACACGTATAATCCCAACCCCAAAAAGAATCCGGCCAACGCAAAAGAGGCAAATTGACAATTAGCCCGTTCCCCTGCCCTATTGACGCCACGCCAGAAAAAGTACACCACCAGCGTCTCCACCACCACAAAGGGCATCATCCGCAGGCCGAAGCGGCTGAAATGGATGGCAGGCAGCAAAATCGCCATGAAGAAGGCGGCGAGGAGCGGAATTGCGGCGTGCGGAGTGCGAAGTGGCCGTTGACCATTGACCATTGACCATTGACCATTGACCATTTCCCTCGCGGCCAGGTAGGTGGTGAAAACGGCGAGTACGCCGGCCAAAGCGGGAACGAGGCGCACGGCGAAGGGGGTGGCGCCGAAGAGCCAGATGGAGAGAGCCATGAGGTAGATGTGCAGAGGTTCACGGCCGTAATTGCCCTCAAAAAAGATGGGAAAGCGAGTGGGCGCAGGCGGGTTGTCGCCATGGGCATCTTGAGCGTAGAGTTCCCAGCCTTCGTAGAATTGGGGAAAGGTTTTGCCCTGCACCAATGAGAGGGCGTCAAGACCATTGTAGGCTTCATCGTGGTAGAAGCCGGGGGGCAGGTCGCTGAGCTGCCAAAGGCGAAGAGAGGCGGCGATGAAAAGGACGGTGAAGAGGAGGAGACGAGGCATGGAAGTTGATAATTGTCAATAGTCAATGGTCAATTGTCAATGGTTAACTGACCGAGGGAGATGAAATCCTGAGCGCTGGGGGTGAGGAGGCGACGGCCGTTTTCCGGTTCGTAGACGCCTAATCTGAGGTCATACTGGCCGGGAGGTAGGTTGGCGGGCAGGGGGATGACGTGGCGTTGCCAAAGGCGGCTTTGCGGTCGCCAGCCCTGCCATTTTGCGCCCAGGCCGTCCCATTGAGCCACGATCTCGCCCGCGCCATTGGTGACGTGGATGAAGATTTTTAGCGGGGCAGCGCGAGAGGTTTTGTGCCAGTCGGTGAGGAGGGTGAGGGGTTGGCCAGCAACGGCCGTTTCTGCCACCACCCAATGCAGCAGCCCAATGCTCCCACCTTCGTGCAGAAATTTGGCGCGGGGTAACAGTACGCCCTCATCTGCGGGGGGCAGGCGATAGAGACGGTAAACGGCCGTTTCCGCTGCCAATTCCCACTCCTTCGTCCAACCCATCTCATCTGCCAGCCCAGGGCTGCCCGGCAGGGCCAGCCAGCGGTTGTTGGATTCGGGAATGAGCAAGGAATCGGTCGCGTCGAACCAGTACGGCCGTACCTGGTTGCTCTGGAAGCGGGCAAAATCGGCCGGGGCTAGTTCATCCAATTGCAAATTGCCTAAGGCAAGCTCTACCATCTCGCCACGCTGCGCCACATCATAGATGAAAATGCTGTACCCGATTTTGGCACGGGGTTCCTGCTGGCGAAAATAGGCGAACTGGTCGTGATTGGCAAAATGGACTCCTTGCAGCGTGGTGGCAGAAATAGCGTAAGTGCCAGGGGCCGGATCGTGAGGGGAGAACGGCCGTGCCGTTGGGTCCATCAGGCGCGGTGGCCAGCTATCCAGACCCGTGTAATTGATGCCATAATACTCTGGTCGCCCCTCGCCAAAATAGCTCAACCAAACATGATTGACGCCATTCTCATCCATCCATTCCTTCAGATTACCTAAATCTTGCCCCCAATCCAGGTTGCTGTCTACCAGGTAGCGCCAGCCGCCGTCTGGTCCGCCCGCGAAGAGGTTAAAGTAGGCCAGGTAGTATGGGTGAAGCCAGAGGGCGATGGCAAGGAGCCAGAGGAGGGGGAGAATTGTGAATTTTGAATTGTAAATTGTGAATTTTAAATGAGGGAGGGTAGCAGCAATGAAAACATAGAGAAATGGCAAGATGGGTAGCAAATGGCGGTAGCCCAGGTTGATGTCGGTGGTCAGGGCAATGGCAAAGTAGCCGAAGGCAGGAAGAAGGAGGAAAATTGCCAATTGCCAATGGTCAATGGTCAATCGCCAACGCTTGCGCAAACCGCCAATCGTCAATCGTAAATAGGCCAAAGCGGCCAAAGCAAACAGCAACAAGGTGGGCAAGGGAGTTTTGAGGAGAAAGGCGATGGGGAAGTAGTACCACCAACCACTATCGGAATAGTTCCCAAGGAGGAAGGCAGGAGTAGATTTTTGCAGCCGACCGCCAATATCCAACAGTTGCTCCAAATGATGAGACAGGGGCAAGGTCAGACCACCGAGTTGGGGCAACGTGGGCAAACTGTCTGGCAGCGGGCCAACCTGAAAGCCATAGGCTGCCCACAGGGTTAGTGGCGCGATGAGTACGTAGGCAATGGTGAGCATGACCAGGGTGCGTAAAGTATTCCGTATTCCGTACTCCGTATTCCGTATTCGCAGATTAACCAGGATGATGAGGGCGAAGAGCGGCACAAACAGCCCGGCGGTGAACTTGGTGTTTTGCAGCAGGCCAAAGGCAATTCCGGCAAGGATGGCACGAGACCAAGACGGCCGTTGCCAAAACCACCACAGCGTATACCCTGCCACCAACGCCCCCGCTGCCAGCCCAAAATCCGTCGTCGTCAGGCGACTATGGGCCAACATATTCGGGTCCAAGGCCAGCAGCGCCAGGGTCAACAGCCCCGCGCCCCATCCGGCCAACTGCCGCGCCCACCGCGCCGCCAGGGCCACCAGCAGCAGCCCCAGCCAGATGGTTGGCAGGCGGCCCAGGAACATGACATGTTCAACGTTATTGCCAATCTCCCACAGAAACAACTCCGCCGGGCGATGGAAATCAGTTCCCGCCCAAGAAGGGTCCTCTGTCGGCAGGCGCACGGCGCTATCGCTCACCAACAGCGCCGCGTTGAGGGCATTCAGCCCCAGAGGATGGCCCACACGCATATGATGGTTGCCTTCGCGCAAGTAGCCCAGCCCGCGCACCAAGAAGCCCTGCTCGTCAAACGTAGGCCCCAAATTATCCAGGCTGGTTAGCGCCAGGCTAAACATCAACCACAACAATGGCACGTGCAGCCAAAACAGCCCGATTTTTCGCATGTTCAAAAAATGTCAGGAAGCGGAGTTAGCCACGAAGGTCAGCTCCTATATAGAAGCTGACCTTCGTCATGAGAAATATAAGCTGGCGGATTTGCCAAACCTCACGCGCTAACGCAATATGCTCTAATTATCCAGCGGCGTAATGCGGAAATAATCGTAGCGCCAGGTAGAGTTGCTATACTCATCCGTAGAGGCAAATACGCCAAAGTAAGGGTCATTAATCCAGCGCGTATCCGTATAGGTGTAGCGCAAGTTGCCATTGATAAAGAATTTGATGTCAGAGTTGCGCACCTCAATGCGGTACTCGTTCCAGGTAGAGGCACTCATGTCAAAGGGGACAGCCGGGGGCACGTGACCGAGACGTTTTAGCGGGCTGCCACCACAATCTGGGCACCACACCAATGTGTCAATCCGTTCCCACAACAGCGTCAAATCCGTGTCCGAGGACCAGATAAGATTGGTGTTGTAGAAATGGTTGAAGCAATTTTGATGCGCGTAGACTCCGAGAAGGCTGCTCCAATCCGGGCAGGCTGCCTGCCCATCCCAGTCTGCGCCAAAGACTACGCCATGAGACACCAGGTTGCCCAGGTTAGCGGGCATAGACCGGAACTCAATGGCGTAGGGCGGTTCGGGCGCGGGCATCAGTGGGCTGGCAATGGCCCAATCCCAGGAGTCTTCCACGCGGATAATCAGCCAGTTGTTATTTTCGTACCAGGAATCAATGCGTTCAATAAAGGTGAGGCGGCGCAGCGCGTCTTTCAAGGTGGGGCCAGACCAGCCAGTCTGGTTGTTGCTAAAGTCATCGTAGTAAGCGCTAACCACATGGACCGTGTTGGACCAGCCACTATCATCGTCTACACCCAAGGCACGAATGCGAAGGTAGCGAATATTGTTGGCTGAAGGCTCTACAGTGTCAATGAGTTGCGTCGTGGCCGCGGCGTTGGGCATAAAGGTTGTCACGCCGGTCATGAAGGTGGGGTCTTGGGAGAGCTGTAACTCGTAGCCGGTGACATGGGTGTTGTCGCTAATGGTCCAGTTCATTTGCCAATCGTTGGCGCTGTTGGGCCTGGTTGCGGAGAGAGTAGGGGCTGGCGGTGGTGGGACTGGTTTGATGATGACGGGCAGGTAGCTTCTGGACAGGGCGACAATGGTTGTAAGCTGTACGGAGGCTGTGGTTGTGGGGCTGTTTTGGGAGGTGGCGGTGATGACGGCCGTTTCACTCATCCCTTCCGTCGCTTCCGGCGGCACCTGGATTCCCACCATAAAAGTCACCGCACTGTTACCTTCCAGGCTGAAGGTGTCTGTCGGAGAAACCGAATAGTCCCAGACCGAATCAGCAGTAATACCATACACGTCACTAAAGGTGCCTGTATTTGAGAGGGTCAACTGGTACATTACCAATTCTCCCGGTCTGCCGACAGCGGTTGTATCAGAAAGCAACGCAACGCCATAATCGGTGATGTCTGCCGGACCAACCAGGTCTTCCTCATCTGGCTGAGGGGTGGGCAGCACATCACCACGAATGATATGCCCCTCAATATAGGCTTCGATCGCTTCATCTAATGGGGGTGTAGGTGTGGGTTCTTGTGCCGCCAAAAACTGGGCAGCAACCATTGTAAAAACCGTCGCCAACAAGACGGTCAGAAGCACAATTCCGCGACGCGCGGATTTCAATTGCCCAAATAGATAATTCTGGTCACTCATATTTCCTCCAAATTTTCCTTAGGTCTCTCTGGTTTGGGGTTCCTGCGCCAAATGGGTGAATCTCATCTTGCAGCAAGCCCATCCAATTTAAGCAATGTAATATTGTATCGTACCCCTACAAAAAACTAGAGGATCATAACGATTGCCTTACTTTCCGTCAATCTGTAAAGGTGTCAAGGTAAAATAATCGTTCGGTGGGGAATCGTGCAGCCAACGTTGGGAACTGCCCCGCTCATATAGCCCAACTCGCAAGGTGTATTCTTCTTCTGCCGGGGCGGCTGGCAGTAAATGGCGTTGCACCACCACATCCCCTGGTTGTAATAGGGAGGACGCCGCATCCCAACCATCATGCTGGGATAGCAACGCTCCTTGCGCATTGAGCAGGTGAACAAAGGAGGCCAGGTCGGGAGGCAACGGCCGTTCTACCCGCCACCAGGTTAACAAGCGCAGCGCTTCTCCTTGCTGTCGAGATAAAACCTCATAATGCAGCAAGCTCACCCGCCCGCCAAAAGTGACCAATGGGGGGGAAACGGCCGTTGCTGGCACAGGGGGCAGAGTATACACAGCAAAAGAGGGAAACCCGTCACTGCGGTAGAGTGGCACGGCGGTAATGCCCGCTGCCGTCAGCAATTCCATGGGGATGGGTGCATATTCTGGCACATATAAACGGCCGTCACTTCCCCCCGCTGGCAAAACCAGCGCCCCGGCCAGTTCGGACCCCGTCTGCACCCAGCGCGCCTGCGGATCATAACCCAATGTTCGGCGGAAAGAATCCGCATCAATCGGCTCGTAAAACGCCTCTGCCACCACCAATCGCTCCACCGGCGCCGCTTTGAGATGACGGCTCATATCCAGCAACACCGCCTGGTAATGATGCAGCCGCGTTTCCTGTGCCTGGGGCCAGCGGAGGAAGCCATCGCCCACGGTACGTACTCCATTCCACCCGGCCAAAACCAGCAAAAACAGGAACAAGGAAGCACGGATAAGCGCAGATTGATTCAATTTTGGAGATTGAATCAGTCTGGAAAAGGCCAGCCCCGGCAGCAGGCATACCACCGGCAGCGCGCCCACCAACCGTACCGTGCTGGGCGCCTGGGGCGTAACGGCACTGGGAATAAGGCCCACCGCCAGCCACACCAACAGCAGCGACATGCGCTCGTTGCGCCAGCGCCACAGCGCCAAGCCCAACCCTGCGTAGAAGAAAACGGCCGTTACCCCATCAAACAGCGGCCTACCCGGCAGCGAATAGGTCCAGCGCGGGTCCCCGGTAAAGCTGAACACCCCCAACGTCGCCAAAGTCGTCTGCAACACCGGCCCCACATCCCCCTGGCGCAGCGCATCTAGGGGACCAGAAAGCTGGTCGACGCGCTGCTGCAAAGAGGGGTCACGCCACAGGGTTAATTGCATGGGGGCCGCCACCAGCATAAAAACCCCCAGGGTGATGGCTAGCCAGCGCCACCACGCCATCTCGCCAATGGTGCGCTGCCCCGCCCAGCGCTGCGCCAGGGCATAACCCAGGGGCAGCAAAAAAATAATCCGCGCCGCCGTGTAGCTGTAAAAGCTAAGGCCGAGGAAAAGGCCAGCCAGCCACGGCCGTTGCCAAAACCACACCGCCAGCAGCAGCAACACCGGCAGCAAAATGGGGCGGATGCCAATGCGGCTAAAAATAAGAGGCCACCAGCTAACCGCCAGCAAAAAACCCGCGGCAACGGCCGTTATTGGCCCAAACTCCCGCCTGGCCCAGCGCAGCGCCAATGCCACCAGCAGCAGCCCCAAAATAACCGATGGCAGCCGTACCGCCAGCGTGTTGTCCCCTAACAGCGGCGCAAACGGCGTGGCTAAATAATGGTAAAGCGGCTCATGCCCATACCCCTCACGGAAAAAGAAGGCGTGTTGGCCGCCGCGAATAAAGGCGGCAATGTCCGCATCTAGCACCTCGTCCTGGGCCAGGCCAGGCGGCACGTCTTGTAGCCACAGCAGCCGAAAGAGAGCCGCCAGCAGCAAAACGGCCGTGGCGCACGCCGTAAACCGTGAACCGTGAACCGTAAGCCGTAAACTGTCAGTCGCGTCCTGCATTATAAAATCCCCAATCTGCAGTCTCCAGTCTCCTGATCCCGCCCCTTCACCGCACCACATACATCAATACCGAATATCCAATGCGCGCATCCGGTTCACGGGCACGAAACCAAGCGTAAACGTGCTTGTCGGCCGTCGCCAGAGGAAACTCCCACAAGCTGGTAACGCTAATAGCGTACACCCCCGGTTCCGGCTGCGCCGGGTCAAAGGGCAATTGCCACCAGGCATCAAAAAATTGGGGCTGGCCGACTCCGCCTAACCCCGGCAGCGGCTCATAGGCAATGCCATAATAATCGGGCTGCGCCGTGCCAAACCAGCCCAGCTTCACCTGCTGCACCTCGTTTTCCGCCAGCCAGCCCGCCAGCCGCCGCAAATCCTGCCCCCAGTCTACGTTGCTGTCAATCAATACGTTGTACCCTTGCGCCGGGCCACCCGCCAGCCGGTTAAAGTAGCTGAGGTAGTGGGGGTGTATGGTGAGGGCCACCCAAAGTTGCCCCACCAACAATAGCGGCAATAAGGGGCGGGCCAATTGTCCTTTATCAGCCATCAAACCGGCAATGAGCAGGTACAAAAATGGCAGCATGGGCAGCAGATGGCGGTAGCCAATGTTTAACCCACTCTGCAAGGTGAGGGCAAAGTAGCCCAGGGCCAGCAGCAGCAAAAATAAGGCGTGGCGGCGGGTGGCGCCATTTTTTAGCAGCAGGGGTAGGGCAACGGCCGTTGCCAACAGCACCAACAGCGGCGTCTTCACCCCCAGCGCCACCGGAAAATACGCCAGGAAGCCGGTTGTCGTCGTTTCGCCCAGCAAAAAAGCGGTGCGCCCCCCCTGGCTCAGCAGCAAAATCTGCTCAATGCCCGCCCAAAAGGTGGGCATTGGCCCGCTAAACTGGTTCAGGCCCGCCAACAATTCACTGCCAAAGCGAAAGGCTCGCCATTCAAAGCCAAAGAGCGCCCACACCACCAACAGCGACGCCAACCCCGCGCCGCCCAATTGCCCCAGCCGCCGCGCCGCACCCTGCCAGCGCCAGCCATCTGTCCCCGGCAGCAGCGCCAGCAGCGCAAAAATGGGCACAAAACCGAGAATAGATAGCTTGCTGCCAAAGGCCAGGCCCAGGGTAAGAGCGGAGAGAAAGGAATTGCCAATAGCCGCTTTTCTGTGGGCAATTGACCATTGACCATTGACCATTGACCATTTTCCGTGCCACATGCGCCAAAGTTGGAAGGCGGCCAAAAATGCAAAGAGTGTGCCCCCCAGGTCGGTGGTGACGTAACGGCCGTGGGCCAATACATTCGGGTCAAACAGCAGCAGCGCCAGGGCCAACCATCCCGCCCATTCTCCCCACAATCGCCGCGCCC
The DNA here is from genome assembly GCA_964504445.1 of uncultured Anaerolinea sp. Taxonomy (GTDB): domain Bacteria; phylum Chloroflexota; class Anaerolineae; order Promineifilales; family Promineifilaceae; genus JACSRF01. The sequence goes on along the minus strand of CAZDEO010000004.1, from coordinate 106,129 downwards.
AGCAAAACCCCACCAGCGCCAGGGCCAGCGTCAGCCACACAATGGGCAGTCGGGTTAAAAACAAAATTTGGTTGACATAAGGGCGGTTGTATTGCCACAAAAACTGGTCAGCGTAAAAATACCAATACGCCCCCGGCGGCTCCATAGCCTGCCAGCTTGGCTGGTCTGTGGGCAGGCGCAAATCAGGCAGCGTCAGCAGAGGCAGGGCAGAAAGGGCATTCACCAGCGGCGGATGCTCCAGGCTCAGGCGCGGGTCGCCCGTGCGTAAAAAAGTGATGCCCCGCGCAATGTGGTTCTGCTCATCCATGGTTGGGCTATCCATCACCAAACTATTGAGCGCCAACCCAAAGAAAAGCCAGACCAGGGGCACAGCCAGCCAGATGCGTTGCTGTTTTGCCATACGGGGCGGATTATATGCCAGGGTCGCAAGGTGACAAAGTGACATCGTGACAAGGGGACCGGGTCCAGATAGAATCCTGCATATGAAAAAACACCTGGCAAATTTGCTAAAAGTTGGCGTAACGGTGGTGGGGCTGGTGTTGGTGCTGCGGGAGCTAGACCCAACAGAAATTGGCGCAGCGCTGCTGCAGGCAGATTGGCGCTGGCTGCTGGTGGGGTTTTTGTTAATTAGTGCCAGCATGTTTTTGCGCGCTTTTCGCTGGCTCATTTTGCTGCGGGGCATTGGCGTACACGTGCGCTTTTGGCGGCTGGTGGAACTGTATTACGTGGGTAATTTTTTCAACGCCTTTTTGCCCTCGGGCTTTGGTGGGGATGTGGTACGGGTGCTGGAAGCGACAAAAGATGTGGAAGTAGACGTGGCGACGGGTACCGTTTTTCTGGATCGGGTTTCGGGGCTGATTATGCTGTTTGTCATGGCGCTGCTCATGCTGCCTTTCCAAAATGTGCAGCTGGGGCCAGAAATTGTGACGGCAACGGCCGTTGGCGCAGTGGTCAGCATTCTCAGCATCGCATTGCTGCTGGAACACAACCTGATTTTGCGGATTGGCGGCTGGCTGCCCGGACCCTTTTCGCCTAAAGGGAATGGGTTACTGGCCAAAGCCCTCAAAGCGGTACAAACATGCGGCTGGCGAGCGGTTTTAGGCGCGCTAGGCGTTTCGACGTTGTTTAACCTTATGCTGATTACCTGGTGGTGGACCACAGGCCATTCCCTGGGTTTGACAACTTCATACGTTTATTACCTGGGGGTGGTACCCATTTTGTCGGTGGCGTTGCTGGTGCCGTCTCTAGGTGGGCTGGGGGTGCGCGAGGCGCTGGCCCCTTTGCTGTTTGCCGGGGCAGGGGTAGCGCAGGAAACGGCCGTAGCCCTTTCCCTGCTCATTTTCATCCTCACCCGCCTGTCTGGCCTGCTGGGCGCGCCCATCTACCTTCTTTCCATCCTGCGCCAACACCGCGCCACTGCCCCCAAGTAACCCTTTTGCCCACCGCGCCCCCCTCCCCTATAATCCACAAGTAACAATTCACAATCCGCAATTCACAATTCATTATATAAAAAAGGAGTCACAACATGCGTACCCCAATCATTGCTGGTAACTGGAAAATGAACAAAACGCCTGCCGAGGCCGTGGCCTTTGTTCATGAAATTAAAGATGCTCTTAACGCCATTGACGGTGTAGACATTGCCTTCTGCCCGCCAGCCATTGCCATTCCGTCCGTGGCTGAAGCCGTCAAAGGCACAAAAATCGGGATCGGCGCGCAAAATATGTACTTTGCCGAAAAAGGCGCTTTCACCGGCGAACTGGCCCCCAACATGCTCACCCCCTTTTGCCAATACGTCATCCTGGGCCACTCTGAACGGCGCGGTTATTTTGGCGAAACCGACGAGGGGGTGAACAAGAAAATCAAAGCGGCTTTGGCCCACGGTCTGACGCCCATTGTCTGCGTGGGAGAGAGTCTAGAGCAAAACGAGGCCGGGGAGACCCATGAATTTGTGAGCGGACAGGTACGCGCAGCCTTTGGCGGACTAACGGCCGAACAGGCTGTGCAGTGCGTTATTGCCTATGAACCCATTTGGGCCATTGGCACCGGAAAAACGGCGACGACCGAGCAGGCAGGTGGCATTATTGGCCAGACAGTGCGCGCCACCTTTGCCGAACTGTTTGGCAATGGGGCCGCGCAGCGAGTCCGCATTCAGTATGGCGGCAGCGTTACCCCGGAAAACAGCGCGGAACTAATGGCGCATCCGGACATTGACGGGGCGCTGGTTGGTGGCGCCAGCCTGAAACCAAGTTTTGTGGACCTGGTGCGCAACAGCGCGGGCTAGGCGCTAGAGATAGAGTGTGGGGATAGAGGTAAAGCCTCTACACTCTACACCGGAGGTTGGCGTTGATGCCTTTGGTCTGGGCGGCGGTTACATTTTTGCTGCTGCTGCTGATGCAGCGTTGGATTCACCGCCACTTGCATGGGGTCAGCATGCTGCTTACCCGCCGGGCGGATTGGGCGGTTATCATCTATTCTTTGGTTTTGCTGCCGGGGGTATTTTTGCATGAGCTGAGTCATTGGCTTATGGCCACGCTGCTGCGCGTGCGCACGGGCTCGTTTTCGCTGATTCCCCGCCGCCAGCCAGATGGTTCCATTGTGCTGGGCTACGTGGAATATTTTAAGGGACCCTCTTTAGGGCCTGTGCGGGAAAGTCTGGTGGGGGGCGCGCCGTTAATTGCGGGCACGGCCGTTATTCTGCTCATTGGCTACAAAATCTTTGGCGTCACTGACCTGACGGTGGCCATTCAGAGCGGCGACCTGGCCCAGCTCACCCTGGCTTTTCAGCAAACTCTGGCGACCAATGATGTGCTCGTGTGGCTTTACCTGCTCTTCGCCGTGAGCAACGCCATGATGCCTAGCCCAGCCGACCGCCGCGCGTGGCCCGGTTTTTTGCTCACCCTGGCCGCCGTGAGCGCAGTGGTCTACTTGCTGGGTTTGACGGACGTAATATTGAGTGAGCTGAGTATGCCTTTTTCTACGGCCGTTAGCTACCTGGGCACCGCCTTCACCCTGTCCATTGCCGTAGACATTCTGTTTATGCTGCTCATTGCCCTGGTCGAGGGATTGGTTGGGCGGATATTGGGCGTTTCGGTAGTATATGGTACCGGTTCATCTGCTAAAGGGTAAAAGAATTGTGCCACCATCACCCATTTCCGTTGCCCGGCTCATCCGACTTCTCTTCATTGACAAGGAAGTATGAGTATGTTAGCTTTGGAAATAACCCGCTGCCCCCTTGAACTCACTGCAAAAACATACGTTATCAACCCAAACTTATGTTTTCCCGCAACGGGATATCGCGCAACGATCTAAAGATTTGAAGGACATCGACTATGCCTAAAATTGATGCCCTGCCAGACGGCTCTTCAAGCCAACGCCACGGTCTTAACCACCAGGCCATTGAAGATTATTTGAAGACCATTTACATGCTGGCTGAAGAGGAAAGCCCGGTGAGTACCTCACGCATTGCGGAAGCTAGAGGTGTGAAACCGGCTTCTGTGACCAGCATGTTACAGCGCCTGGCCAAGCTCAACCTGGTTAACTATGAAAAACACCGCGGGGTCAGCCTGACTGGCTCTGGTGAAAAAGTAGCTCTGGAAGTTATTCGGCACCATCGCCTGCTGGAGTTGTATCTGATGGAAGCTTTGGGCTTTTCTTGGGATGAGGTTCATGAACAGGCAGATGCCCTGGAACACGTTATCAGCGAAAAGTTAGAGGAGCGCATTGCGGCATTTTTGGGTCATCCCACCGTTGATCCCCATGGCGACCCCATTCCCACTAAAGATGGCACTATGATTGTGCCCGACATGCTGCCGCTAACAACACTTCCGCGGGGTGGCCAAGGGCAGGTTGCCCGCATTATGGATGATGCCAACAGTGACATGCTGCGTTTTCTGGCGGATATGGGCCTTGTGCCAGGGACAGACGTGGAAGTCGTTGAGATAGCGCCTTTTTCTGGACCTATTACCGTGTTAATTGAGTCTAAAAAGCACACTATTGGTCGTGGTGTGGCAGAATCTATTTTGATTACCTTGACCTAAGCACAAGGTATGCGAGGTGGTAGCACCATGGCACAAGAGCGGGCAGCCGCTGTTAAAGAAAATATTTTACAAGAGTTGAGCGGGCTGACCGGGAGTATTGCCAGTGCAGAGGCCATGCTGCAAGAGTTGGCCGATGTGTATTTGGAAGATGGTCAAGCTTTGTTGGTGGCATTAGAAACGGCCGTTACACAAAACCAAGCCCCGCAAATTCGTCAGACCGCTCACGCGCTCAAAGGTAGCAGTGCCAGCTTGGGCATCGCCCACCTATCGCAGCTTTGCCTGGAACTAGAGAGGATGGCTCGCGCCAACGACCTGCAGCACGCTGCCGCCAAATTCCAGGAAATCCAGGAAGAATACACCCTGGTAGCCCATCTATTACAGGAGTTTCTGTAATAACTCAGGCAGAAATGGGCGGCACAACAACTGCCAAACAATTTGGAAATTGAGCATCTGCTCCATTCCGGCATAGCTTGTAGTCCAGGCGGCTAAGGAGATTGCACGCAGCGAAAACCCACTGTAGCACTAATAAAAGTGGGGTCTAAGGCCAAACGATTTGCCGCGCGTATACGATCTGCTTGGTTATTATTGGGCCATGCACCACCTCGTGCCGTTTTCGTTAAACCCGTAGAGGGTCCTTCAGGGTTAAAAGTGGGGCTGCGGCTATAGTAAGTGGCATCATACCAATCAGCTGTCCACTCCCACATGCTACCCGCCATATTGAGGGCGCCAAAGGGGCTGGCGCCATCCGGCAGCGCATCTACCGGCTTCAGATTGTCATAGCTCTGGCTCATATAAACGGCAACGAAAGCATTGGGGGGATCGTTGCCCCACGGATAGATACGGCCGTCTGTACCACGAGCCGCATACTCCCATTCCGCCTCCGTAGGCAGTCGCCCCCCCACATATTCACAATAAGCAGCCGCTCCATACCAGCTAATATGATTGGCCGGATAATCCTCAAAACCAGCCATCGCCAAGAAGCGTGGCGTGCCAGCCGCGGTCAATTCTTCCATCAAATAATTGGTATACCCAATCCGTTCCCGGGGCAACGTACAATCACGCCGACTACAAGCATCCAAATAACCACCCAAGGCATTAAGAAAAGCCGCATATTGACTAACGCTTACTTCATACCGATCTATGTAAAAAGCATCCAGCCGGACCGTGTGTTGGGGCAACTCATCTTCACCAGCCATTACGTCTTGCTCAGTAGACCCCATGGGAAAAACACCGCCTGGCACATAAACCATAGGCATACCGTCCATTTCACGCAGTATCCGGGTGGGAAGGGCAGTCGCCGTGGGTGTGGTCGTGGCTTCTGGTAGCGGTGTTTCCGTAGGAATCGGTGTAGAGGTTGGGCTAGGGGGCACGGCCGTTTCCGTTGGCGCTGGCGTATCCGTTGGTGCCGGTGCCAGGTTGCGTACAATAGCCGTTACCGGCAGCGTTGGCTCAGGCAAGGAAGCCTCAGCGCCCGGTGGGTCTGTTGCACCGTCCAACCAAAGCAAAAGTACCGCTACCACAAGTACCAAGGGCAGCAGCGCCCACAACAAGCGTCGGTTACGCCGTGGGCGCGGATTGCCAACGCGCCGCATCATCGCGGCCCCCTGCAACTCATAAGCAGGCAAACCCGTTGCAACGGCCGTGTCCACCAACAAATCAGGCGGCAGCTGTTCTTGCACCATCCGTCGCACCCCGACAACATCCGCAATCGTGATCGTGCGCAAGTTTTGTGCAGCTTGCCGCGCAAACAAAGCATGCCCATACAATTGCAGCGCCAAGGGATGCCCACCCGTCAACTTATAAATATACTCCGCTACGTCTTGCACCACAGTAAACGAGACCGGTTGGCGGATGAGCGCTGTTGCGGCTGATAAAGACAAAGGCTGCACAGCCTGCAAATCAGCCTCATGAAGAAAAGAAAGCGCCTGGCGCAAGGCCTGATCGGCCTGCTGCGCCAAAACAAAAAGGGCAAAAACAAAGTCATACTCACGCAATAACAACGCCAGATTATGTAAAATATCTGGCATCACCCCTCCCCCATCTATAGCCGGCAAAATGGCTTCCACATTATCAAAGAGAAAAAGTAGTTTGCGTTCTTGCCGCAAGGCAACAACAGGCTGCAAAAACTGTTGGGTAAACGCGTGACGTGCGCGGTCAACGTAGTCGGCAGAAACCGGATCGGGCAAGTTAATGCCCTGGTGCCGTAAAGCCGCCACGGCCGTTTCCGCCAGCGAACGATAAAAAGAAGCCGGACTTTCCATCTGCAACTGTGCCACATCCACCAAAATCGGCAGCACCTGCTCCCCCAAACGGCCGTTAACAACCTGCCACAAAATCGACGACTTACCCGAACGCGGCGGCCCAAACAAAACCATCCACGGCCGTCCCGTTACAGCCTCCAAGTTGCTGCGCATCCAGGCAAACAGCGCATCCTGGCCAAAAAACAGCCGTTCCTGACGCACCGGGCCTCGTATAATATACGGATTTTGCGTCGTTTGTTCCGTCATTTTGCCGCTTCCTGCCACATGCTGGTTGAGTATAAAAAAGAATACCGGGAACGCCAACAATTAGTCTGCCCGCCACTCATTTCTGCGCCCAAACCAAACTGCCAACCAGCCGCCAGCCACTTGCTACATCCCTATAATGCCTGTATCATCCCTCCTATATTAAACTTGCAAAAGGAGGCTCAACCATGAGTGGAGAAACCACCTTCCCCATCAGCCCCGAACTTCTGGAAATATTGCGCTGCCCTGTGGCCGTCCAATCTACAGAATATGGTGACGATCCTGGACGACTCGAACTCGTACACAACTGCTGGCTCGTCTGCGCCGACACCGGCATGAAGTACCCCATTCGCGACGGCATCCCCGTCATGCTCATTGACGAGGGCAAAAAGTGGAAAGACACGGCCGTTGCCGACCTCCCCGTGCCCCCACCCCCCGCATAATTTCTGAAAATTGGAGCATTCTGGGCATGAAAACCATTCTCCAAATAGAAGACAACGAAGCCAATCGCATCCTCGCTGAACGTATTCTGGAGCGATTTGACTACCGTTTGCTACATGCAGTTGATGGCGAAAGCGGCGTGACCCTGGCCATTGACGAAAAACCCGACCTCATCCTGGTCGATATGGGCCTGCCAGACATCGATGGCCAAACCGTCGTCACCCTCATGCGTCAAATTCCCGAACTAAAAGAAGTACCCATCGTCGCCATTACCGCCTGGCCTCGCGACGTGGCCGAAGAGATGGCTAAACGCTATGGATGTGATGGCTGCATCGTCAAACCCATTGACGTACGGCAGTTTCCCGCGCAAATTGCCCATTTCTTAGCAATAAAACCCGACAGATAAATCGCGATCCAGGGCTAAAAGCCTGTCGACTTGTGCCCATGCACCGCGTCCTCTTTCCATGGAACTTGTTACCGCCGACAACTACACCTTTGAGCAGCTAACCGAGGCGTACAACCAAACCCGGGTAGACTACCTGGTGCCCATGCCCATGAACGTAGCGCGCTTGCGAGAATATGTGCACACCTATGACGTATCTCTTGCCGACTCCTTTGTGGCCAAAAGCGGCGATGTGTTATTTGGGCTGGGCATGCTGGGCGTGCGCGAAAACCGTACCTGGATAACCCGCCTGGGCGTGTTGCCCTCCGGACGTCGGCAAGGAACGGGGCAAGCGCTTATGGACGCCCTGCTAAACCGCACCACCACTCTAGGCATTGACACCGTTTGGCTTGAAGTCATCAAGGGCAACAAACCCGCCCATACCCTATTTTGTAAATGTGGGTTCATAGAAACCCGCGAACTCATTGTCGCCCGCCGTCCGCCGCCCCTCCACGTAGACCACACTCTTCATGACAAAATCAAGCGCGTCACCTTTCTCGACCACGAAGAAGCCATCATCTTACTTTCCCACCGTCAAGACCGCCCCAATTGGCTTAACGAAACAGAGAGCATGGAAAACGTGCGCAACCTATCTGCCCTATTGGTTGAACTACATGATGGCGGGCGTGGTTGGGTTACCTATCATGGTGGACTGCTCCAGCTCACCCGCATTGTCGTAGATGTAACCATGGGCGATCCCGTGGAAGTCACCGCTTGTGTACTGCACGTGCTACACCAGCGCCACAAACGGCAAGACGCTATCTCTGAAAATATTCCCGCCGACGATCCTAAATGGCCTGGCTTTGAAAAATTGGGGTACTTCGACTCCTTCCGCCGCGTCGAAATGGTCCGCCAATAAGCCCAAAGCCATTCACAATTTATTATTCACGATTAACAATACCCATGCCCCACCCATCTCCCACTAAAATATCCCCCACGGCCGTTGCTCAGGCCGCCCAACGCTTACAAGGCATTGCCCACCACACCCCCGTCATTACCTCGCGCACCCTAGACGGCCGTACCGGCTGCCAGGTTTTCATGAAATGCGAAAACTTCCAGCGCGTCGGCGCCTTCAAATTTCGTGGCGCCTACAACGCCCTCAGCCAGCTTAGCCCGGCCCAAAAAGCAGCCGGCGTCATCACCCACTCTAGCGGCAACCATGCCCAAGGCCTAGCCCTGGCAGCCCAACTGCTGGGCATTAAAGCCACGGTCGTCATGCCCGAAGACGCCCCGCCCAACAAGCGCGCGGCCACCGCCAGTTACGGCGCAGACATCGTCCTCTGTGATGCCCTCCACCGTGACCAGATCACCGCCGATCTCATCGCTCAACACGGTTACACCCTCATTCACCCTTACGACAACGACGACATCATCGCCGGACAGGGCACAGCCGCCTGGGAACTCTTCGCCGAAGTAGGCGATCTGGACTATCTGTTTGTGCCCGTGGGGGGCGGCGGGTTAATTAGCGGCTGCGCCCTGGCCGCCGTCGCCCGATCGTCGCGCTGCAAAGTGGTGGGCGTGGAGCCAGCCCTGGCCGCCGACGCTGGTCGTTCCTGGCGCGAGGGACACATTTTTACCCTAGACCAGGTACCAGCTACCATGGCTGATGGTCTGCGAACCCGCTTCGTCGGCCAGCGTAACCTGCCCATTATGCGGCAATATGTGACCGACATGACCACCGCCAGCGAGGAAGCCATCCGGCAAACGCTGGCCTTCGTCTGGTCACGGCTGAAAATTGTGATTGAACCCAGTGCGGCGGTGGCCCTGGCCCCGCTGTTTACTGGCAGCTATCCCCTGGCGGGGCAGCGCGTGGGCGTCATTTTTAGCGGGGGCAACGTGAATGCAGCCGAATGCGGCTTTTTGCGCCCCCCGGAAACCGCCCCGGCAAAGCCCCAAAAGGCAGCGCGGGCCACGGCGGCGGCGCCGGAACCGCCGCGCATCCTCGTTTGCGACGCCATTGACCAGGCCGGGCTGGACATCTTGGCGGGAGTGGGCGACCTGGAATTGCGCCCCGACATCAGCCGGGAGGAACTGTTGGCCAATATTGGCGAGTACCAGGCATTGGTGGTGGGCCGCGCCCGGCGCATTACCGGGCAAATGCTGGAATATGCCTTTAACCTGCGCGCCGTGGCCTGCGCTAGCTCGCACCTGGACCACATTGACGTCAGCGCTGCCCGCGACTTGGGCATTGCCGTTTTTAATGCGCCGGGGGGCAATGCTGTAGCCATTGCCGAAAATACCATGGCGCACCTACTGCAACTGGCGGCGCGCTTTGCCGACGGCCGTTTCGCGGGCAAAACCTTGGGGCTAGTTGGCTTTGGCAGCGTGGGGCAGCAGGTGGCCCGCCGCGCCCAGGCTTTCGACGTGCGCCTGATGGCCAACCAACCCCGTCTGACCCCGGAACTGGCTATGTCTGCCGGGGTGGAGGCGGCCGACCTGCATGACCTGCTGCGCCAGTCTGATTTTGTCAGTTTGCACGTCCCCTTCAAAAAGGAGACGGAGACGCTCATAGGCGCGGCGGAATTAGCGTTGATGCGCCCCACGGCCTGCCTGATCCACACCGGCCACACGGACCTGGTGGATGATGCTGCCCTGCTGGATGCTTTGGAACACGGCCGTCTGGCCGGCGCTGTTCTGCCCGCCTTGCCACCCAATTTACGCGAGGATGACGTGCCACCGGAAACAGCCCGCTTGCGCCGCCACCCCCGCGTTATTGTCTCGCCCCATGTCACCACCATTTTAGACCACCGTCAGCGGGATGCGGCCATTCACGTGGCGCGTAAATTGGCTGACCTGCTGAAGACGAAGCAGGCTAACGAGTCGCTTTCGCTAGAGTTGGTACCTGTGGAGCAGGTTATCCCCCACGAGCAAATTGACGAGAAACGGGTGGCGCGGTTGATGGATAGGTTGGCGGAAGACGGCCGTCTCGTCAATCCACCCGTCACCATTTTTTGGCAGGGGCGCTACATTGTGTTGGATGGCGCGACCCGCTCCACGGCCTTTAAGCGGTTGGGCTACCCCCACCTCATTGTGCAGGTCGTGCGCCCAGAGCAGCAAGATTTTGAGCTGCATACCTGGTATCATGCCATTTCTAGCCCACACTCTTTTGCTGCCCTACAAGAGCACCTGCGTGCGGTAAAAGGGTTAACGCTGTCTCCGCTGCCTATGGAGGCTATCCAGACCGCCTTTCAACAGCCCCACGCCCTGTGCTACTTCCTGGGGCGCGACGGCAGCGCCATGTTGGCCCATGCGGCTCCCAACGCCGACCGCTTGGCGGTGATGAATGGGTTGGTGGCCGCCTACACCGCCTGGGGGGAGGTGGAGCGCACGCTGTTGACGGACCTTTCTCGCTTGCTGGCGCAGTTTCCACAGATGACGGCCGTAGCCGTTTTCCCCCAATTCAAGCCCGCCGACGTTTTTGATGCCGCCAGTCAGGGCAACTTGCTGCCCGCCGGGCTGACCCGCTTTGTCATCCCTGGCCGCATTTTGCGCCTGAACGCCAACCTGGAGCGGCTGAAGAGGGACGAACCGCTGCCCGCAAAACGCGCCTGGTTCAACCAATTCTTGGAGGAGAAGCTGGCCCGCAGCCGCCTGCGTTACTACCAGGAACCGGTGATTTTGCTGGATGAGTAACGGCCGTGCAACACCATACAGAAGCCCAGGTATGACATTCTGGCAATCAGCAAGAGAGAAAGCGAAAATTTTAGCCGTGTTTTTGCACCGTGGATACGATGAAGGGCGGTTGGGGCAGAATCATTAGGAACGATCTACGCAGTTGCTGGCCCAATATCCTCAGAAACCTCAGTGCCCTAGAGCCTTAGCTACGTGATAGACTAACCGCTCAGCTACGGCCGTTTTGCTCAACAGGGGCATCTCCTCCACCATCCCCGCGCTGCTCAGCAGCACCACCCGGTTGGTGTCTACCCCAAAGCCTGCGTCCGGCTCCAGCACGTCATTGACGGCGATGAAATTCAGCCCTTTGCGCAGCAGTTTCTGACGGCCGTACTCAAAAGCGTCATGCGTCTCTGCGGCAAAACCCAGGGACACCCGCGGGTAACCCGTCTGCTCCCGCCGCTCCTTCACCGCGCTCAAAATATCCAGCGTCACCTCCAGGCCAATGGCCAGCCCCCACTCATCCATCTCCGTCTTCTTTATCTTCTGCCCCGACGGCTTGCCCGGCCGAAAATCAGCCACCGCCGCCACCATAAACAGCGCATCGGCATCCTGAATGGCGTCCAGCACGGCATCGGCCATCTGCTGCGTCGTTTCCACGTGAAGCACATTTGCCCCAAAAGGGATGGGCGCGCTTAGAGGGCCAGCCACCAGGGTCACCTGCGCCCCAGCGTCTAGCGCCGCCTGGGCAACGGCCAGCCCTTGCTTACCCGTGGAGCGGTTGCTGATGAAGCGCACCGGATCCATAGGTTCCCGCGTTGGCCCGGTAGACACGACCACCTTCATGCCCGCCAGAGGCCCATCTTTCGCCAGGGCCAGCCGCGCGTGGGCCAGCAAATCGGCCGGTTCCAGCATCCGCCCCCGCCCGCTAAGGCCAGAGGCCATGCGCCCCTCCGCCGGTCCCAAAATAGTCACCTTCCGCTCGCGTAAAGTTAGCACATTGGCCTGGGTGGCGGGATGTTCGTACATGCCGCCGTCCATAGCCGGAGCCACCAGCAAAGGGCAGCGCGCCGCCAGCGCCGTCACCGTCAGCAGATTATCGGCCATGCCGTGGGCCAGCTTGGCCAGGGTGTTGGCCGTAGCCGGGGCAATCAGGAAGAGATCGGCTCCCTCGCCCAGCCCTACGTGGCGCACGTGGTCGTCCAGGTCCCACATGCTGGTGTAGGCAGGCCGCCCGGTTACGGAGCGAAAGGCCAGGGGCGTCACAAAGCACTGGGCTGCCTCGGTCATGATTACGTCCACCAGTGCTCCTGCCTGGGTAAGCTTGGAGGCCAGGTCAATGGCTTTGTAGCTGGCAATGGAGCCGGTGACGCCTAGTAAGATGCGCTTGTTTTGCAATAGAGTGATGGGTTCCATGGGTGTTTTCCTGTGGGTGATTGGTTGGTTAGTTTGATAGTTGGTTGGTTTGTTGGCTAATATTCACCTGTCCATCCAACAACTTTTGCGTGTATTGTAAAACTGAAGGGGGCGTTCAGCAATTTACCGACCTGATATGTTGGCAATTTCCAAGGCGCAAATTTTTGCTTCCAGGGCACAAATTTTCCACTCTGTCGTTAGTGAAACTTATGGACAAGTACCCCTTTTCTCATTTGCTCACTATAATCAATTTGCACACCGCCATCCTATTTCAAGGAGACTTCACCGGCTGCCGCCGACCACCATAAATAAAAACGTAACGCAGGTTACCAGACCTGCACGATTCCAGGTTTAGCAACCTGGGCTACATTTGCAAAGGAGTTTTTTGTGACGAAACGACGCCGACTGTTGGGTCGCCTGATTATTTTAAACGTAGTTTTGTTGATTTTGAGCTTTTTCTGGTATGGGCGGCAAAGTCGCCAGATACAGGTTGCGGTAGCTAAAAGTGGGCAAAGTTTTTATGCCTACACATTGCCGCAAACGGCCGTCAACCCTACCTGGGCGCGCAATGTTCTCCTGGCTAACCCCGCTCTGCACGACGCCATTAGCGCTAAAAGCCTGGAATTCGTTAACGCCGTGCCTTTGACTGACGCCGAAGCCCGTGCCTGGGCTGACCTGGGTTGCGGTCCGGCTAATTGCATTCAGGCCACACTATACAACCACGCTGAGGGCGGCACTGTCGAAGCCATCATCCAACGGGAAACGGCCGTCGTCCTGGCTACCTGGTCCGACCCCTACGCCCGCCCCGCAGGAACGCCCCTCATTGCCCGGCGCGCCCTAGATATTGCCGCCGCCGACCCGCAAGTGCAAGCCCTGCTAGGCAATATCAAAAATCAGGAGCAGGTCATGGTGCCCATGTCTGGCTGGCTGACCGATGACGCCTGCCGTGACCAATGGTGCGTGGATTTGACCTACGCCGACCCGGCGGGCAGCGGGCGCATTGTGCATCTTTTTGTGAATATGGAAGAAAATGAGCTGGCGCGTATCTTTTATACTCGTGGTCGTCCTGACCAGCCGGCTGCTGCCATCCCCCCTATGCAGCGTTTCGCCTTCAGCGACGGCTGCCACGAGCAGTATGGCTGGAATGTGTGCTGGGCAATGACGGCGCATGATGGGATCTTGTTTAGCGATGCCACCTTTGACGGCCGTCTCATCTTCTCCAACGTCAAAATTCCCCAAGTAGAAGCGTGGTACCCTAGCTGGCCCGGCGGCTACCGCGATGAAATTGGTTTCTCAGCTTCAGTGCCACCTTTTGGCAACACTCAGGTCAATGACCTGGGCAACGGTTTTGAAGTGCGCCAGCTTTTTACCGAGTTTACCCATTGGCCTAACTGCGTCTGCTGCTACCGTTATGAGCAAATTATGCGCTTTTTTGGTGACGGCCGTTTCGAGCCGCGCTTTGTTTCCCACGGCCCGGGCTGCGACGACCTCTCCATTTACCGCCCCTTCTGGCGGATTGACATGGACCTGAACGGTCCGGAGGGCGACACCGCCTGGTTGTGGCATGAAGGCGAGTGGCAAGAAGCCGCCACCGAATTCGAAATATTCCCTGTGGTAGACGATGTGGCTCCCGACGGCACGCGTCTTGCCCTGCAAGACGATGACCTGCTTTACACCTGGGAAATGGCCCGCACTGACCCCTTGGGGTTAGACGAAGCCCGCCTCTTTGTGCTGCAAAAGAAGGATGGCGAGGGTACCGGCCCGGTAGCCACTGGCCCCGGCGACACCTTCCAGCCGCCGCGCCAATGGCTGGATGATGAGCCGCTGCCCAACCAAGATTTGGTGGTCTGGTTTATGCCTTTGCTAAAGACCAGGAAAACGGAACCCTTGTGGTGCATGCCCGATCCAGAACCGGGCATTAACCAGTGTGAAGGCATTTTACGCATTGCGCCGGCGGCAGAACTGCGCGTGCCTACCATAGAAGAGATAGAATTGGCGCAGCAAACGCCAGAACCGACACCAACGCCGTCTATCACACCGACACCAGCACCCACTCCTACACCCCGCCCTGTGCAGGGAGATGATGCCGCTGACCTGGTGCTGAACGCGGGCTGCGGTGCGTGCCATATGATTGGCAGTCTTGGAGAAGCCCATAAGGTTGGCCCTGATTTGACCAATATTCGGGAGGTGGCTGGCGAGCGGGTTCCGGGGCTTTCGGCCGTTGAGTATGTACGCCAATCTATTGTTGACCCCAACGCTTTTATTGTGGCAGAATGCCCTAACGGGCCGTGCCTGGCCAACATCATGCCCCGCGACTACGGGGAACGGTTGACGGACGAACAGATTGAAGCCATTGTGAATTACCTGCTGAATGAGGTGGAACCTGTCCCCACCCGGCAATCCATTGGGGCCGCTAATGCCGGCCTGGCTACCCCCAAAGCGCAGCCCGCCGCGAAAACGGCCGTGCCCCAAACCCCAGAAACAGCCCCAACCATCGCCATTCAACTGCTGTTGGTTACCCTGGTGCTGCTCCTTACTTTATTCCGTCTGGCCAAAAACAATTAGCAAGTCCGCGAGTCAGGAGGGGCAGAATTTCAGGCTGACTTGCGGAAAATCTACCGGTACTTTTCCCGCAGCGCGCGTTCCACCCGCCGGTCATCGTCTCGTTTTGCCAGGTCCTGGCGCTTGTCATACTTGCGCTTGCCGCGAGCCAGGGCAATTTCCAGCTTGGCTCGCCCATTCTTCAAATACATCTTGGTGGGAATTAGCGTCAGCCCTTTCTGCTGTAAGGTGGCAATGAGCTTATTGATTTCCCGGCGGTGCAGCAGCAGCTTGCGCGGGCGTGTGGGATCGTGGTTTTCGCGGTTGCCATGCTCATAGTGGGCAATGTTGGCCTCTACCAAAAATAGTTCGTCGCCGCGCAGCTGTACGTAGCTACGCTGCAAGCTCACGCTATGCGCCCGCACAGACTTGATTTCGGTGCCGGTGAGTACCAGCCCCGCTTCGATGGTTTCTAATAGTTCGTAGTCATGGCGGGCGCGGCGGTTGTTAGCTACCACTTTGATGCCCGCGTTTTTGTCCTTCGCCATAATGATTTTGCTACCGGTTTTTAGCCTTCAGTTAACGCTTCCTGCAAAAACTCCAGGGCGCGTTGGAGCTGTACGTCTTCGGCGCTGCCAAACTCAACAGTAAAGTCCATTTCTACTTCAATGTCCGGAGTTATGCCATTTTCGCTGATACTGACGTTGTTGGGTGTGTACCAACGGGCAATGGTGACGCGCAGCTCACCCCCGTTGGACAACTGGAAGACGTTCTGCACAGAGCCTTTGCCAAAGGTGGTCTGCCCAATGATGGTCGCACGGCCGTTATCCTGCAAAGCCCCCGCCACAATCTCCGATGCGCTGGCGCTACCCTCGTTAACCAGAACCACCAGGGGGATTTTCTCTCCCCCATCCCCCGTATCGGCGCGAAAAGTCTGGTCTAACCCCTGGTTATTGCGCTCTAGCAACACCACCCCTTCCGGCATGAAAACATCGGCAATAGCCACAGATTGGTTCAGAAAGCCCCCGGGATTGTTGCGTAAATCCAGAATAAGCCCTTGGGGGTTTTGGGCCAGCAAAACGGCCATTGCTTCCAATACACGGTCTGTAGCAAGCTGATTAAACTCAAGGAGGCGAATATAAGCGATGTCTCCTTCCAATAGCTCATATTCGACGACGGGCACTTCAAAGCGGGCGCGGGTAATGGTGAAAAACAGAGGCGCTTCTTCAACTTCGCGCACAATTTCCAAAGTCACGTCGGTGCCTTCTGGGCCACGCACCATCAGCAGCACTTCGTCAAAGCTCATGCCCACCACGTTTTGTCCATCTACACCGATGATGATATCGCCTGGTAAGAGGCCGATTAAATCAGCTGGTTGTCCTTGGATGGGGGCAACAATGACCAGTAAGCCGTCGTCATTTTCCTCGACGAAGGCGCCAATACCGGAAACGGAACCACCCATGTCTTCACGCAGGCGGGCAGCGACATCGGGGACGATGTAGCGGGTGTAGGTGTCATCCAGAGTGGTGAGTGAACCGCTAATCAGGGCATTGATCAGGGCTTCTTCTGACGGCAAATCACCGTCAAAGTTGCCTTCCACAAGGCCCCACACTTCGTAAAGCAGCTCCAGGTCAATGGTCTGGATATCTGTGTAAGGTTCTTGGGCGGGGACAGATGGCGGCTGTTGGGATGGGGGTACGGCCGTTTCTGCCGCCTCTTCAGCCTCATTCCCTTCTCCTATAGGGCCAGCCTCGCCCTCACTGGCCTGGGCATCCTCTTGGATCAGCGGCAGTTCTGGTTCCAGCTCTTCCACTACAGCAGGCACGGCCGTTTCCGTTGGCACAATCTCCAAAATCTCCGTCAGCGGCTCCTGTGTTATGGCCGAACTCTCCCCATTATCCACCAAATAGTAACCCACCACGCCCAAGCCAACTATTCCTATGCACAAACAAACAATTAAAGCAGCGGCAATACCGGCACCAATCATCAACCAATTCCGCTGCTTCTTTTCAGTTTCGTGTTCTTCACCAGCCATCATCGAAAAAACCTCACTCATCATGACTCTGCAGATATTCAATGGCGCGATTAAGCGCCACATCCCGATTATTATCAATGTCCTCCTGCGTTACCTCTACCCCAATATTGGGGATCAACCCTTCCTGGTCAATCTGGTGACCGTCGGGCGTAAACCAGCGGGCTGAAGTTACGTGTACAGAAGAACCATCACTCAAGTCAAATACCAGCTGCACCGAACCCTTACCAAAAGTGCGCTGGCCTACTAGCACCGCTCGCTCATGATCTTGCAGTGCTCCAGCCAAAATTTCAGACGCACTGGCGGTACCCCCATCAACCAACACGACCAAGGGTATTACTGGAGCTAAGGTTGCGGCCCGAGTTTGCTCGATTCGCTCGCCCTCTCGACGGCTTTCCTGGCGCACAACCACCTTTTCAGCCAAAAAATGATCAGCCACATCGACGGCAGCCGAAAGCAAACCACCACCATTGCCGCGCAAGTCTAAAACCAGACCAACCGCTCCCTGATTCAGCAGCTCTTCCAGCGCCTCCCGCACCTCATTTCCACTCTCGCCGCTAAAGCGACTAAGCTGAATATACCCTAAGGGTGTTTCCGTATCCAATGTACGGTATGACACAGAAGGAATTAGAATGTCATCCCGCTCTACTGAAATATCTACTGGTTCGCTGCTATCGGGGTGGATAACTGTCAGCACCACTTCGGTTCCTTTTTCGCCCCGGATCATCTCCGCTACGTCGCTTACCAACATATCTGGCGTTATGAGCACGCCATCCACAGCTACCAGCACATCTCCAAATTGGATGCCCGCACTTTCGGCCGGGTTACCCGGTATCGGCTCCAAAATAATGTCGCCACCCTCTTCGGGACGACGCAAGTATGCCCCAATGCCCCCAAAAGACCCGCGCAATGTGTCCCGTTCTTGCTCACGAACAACCGGCTCAACAAAAATAGTATAGGGGTCATTCAAAGATTGCATCGCCCCGCGAATGGCAGCATATGTAAATAGTTGCGAGCTTGGTAGTTCGCCTATGAAGTTGTTTTCTACCAGATCCCACGCTTCCCAAAACACATCAAAGGGCTGGCGTTCGCGGACTAGCGTTCCACCAGAACGGAACTCAATAAAATCATTGGCAAAGTAACCGGCAACAAAGGCACTGCCCGCCAGCAAAGCTAACAGAAGGGTGGTAGTAATTTTCCGCATGGATTCCGTCATGATTGTTTGTGGGAGATTAGAGAGTGGTGTGTGGAGATTGGGCAACTTACAGTCGGCAATTGTCCACAGAGGTGAACATTCGCATATCTCTAATCTCCAATCTCCAGACTCAGTGAAAATAAGGGCGTATGATTGTACGCCCTCATAGACCACTTTAATCGACTGAGACTATATGAGGCGGATTGTAACACAGGTGTTCTGTAAGGCAATCTACGGTATAATGCACTCATAAAACGTAAAGCGTAAAACGTAAAAACGCCGCTTAGCCCCCTCCTTTTAGTTACGTTTTATGCCATGAGTTAAGGAAAAGAGAAACAACGCGAAATGAGAGCCAAATGGTGGCGGATTGTGCTTGCAGCAATTCTGTTATGCTCGACATGTCTGCCCATGATGCAGGCGGCTGAAGCGCAAACCCTTCTTACCCAAAATAGCTATGCTGAGGAGGCGCAGGCTTTGCTGGCGGAAATGAGCGTCGCAGAGCGCGTGGGCCAGCTTTTCCTGGTGACTTTTCAGGGGGATCAGGCGCTGCCAAACAGCGGTATTGTGGATTTGATTACCGAATACCGTGTGGGAGGCGTGGTGCTGCTGGCGGGAAATGACAACATAACTGGTTATGGAAACCTGGATGATGCGCCACTGCAAGTAACAGAATTGGTAAATGCGCTGCAAAGTTGGGCATTAGTAGGTCGAGAAGGAGCAGATGGGGTGGAAACGGCCGTTCCCCCTGACATACCCCTTTCCACCGCAACAATCCCCATCCCCCTCTTCATAGCTGTCAATCACGAAGGCACACCGTACAACACCAGCATTCTCAACGGCCTGACCCAAGTACCCACCAACATGACCATGGGCGCCACCTGGCGACCCGGCTACGCTCAAACCGTTGGGCAAATTGTTGGGCGCGACCTGTCCAACCTGGGTATCAATATGCTCTTGGGGCCAAGCCTCGACGTGCTAGAAAACCCAACCCCCAACAACGCCGCCGATCTGGGCGTGCGCACCTTTGGCGGTGATCCTTATTGGGTGGGCCTCATGGGCAAAGCCTACACCACCGGCGTCCACCTGGGCAGCAACAACCAGGTTGCCGTCATTGCCAAGCACTTCCCTGGCAACGGCAGCAGCGACCGCCCTGTCCACCAAGAGGTACCAACTGTACGCAAATCATTAGAACAGCTCAAGCAAATTGAACTGGCGCCTTTCTTTGCCGTTACCAACTCCACCAACCCACCCGAAGCCGTAACTGATGGTCTATTTACCACCCACATTCGCTATCAGGGTTTCCAGGGCAACATTCGCGCTACCACCGTGCCCATCAGCTTTGACCCGCAAGCATTAACCACGCTGATGGCGCTGCCCGAATTTAGCGCCTGGCGCAATAACGGTGGCATCATCGTCTCCGATGCGTTAGGGGTGCGCAGCGTAGAACGCTTTTACGATGACACTGAGCAAGAATTTCCCCATCGCCGGGTGGCAAAAGATGCGCTGCTAGCCGGTAATGATCTCCTTTACCTGGCCGATTTTGCCCTGGGCAGCGGCAATTATGAGGCCGAGTTGGCTAACATCCAGGACACCATTTTGTGGTTCCGCGAGAAGTACATAACCGATCCATCTTTTCAACCACGGGTAGATGATGCCGTGCTGCGTATTTTGCAGCTTAAGCTAAAACTACACGCGGGAAATTTTTCGTTGCAACAGGTGCAACGTGACATACCTGTGGAAACGGCCGTTACCCCCCATGCGGCCATCCTCGAACTCACCCAAAACGCCGTTACCCTCATCTCGCCCAGCGCCACGGAACTCCTTGAGCGCCTGCCCAGCCCCCCTACTACCAACGACCAGATCATCATCTTTAGCGACGCCCGCACCGTGCAGCAATGCTCTAGCTGCGTGCCCCAACCAATCATCAGTCGGACAGCCCTGGAAGAGCGCATCATTGCCTTGTACGGTCCCAGCGCCAGCGGGCAGGTTCAGCCAGACCGGATTCGCAGCTTTTCCTTTGCGGAACTGGATGCCTTTCTAAATAATGGCCCAGGCCCCATTCAATTTCCCGCTGAAAGTGCTGATTTGGGCCGGGACCCCCTGCCCGACGAAGAGTTAATTCTCAAGCCACCCCCCACCCCCACCCCACCACCAGAATATTGGGTGCAAGAATGGCTACGAGAGGCTACTTGGGTCATCTTTGCCGTGCAAGATATCACCAGCAACAACACCCCCTTGCAGCGGCTTTTAGCCGAACGCACCGATCTGCTGCGCGACCGAAAAGTTATAGTTTTCAACTACAATACCCCCAACTTCCTGGACACCACCGAAATAAGTAAGCTCACCGCCTACTACGCCATTTACAACACCACCAACGCCGCCATTGATGCTTCGGTACGCGCTTTGTTTCAGGAACTGCCTCTCAGCGGACGTTCGCCCATTTCCGTAAATAGCATTGGCTACTCGCTGTTTAACCAAACCCAACCTACGCCCGAACAGGTCTTAGAACTATTCATTGTCAGCGCGGCTGGTTTGGCCCAGTCACCCCCCAGTGAAGAGCCATTGAGTCTCTCCGTGGGCGACACGCTGCGCTTGCAAACGGGTGAAATTGTAGACCGTAACGGCAACCGGGTACCTGATGGCACGGTCGTGCAGTTTGTGCTGCAAGACCGGGTTCAGGGAGTGGTCAGCATCATTGGCGAGCGCACCACCAGCAATGGGGTGGCGACCATTGATTACGTACTGGATGCACGCACGGGACAGTTTCGGATTACGGCCGTTTCCGGCCCCGCCACCCAATCCCAAGAAGTAGACATTACCATTGGCGACAACGCCCGCATTGCCATCATTACCCCCACGCCCGCCCCCACGGCCACGCCCACGGCCACCCCTTCCCCCACGCCTGAACCCACCGAAACGCCCCAGCCCACCCCCATGCCCACAGCAACTGTGGCGGCTATTTCACCGCCTGTGCAAGAACCTGGCGTGTTAATTGCCCTTGCCGATTTTCAGATGCTGTTGACAATGTTTTTGGGCTTAGCCATTATTGGGGCAACAGCTCTGTGGTGGGGCAGCCAGCAAGAAAAGGGGCTGAGCCAGCGGCTTACCAGTTTGCTGTGGGGGGTGATTGGCGGACTGCTGCTGTACAATTATTTTAGATTGGGCTTGCCAGGAACGGCCGTGCTGCAAAACAGCGGCAGTTGGGCGGGGCTACTCGCTACCCTGATGGGCGGCATTATGGGACTGTTTGTACGCCAAATGTGGCAGAGACAGACCTAACCCCTATCCATCATCTCGCACCAGAGCAATATCGTCCCACGAACAAGGGTCTTCAATAGGCTCAATGTGCAAGATAAGGGAAACAGGCTGCACCGCCTGGCGCAGCGCCCGCTCTATCTCCTCAGCCAGATTGTGCCCCTTTTGCACGCTCCATTCCCCCGGCACCTGCACATGCACCGACACAAAGCGCTGGGCGCCGGCCCGGCGCGTGCGCAAGGCATGATAATCAACATGGTCTTTACGCCGGTACTGCTCCAAAACGGCCGTTACCTGCGCCAACTCCTCCGGCGGCAAGGCCGTGTCCATCAGCCCCAACACCGACTCGCGCACCAACCGCGCCCCTGAAAAAACAATTTGCGCCGCTACCAGCAGTGCAATCACCGGGTCTAGCCACTGCCAGCCCGTTAGCGCCACCGCGCCTACACCCACCACCACGCCCCCGGAAGTCCACACGTCGGTCATTAAATGCTTGCTGTCAGCTATTAACGTCACCGAATTATATTTGCGGCCCGCCCGCAGCAAAATGCGGGCCACAATGCCGTTAAGCATGGCGGCGACTACCGACACCAACAAGCCTATTCCCACTTGCTCTAAAGGTTGTGGATTTAAGAGACGCTGCACGGCCGTTACCGCTATGGTTATCGCTGCAATGACAATCAGCACCCCCTCCACGCCGCTGGAAAAATACTCCGCTTTGTCATGGCCGTAAGCGTGTTCATCGTCCGGGGGCTGGGTCGCCACCATTAACACCACCAGCGCCAGCACCGCCGCCACCAAATTCACCCCCGATTCCAGGGCGTCAGACAATAAACCGACCGAACCTGTCAGCACATAGGCCGAAAATTTGAGCAAAATGGTAAGCACGGCCGTACCAATAGACAACCACGCATACCGCGTCAATCCCCTTCTTGAACTCATAGGCCCATTGTCACGTCTTTATTGGCCAAAAACAAGTGACGAAACTCACGGAATAGGATATGCTTGCCGCCTGAAGATTAGGCAGTTGTCTAATGGTGAGCTGGTATAATGCTTGGATAGATAGATGCTTAGCTAAAATCCAACCAACAAACCAACAAGCCAGCCCACCAATAAACCCGCAAAAATACCTTGAACACACCCGCTCCCCCGCCCTTTGACCTCAAAAAGCTGGCCCAGCAATCCCGCTGGGTAGGGCTATGGTCCATGCTCAGCGGCTACCAATGGCTTTACCTATGGGCCACACTAGCCGTAGGGCTGGCAGCCCTCTCGCGTACCGTCTTCTACTACCTGCTGCGCTTCTTCACCGACGACGTGCTATTCAGCAACAACGTGTTGGCCCAGCTACCCCTAGTTGCGTTGGGCTTCATCGGGTTGGCCGTTTTCCAGGGCGTTTTCACCTTCCTCAGCGGGCGGTGGGCGGCTGAAACAGCCGAAGGCGCCACCCAACGCCTGCGCGATTATCTCTACGACCACATCCAGCGCCTCTCCTTTGCCTACCACGACAAAACCCCCACCGGCGAACTCATCCAGCGCGCCACCTCCGACGTAGACGCCATCCGCCGCTTTTACGCCGAGCAAGCTATCAGCATCGGCCGCATCACCCTCATCTTCATCATCAACTTCATCGCCCTGCTAAACCTGCACGTTGGCCTGGCGCTGCTTTCCATTGTCCTGGTGCCCTTTATATTCCTCACCTCCATCCTCTTTTTCCGCAAAATCTCCGTGCGCTACGAAGAGTTTCAGGAACAGGAAGGAAAGCTAAGCACCACCTTGCAAGAGAATCTCACCGGCATTCGCGTGGTGAAAGCCTTTGCACGACAGGAATATGAAATTGACAAATTTGAGGCGGACAATTTCGAACGGTTTAGCCGCGGCAAGCGGCTGCTCATTATGCACGCCCTGTACTGGCCCAGCACCGACCTACTGGTCTTTATCCAGCTTATCGTCGGCTACTATTTTGGGGCGCGGCTGGCAATTGAAGGAACCATTACCGTGGGTACCTTCATCGCTTACATGGGGCTACTAAGCTGGATTGTGTGGCCGCTGCGGCAGTTGGGGCGGCTGATTGTGCAAATGTCTACAGGGCTGGTTTCTTACGGCCGTATCTTAGAAATAATCCAGCAAGACCGGGAACCCCTGGACGACGGCCGTTTTCAACCCCAAGAACCACTGCAGGGTGACATTCTCTTTGACCACGTGCACTTCAGCTATGCCGGCGACACCCCCGACAAAGCTGAAATCCCCATTCTCCACGACATCACCTTCCGCTGCCGGGCAGGGCAAATCATCGCCCTCATTGGGTCCACCGGCGCGGGCAAAACCTCCCTGGTCAACCTGCTGCCCCGCTTTTACGACTACACTGCCGGCAGCATCACCCTAGACGGCCGTGAGCTACGCCACTACCCCCGCCGCTACCTACGCCAGCAAATCGGCATTGTGCAGCAAGAGCCCTTCCTCTTCTCCCGCACCATCCGCGACAACATTCTCTACGGCGTGGATCGCCCCGTGAGCGAAACAGAAATGGTGGTTGCGGCCCAGGCCGCAGCCATCCACGACGTCATCCTCACCTTTCCCAACGGCTACAACACCCTCGTCGGCGAAAAAGGGGTCACCCTCTCCGGCGGGCAAAAACAACGCATCACCCTGGCCCGCACCCTACTCAAAAACCCGCGCATCCTCATTTTAGATGATGCCACCTCCTCCGTAGACACGGAAACCGAGGCGGCCATTCGCGAAGCGCTGGACACCCTAATGCAAGGGCGCACCACCTTCATCATCGCCCACCGCATTCAAACCGTCATGCGCGCCGACCTGATTTTGGTGCTGGACAAGGGGCGCATCGTGCAAATGGGCACCCACGAGGAGCTAATGGCTCAAAAAGACGACGCCTACCAACAAATCTTTAACCTGCAGGCGCAAATTGAGGGCGAATTGGAGCAGGAGTTAGCCAGCGCCATGGCGTAAAATGCGTAAACCGTTTATGGACAACGGATTACGGTTTACGGACAACGGTTTACCAAACTATGTCAACTATTCAATTTGAAGAAGAAGAATTCCAGACCCAGTTCAACGGCCGTACCATCCTGCGCATCCTCCAACAAGCCATGCCCTACCGCCGCATGTTGGTCGGCTTTCTGGTCGCCATCACCCTGGTCAGCTTCGGCGACTCCCTTTTCACCTACCTCACCAAGCGCATTGTAGACGACGCCATCCTCGGCCAAGACATGCAGGCCCTGGTGCGCTACCTGGGCATCTACGCCGGCGTCATGATACTGCAATCGGTCTGGGTTTTCGCCTTCATCTACCTGGCCGGCGTCCTGGGGGAACGCATTCGCTACGACCTGCGGCGCAAAATGTTCAACCATTTGCAGAGCCTCTCCTTCTCCTACTTCGACCGCACCCCCGTAGGCTGGATCATGTCCCGCGTCACCTCCGACTCCGAACGCATCGCCGAACTCGTCACCTGGGGGCTGCTAGACATCACCTGGGGCATTACCAACGTAGGCATTGCCGTCATCTTCATGTTCATCATCAACTGGAAAATGGCCCTGGCTGTGCTGTTCATTGTGCCCGTCCTCATTATCGTTGCCGTGCAGTTCAAAAAACGCATTTTGGATGAGTTCCGCCAGGTGCGCAAAATCAACTCCAAAATCACCGGCGCCTACAATGAAAACATCATGGGCGTACGCGTCACCAAGTCCCTCACCAGTGAAGAAAAAGACCTGCACGAATTCCAAAGCCTTACCCAAGACATGTACCGCGCTTCCTACCGCGCTGCGTGGCTGTCTGCCCTCTTCTTGCCGGTGGTGC
The DNA here is from genome assembly GCA_964504445.1 of uncultured Anaerolinea sp. Lineage (GTDB taxonomy): Bacteria > Chloroflexota > Anaerolineae > Promineifilales > Promineifilaceae > JACSRF01. The sequence goes on along the minus strand of CAZDEO010000004.1, from coordinate 80,841 downwards.
AAATCATCAGCGCCTTTGGCGTGGCGGCCGTCATCTGGTATGGCGGTTTCCAGTTCACCATTGGGGATATGAGTATCGGCGACATTCAGGCCTTTGTCAGCTACATCACCTTTATGCTGTGGCCGGTGCAGGAGATGGCGCGGGTCTATGCGCAAATGCAGCAGTCGGTGGCTTCCGCCGAGCGCGCTTTCTCCCTTATTGACGCCGTGCCGGAGATTCAGGAAAAGCCGGATGCCATCAACCCACCTTCCCTGCGGGGGGATATTTTGTTTGAGAATGTCACCTTTTACTATGAAGAAGCCAAGCCGGTGCTGGAAGACTTTACCCTGCACGTGCGCGCCGGCGAAACCATCGCCCTGGTGGGGGCAACGGGGGGCGGCAAGTCTACCATTGTGAACCTGCTGTGCCGCTTTTACGAGCCAAAGCGCGGCGTCATTCGCATTGCCGGGTATGATTACACCGACCTGACCCTGGACGCCATTCACTCTCGCCTGGGGATGGTGCTGCAAACGCCGCACCTGTTTTCGGGCACGGTAAAGGAAAATATTCGCTACGGCCGTCTCACAGCCAGTGACGATGAAGTGCTTGAAGCTGCCAAACTGGCCGGCGCCCATGATTTCATCGTCACCCTGGAGCAAGAGTACGACACCGACGTAGGCGAAGGGGGTGGGCTGCTCTCCGTCGGCCAAAAACAGCTCCTCAGCCTGGCGCGGGCCATTCTCGCCCAGCCCGAAATCTTCATCATGGACGAGGCCACCAGCTCTGTAGACACGCTCACCGAAGCCCTCATCCAGCGGGGTATGGAGGCGGTCATGGACGGCCGTACCAGCTTCGTCATCGCCCACCGCCTGAGTACTATCAAACGGGCTGACCGCATTTTGGTGATTGAAAACGGCCGTATCGCCGAAATGGGCAGCCACGCCAAACTCATTCGCCAACAAGGCCATTACTACCGCCTCTACACCCAACAGTTCCGCCGCGAGCGCACGGCCGTTTACGACCTGGGGGCACTCACCATCAACCCCGCCACTTCTTAACCTCCACGCTTTCCCCCTACCTATGGTAAAATGACGGCCGTTACCCAACATCAATCATTTTTTAGGGGGAAACTATGCTCAGAACAAAAATCGTTTGCACCATTGGTCCAGCCAGCCGCGACCCAGACATATTGCGCCAATTGGTCGAAGCAGGCATGAACGTCGCCCGGCTCAACTTTTCCCACGGTGATGCCCAAGTCCATGGCGAAAACATCCGCCGCATTCGCCAGATTTCCACCGAGCTAAACCGCCCGGTAGCCATTCTGGTAGACCTGCAAGGCCCCAAGCTGCGCGTCGGCAACATGGGGGAAGGCATCCTCCTTACCGCCGGTGAAGCTGTCATCCTCAGCAAGCGCGAAGGGGTTGGCCACCCGGCGGCTGGGGACGAGCCGGCCTTCATTCCGTTGCAATACGCCACCCTGCCAGAACAAGTCGAGCCAGGAGACCGCATTCTCATGGACGACGGGCTTTTAGAGGTGCGCGTGCAAGAAACCGACGGCGTGGACATCCGTGCCCTGGTCATAACTGGCGGTCTCCTTCAATCCAACAAAGGGCTAAACTTGCCCAACGCCTCCCTCGCCATCCCCGCCATCACCGAAAAAGATTGGCAAGATTTGGAGTTTGCCCTGTCGGAAAATGTGGATTGGATCGCCCTGTCCTTTGTGCGCTCGGTAGATGAGGTGCACCAGCTAAAAGCCCGCATTCACGAATTAAGTGATTACGGCCGTCCCGTACCCGTCATCGCCAAAATCGAAAAACCCGAAGCATTAAAGCAAATTGACGCCATCATCGCCGAAGCCGACGGCATCATGGTCGCCCGGGGCGACCTGGGCATTGAGGTAGCGGCAGAAAAAGTGCCCATGATCCAAAAAATGCTCATCCGCAAGTGCAACACGGCCGGCAAGCCGGTGATCACCGCCACGCAAATGCTCGACTCCATGATTCGCAACCCACGCCCCACCCGTGCCGAAGCGTCAGACGTGGCCAACGCCATCATTGACGGCACCGACGCAGTCATGCTCTCCGGCGAAACAGCCGCCGGTAAATATCCGCTGCGCGCTGTGGAAACCATGGTCAAAATTGCCGCCGACGTAGAAGAACAAACCTTTGGGGCCTGGGAACGGCCGTCCTACGTTCAGCGCCCCGTTTCCACCGTCACCGACGCCGTCAGCCACGCCACCTGCGAAACCGCCCACGACCTGGGCGCCGCCGCCATTCTCTCCGCCACCGTCTCCGGGCGCACCGCCGAAATGCTCTCTCGCTACCGCCCGCCTTGTCCCATTTACGCCATTACGCCTAGCCCCATCACCCAACGTCGCCTGCTGCTCTTCCACGGCGTCTGGCCCCTGCTGGGCGAACGGGGCGACAGCAGCAAGGAGATTTTAGACAGCGCCCTGGAACAGGTGCGGTCGGCGGGCTTGCTGCAGGAAGGCGACACGGTGGTCATGACGGCGGGCATTTCGCCCAACCTCATCGGCTCCACCAACCTGATGCGGGTGGAAACGGTGCCAGTGGTGCTGGCGCGCGGCTTGGGGGTGCTGGAAGAGGTGGTCAACGGCCGTATTCGCCACCTACAACTCCCCATCGAAAAGCTAAAAGACGACATTGACAGCGATGAAATCATTGTCGTCACCGCCAGCGACCGCAGCCTCATTCCCTACCTGCGCCGCGCCGCCGGCCTCATCACCCGCGACGGCGGGCCAAACTGCCACGCCCACACCGTCGCCATGGAGCTAGGCATCCCCGCCGTCATTGGCGTCGGAGATGACTTCGCCAAACTCACCAACGGCCTCATGGTCACCATGAACAGCAAACAAGGCATCATTTCCCGCTGAGCTAGAGAGGCTCTCCTCTACACGCTATCTCTAGCTCTACACGCTATCTACGGAGGAACACAATGAGCGATACCCCGCGCCCCCGCGTGCTAATATGCGACCCCATTGCCGATGCAGGCATTGTCATGCTCCAAGAATGGGCAACTGTAGACACCCGCCCCGGCCTATCTGCCGCAGAACTAAGCCAGATCATTGGTGATTATGACGGCATAATCGTGCGCAGCGCCACAAAAGTACGCCAATCTGTTTTGGAAAAGGCCACCCGGCTCAAGGTGATTGGTCGCGCCGGTTCCGGGCTAGACAACATAGACACGGCCGTTGCCTCCGCGCGGGGCATTACCGTGGTCAACAGCCCCGACGCCAATACCCTGGCTGTCGCCGAACACACCCTGGCCCTCATGCTGGCCCTGGCCCGCCGCCTGCCCCGCGCCGATTGGGGGCTAAAAGCGGGCAAGTGGGAGAAAAAAGCATTCATGGGCACAGGATTGGCGGGCAAAATCCTGGGCATTGTCGGCTTTGGGCGCATTGGGCGCGAAGTAGCCGTGCGCGCCCGCGCCTTCGACATGAAAATCCTCAGCAACCAGCGCCGCTTCACGCCGGAACTGGGGCTGGCAGAGGGGGTCACGGCTGTTGACCTCCTCGACCTGTTGCGCGCCGCAGACTTTGTGACCCTGCACGTACCCCACACCCCAGAAACGGCAGGCATGATTGGCGCGGAACAGCTCGCCCTGATGAAACCCACCGCTTTCCTCATCAACACAGCGCGGGGCGGGCTAATTGATGAGGAAGCGCTGCTAGATGCCCTAGAAAACGGCCGTCTTGCCGGCGCCGCCCTAGACGTATTCGCCAGCGAGCCAGCCATTGACAGCAAGCTAGCCCAGCACGAGCGCGTTATTGCCACCCCCCACATTGCCGCCAGCACCGTAGACGCCCAAATTTCCGCCGCAGTAACGGTGGCCGAAAAAATAGCCGAGATTTTGCGACCCGCATAAAAAAGAGAGATTTCATGAACGGCGGTACACCACCACGCATGAAAACGGAGCGTCATCTTCCAGGTGGCGACGCCAGCAAGATGCTGGCGCTACATTTACGAAGGAGTAAAGATTGGAGATTAGCGGTCCTTCTATTTCCAATCTCTACTCTCTATGCCTGCTTTTCCGCAGCATTTCCCGAAACTTGGGCGCCAACTCGGCAATAATGGGCGACGGCCGTTGCGGTTGCCACCCTTGAATGGCCTCCGCCGTGGGCTGGGGCCAGGTTGCGGGGGAGTGAATGATGGTTCCGGGGGAAACGGCCGTTTCCAGCACCGTCAACGCCTCCCCAATCACCCCCATCTGCTGCGCCACGTTATGCGGTTGCCCCAGCGTATGTCCGAAAGGGTATTCCACCGCCAGCGTGCGCGGCACCCCCACCTTTTCCGCCCAATACGGCATCATCGTCACCAAAACAGTACTCAACCCCGCCTTCTCCAGCGTCCGCGCCAGCACGGGCACGTTAATAGCGCAATCCGGTCAAACCGGCGTCAGCAACACACAGTCCACCCCCTCTTGCTTCAAGCGCCCCCCTACCTCCGGCCCATAAATTTCTGCCCACGCCGTGGCGTCCGCCGGAAAACCCTGGAAGCCCATAAAAGAGTAATGATAGGCCGCCATACCGCCAATTTTGCCCGCCGCCGCCAATTCCTGAAAACGGCGCAACGGTAGCACAATATTCACATCTTGCCGGATGTCGGCATCGTTAATGTGCAAGTGGCTCACCGCCAGCACCTCTTGGGGGGCGTCTGCCGGAATGGCGCGATAGCTGGGGTCGCCCCAGGTCGGTTCAGCCTGCTCCCGCGCCACGTCAAAAGCAGGTTGCACGCCCTGGCAGTACAGCCCTGCCGACGTGACCAGCCCAAATTTACATTCTGTCAACGGCTTAGCCAACGGCGTCCAGGGAATGGGGTATTCTGGTTCCCGCTCCGTCATCTGGTAAAACGTGGCAATCAGGCGGGGCAGAAACCTGAAGCTGTCAACGGGCATGGTTATTTCCTTTGTGGATGTTTACCAAACCACTACCTGCTAATTGCTGATGGTCTGCTCGCGAGCCGGACCCACAGAGATGATGCTGGCAGGGACGCCTAGCTGCCGGGTAATAAAGTTAACATAATTTTGGGCATTGGCGGGCAGATCGGCAAAATGGCGTACGGCCGTGATGTCTTCTGTCCAGCCCGGCAAGGTTTCATAGATGGGCTGGCAGCGGGCCAGGGCGGAGAGGTTGGCAGGAAAATGGGTGATGCTATGGCCATCCAGCTGGTAAGCGACGCAGACCTGCAGTTCGGGTATGCCGCTGAGGATGTCAAGCTTGGTCAAGGCCAGGCTGGTGAGGGTATTGACGGTGTGGGCGTGACGCAGAATGTTCAGGTCGAGCCAGCCCACGCGGCGCGGGCGTCCGGTGGTGGTGCCATATTCGTCCCAGGGATTTTCACCGGTGCCGCGCAGCCGGTCGGCCATTTCCCCCACCAGTTCTGTGGGGAAGGGGCCGCTGCCGACGCGGGTGGTGAAGGCTTTGGCAACGCCAATGACTTCGCCTACCTGTTTGGGACCAATGCCTAGGCCGGTGAGGGCGCCGCCAGCCGTAGGTGAGGAGCTGGTGACGAAGGGGTAGGTGCCGTGATCGATGTCCAGAAGGGTACCCTGCGCGCCTTCGGCAAGAATGGAACGGCCGTTGCGCAGCGCCTCATCCAGCAAAAGTGGTCCGTTGGCCAGATAGGGGGCCAGCCTTTGCGCGTACCCCGTATATTCTACCGCCACCGCCGCGGCATCCAGCGGTTCCGCGCCCAAAATCTTGGTCAACACCTCATTGTGAGCCGCTACGTGAGCATGAATGGCGTCAGCCAACTCTTCTGGTTCTGCCAGCAGCCCGGCCCGCAGCCCCTGGCGACTGGTCTTGTCGGTGTAGGCGGGGCCAATGCCGCGCAGCGTCGTGCCGATGGCATCCGCGCCGCGCTGCATTTCTCGTGCCCGGTCCAGCGCAATGTGTGCCGGCGTAATGAGGTGGGCGTTTTCGCTGAGCTTCAGGCAATTGGGGCTAACGTCTACGCCTCGTTTGGCCAGGGCGTCCATTTCTTGCAACATGACTTTGGGGTTTACCACCACCCCATTGCCAATGAGACAGGTTACGGCATCGTGAATAATGCCAGAAGGGATGAGGTGTAGCTTGAACACTTCTGCGCCAATGGTAACGGTGTGACCGGCGTTGTCGCCGCCGCTGTAGCGGGCCACCAAGTCCACTTTTGCCGCCAACAAATCTGTAATACGGCCTTTGCCTTCATCACCCCATTGTGCGCCAATGACAATATTTAAGGGCATGGTGGTTCTCCTCCCGGGAAATTGTTAGAAATGTTGGGTACAAGCAATCCAAACAGAGTTGATGTCAGCCATGTCTATTCGCCAACATTTAGTAATGGACATTGACGAGGGTGCCAATGCTGGCCCAATTGTAGAGCCATTCCGCTTCGGCGGTGCGCATGTTAACGCAGCCGTGACTCATGGGTGTGCCAAAATTATTATGCCAAAAAGTGCCGTGAAGGGCGTAGTCTTTGTAGAAGTACATGACGTAGGGCACGTTTTCCAGATAGTAGTCATAGCCCAGGCGACGGCCGTCCATGGTCTGGCTGGTGTAGGTAAGATAGATGCGAAACTGGCCGGTCACAGTAGGATATTGCCAGGTTCCGCTAGAAATGAGGGTGGTAAGGACGGGCGTATCCCCTTCATAGGCTACCAGGGTTTGGGTGGTCAGGTTTACGTTTACCCAGCGTTCGTTGGGACCCACGCCAAAGGGACGGGTAACGGGGCCTGCCTGTTCGGCAACAAAGGTGGGCACGGGGGTGTTGGTGGGCGTGGGGGTGGGCGAGGGCACGGGGGTTAACGTCCAGGTGGGGCGCGGCGCGCTGTGTTGGTGGCTGATGGGTTTTGGCTGGAGGGCTGGGGCTTGCGGGGTGGCAACGGCCGTTTCCGGCTCTTCTGCGGCAAGCAACGCCGTGGGCGCTTCCGCAACAAGGCCGGGCATCGCCTCTTGCGTCACCACGCTGGCGTCTGTCATGGTGGAATCTACTGCCGCAGCCACAATCTGTGCGGGTTCATCATGGGCAACGGCCGTATCTTCTTCAAGGATAAAGGAATTCCACAACGCCGCGCTGGCGGCGGCAACCACCACCAGGCAGAGAATGGCAACCAGCGCCCAACCCCAGGACGGCCGTTGCCACCACACCTTGTGGTCGTTTTTATTCAAATCTTCTTCGGGGGGTGACGTGGGAATACGCGCCATCGCCCATGCTTTGGCCTTTTGCACCGTCGGTGATGCCGGGTTCAACGCCTCTGCCCGCAAAATGTGGGCCAGGGCCGTGTGCGGGTTGGGCGTCACACTGGCTAACAACAGCCAGCCCATAAAATTATCCGGGTCTTGCTGCACAACCTGCTGCAACAAATGGCGCGCTTGGAGCTTCTGCCCCAGCTTAATCGCCTGCTGCGCTCCCCGAATTAGAGATTGGGTATCCTGACTCACAAAGAATCCTCCGACTCCCGCTTACGAACGCCCTAAAAAGCAAAGAATTCCATCGGTGATCCCCGCTGCCGGAATGTACGAATTTGTCGTCAGCATTTCGCGGTCCAGGTTCATAAAACCAGTTTCAATAATAATAGCTGGAACCCCTGGAGCAATCTTCCGAAACGCGTGATAATCCGTCATGTGGGGGGTGATGGTGTTTTCGTGGTAAAACATCTGGGTCAGTTGCTGGTAAGCCTGCTCAACGCAGATAGAAAGTTGGCTTGAATCGGTAAAAGAAGACCCGGCAATCTTGAATCCGGTCGCCAAATCATTGTAATAAACGCAAGAATCGGCATGGATTGAAACGAGGGCCGTTCCATAATAATCCTGCAAGAGCGGATCAAATTCGTCGAGCAGATCAACGTGAATTCCCTGGGAAAGCAGTTGCGCATACACTTGTTGGGCAATATCCGTATTGACTTGCAGTTCGGTCAACCCATCGTCACACACGGCCCCGCTGTCGCTGTTGCGATGCCCCACAATAATGCCGATGCGCAGCGGCCCAGGGCTTTGGGCCAGGCGCTGCAACACTGGCTTGTCTGGTACGGTTTTGTAAATGGGTGCAGATAGGCCGCCAGCTACTTCGCCCACGGCAATGGCTTCGGCGCTGCTTTCTACGGGGCTAAAAAACCAGTAAACGGCCGTCATCCCCCCCACAGCCAACACCAAAAAGAACACCAAGGGTAAATTGCGCCCCAGGAATTGCCAAAGGAACGGCCGTTCCCCTGGTAGAGCTTGATTTCCATAACCTGATTGCATGTCCCTATTTTACACACATTGTCAACATAATAAAATGGGTAAGCCATACATAAGAAAAGCAAAAGCGAATTTGGAACCCATCCTGCAAGCTGGTAAAACTCAAACGAAACGTTTCTCAAGTGAAACATTTTAACTATCAGCTTATAATAGTCCAATACTTTGTTGATTGTTATCTGCTTTAATTCTTGGCATATGCGCTTACACAACAGCCTTAACTATTTACGAGGAGCTTACAAATACTATGGATGACCAGAACCCAAATAACGAGCAGCGGCCCGGTATTCCTGCCTGGGTTTGGATACTTGGTTTATTTGCCGTCATCTTAGGGGTGAATTTCTTTTTCAACAACTCGCTATCCAATGCCTCCCGCATCAGCCTCAATGAAGCTATGAACCTGATCAAAGCAGGGGAAGTCGAAGAAATCACCCTGACTGGTAGCCGTCTTCAGCTTACGCAAACCGATGGGACAGAATCCATTACCACCGTTGATGCGCGGGGTAGCCTAGAAGAGACCCTGGCTTTTTATGGCGTCACTTCAGACATGCTCACCGAAAACAACGTCAATTTAGCCATCAATGACCAGTCTGTCTGGCAAAATCTCTTTACCATCCTCATTACCATCGGCCCATTCCTGCTGCTCATCTGGCTCTTCACCCGTGGTTTTCGCCAGATGCAGGGAGGGGGGGGCAACAGCATATTTGGCTTTGGTCGCAGCCGCGCCAAAAACCTCAACGACGCCAACCGCCCTACCGTTACCTTTGAAGATGTGGCTGGTGTAGAGGAAGCCAAACAAGAGTTGCAAGAAGTGGTGCAATTCTTACGCGAACCGGAAAAATTTGTGCAAGTAGGCGCCCGTATTCCCAAAGGCGTCCTCATGGTTGGCCCCCCCGGCACCGGCAAAACCCTGTTAGCCCGTGCAGTCGCTGGTGAAGCGGGCGTACCCTTCTTCCACATCTCTGGCTCCGAATTTGTGGAGATGTTTGTTGGCGTTGGCGCCAGCCGCGTGCGCGATCTCTTTGATAAAGCGAAACAATCCGCCCCTTCCATCGTCTTTGTGGACGAAATTGATGCTGTTGGGCGGCAGCGTGGCGCTGGCCTGGGCGGCGGCCATGATGAACGGGAGCAAACCCTGAACCAGATTTTGGTGGAAATGGACGGCTTCGACAACGAGACCAACGTCATTGTGATGGCGGCCACCAACCGCGCCGACATCTTGGACCCGGCGCTGCTGCGACCCGGCCGTTTTGATCGCAAAGTCTTCGTAGACCTGCCCGACATTAAGGGGCGCGAAAAGATTTTGAAAGTCCACGCCCGCGGCAAACCCATTGCCAAAGAAGTGAACTTTGACGACATGGCCCGCCTGACGGCCGGTTTCTCTGGCGCAGACCTGGAAAACCTCATCAACGAGGCCGCCATCTTTGCCGCGCGGCGCAACCGGCGCACCGTCGGCCTGCTAGAGTTCCAGGACGCCTTTGACCGCGTGGTGATGGGGCCAGAGCGCAAAAGCCGCGTCATGAGCCAGGAAGACAAAGAAACTGTGGCCTATCATGAAGCCGGGCACGCCGTTGTCAGCTTCCACCTGGTGCATACAGACCCAGTGCAAAAGATTACTATTGTGCCCCGTGGGCGGGCTGGGGGATACGTCATGCCGTTGCCCGAAGACCGCTTTGTGTACAGCCGAGAATACTTTGAAGACCGCATTGCTATGGCTTTGGGTGGCCGTGCCGCAGAAGATGTATTCTTTGGGCGCATTACCACAGGCGCATCCAATGATTTGCAGCAGGCTACCCGCATGGCGCGGGCTATGGTCATGGAGTATGGTATGTCCGAGAAATTGGGCTTACCTACCTATGGTGAAAACTCCAACAACCCCTTCTTGGGCCGCGAAATTGGCTGGGGCATGGGGCGCGATTATAGTGAGGAAGCAGCGCAGGCCATTGACCAGGAAGTCCGGCGCATTTTGGAAGAAAACTACAACCGCGCGCTGACTATCATTCGTGAAAATCGGCAAAAGATGGATAACCTGGCTCACGCGCTTATGGAAGTGGAAACGCTGGACCGCACCGAGTTCGAGAAACTAATGAATGTGGACATGACTCCGGAACCGCCTCTCTCGTTGGAGGTTGAGCCTTCTACAGTGGAAGCGGCTGATTAAATAACGCAGGCAGTCAGTTGGTTTTTAGAACGCCTCTCGTTAAAATCGGGGGGCGTTTTTTATGTGGCATAAATGGGGATTGGAAAAAGGTATAAGTTTATGGATGATGTGATTTTGGTGCAGCAGAAAGGGGCTGTTGGCACAGTGACGTTGAATCGCCCGGAAAGCCATAATGCGCTAAACCCGGAAATGATTGGGGCGCTCACGGCCGTTTTCCACACCATCAGTCAGCAAGAAGCGGTGCGCGTGGTGGTGCTGACAGGCAACGGCCGTTCCTTTTGTGCCGGCGCCGACCTGAGCGCCATGCGTGCCGCCGCCGACTACACCTTTGCCCAAAACGTGGCCGATGGAGAAGCAATTTTCGACCTGATGCACGCCATTGACAGTTGCGCCAAGCCCGTGATTGGGCGCATTAACGGCGCGGCCATAGGCGGCGGCGCAGGGCTGGTAAGCTGCTGCGACATCGTCGTCGCCGTAGAGCGAGCCAGGTTCGCCTTTAGCGAAGCGCGGCTGGGCATTGTGCCCGCCGTCATCTCCCCCTTTGTGCTGGCGAAAATTGGCGTGGGCAACGGCCGTGAGCTATTCCTCACCGGCGAACGCTTTGATGCCCAGCACGCCCAGGCCATCGGGTTGGTCAACCACATTGTCCCCGAAACAGAACTAGACGCAAAAGTAGCCGAGCGCGTAGAACAGCTTTTGCAAGCAGCACCGGGGGCGCAAACGGCCGTCAAAGACCTCATTCGCACCGTCGCCCACCAGCCCAAAGCCGAAATGCGCCACTACACCAGCAACCTCATCGCCCAGTGCCGCGCCAGCGCCGAAGGGCGCGAAGGCATGAGCGCCTTCTTGGAAAAGCGTCAGCCCTGGTGGCAGGAGGAGGCGTGAGCGAGCAAACAGTGAAGCAGAGGAGCGGAGGAGTAGGGGAGCAGGGGAGCAAGTCCGCTTCACCTGAGCAATTATCTGGGCATGAGCAAGCGGTAGCGCGTGAAGCGGAGGCCATCGCCAATGCCGACTGGCCCCGCACCCGCCAGAGCATTGCCGCCGACCTGCTGACGCTGGGCGTACAAGCTGGCATGGCGCTGCTGGTCCATGCCTCCCTCAAAAGCCTGGGCTGGGTCAATGGCGGGCCGGTGGCCGTCATTCAAGCACTGCAAGACGTACTCACACCGGCGGGTACGCTACTCATGCCCACCCACACTGGCGACTATTCCGACCCAACCCTATGGGTAAACCCGCCCATTCCCAAAGCGTGGCACAAGCTGGTGCGCGACACCATGCCCGCTTACAACCCTGCCCTGACGCCCACGCGGGGCATGGGGCGCATGGCCGAACTGTTCCGCACCTGGCCCGGCGTGCTGCGCAGCAGCCATCCCCAGCTTTCCTTTGCCGCCTGGGGGCAGCACGCGGAATTTGTCACCGCGCACCACACCCTGGAAAATGGCCTGGGCGAAGGCTCCCCCCTGGCCCGCCTGTATGACCTGGACGGCTATGTGCTGTTTTTGGGCACCGGATTCGACACCAACACCTCCTTCCATCTGGCCGAATACCGCGCCAACGCCCGCCCCCAGGTAATGCTGGGCGCACCGCTGCCCGACGAAAATGGCCCGGTGTGGACGACTTTTGTAGACATTGACTTTAATGATGAGGTGTTTCCGGCTATTGGCGCCGAATTTGAGGTGACCGGTGCTGTGGCCCTGGGCAAAGTTGGCTCGGCGACCTGCCGCCTGTTTGGGGTGAAAACGGCCGTTGACTTTGCCGCACGCTGGCTAAGCAATATTGGTAAGGCGTAAAGGAATCTGCCATGTTCAACAAAATTCTCATTGCAAACCGGGGTGAAATCGCCCGCCGCATCATTTTAGCCTGCCACGAATTGGGCATTACGGCCGTTGCCATCTACTCCGACGCCGACGCCAACGCCCCCTGGGTACGCCTGGCCGATGAGAGCTACCCCCTGGGCGGCATCACCGCCACCGAATCTTACCTAAACCAGGACAAGGTGCTGGACATTACCCAAATGTGCGGGGCGGAAGCCATTCACCCCGGCTACGGCTTCCTTAGCGAGAACGCCGACTTTGCGCGGGCGTGCGCGGCGCGGGGCATTACCTTCATTGGCCCCAGCCCAGAAGCGATGGAGATGCTGGGCAGCAAGGCGGCTGCGCGGGTGCTGGCCCAGCGGGCAGAGGTGCCCGTTGTGCCGGGGGTAGATGGCGCAGACAAAAGCGAGAAGGAGCTGCAAACGGCCGCTGCGGCCATAGGCTACCCCGTCCTCATCAAGGCCAGCGCCGGGGGCGGCGGCAAAGGCATGCGCGTGGTCTGGTCTGAGACGGAGTTTGCCGACGCGCTGCAAGCGGCACGCCGCGAAGCGCAATCCGCCTTTGGCGATGACCACATTCTGGTGGAAAAATATTTCACCGAAATTCACCACGTAGAAATCCAGATTTTGGCTGACCAGCACGGCCGTGTACTGCATCTTTTTGAGCGCGAATGCTCCATCCAGCGGCGGCACCAGAAAATTGTGGAGGAAAGCCCGGCGCCCATTGTTACCAGCGACGACTTGCGCCAGCGCATGGCCCAGGCGGCCGTTTCCCTGGCGGCAGCGGCGGGGTACGTCAATGCGGGCACGGTAGAGTTTATTGTGGATGGCAACGGCCGTTTCTACTTTCTAGAAATGAACACCCGCCTACAGGTAGAGCATCCTGTCACCGAAATGGTCACGGGGCTAGACCTGGCAACGTGGCAAATTCGCATTGCCGCCGGGGAACGGCTGCCCTTTGCCCAAGAAGAGATCAGCCAGCGCGGTCACGCCATCGAATGCCGCGTTTACGCCGAAGACCCGGCGCACAATTTCTTGCCTTCCATCGGCAAAATCACCCTGTACCGTCCTCCTAGCGGCCCCGGGGTGCGGGTAGACGACGGCATCGAAACGGGTTCCGAAGTGACCCCCTACTACGACCCCATGCTGGCAAAAATCATCACCTGGGGGCACGACCGCGCCGAAGCGATTCGCAAAATGGTGCGGGCTTTGCAAGAAACGGTGGTGCTGGGGGTAACGACGAACACTCCTTACCTGCTGGCTATTTTGCAAGAGGAGCATTTTGGCAACGGCCGTACTAGCACCAACTACCTGGCTGAACAAATGGCTGATTGGACGCCCCACCCCACCCTGGGCGACGAAGATTGGCTGGCTATAGCCGCCCTGGAACTGCTGCATGGCGGCGGCAAAAGCGGCCCACGCCGCGCCCCCAGCGAAACAACAACCCAAACAGCCCCCTGGACAATCGCCTCCGACTTTCGAAACGTCTAGTAAGCGCGGCAAGCACCTGAGAAGGCAGACATTGAGGTATCCATGAGCGAATTAACATCCCAACCAATGACAACGAACGCCACGCCAGGCGACCGGCGCAGCAAGCTGTTAGATGGCGTGCTGGCCTCCATTCTCTTTTTGCTGGCAGTGGTGGCCCTAATTGCGTTAACCATCTTCATGAAGCGCGTGGGGCCGGTAGCGCTGTTTGTAGAAGGGGTGGTGATGACGGCCGTTGCCATCTACCTGCTCCAGCGCAGCTACGCCAGCCACCTGGCGGAAGTAACCCGCGCCTGGCTGGGCGTGCTAGGCGGCTTTTTCGGCTGGACGGCGCTGGAGGCCAGCGCCCTGCTGGGCCAACTCGCCATCGAGACAGAGCAGGGGGTGTGGCTTTTTGTACTGGCGGGGCTAGTAACGGCCGTACTCTTCCGCAACAGCCTACCCCTTGGTCCCAAATTTTGGTTAGCCGCCTTCCACGCTAACTGGGTAGGGCACATCATCCTCTTCACCCAACGCGCCCTGGCCCTCAACGGCTACCCCATCTTCGAGACCACCTACAAACTCAGCGGCGTCATCGCCGGCATCGGCATCGTCGGCGTGTATACCTGGATTTTCACCCGCTCGCGCACGCGCATTCAGCGACTGTGGGCCGCCCTCACCATCTTCGTCCTCATCATCATCGTCGTTTACGCCATTCGCGGCTTCTGGTAACTTTTGCCCAACTCCCTCTTGACCCACCCATCCAAGCTGTGGTAGACTGGCGCTTGTTGAAAATTTGCAGCAAAAAAATTTAGAGGAGGTACTTACAGAATGCAAAAAGAAAGATTGACCATTGTTCCCCAACTCATTCAGTGTTGTGTAAGTACACCTGCCCCCCGGTAAACAGTCAGCAGTAAACGGCAACCCGTTTTTCCTCTGCCAAAGATTGCTACCGACCAGCGGCCACAGGTGTACGCAACCTGTGGTTTTTTTGCGCCAATTTTCCGCCGCCAAATAGCGGCAACCGGCACAGCCACGGGCACAACGTAAACCCGTGGCTTTTTTGATCCCCATAACGCACTGCAAAATAAAAGGGTCCGGCCACGGGTGGTATAACAATTCGTGGGTTGGATGGTTACTTAGTCTAACCAACTAACAACCCAACTAACCCACCATCAAACCGAATCAATAACGAGGTGAAATAACCACCGTGTCCCGTTTAGAACCATACCTTGAAGAGTACGAAGTTTACGAAGAACAATTTAACCCGCTGCTGCACGACCGCCAGGCGCGGCGGCAGCGCAAACCAAAACCAAAGCACCGGCCCAAGAAATCGGCCAGCGAAATTGTGCAGAAAATTGCTGATACCATTGGTCTAGAAGGCGGCTTCCAAACTACCTACGAGCCATCCCACTACGAATCTACCTGGCTGCTGCAATCGCTGGAAAACTTTTACAACCAGGAGCTAATTAGCGATGTGCTGGCGCAGGTAAAAGGGGGCAAGGAGGCCAGCGTGTACCGCTGTGCCGCCCATCCCGCCACCGGCGAGCAATGGCTGGCGGCTAAAGTGTACCGCCCGCGCATGTTCCGCAACCTGCGTAATGATGCCCAGTACCGGCAAGGCCGTCCCACGCTAGACGCCAACGGCAAAGCGGTAGACCCGAAAGATGCCCGCCTGCTGAAAGCGATCGGCCAAAAAACGAGCCTGGGCGAGCAGGTGGCCCATACCTCCTGGTTGATGTACGAATACACGACGCTGCAACTGCTGCACAAGGCGGGCGCAGCTGTGCCCAAACCGATTGCCGCCGCCAGCAACGCCATCCTGATGCAGTTTATTGGCGGCGAGTATGGCGCAGCCCCCACGCTGCAAGAGGTGACGCTGGAAGTAGATGAAGTGCAGCCCCTTTTTGATGAGGTGCTGCGTAATGTGGCGCTGATGTTGCGCTACGGCCGTATTCATGGCGATCTTTCTGCTTATAACATTCTCTACTGGGATGGGCAAATTACCCTCATAGATTTCCCGCAGGTAGTCAACAGCCGCATCAGCAAAGCCACCCACGTGCTGGGCAGCGCCGTAAACCCCGACGCCTACGCCATTTTACAGCGCGATGTAACGCGCATCTGCGACCACTTTGCCCGCTACGGCGTCAGTAGCGACCCGGCGCACCTTGCCCATGACTTGTGGCAGCAGTTTGCCGCTGTAGACCCAGAAACGCAGCAGGCGGATTTGTCGAGACTGGAGATGTGAGATTAGAGGCTGGCGCGTTATGCAATCTATTACAGTGTCTCAAGCCGTTAAACTTCTCTGGCGCTACCTGCATGCCCGGAAGGGGCCCATGGCGCTGCTAGGCGCACTGCTTTTGGGGAGCATTGGCCTGCAATTGTTGGCTCCCCAGGTCATTCGCCGCTTCCTGGACATGGCTCAGACCGGCGCAGCGGGGCAGGCGCTCACGGCAACGGCCGTGCTCTTCTTTCTCACCGTCCTGGGGCAAAAAAGCCTCTCCCTGCTCAGCACCTACGTGGGCGAAGACCTGGGCTGGAAAGCCACCAATGCTCTGCGTGTGGACCTGGCCCGCCACGTCTTGCGGCTGGACATGGGCTTCCACAAGTTGCGCACCCCTGGCGAACTCATCGAACGCATTGACGGGGATGTAGGCACCCTGGCCGAAAGCTTCTCCCAACTCATTGTGCAGGTGCTGGGCAATGGGTTGCTGGTATTGGGCTTGCTGGCGCTGCAATTCCACGAGGATTGGCGTTTTGGCCTGATTGGCCTGACCTATGCCATCATCACCCTCTTCTTTCTGCGCGCCATCCAAAAACCGCAAACCGCCATCTGGAGCAAGGTACGCCAGGGGTACGCCGAGCTGTATGGCCTGCTGGAAGAGCGCATCAACGGCACCGAAGACATCCGCGCCAACGGCGGCGAGGGGTACGTACTCTACCGCATGGCGCCATTGATGGCGGGCATTAATGCCCAACGGGTAAAGGGGGCCGTATTTGGCGGCTTTACCTTCAGCACCGGTTACCTGCTCTACACCCTGACTTGGGTGGCCACCCTGGGGCTGGCGGGCACGCTTTTCCTGCGTGGCGAGCTAACCATTGGCACCGTGTACTTGCTGGCTTACTACGTGGGTCTGCTGGAAAGCCCGCTGAAATATATTCGCCGCCAGGTGGAAAATTTGC
Source organism: uncultured Anaerolinea sp. (assembly GCA_964504445.1). Taxonomy (GTDB): domain Bacteria; phylum Chloroflexota; class Anaerolineae; order Promineifilales; family Promineifilaceae; genus JACSRF01. The sequence continues at coordinate 64,005 of CAZDEO010000004.1, read as the reverse complement.
AGCGGGCCATGGCCAGTATGGATCGTGTCACCGAATTATTGCAGCTTCAGCCCCAGGTGCAGGAACGGGTAACGGCCGTGCTGCCCCCCACACCGCCCAGCGTACAGTTTACTGGCGTCAGCTTCGCCTACAATGACCGTGAGCCGTTATCCGTAAACCGTAAATCGCTAACGGAATACGGCTTACGGACTACGGATTACGTTCTCCACAATGTCACCTTTACCCTGGAGGCGGGCAAAGTATTGGGGCTGCTCGGGCGCACCGGCAGCGGTAAAACCACCCTGACCCGGCTGCTCTTCCGCCTCTATGACGTGGATGCGGGAGCCATTGCCCTGAACGGCATAGACCTGCGGAACGTGGCCCTGGCCGATCTGCGCGGGCGGGTGGGCATGGTCACCCAAGACGTGCAATTGTTTGCGGCTACGGTGCGGGATAACCTGACCCTTTTCCGTGGCTACGATCCCAACAGTTCGCCCATCAGCGACGCGGAAATTATGGCGGCGCTGGAAGCCCTGGGGCTGGACGACTGGCTGGGCAGCTTGCCCGATGGCCTGGATACCATGCTGGCAACGGGCGGGCAGGGGCTGTCCGCCGGAGAAGCCCAACTGCTAGCCTTGACCCGCGTTTTCCTGCGCGATCCGCAGTTGGTGATTCTGGATGAGGCATCGTCGCGGTTGGATCCGGCAACCGAGCGGCAAGTAGAGTTAGCGCTCGACAGGCTGCTAACCGGACGCACGGCCGTCATCATCGCTCACCGCCTAAGCACGGTGCAGCGCGCCAATGACATTCTCATTTTGGAGAACGGCCGTATCGTCGAACATGGCCCGCGCACCAAACTGGCTGCCAACCCCGACTCCCGCTTCGCCCACCTGCTGCGCACGGGCCTGGAGGAGATGCTAGCATGAGTAGAGGTGCAAAACAGCAAGGGAGCGGAGGAGCAGAGGAGCAGGGGCGAAAAGTCCCCCTTGCTCCCTTGCTCCTTCGTAAATGTAGCGCCAGCATCTTGCTGGCAACGCCACCTGGAAGATGGCGCTCCATTTTCATTCATGGTGGTCGACGACAGCCGGTGAAGTCTCCTTAGAAAATAAATTTGGAACGCAGAGCTACACAGAGGAAGCGCAGAGATTCGCAGAGAGAAGAAAGAGATAAAATTGCGTCATTGGTGAATTTTCATTCATGGTGTTGAGCCTGCGCTCATGTCGTCTCCTCTGCAAAAAAAACCTATGAACGATAACACACAACAACTTCCCGTCTGGCAAGGCGCCTGGGCACTCATTCGTTACCGTCCCGGTTTCTTCGCCGTCAATCTGATCTTTGCGTCTGCCTGGCTGGTGACGCGTATTGTGCCCGGCTGGGTGGAAAAGCTGGTGTATGATGGGCTGGTGGGGGGCACGGCCACGGCCGTTTCCCTGTGGGGCATTCTGGGCATGCTGGTCGCCGTAGAAGTGGGGCGGCTGACCTGTGACGTGACCGGGCAGTGGGGCGGCATGCGCCTACGCAATGCCGCCGGTTCGTTAATGCAGCAAAACGTCATGAGCGCCATCTTACGCAAACCGGGGGCCCAGCCCCTGCCCGTGTCCTCCGGCGACGCCATCAATCGCCTGCAAAACGACCTGGCCGACTTCGCCGACTTCCCCACCTGGGCGCCGGAGGTTATCGGGCACGGCTTGTTTACCCTGGTTGCCCTGGTGGTGATGTTTGGCATTGCGCCGGTGATAACGGCCGTGGCCCTGCTGCCCCTGGCTGGTGTCTTCTTCCTCAACCGCTTCGCCTGGAGCCGCTTCTTGCGCTACGGTCACGAAAGCCGCGCCGCCGACAGCCAGGTGACCGGCTTTCTGGGCGAAATCTTTGGCGCGGTGCAGGCCGTGAAAGTGGCCGACGCCGAAGCGGGCACCATGGGCTACTTCCATACCCTCAACGAAACCCGGCGCGAATTGAACGTGCGCTACGCCCTCTTTTGGGCACTCTTTCAGGCGGCCAACGACCATTTGGGCGACATTGCCGTAGCCGTGATGGTGCTGCTGGCCGGTTCGGCCATTGCCAACGGCAGCTTTTCTGTGGGTGACTTTGCCCTGTTCAGCAGCTATCTCTTCTTTGCCGCCCGCTTTCCGGCTACCATTGGCAGCTACATCTCAGAAATTGCGCAGCAGCGGGTGGTGCTGAACCGCGTACAGGAGATGGTGCCGCCCATGCCGCCCGCTGATCTGGTCACCCACAGAGAGATTTTTGAGCAAGCGCACCGGGAAGATGAGCTGCGCCCGGAGATTGCTTTTGTGCGGAAAACGGCCGTGCACCACCTGGAATCGTTGGAAGTTCGCAGCCTTTCTTACCGTTATCCGTTAACCGTAAACCATAATTCCTTACCCAATACCGGTAAATCAAAATTGGATGACGGCTTACGAAACACGGATTACGCCCTGCAAGACATCTCCTTCACCATCCCGCGCGGCAGCTTTACCGTCATTACCGGACGCATTGGCGCAGGCAAAACCACGCTGCTGCGGGCACTGTTGGGCTTGCTGCCGGCGGCTGTCGGGGAAATCTACTGGAACGGCCAATTAGTCTCCGAACCGGCAACCTTCTTTGTGCCGCCGCGCAGCGCCTACACGCCTCAGGTGCCACGCCTCTTCAGCGAACCGCTGCGTGACAATATCTTGATGGGGCTGCCAGAGACCAAGGTGGATCTGCCGGGCGCCATACGGCAGGCAGTGCTGGAGCAGGACGTAAGCACCCTGGAAAAAGGGCTGGATACGGTGGTAGGACCACGCGGCGTGCGCCTTTCTGGCGGGCAGGTGCAGCGCGCCGCCGCTGCGCGCATGTTTGTACGCAACGCGGAACTGCTGGTCTTTGACGACCTCTCCAGCGCCCTGGACGTGGAGACGGAGCGGGTGTTGTGGGAGAGATTATTTACCAACAGGCAAGAGAGCAAAGGAACTGGGGAGCAAGGGGGAATTACCCCTGCGCCCCTGCGTCCTTGCACCCTTGCTTTTTCGCCAACCTGCCTGGTGGTGTCGCACCGGCGGGCGGCGCTGCGCCGGGCTGACCAGATCATTGTGTTGGAGAACGGCCGTATCGCCGCTCAGGGTCAATTAGAGGATCTGCTGGCTGTTTCGCCAGCGATGCAAGCCATCTGGCACGGCCAGATGACAGGAGAACAAAATCATGAAGACGCTTAATGGAATGCCGGCAAGCGCCGTGCAAGGCAATACCCAGGTTGATGGCCTGACCTGGCGTAGTTTTCGCGGTGCGCAAGATTACCCGCACATGGTGGCCGTCGTCGAGGCAAGCAAAGAAGCAGACCAACTGGAATGGGTGACGCGGGTTGAGCAGGTAGAAAAAGATTATGCATTTCTGGAAAATTGCGATCCGTACCAGGATATGATCTTTGCCGAAGTAGCCGGCGAAATAGTGGGGTACGGCCGTTGCTGGTGGGAGCAGCTCCTGGATAACACGCGCCTATATGGCTTTTTTGCCCATTTGCGGCCAGAATGGCGGGGTAAAGGCATTCGTCAGGCTATGGCACACCACATGGAAAGGCGCCTGCAGGCCATTGCCGCCGGTCATCCCGACGACGGCGAGAAATATTTCCAGTGCTGGGTATCCCATGGCGAAGCCCACTGGGAAAAGCTGCTGCAAAGAATGGGTTACACGGCCGTGCGCTATGGCTATCAAATGGTCCGCCCCAATCTGGAGGACATTCCTGATCTGCCCTTGCCAGATGAACTGGAACTGCGCCCGGCTGATTTATCTCAATGGCGGCAAATATGGGAAGCGGTGATAGAAGCCTTTCGCGATCATTGGGGGGCGCGGGTTCCCTCTGAGAACCACTTTGCTGAATGGCAGGCCCAGCCTACCTTCAATCCCGCATTGTGGCAGGTGGCCTGGGATGGTGACGAGGTAGCGGGTGGTGTGTTAACCTTTATTGACCATGAAGAGAATGCGGAATACGGCCGTTTGCGGGGCTACACCGAAACCATCTTCACGCGCCGGCCGTGGCGGCGGCGCGGCCTGGCCCACGCGCTCATTGCCCGCAGCCTACAGGTGCAAAAAGCGCAGGGCATGACCGAAAGCGCCCTCGGTGTAGACGCCGAAAACCTGAGCGGCGCCCTGAATATCTACAAAAGCATGGGGTTTCGGGTGACCAAGCGGGCAGCAACCTACCGGAAGCCTTTCAGCTAGTTGGCCTGAAACGCTGAAGTGCTGACTTGCTAAAAGGCTGATTCGCAAAGGAGCAATTCATGGCCGTTAGCAAAAAGGGACGGCGCAAAGTCAATTACAAAGGGCGGCAGTATCTGTGGTACGTGCAAGAAGTAAACGAGCAGGTACCTGCCGAAAGCGGGTTTGTGGAACCGGTGCAGGAACGTTACCTGCGCATCTTCGACAACAAAAAGCAGTTCATTATCGCCTACCGCATTCCCGAACCGCGAGATGAGTCTGCCCTGCTGAAAGTAGAGGGACCGCTGTTTCCCCGCCAGCCGGGGGCAAAAGAGATTCGCCTGCCGCGCTGGAAGCATGACAGCAAGCGGTACCCCACCAATGACTTTGTGCGCCGCTTGATCGATTATTGTTTGACGACAGACTGAAAAAATGAGTAAGAAAAATAGGAAAGAACAAAAACAAAAGGAAAGAACCGCCAGTAAACCTCGCAAGCGGATTCGGCACAACACGGCCGTAAACCAGGAAAAACACCGCTTTGACTGGCAACCCCTGGAACCAGACGAGCTAGGAAAAGTGGCTGCCCGGCGCATCATGCCTGTGGACGAGGCCGGGCGGCGTTCTCGTTTGGAACTGTTGGCGGCCACGGCCGTTGCTACCGAATTTACTGACACCCGCTGGCAAGAACTGGCCGACGCCAGCCCCCACGACCTGGGCATTGTGGTCGAGGTCAGCCGGGGATTGTGTCGCGCCATGGTGCATGATGAAATAGTTCTTTGCGACCTGCGCGGCACCCTCATTGCCGAGGGTACTGGCTTTACCAACGTGGTGGCTGTGGGCGACCGCGTGCTGGTGAGCAACCTGGACGGCACCGGGCACGGGCTGGTAGAAGAAGTGCTGCCGCGCCGTTCCGGGTTGGGCCGCGCCGACCCGTACTACAGCCACCTGCGGCAATTGCTGGCAGCCAACGTGGACCAACTGCTCATCGTCGCGGCCTGGCGCGAGCCGCACATCTGGATGCAGTTGATTGATGAGTACCTGATTGGGGCCGCACGCAACAATTTGCAGGCAATCATTTGCATTAACAAGGTGGATTTGGCCGAAGATGAAACGGCCGTGCGTGCCTTCCTGCAACCTTACACCGACCAGGGGTACCCCCTGCTGCTCTCCAGCGCCGTCAGCGGGCTGGGCCTGGACGAACTGCGCCAGCATCTGCGCGGCAAGGCCACCGTGCTGGCAGGGCTATCTGGCGTGGGCAAATCTACCCTCATTAATGCCCTTGAGCCGTCACTAAATTTGCGCACCGGGGAAATGAGCAAGATGAAAAGCCGCGAGGGGCGGCACACGACTACCCAGGCCATCATGGTGGGTCTGCCCCAGTTGGGCGGCTACGTGGTGGATACGCCAGGCATCAAAGACATGGGCCTGCTGGGGCTGTACGCTGATGAGCTGCTGGACTTTTATCCTGACGTAGCTGAGTTTGCCGTGCGGTGCCGTTTTAGCGACTGCCGCCATGCTGGTGAACCGGGCTGCGCAGTGCAGAGTGCGCTGAAAGACGGCCGTCTGGCCCTCTGGCGCTTTGAAAATTATGTCAATTTATATGCCCAATTAGGAGTTTAGTGACATGGATACTTGGAAATTTTTTGACATTACCCACAAAGAACATCTCATTTGCAACCCCAGCAGCCCGGAAAAATTCGCGCGGCTGGTGCAGCTTTTGCGGCTGCCACCGGGGGCAACCGTGTTGGAGCTGGCCTGCGGCAAGGCGGAACTGCTGGCGCAAATTGCCGAGAGCTATGCGGTAACGGCCGTTGGCGTAGACACCTCCCCTTACTGTATCCGCGACGCCCGGGAGAAGCTGGCCCGGCGCGTGCCCCACGCCGCCATCACCCTGCTGGAAATGGACGGCGCCCAGTACCAGCCCGATGAACCCCACAGTTTTGACCTGACGGTATGCCTGGGGGCAAGCTGGATTTTCGGCGGGCACAAAGGCACGTTAACCGCGCTGCAAGCCATGACCAAGCCGGGCGGGCAGATTGTTGTTGGCGAACCTTACTGGCGACAAGAGCCGGATCCGGCATACCTGGAAATGTCTGGACTGGACCGTGACCTCTTTGGCAGCCACGGACAAAATGCCCTCATCGAAGAAGAACTGGGGCTGAAGCTGCTGTACACTCTGGACAGCAATCTCGATGATTGGGACACTTACGAAAGCCTGCAGTGGTACGCCAGCGAGAATTACGCCCTGGCCCACCCAGACGACCCGGATGTGCCGGACCTGCTTACCCGTATGCGGGCCCAAAAGCAAGAGTATTTGCAATACGGCCGTGCCACTTTAGGTTGGGCCATCTATCTGTTTCGCAACTAATGCGTGATGCGTCACGCGTGAATGATGAACCATCACCTTTCACGCTTCACGTTTCACGGCTCGCAAAGGGCACCCATTCTATGGACATTTCAGCCATTTTGGCCTTGTATGATGCGCAAGAGCGGCGACAGGGACAGCATTCTCTGTATCGCCGCGAAGAGACGCCAGACGTGGTGCGCCAAATCTGCACGCTGCCAGACAGGCTGCATTTTGTCATTTACAGCAACCTGACGGCCGTTTCCGCCGACCGCATCATCCAGGAACAAATCAATTATTTCCAAGAAATTGGTAGCATGGGGGTTGAATGGAAGGTGTACGACCACGACCAGCCTGCCGATCTGAAAGAGCGCCTCATCGCCCACGGCTTCCAGCCGGGCGAGGCGGAAGGGCTGCTCGTGTTGGACCTGGCCGCAGCGCCCAACAGCTATTGGGCGCCAGTGGCCGCGGACGTACGCCGCGTAACCACTCCCGCGCAGATCCAGGACATTGTGCGCATTCAAGAGCAGGTTTGGCAGAGTGATTTTAACTGGCTAGACGCGCAAATTAGAGAATTTTTAGCCGAACCCGATTCCTGGAGCGTTTATCTGGCTTACGCCGACGGCAAACCGGCCTGCGCAGCCTGGGCATCCTTTCCGCCAAACAGCCAGTTTGCCGGGCTGTGGGGCGGGAGTACGCTGCGCGAGTATCGGGGTCGCGGCATGTATACGGCTCTTGTTCACACCCGCGCCCAGGAGGCGAAAAAACGCAATTATCGCTTCCTGACGGTGGATGCCAGCCCTATGAGCCGCGCCATTCTAGAGAAACGAGGCTTTCGCCTGCTTACCTACACGTATCCCTTTACCTGGGCGCCTTCTAATGCGCCCAACCAAGATGATAAGGAGCAAACTTAGTGATAGACAACCCCCACACGAACATCGCCCAGCATATGCAAACCCAGGTAGCGCAATGGCAGCAGACCGGTGATCGACGGGCTATTTTTCTGCAATGCTATGCCATGATGACGGGAAATATGCTAGATGGGGTGGCAGACGGCCGTTTCCACGACGGCCCCTGGGTCACGCACCTGCTGCACCACTTTGCCAACTACTATTTCGATGCCCTGGCGGCTTACGACGCCGGTGACCCGTGTACGGCCGTGTGGACAGTGGCCCACGACGCCGCCACAAAAAGACGCGCCAACGTGTTGCAAAACCTCTTCCTTGGCGTCAATGCTCACATCAATTACGACCTGGCCCTGACCGTTTACGACCTGCTGCACGAAGAGTGGCCCAACCTATCGCCCATGCAGCGGCAGTTCCGCTACAAGGATTATTGCCTGGTCAACGCCATCATTGCCGAAACCATTGACGCCGTGCAGGATGAAGTCGTGGAGCACCAATCGCCCCTCATGGCCCTGATTGACTGGTTGGGTGGGCCAGTAGATGAATTTATCGTGGCGGAACTCATCACCCATTGGCGCGAAGATGTCTGGCGCTATGCCCAAGAGATGCTGGCAGCGCCGGACGAGGGAGAAAGAGCGCAGGTGCGGCAAGCGTTGGAGCAGGCCGCGCTGCGGCGGGGCCAGGTTATTCTGGGCAAGAAAAGTTAACCTGCAGAATCACGATAACTGCAGCTTCGGCAAAAGCTGGCTCATGAACTGGAAACGATCCGCCAAATTACCGCCCACCTCTAGCTGCACGCCAATGGTCGCCACAATCAGGTCAAGTTCGCGGCTGGGGGTGCGGGCAAGCCATTGCGCCAGCGCCTGGGGTAATGGCGAGCCTGACTGCAACGCCGCAACAACTTGCTGCACTTCAGCGGCTAATGGATTGTCCATATCCTCGGTTACCATCTCTAACGCCTGCCGCAAGCTGTACCCGGAGCGCAGCGCCACTTCCATCATGCGCAAGAATTCGGGAAGTTGCTGGGAACTGATTTCGTTCACAACGCTCATGTTGTCACCTCATCGGAATCGGACAAATCAACGCCCATCTCGCGCAAGCGGCTGCGGTACTCTTCATAGCCGTATTCCAGCATGTAGATGGTGTTGATGGCCCGTTCCATAACGGCCGTATTGTGCCGCTGCTCCGGATACCCCCAAAGCTGGGCCAAAAAGGCAATTTGCCGCGCCGTTTCGTTGGTAATTTGGATGCTGATTTGTTTCACAAGCCACCTTTAGCACACGTTCATCGTGTAATATCTAACATTTTAGTGGTTAATCGTATATTGTCAAGGGTTTGCTATGGAAAAAGAGATTCGGGATCGGTTTAACGCGGGCATTTTGGTTAAGGCGCGGCAGCGGTATGGCATTGCCGCCGACCAGATTAGGCTGTTGGATGGCTTTGAGAGCTTCATGTATGAATATGCGCAAGATGATGGCGCGTACATTTTGCGCCTGGGGCACAGCCGCCGTCGTTCGCCAAAACTGATTCGCGGCGAGGTGGAGTGGATTAACTACCTGGCGGCGGGGGGCGCCGGCGTGGCGCGGGCGGTGCTATCGGCCAGGGGCAACCTGGTGGAAGAGATTCCTGACGGGCAAGGGGGTGCATTTTTGGCGACGGCTTTTGTGAAGGCCGCGGGCGGCCCGGTGGGGCAGATGGGGGGCTGGACGGATGATTTGATGATGGCGTACGGCCGTCTCCTGGGCCGCATGCACCACCTGAGCCAACGCTACACCCCCCACCCCGCCGGGATACGGGGCACGTGGCAAGACCGCAGCAATTTGGGGTTGGAGGAGATCATTCCCGCAGAGGAAACGGCCGTACTCGACCGTTACCACGCCCTGATGGCCCACCTCACCACCCTGCCCGAAACTCCCGACGGCTACGGCATGATTCACCAGGACGCCCACGCCGGGAACTTCTTTGTGGATGAGAACGGCCGTATCACCCTCTTCGACTTTGACGACTGTTGCTACGGCCATTTTGCCTACGACCTGGCCATGGTACTGTTCTACGCCATTACCAATCACCCGGAACCCGTGAAATTTGGCCGCCATTTCTGGCGGCAGTTCTTGGCCGGTTACTACCAGGAAAACGACCTGGACCGCGCCTGGCTGCGCGAAGTGCCCTGTTTCATGAAGCTGCGCGAGATTGACCTGTACGCTATCATCAACCGCGACTTTGACAGCCTGGCAGGGGATAGCTGGGTGGCAACCTACATGCGCGAGCGCAAAGAGCGCATCGAGGCGGGCGTGCCGTATGTGGAGATGGCTGGTTGGCTAGATGGATAGGGGATTGGGGTATGCACCAGGCAATGCAGGCGCTGTTCCCAGAAGGCCTGGCCGTGCATCTGCGCCAGCGATAAATTGGGAGTTGTGTGGGGGAAACGGCCGTGCTCCGCACCCCCTAGCGAGGAGAATCATGTATTTACCTGCGCTAATAAACTCCCAAAAGATATGGCAGATTCAACAAAAAAACCCCAGGAAATGCGCCTGGGGCTTTTATATCATTCACAATCCTGGCGTTAGGAACTACGGATTCCAACCGGCAATTTGGGCCATGAGTACCCAGAACGCCTTCGCCACGCGAATTTTGCCCGCGGATACGCTGCCCAAATGCCCGCCGTCCACTTCTGTGGTGTAGTGCGGGCAAATAGCCAGAATTTCCACGCCATCATCTGGGTAATTTTCAGATTGGTTGCCAAAGCTATAGGGAATGCCATCCCGATTATCGTAGCAGGGGTTGCCATCAGGATCGTGGGACAGAATGTCGGCCACATCAAACAAAATCTTACCGTTACTCATGGCATAACTTCGCATTTGCGCATTGAAGCTTTCAGAAACATGGGTGCCAATCCCCCGAGAAAGGCTCGTGGTCCAATAAATAAACTCTTTGGTCGGATGTTGCGCCTCAAACTGGGCAAAGTCATACACGTCATACAGGTTCGCATTGTCCGCGAAAAAACCGCCCGGCAGATCGGCTATAGACGAGCTTTCATCCACCGAAAGATAGCTGTATTGGAAGGAAAGCACGTCATAGTTGTTGATCTGGGCAGTGGCATATTCTTCAAAGCATTCCGCCTTTCCATACCACTCTCCCGTAGATACGCTGCACGAAATATCAGGGACAGATGGATCATCAATGGGCCAAAATAGATAGACCCAATTGCTGCGATCATATGTGCCCGTCCAGCTAACTTCGCTGGGATCTACCGAAAAAGCCGCATCCCCTGTATGTTCCCAACGCTTGCAATGGTTGGGGGCGCTTTCCCAGGGAACGCTCAGGCAGCTTAACCCGTCACTGATGTTGCCGCCTACAGAACGATCGACAAACAGCATGCGCAGGTCAGCAGATGCCTGAATATATGTGTCTGGTATTTGATCGAATAGGGCTACCGAGGTGTGGTCTACGACGATAACCCCAGCAGGGCGAGTAGGCGTGGCGGTGGGTGTGTTGGTGGGAGAGGGTGTTGGCATGGGAGGCGGTGTGTTGGTGGGAGAAGGAGTAGGTGTTTGTTCTGGAACCACAATCACGGGCAAATAGTTTGCTACATCATCAGTAACTGCTAAAGGAGTGCGTGCCATAAGCTGGCTTGCAGCTATGGCGAAAAACAACAGGGAAGTAGCAGCCAGGAACAAACCAATTATTACCAATTTGGGAAAACTTTTCATTTCTACCTTCTGAAGAGAATTTTTATTTACTGTCCAATTTCATTGTACAGGGATGGGAGCAAAATTAGACCACAATTCTTTGTAAAAAAAATAATATTCATTAGCAGTTTGAAAAGGGCTAGTTTCCATCCCAACCGGCAATTTGAGCCATGAGTACCCAGAACGCCTTCGCCACGCGAATTTTGCCCGCGGATACGCTGCCCAAATGCCCGCCGTCCACTTCTGTGGTGTAGTGCGGGCAAATAGCCAGAATTTCCACGCCATCATCTGGGTAATTTTCAGATTGGTTGCCAAAGCTATAGGGAATGCCATCCCGATTATCGTAGCAGGGGTTGCCATCAGGATCGTGGGACAGAATGTCGGCCACATCAAACAAAATCTTACCGTTACTCATGGCATAACTTCGCATTTGCGCATTGAAGCTTTCAGAAACATGGGTGCCAATCCCCCGAGAAAGGCTCGTGGTCCAATAAATAAACTCTTTGGTCGGATGTTGCGCCTCAAACTGGGCAAAGTCATACACGTCATACAGGTTCGCATTGTCCGCGAAAAAACCGCCCGGCAGATCGGCTATAGACGAGCTTTCATCCACCGAAAGATAGCTGTATTGGAAGGAAAGCACGTCATAGTTGTTGATCTGGGCAGTGGCATATTCTTCAAAGCATTCCGCCTTTCCATACCACTCTCCCGTAGATACGCTGCACGAAATATCAGGGACAGATGGATCATCAATGGGCCAAAATAGATAGACCCAATTGCTGCGATCATATGTGCCCGTCCAGCTAACTTCGCTGGGATCTACCGAAAAAGCCGCATCCCCTGTATGTTCCCAACGCTTGCAATGGTTGGGGGCGCTTTCCCAGGGAACGCTCAGGCAGCTTAACCCGTCACTGATGTTGCCGCCTACAGAACGATCGACAAACAGCATGCGCAGGTCAGCAGATGCCTGAATATATGTGTCTGGTATTTGATCGAATAGGGCTACCGAGGTGTGGTCTACGACGATAACCCCAGCAGGGCGAGTAGGCGTGGCGGTGGGTGTGTTGGTGGGAGAGGGTGTTGGCATGGGAGGCGGTGTGTTGGTGGGTGTGTTGGTAGGAGAGGTGGTGGGTGTGGTAGTAGGTGTATTGGTAGGAGAGGTGGTGGGTATGGTAGTAGGTGTATTGGTAGGAGAGGTAGTGGGTGTGTTGGTAGGAGAGATGGGTGTGGGCATGGATGTATTGGTAGGAGAGGGAGTGGGCGTGGTGGTGGGTGTGTTGGTTGGGGAAGGGGTGGGTGTTTCTTCCAAGACCATAATCAGCGGTAAAAAGTTTGCTGTATTGTCAGTAATCGCTGAAGGGTTGCGCGCTGAAAGCTGGTTTGCAGCTATGGCGAAAAACAGCAGGAAGGGGGCAGCCAAAAGTAAACTGATCATTATCAATTTGGGGGAACTTTTCATATGTTTCCTTTGAGATGAATTTTTATCGTTGGTGCAATCTTATTGCACTGTGGGAATGCGATTAGACTACAATTCTCGTAACAAAAAATCAAGCGATGTTTGCCTAAATTAAGAATATGTTAGTTTCCATCCCAGCCAGCAATGCGGGCCATGAGTACCCAGAAGGCTTTTGCCAGCCGGATTTTGCCTATAGAGACGCTGCCCAGATGCCCACCGTCTATTTCTGTGGTGTAGTGTGGGCAAATTGCCAAAAAGTCTTGACCATCATCGGGGTGGTTTTCGGAGCGGTTGCCGTTATCGTAGAGAATACCGTCGCGGTTATCGTAGCAGGGGTTACCGTTTGGATCATGGGCGAGAATGTCGGCTACATCAAATAGGGGTTTGTTGTTAGCTAGAGCATACTGCCGCATTTGTTGATTGAAGTCTTGAGAAACGGCCGTGCCTATTTGCCGGGATAGACTGGTTGTCCAGTAAATAAAGACCTTGTCTGGGTGAGCAGCTTCATATGCAGCGAGATCAAAAACGTCAGCTCGATCGTCATTATTAACAAAGAAACCTTCGGACGGATCGAGGATGTTGGAGTCCTCAGTGACTGCCAGATAGCTTAGTTGAAAAGATAACACATCGTATTGGTCGATAATGGGCGTGGTCAGTTCGATGAAGCAATCAACTTTTCCATACCATTCGTTGCAATCACCCTCTGGCCAAAAAGTGTAGGCCCAATTATCACGAATGTAGCCCCCTGCCCGTGACCAATTGACGGTTTGTGGATCGGAGGAGAAAGCGAGGTTGATATGTTCATAGCGGCGGCAATGGTTAGGTGCATCTTCATCGGATGGGAATGCCAAACAAGAAAGGCCATCGCTAATGTTGGCACCCACAGAGCGGTCTATAAAAATCATGCGTAGGTTAGCGGCAGCTTGTAAGTATTCTTCTGGGATTCGCTCAAACATGTCTACGGCCGTATGATCAACCACAATGGCATCATCTGGCACCACCAGGGGCACGGCGGTTGCAGCCGCGACCGGTTGCGCGGCAGGCTGAGTAGCATCAACGCTAGGTGTAAGATCAGGTGTTGCGTTGTCTGGCGTGGCCCTGAGTACACTGGTCGGCGATGCCGACACGGCCGTAACCGTAGCAACGGCCGTTTGCAATGGTGGAACAGACGCCGCTGCCGTAGAAACGGCCGTTGGTTCAACAGGTACAGATGACTGCCCCCCTGCACAAGACACCAGCAGCAACATTACCCATACCCAAACACCCACTTGCGTGTAAAAAATCTTCTTTACCATGCGCTTCCTACTATTTTGCCCACTAATTAATCGCATATAGCATAATAGAACCCTTAGCAAAATCAATATCCGCCATCATAGAAAAACCCACCTTTGATCCCCAATTCAGTTATTTCCAGACAGAAAGTGCAGATGAAGAGTCAATGAGAAAGCGGCAAATACGCTTCATCACCCCACTAATCTCCGCCAGCGAAATGAACCGGTCAAACTTGTGGTAAAATGCACAACCTAAACCAAACACCCCCGTATAGAAAATGTGATCATAAGATGGCTGCTGTCTCTGTTTAGCACTCATTTCACTCCCATACAGGAAGGATTCCATGAAATCTGAAAACAAAAAACCGACCATTATTGTTAAATCCGTCAAAAAACGCTTTGGCGCTGTCCTGGCTGTTGATGATGTTTCTTTTGAAGTCTTTCCGGGCGAAATTTTTGGCTTGTTGGGACCCAATGGAGCTGGGAAAACAACCACCATTCGCATGATGCTAGATATATTTCGCCCTGATGCGGGGGAAACCAGCATTTTTGGTGGATCCCTGACCGAAGAAACCAAACACCGCATCGGCTACATGCCTGAAGATCGGGGACTGTACAAAGATTTGAAGCTGGAACCAACCCTGGTGTTTTTGGCTACCCTCAAAGGCATGGACGCCGGAGATGCGCGCAGTCGGCTGGTTGATTGGCTAAAACGGCTAGACCTTTACGAGCATCGCGAAAAGAAAATTCAAGAATTGAGCAAAGGTATGCAGCAAAAAGCGCAGCTCATTGCCACCCTGCTGCACGATCCAGACATCATCATCGTGGACGAACCATTCTCCGGGCTGGACCCGGTAAACACCCGGCTGGCGAAAGACATTATCGAGGAGCAGCGGCAGGCGGGCAAGACCATCATCATGTCTACCCATCAGATGTATCAGGTGGAAGCCTTATGCCAGCGGATTGTGTTGATTAATAACGGCCGTAACGTCCTTTATGGCCCGGTTGACGAAATTAAGCGCAATTTTGCCGGCAATGCCATTGAGCTAAAAGGGCACGGCAACCTCAGCGAAATTCCCGGCGTGCGTGAAACCCGTGGTGAAAACGGCATCCACCATCTTGCCCTGGAAATTGGCGTCGATCCCCAAAGCATCTTTCAGACCTTGGCGACCCGCCCTGACGTAAAAATCGAGCGCTTCGAGGTCGCCCAGCCTTCGCTTGACGACATCTTTGTGACCGTCGTTAAAGGTAACTGATTCTCAGCATTTAAGGAGTCCACCATGCGTAACTTCTGGCTCATGGCCAAACATGAATACCGCAAAATGGTCGGCAAGCGCAGCTTCTTGCTCGGCACCCTCAGCCTTCCATTGATTATGATTTTTGCCATCGGGTTAACTATCTTCATCACCGTGCGCGGGGAAGACGGCCGTCCCGTAGGCTACGTCGATCATGCTGGCATTTTGGCCGCCGCAATTACCCCTCCCGCCACCGTAAACAATGATATGGTGGAGCTGCGCGCTTTCGCTGATGAGGCAGCCGCCCAAGAAGCCTTAACGTCCGGAGATATTCAAGCCTTCTACGTGCTGCCCAGCGATTACCTGGAATCGCGTGCCGTACAACTTTTCTATTGGGACGACAGCCCTGCCGACAGAGTCCGTCGTAGTTTTGGCGATTTTATTCGCGCCAACCTGGCTGCCCAGGAACCAACTGACCAACAACACTTGTTGCTGGAAGGTCCTAAACTCATTGTCCGCTCCATTGATGGCGGGCGAGAAATTGACAGCAGTAATCCCATCAATTTCGTTCTGCCTTTTGTAGCCGCCTTTCTCTTCATCATTTTAGTCATGGGGTCCGCCGGTTACTTACTGCAAGTCGTCACCGACGAAAAAGAAAACCGCACTATGGAAGTGATGATAACCTCCATGACACCACTGCAAATGATTGGCGGCAAAGCGCTGGGGTTGATGGCTGTATCCCTGACCCAGCTTTTTATTTGGCTTGTCATTGGCATTGTGCTGCTGGTCATTGGCGCTAACTACATTCCGCTGCTGTCTGGCATCACCATTCCCTGGACACTACTGGTTATTGCGGCAGCGTTTTTCCTACCCTCCTATGCCCTGGTTGCGGGAATGATGACAGCCATAGGTGGCGCCGTAACAGAGTTACAGCAAGGGCAGCAAATTGCTGGTATTCTAAATTTGCTTTTTCTAGCGCCCTTCTTCTTTATTGTTTTTTTCCTGGAACAGCCTAACAGCCCCATTTTAGTGGGATTGACGCTTTTTCCCACCACGGCCTTTTTCAGCGTCATGATGCGCTGGGCTTTAAGCGTGGTGCCCATGTGGCAGGTGGTGGCAAGCTGGCTAATTTTAGTGGGCATGGCCGTTCTCAGCATCATCGCCTCCGCCCGAATCTTCCGCGTGGGCATGCTACGCTACGGTCAGAGCTTGAAACTGCGCAACGTTTGGGCGGCTGTGCGCAACCGCTAAACCCACTGCACGCCCATGATCCAAGTTCTACCTGCGTAAAAAGCAGTAAACGGCAAATAACGGAGTTAAGTTATGCGAAACATCCTAATTGTGCTCAAACACGAGTTTCTTAGCACCATCCAAAAGCCCTCCTTCTGGGTCACGACCTTTGTGCTGCCTGGTTTTATCATCTTGCTCAATATTGGCTCTCAGGTCATGGCGCAAAACGTCGTTGCCGACAATACCCCCACCCTGATTCCTGGCCTCGACCTGAGCCAGGTCCAACAGCCTACCCTTATAGGCTTTGTAGACCATGCGGAGCTTATTACCGAGCTTCCCAGCAGTATCCCACCTGGATTGCTGCAAAAATTCGACAGTGAAGAGATAGCCAACAGCGCCCTGGAAAGCGGTGTCATCGACCAATATTACATCATTCCGGCAGATTTCATGCAGACCGGTTCATTGCGCCTGGTAAGCGCTGATTTCAGCCCATTCTCCATCATTGACGAACCCCTCTTTGATTTTGTCATCAGCTATGCCCTCAGCGGCGACGAGACAAAGGCATTGGTGTACACCAATCCTACGTTTTCCATTTACCCCCAACAGTTAGGTCCCCAAGAAATAGCCGAAACTGGCACGGATAATCCATTTACCTTCTTTGTGCCCTTTGCCGTCATGTTCATCTTCTTCTTCCTCATCACCATGAGCAGCGGCTACATGCTGCAAAGCGTCTCCCGTGAAAAGGAAAACCGCACGGCCGAAGTACTGCTTGTTGCCCTGCGCCCCCGCGAATTAATGCTCGGGAAGGTGCTGGGCCTGAGTCTGGTCGCTCTCTTGCAGCTTTCTTTTTGGGCAGGCGGCGGACTGTTAGCCTTTGACCGGCTGCGCGAAACCCTGGAATCAGCCGCCAGCCTGGCACTGCCCGAGGGTTTTATTGCCTGGGGGGTGGCTTTCTTTCTCTTGGGTTACCTTCTTTACGCTTCAATGATGGGCGCAGTCGGCGCGCTGGCTCCGAGCGCCAGGGAAGGCGGCCAATTTACTTTTCTGATCATCCTTCCGCTGCTTATTCCCCTATGGATGAACTTTGCCTTCATTGAGTCCCCTAATGGCACGCTGGCTACGGTACTCAGCCTTATTCCCCTGACAGCGCCGGTGGCTATGATGACGCGCATGGTTGCCACCACGGTACCCACCTGGCAAATATTAGTTAGCCTGGGTGGGTTGGCCTTATTTACCTACATCATGGTGCTAATTTCGGCCCGCTTCTTCCGCGCCGACACCCTGCTCTCAGATACAGCTCTCCATTGGCGGCGCTTGTTTTCTACCCTGCGCAACAACCAGGCATAAATAAACGGCCGTCTCTTTGTGAGACGGCCGTTTCAAAATCCATCCAGCCTATCAGAAACTCAAAGATTTCCACCCGCAATCAGTCATTTTGCGGGTTTCCCTTCTTCTTGCCCAGCTTTTGGGCAGTGCCCGTCACATCATCGGCGGCCAACTTTGCGGCGCCCGCCCCTGCACCCACTGCGCCAACGGCGGCCGCCACAGCTGCTCCCTTAGCCGCAGCACCCGCCGAATCGCCCGCCGCCTCAGCAGTCCCCGCCTCCGTTGGCGGGCCGCCGGCTGCAGTCGCACCACCCGCAACAGGTCCGCTACCACCCGTTACCCCACCAGCCGCCAGTACATCCCGACCACCAAAAACCGTTCCCTGACCACCACTGCTTCCTGGTCCCGCACCGGTGCCGCTTGCGGTAGGGCCGCCTGTTCTGCTGTCACTCTGCGGCCCCACAGCCACCCCCTGGTCACCTGTGCCAAAATTCGCCTGCCCACTACCTGCCTGTCCACCGCCGGCAGCACCACCGCTGCCGCCTGCCGAGCCGGCGCCACTCGTCGTGCCACCAACTGCGGCGCCAGCGTCGCCTGAACCAACACCCGCACCGCCAGCGCTTCCTCCACTGCCAGCTGCCCCAGCCATACCACCAGTCGCGGGCACAGCCGCGCCCGCCGGCTCGGTCTGAATTGTATTTGCCGCTTCTTCTTCCGCCACTTGCAGCATATCCAAAATCTGGCGGGTAACATAGTTACCTTCGGTTAAGGCATCGCTCAAGCGCTTTAATGCCGGCATAACTTGCTCATCCATCTCCGCGTAAAAGGCTTCAGAACCCATGCCAATCCAACCGCCACTGCGTAAAGTCTCCAGGCGCTGCGCCACCATTGTGCGTAGCTGGTCATTTTCCTGTGCCTGCTGGTCAAAACGTCTGGCAATCTCTTCTAAATCTTCAAATTGGGCCTGAAAAACCGTTTCGCTCATTGGTCTGCCTCCATAATCTTGCTGCTCCTTGTAATATTGACAGTCTAATGATTCCCCGTAGCAAAATCAAGCGTAAACAGTACATAATGGGTGTCATTTATGTTATAATGCAGTGCGTCATACAAAAAACAACCCCGTCAGGGCGTTGACTGTTTATGGAGGAATGTCATGGAAATCCAACTAACGGCTGGTGCTATGAAAGAAATACTACATCCTAAAAATACTTTAAAGTTGCTGAGTGGACTGGTAGGATTGTTCTTCGAAAAATATGGTGCGCCCACCAACGGACACAAAGGGCACTCCATTGATGACCTTACCATTATTAACGGTATTGGCCCGACCTTTGCCCAAAGATTACGGGATGCGGGGCTGAACACTTTTGCCGATCTGGCACATTCAACCCCTGAGCATCTTCGTGAAGTTGCAAAAGTGGCCGAGTGGCAAGGTGACCCGGCAGACTGGATTACCCAGGCCAAAGCAATGTTGTAGTGTCCAAATCTCTTTGGGAAATTGAGAGTGCCAGTTTCACCTGGTGTGCAAACTGGCATTAATTAACCTGCCTGAATGGGCGTGGTTTTTCTGTGTTATACTGTGCTGGTGTACAGGAAGTTTTTCGGGTTGGTTGGCCCATTGAACAAGAGCAGGCAACATTCGTTGCATGGCAGCTAAAAACACAGCAGAACGAACATTGCCTTTGGGGAAAGGTGATGAAATCATTAAAACAACTATTTAGTCAGGCAGAAAGCCCACAAAAAAAAGAAAAACTGGCTTCCACCCAATACATGCACGGCACGCTGCAATTTTTGCAAAGCGAGAATGTGCGCTTGAAAGAAGAAGTAGAAGAATTGCAAGAAGAGGTTGTGAAGCTGCGCTTAAAGTTGAGGGCGCTGCGAACGCTGCAAGAGGCCTCCATGAACATTTCAGCAAACACGAATGTCATCGCTCTCTTGGAACGGGTGTTGCAATCCGCCTTGCTGAGCATCGGAGCCAGTGACGGTTCGCTGATGCTGGTTGATGAAGAAAATCAGGAATTGGTTTTTGCTGTTGTCCATGGGCAAGTAAAGCACAGCCTGGTTGGTCACCGTATTTCCTTAGGCACAGGCATTGCCGGTTGGGTAGCAACAAACAAAGAGCCTGTCGTCATTGAAGATGTGCAACGTGACCATAGGTTTTCGTCTAACGTTGATCAATCTTTTCGCTTTCAGACCCGGTCTATGGTTTGTGTGCCAGTATTAGATAACGAACGGGTGATGGGTGTTTTACAGGCTATCAACAAATTCGAGGAACGGCCGTTCAACCAGTCCGACCTGGCGACAATGTGTGTGGCAGCCCAACTAGCTACCACAGCCATTGCCCGCGCCGAAACGGTAGCCGCCGTTCAAGAGAACTAAATCAGGGAAGACGGCCGTTCCCCCACCACTCACTCTTGCCCATTTACCATAAAGGTAACGATCGTACTCCGCACCGCCTCCCCCCGCAAGGTAACGGCCGTGGCCCAGACCTCATGCGCCCCTTCCGTTAAAGGCCACCACGCCGCATAAGGCGGCTGGGTCAGCGTTGCCAGCGGTTCGCCATCCAGCCACAGCGTCACCTCCCGCAGGTCGGTGCCGGAAGCTACCGCCTCTACCCGCAGCCGCTGCGCCGCCGCCGGCATGGTCGAGCTGAGGCGAAACTGGGCGTTGGGGTCTGGGGCTACCAGGCGCAAGGGGGTAAGATTAGCGGAAACGGCCGTTTCCCCACCACCACTTTCCTGCCCTCCACTGGCCAACAGCAAATCATCCCACAGCAGCAGCCCCTGCGCCCGCGCCCAGGG
Organism: uncultured Anaerolinea sp.; assembly: GCA_964504445.1. Taxonomy (GTDB): domain Bacteria; phylum Chloroflexota; class Anaerolineae; order Promineifilales; family Promineifilaceae; genus JACSRF01. The sequence continues at coordinate 43,596 of CAZDEO010000004.1, read as the reverse complement.
ATGAAACTGTGCTGGCAAATCCAGCGCCAACTGCGCCACCTGCCGCTCCGGCGGCGTGGCCGCATTAGCCAAAAGTCCCGTCGCCCTGTCCAGCGTTACCTGCCGGTAAAAGCTGTCCTCCGCCACCGGCTGCGTACCCGCCAGGAACCATTCCCGCTGCCGGTACGGGCACTCTTCCGTCGGCAGCAGGCCAGAAAAAGCGCACACCTCCAGTATCACCAACCCCGGCGGCTGGGCAAAAGGCTTGTCCGGCTGCCCAGCCAGCACCGTGCGCATGAAGTAATGCCACACCGGCCCCGCGCCGCTCAGCCCAGTCACGTCGTGCATCGGTTCGTTGGTGGCGTTGCCCACCCACACCCCCACCACCAGGTCTGGCGTGTAGCCTACCGTCCAGTTGTCGTGAAAATCATTGGTCGTGCCAGTTTTGGCGGCGGCCGTGCGCCCGATGTTCAGCAGGCTGTTGCGGCCAAAGCCCAGCAGCCGCGCCTCATCGTCGCTGAGGATGTCGCTAACCAGCCAGGCGACACGCTCATCCAAAACCCGTACTGCGTCAGGAGGAACGGCCGTATACACCACCGCGCCTCGCACATCCGTCACATCTATAATAATTTGCGGTGTCACCCGATAGCCCCCGCTGGCAAAGGCCCCGTACACGGCCGTTAAATCCAGCAGCCGCACCGGCCCACCCCCCAGGGCGAAAGACAAATCATACTCGTCGGGGTCGCCCAGGGTGTGAATGCCCGCCTTCTGCGCCAATGCCACCGCCGCATCCACCCCTACCGCATCCAGCGCCAGCACCGCCGGAATATTGAGCGAGGAGGCTAGCGCCTGTCGCAGCAGCACCGGCCCATGCTCATCCCGCGAGAAATTTACCGGCACATAGCTTTCCCCCTCGTTGGTGGTAAACACAGTGCGCACGTCAGGCAACATCGTAGCGGCCGTCCACACCGGCGGCGTTTCCGGCTCCAGAGCGGCAGCATAAATCAGCGGCTTCAGCGCCGAACCGGGCTGGCGCGGCTGAATGGCCATGTTAATCGCCCCGCCAATCTCTGCATCGAAATAGTTTGGGCTGCCCACCAGCGCCCGCACTTCCCCACCAGGTACGTCCAAAGCCACCAGCGCCCCATTTTGCGCGTTATGGCTAGGGCCGCCCCCCGGCGGATGATTCAGCCGTACTAACTGCTCGGCCACAATCGTCTCCGCGTGCTGCTGCCAGTCTAAATCCAGGGTGGTGCGTACCGTCAGGCCGCCGCTTCCGTAAAGCTGCTGCGGCGTGAAGAGGGCGTCCAGTTCGGCCTGCACCATCATCACAAAATGGGGGGCATTTACGGGGTATGGGGTGGCGGCGTAGCGCAACGGCTGGCGGGCGGCCAAATCATGCGCTGCTTGGGTAATGTAGCCCGCTTTTTGCATCAGGTCTAGCACCACCAACTGCCGCGCTTCGGCCGCTTCGGGGTCGGTAAAGGGGTTGTAAAGGGCGGGAGCCTGGGGTAATCCGGCAATGAGGGCACTTTCGGCCAAAGTCAGGTCGGCGGCGGGTTTGCCAAAGTAGGTTTGGGCGGCGGCTTCCACGCCATAGGCCAGGGCGCCGTAGTTCATCTGGTTCAGGTAAAGGGCCAGCACCTCCTCTTTGGGCAGTTGGCGGGCCACGCGCCAGGCCAGCCAGCTTTCCCTCAGCTTGCGGCGCAGAGTGCGCTGGGCGCGTTCGTCGGCGTCTAGCAGCAGGTTGCGGGCCACCTGCTGGGTGATGGTGCTGCCGCCGGCCAGCACTTCGCCACCGCGCAGGTTGATCCAGAAGGCACGGACGATGCCCTGCACGTCCACGCCGGGATTGGCGTAAAAGTTGCGGTCTTCGGTGGCAATAGTGGCCTGCTGGAGGGTAAGGGGTATCTGGCTGAGGGGTAGGTTGGTGTGACGGCCGTATTCGGCATCCAAAACGTCGTAGAGGAGACGGCCGTTTCTATCCACAATGCGCACGCTGGGTGGCACCAGGCGCTGGGTCATCGCGTTGGGCGCTGGCAAATCGCCAAAGAGCCAGAACCCCAGGGCGGCCAACGTGCCCGCTGCCAGCAAGAGTAATGCTGTTGCCCATTGCCATATTTTGCTCATGGGTTCATTATAGCGTACGCCTACGACCGTTTGCCCAACGCCCGCCCCACAAGGCGCCGGCGCCGCCCATGCACAAAAAAAGACCCGAAGCGCCAGCAGGGCTTCGGGCCATTTGTCATCTTGTTTTCAGGGGGCAAAAACTATTCGCCAGTCCGCTGAACGCGGCGGGCGCGGCGGGTTGCTTTTTTCTTTTCAATGCGGCGCAGTTCGCTCTTGGAGACAAACCAGCGTTTGCGGCGCACATCGGCCAAGACTTTACTCTTGACAACTTCTTTGTTGAAGCGCCGCAGCATTTGCTCTGGCGATTCGTTGTTGCGCAAAACTACCTTTGGCAGTGTATTCACCCCCTTCTTTGGGAAAATTTTGTGCCATAGTTTACCACCTGGCAGTGAGAAAACAACATTTTGATGGATAGTTGGCTGGTTGGGGAGTAGTCTAACTGGCCAACCAACCAGCTTACCGGCTCATACGCTGGACGCGGCGCATGCGGCGCGCCGCTTTTTTGGCCTTGATGCGGCGCAATTCGCTCTTAGGAATGTGCCAGCGCTTGCGGCGCACGTCAGCCAGCACGCGGCTTTTCATCACTTCCTTGCGGAAGCGGCGCAGCAATTGTTCTTGTGACTCGTTGGATCGTACTTCAACCTTGGGCAATGGTCTCACCTCCTTGAATTTGTCATGGGGGCATGGTCTGCCTTCATCAGCCAAAGTAAATCAGCCTAGGCTTGGCTAAGGTACGCATAACCTGATTTGCAGCAGCACAATAAATTGTTCCGCCAGTCTAAACCGGTGAAACGGGGATTGCCTGATGCGTGATGGTTGCGAAATGCAGGGGAACCTGATTGAGAAGGCTCGTTGGAGCAGCCCACACCTTGAATTGTTCGAGGGTCAGTGTACTGGCAACGGGCGGGGCTGTCAAATTTAGCGCCGCTGGCTTAGGGTGGGCTTAGTTTGTTTGCGGTCCATCTTCCTGGCTGCGAATGTATTGGTTCAATGCTTCTCTGGCGGCGGGCAGGTGTTGCATGGCGCGCCAATCCCCCAAAATGGCCTGGGGATGGGGAATGTCAAGTAGTAATTGGAAAGGGTCGGCGATGGTGGGTGCGCCGGCGGCTTTGGTTTGCTGCCAGAACGGCCGTAACGCCTCCGCCCATTCTCCATAATGCTGCCGCAGCCAGGGCCATACCCGCGTATACTCTGCCTGGGCCTCGGCCACGCTCATCTTTTGCCGGTATACTTGCACCATCAAAAGTTCCAGGGCGTCCCAGTAAGCGACAAATTGTTGGAAACGGCCGTCAGCCGACCACTGCGTAAGAAAACGGGTAAACGGATTGGTCATAAACGCCTCTCCACCTATGCTATAATCAGAATCAAAATTCGCAAAGGGAAACCCTATGAATAAACTAAATTTAGAGGACAAAGAGATCAAAATATTAGAAACCCTGGCTACTCACGGGGCCATGAGTCCGGGGCAGGTTTCGGCTGAAACCTGGATGCTGCCAGGAGAAACCCAAAATGTGTTAAAGGTGCTGTACAGCGAAGGGCTGGTGCTGCTCCGTGACGATACGCACAGCCCTGATGGGAAGCTGGTAGCCATCACCATGAAAGCGCGGGAGCTGATACAAACGCGCACGCTGTTGCGCAAGAAGGAGTAATATGGCCATTAATCCGCAAAACCTGCCTGACCTGGAGCCGCAGCCCCTTAGACCACGCATTAGTTGGGGCTGGGTTGCGGCGCTGATTGGTTTCATCTTACTCTTTGTGCTGCTTTCGTTACCTGCAGAAGAACTGTCGCTGCCTGCCTGGTACCGCGCACTCCAATCCTGGCTTAGGGGTGTCAGCGGCGCCCTTGCACCCTTTTTCTTTGTGGGGCTATTGGGGGCTGTGGTGGCTCTGGCAGAGCTGGTTTCTACCTTCAAAACCTATCCCCGGGAGGCGCTGCGCACCCAATGGGCACAGATTTTGGTGTTTATCAATGTGGTGACGGCCATTTTAGCGCTCATTATTGTGGAAGTAACTATGCAGCAAATGAACCCGGTACTGCGGGTGTTAAGTGTGGGCGTGGGATTCCAGGCGCTCATTCGCACGCGCTTTGTGCTGGCCAAACCCATTGACGGCCGTCAGGAAGGAGAGGTGAGCCTGAACCTGGGTTGGCTGTACGACCAGTTCCAAAACTTGTGCCGCACGCAAATCGACCTGGAACTGATGAAGAATCGGCGCACGGCCGTTTCCCAGCTCTTGCACCATTACCCCACCCTGGCTGAACTGTACGACATTGCCTGGTACACCATTATTGCGCGGGCGACCCTGTCTCTGGAAGACGAAAAGGCGCGGCTGGATGAACTGGAAAAGCTGCTGGATCCCAAGGCGCCGGAGCAGTTTGCGCGCACCAGTATTGCCCTGATGATTTTGGAAAATGGGGGGCAGGCTTACGTGGTGCTGCTGCTTAGCCAGGCCGAAGAGATGAGTGCGGGCACGGCCGTTTCTGCCACCACGGCAGACGCCCTTGTCCGCCAGATGATGCAAACCTGCACCTTGCCAGAGATGGTCCAACTTGCCGAAAATATCACCGACGTACCCAAAATTCAGGAATGGGTTGTCCAGGCCGCTGCGCCATCTCCTGACACTACAGAGGCGGAGCAAAAGTCAGCCATCGCCCACTTTTTGGTGCAGAACGTAGGCTCAGAACAGGTGCAGCAAGCCCTAGCTACCTATAGAGCCACGGTCGAACCGGTGGCAGAGGTAAATGAGAGTACATAAAGAGGCGCCTTATGACCAACATCCACACAGAAATGATCAGCTTCCCGGCCAACGGGGACAGTATACCTGGCTACCTGGCCCAACCCGCAAAACCGGGCGCGTATCCCGGCGTGGTAGTCATTCAGGAATGGTGGGGGCTGCTGCCCCACATTAAGGACGTGACCGAACGCTTTGCCCGTGCGGGGTACGTGGCCCTGGCTCCAGACCTCTACCACGGAAAAGCAGCCTCGGAACCGGATGAGGCGCGTAAGCTGGCTATGGCCTTGAAACGCGACCAGGCCGTGGCGGAGATTTTGGCTGGGGCGCGCCATTTGCAAAATTTGGCGCAGGTATCATCCAGGCAGGTGGGGGTGCTGGGCTTTTGCATGGGCGGCGGTCTGGCGGCTTCGGCAGCGGCCGAGTCGGATGGGGAGCTGGGCGCGGCGGTGATGTTTTACGGCCGTCCTCTCAGCCCAGACGACACGGCCAAATTACAAGTGCCCTTGCTAGGTCTCTTTGGCGAACTGGACCAGGGCATCCCCGTTGAGACAGTACGCGCATTTGAAAAAGAGCTGCAAACTTACGGCAAAGTCCACGAGATTCACATTTACCCTGGCGCTCCCCATGCCTTTTTCAACGACAGTCGCCCCCACATTTACCACGCTGAAGCGGCTGCCGACGCCTGGAAGAAGGTGTTGAATTGGTTTGGGCGATATTTATAGGGAAATGCCCGCTGAAACACCTCTTGAAAGCCTGCTGGCGACGCTGGATTTGCTGTTGGCGCAGGTGCGGGCTTATGAACGGGCGCTGCCCGCTGATAATTTCCCGGCGCGGGCGGCGGTGGCAACTTTGGGGGAGCTGGCGCGGCAGGCGCGGCAAGAAGCTGAGGGGTTATTGCCAGAGAGTACGGCCGTTTCCCCCAACACTCCTGTGCCACATCCCCTCTCTCCCCGCGAACACCAGGTACTCACCCTGGCTTCTGGAGGGCTAACCAACAAAGAAATTGCCTACCGCCTGGGCATTAGCGAGCGCACTGTGCAATTTCACATGAACGGCGTCTTCAACAAAACCGGCGCCCAGTCTCGCACCGAAGCGGTAGCTCTCGCCTTGCAGCAAGGCTGGCTTTCTCGGTAATCAGCAGTCAGTTATCAGTATTCAGTGGGCATTTTCCATGAGTAGGCCATACAAACAACCGATAATTGCATACTGCCAACCTGAGCAACACCACAGGCCACCCTGGGGTAATGGCGGATGCGCCAACGCCGGTCCATCCCCTATGCTGTTACCAGACCATACAATTGACTAACCGCTGACCGGTCACCAGCTACTATTTACCCGAAATGGAGGTTCCCATGTCTCAAGCTGAACTATTAACCGTCCTTGGCCCGCTGGCCCCCCTTTTCACCGATGCCGAGATTCAGGAAATTATGGTGGACGCGCCGGATAAGGTGTACGTGGAACGGCAGGGAAAACTGGTAGACACGGCCGTTACCTTTACCAATGAGCATGCCCTGCGCCAGACCATCGACCAGCTCCTGGCTATTGGCGGCATCAGCCTGACTGCCCACGACACCACCGCCGAAGCCCGCCTGCCTGATGGGTCTCGTTTTGTGGCCGTGCTGCCGCCAACGGCCGTTTCCGGACCTGCCCTCGTCATCCGCAAAATGATTGACAATGCCCGCGTCACCTGGGAAAACCTCATCAAATGGGGATCCATTACCCCGGAAGCCATCGACCTCTATCGCAGCGCCATCGCTGCCCAGGCCAGCATCCTCGTCGTGGGCGGCACTGCTTCTGGCAAAACCACCCTGGCCAACCGCATCGTTGAACTCATTCCCCCCGATGAGCGCATCGTCATTGTCGAATCTACCCACGAAATGCAGGTCAACCACCCCCGGCGAGTCTACCTGGAAGCTGGTGGCCCCGCCAACGTCGCCATCGACAACTTGCTGGCTACAGCAGCCCGGATGCGCCCCAGTTGGCTAGTCACAGGCGAGACCAGCGGCGCAGAAGCGATGCAAATTGTCAGCATTCTTAGCCAGGGGTATACGGGGCTGGTCAACATCCACGGTATCAGCGTCGAGGACGGTCTGGCCCGCCTGGAAACCCTGTGCCTGATGACCAACCTGGGGCTGGGGTTATTGGAAATTCGGGCCATTATTGCCGCGGCGCTGCGCCTGATTACATACCAGGAACGGCTGCGAAACGGCCGTCGCAAGGTGCTGCAAATTAGCGAACTTTGTGGGGTGGAAAACGGCCGTTATGCCCTCCAGCCCCTCTTTCGCTACAATCAAGAAATCGAAACCCTGGAACCCACTGGCATCCAACCCACCTGGGCAAAACCATCAGCCTAAGCGTTCGTCCAATACTAACTAAAAAGACTGGAGATTAGAGATTTGCCAATCTCCAATCTCTAATCTCCAGTTTCCAGTCTCTACAGCTTCGGTCCTGCCGCCCGCACTTCCGGCGGGCACTCCGGCGCAAACTTCTTAAAGTTACTCACAAACCGTGCGGCCAGGCTGCGATACTTACTCGTGTAATCCGCCTCACTGGCCCATCCCTGCGCCGGATGTAACACCTCACTGGGTACATTGGGGCAGCTTTGCGGTACTTCAAAGCCAAAGATGGGATCTGTGTAATAATCCACATCTTTCAGGTCCCCGTTCAAGGCCGCATTTAGCAGCGCCCGCGTATACTTAATGCTGATGCGCTTGCCCACGCCATAAGCGCCACCTACCCAGCCCGTATTCAGCAGCCAGCAAGTCACGCCATAACGCTCCATCTTTCGGCGCAACAAGTCCGCATAAAACATGGGGTGGTGCACCATAAACGGCGCGCCAAAGCAGGCGCTGAAGGTAATCTGTGGCTCCTCGCCCAGCCCCACCTCCGTGCCTCCCACTTTAGAAGTGTACCCAGAGATGAAATGGTAGACCGCCTGCTCTGGCGACAGCCGCGCAATAGGTGGCATCACCCCCTGAGCGTCACAAGTCAGGAAAATAATGTTCCGCGGATGGCCACCTCGCTTGTCCGGCAGTGCGTTGCCAATGTACTCCAGCGGGTAAGAGGCCCGCGTATTCTCCGTAATGGCATCGTCATCCAGGTCAATCAGACGCGTAATGGGGTCATGAACCACATTTTCCAAAAGGGTGCCAAAGCGTTCCGTGCAGGCGTAAATCTCCGGTTCGGCCGTAGGGGACAGCCGAATCACTTTAGCATAGCAGCCTCCCTCAAAGTTAAACACCCCCTCATCATTCCAGCCATGCTCGTCGTCGCCAATGAGTTGGCGGCTGGGGTCCGCCGAAAGCGTGGTTTTACCCGTACCTGACAGGCCAAAGAATAAGCCAACGTGTCCGTCATCCCCCTGGTTGGCAGAGCAGTGCATGGTCATCACGCCTTCCAAAGGCAAATAGTAGTTCATCACTGTGAAGATAGCCTTCTTGATTTCACCGCCATACGCTGTGTCACCAATGATTGCCAGGCGTTGGGCAAAATTGAGGATGATGAAGGTGCTGGTACGGGTCCCGTCTATAGACCCAAAAGCCTTGAAGGAAGGCACAGCCAACACCGTGAATTCCGGCACATGCTGCCGGTACTCCTCACGGGTTTCGGGCAAAATGAACATGTTGCGCGCAAAGTGGCTGTGCCAGGCATATTCACTGATGATGCGCACCGGCAGGCGGAATTCCGGATCTGCGCCCGCATAACAATCCTGCACGAAGACGTCCCGGCCTTGCAAAAAGCCTTGCAGGCGATGGTACACCTCGTTGAACTGCTCCGGACTCATGGGCCGATTGTATTCGCCCCACCAGATGTGACCTTCGCTTTCTGGTTCGCGCACTACAAATTTGTCTTGGGCGGCGCGGGCGGTGTGTTTGCCAGAGTTCACTACGATTGGCCCCATTTTGGCGGTCTGCCCTTCGCCTCGGAATACGATTTCTTCATAAAGGCTTTCAGTGGGCAGGTTCCAGTAAATTTGCCGCAAATTTTGCAGGCCGTGGTTTTCCAGGTCGTAATCGCTTTTTAAGGCAGAAGCGTAGGCTTCTGCCGGTGTTTTGATATTGAGTATGTTGTTCATAGCCAATCCCTGATTAATTTACGATCGCCAATGTAAATTTCATTTGGTGCATTGGGATCCAGCGCCCACTTCATGCGCTCTACCCCTTCGCGGATTTCCTTGATGGAGCCACAATAGCTCAAACGCAAATAGCCTTCCATCCCGAAAGATTCACCGGGTACGGTAACTACCAGGGCCTTTTTTAGCAAAAATTCGGCCAGCTTGATAGAGTCTTGCCCATAGGCGCGAAAATCGGCCAGGCAGTAAAATGTTCCGGCCGGCTTGGGGGCTATGATGTCGGTGAAACCACGCAATTCCTGCATCATGACGTCACGGTGGTTTTGGATAGTAAGGCGCAGGTTTTCGGTGATGCTTTGCATGCCAATAAGGGCGCCTTCGGCAGCGGCCTGGTTTAGCACCGGCGGGCAAGAGGTAATCTGGCTCTGGATGTTGGCCATGACGCGCACCATGTTTTGCGGGGCAATCGCCCAACCGATGCGAAAACCGGTCATGCCGTAGAGCTTGGAGACGCCGTTAACGACCAGAACGCGCGTGTTTTCAATGTCTTTGTTCGTAAAGCGGTAACCAGGGGCAGCTTCTTTGCCATCGAAGACAAGTTTGTGGTAGATGTCGTCCATGATGAGGTAGATGCCGCGCTTTTCACACAGCTCCACCAGGGCCTGGACAAACTCGGGTGGGTAAACGGCTCCGGAGGGGTTATTGGGGCTGTTGATGATGATGACTTTGGTGTAGGAGCTGATGACCTCTTCAACTTCTTCGATGCGGGGCTGGAAGGTGCCGTCTTCGGGTTTGACGATAACGGGAATGCCGTAGACCATGCGCACCATGTCGGGATAGCTAACCCAGTATGGAGCGAGGATGATGACTTCGTCTTGGGGGTTGATGATGGTGAATAGGATGTTGTAGATGGCTTGTTTGGCCCCCGTGGAGATGATGATGTTTTCCTGGGTAACTAAACGGCCGTAATTCTCCTCCGTGTAGCGAATAATCGCCTTTTTAAGGGATGGCAGGCCATCAGTGGGAACATACTTTACGTCGCCGGTCTTCAGCTTGGCGGCAGACCCAAGAATTGCCGTGATAGGCGCCTTGTTTTTGGGTTCGCCACCGCCCAGGTGAATAACCGGCTCGCCCTTCACCCGCAAACGACGCGCTTCGTCGTTGAGCCTGAGGGTGGGCGACTCTTTGATAGAGCTTGCTAGCCGACTGATGCTCATTAGGCTGTTTACCTCCGTTGTCAGATATGGCAAAAGGGATACGTGGCTGGGCCACGCCCCCTCTCGCTCGAATTCACCATACGATACACGGCTTATAACTCCGTTCACAGTTGCGAATGGCACCTTCGTCTGGTGATGTTTGTCATGTTTTACCGGGTGTGGCTCTCTATCTGGCTTGGTTTTACTCTGAAACCACCCCCACGGGCACTCAGGCTCTTGTCTACAACCCAAAAAGACGAACCAGCCACCAAGCCCAATGTGGCAAGCCGCCTAAGTTGATTGAAGGCAAAAAGCCTAGAGAAGAGCTTGTTATTTTCTTAGAAGAGCATTAGAATAGTTTTTGCCTATCATTTCATTAAAAATCACATTTTTGCGGAATAGCTTATTCCTGGTTCAAAAATCACAAGATCCCCTATTTCTACATGTCTTCTGGAATGGGAACATCCTCGTAAGCTGCAAGACAATAAAAATGGTTGGCCTGAACTTTCATGCCATTCGTGCCAACCATATGGGTAAACTGGCAAAAAGATTATGTTGCATCGAGTCAGGCAAGCCTGGCCTGATGTGGCGTGTTGAAAAACTTAGCCGCAAATGCCTGATCGCCCAAGGTGTTTGGATCTCTACCTAAACACCTGTCTTAGACCCAAGAGGAGAAAAACTCGTGAGCTCAAAATTTGTATTCCGCATGGTATTTATTGTAATGTGGGTGGTTTTTCTTGCCGCATGTCGTGGGCAAACTGGGCCTGCCGGGCCGGTTGGGCCTGCTGGGGCACCGGGTCCTATTGGGCCAGTTGGCCCTGCTGGAGAAGATGCAACTGCCAGCCAAACCTACGTAGGTTCTGACACTTGTGGCAGTTGCCATGAAGATATTTACGCCAGGTTTTCTCTTTCTGCTCATCCCCATGCTCTTAAAGTGATTGAAAGCGCCCCGCCGCGATTTCCTTATGATGAAGTTACCGGCGGTGTTGTAGATCCACCAGAAGGCTTGGCATGGAATGATATTTCCTACGTCATCGGTGGATTTGGCTGGAAAGCGCGCTTTCTAAAAAATGATGGTTATTTACTTGCCGGTGATGCAGATGCGCTTACTCAGTATAATTTTGCCAATGAGGCTGTCGGGAAACCTGCTGAATGGGTAACTGGGCACAATGCCGAGCAAGAAGTTTTTGACTGTGCGCGCTGCCATACAACGGGTTATGCGGCGCAAGGGCACCAGGATAATCGCGCGGGTATTCAGGGGACTTGGGTATATGAAGGTATCCAATGCGAAGCGTGTCACGGCCCGGGCAATCGCCACGCGGCTGATCCGATGGGGGTTTTTATGCCTGTCGATAGAACTTCGCAAATGTGTGGGGACTGCCATTCGCGCGAAAATCCGGCCATTATTGATGCCCTGGATGGTTTTGAACAACAATATGTGCATTATGATGGCCTGTTTAACTCGAAACATTTTGCGCTCTCGTGTGTAACCTGTCACGATCCTCATGCCAGTTCGCTGTATGCCGATGAGGAAATCAACCCCAATCAGGGTATCATGCAGCAATGTGAGTCTTGCCATTGGCAAAACGATGCTGTGCAAAATAACCGCAGACACTTGGGGGTTGATTGTGTTGATTGCCATATGCCGCCAATGGGCCAATCAGCGTGGGGGGATTTGGAAGCTTATACGGGGGATCTCCATAGTCATCAGTTTTCAATTAACAGTGATCCCAATGCACCGCAATTTTCTGCCGACGGTACGCAGATTATGCCTTATATCACATTGGCTTATGCCTGCCAGCACTGTCATAATGGTGGTTTTGCTTCGGTGAAGGAGGTAGCAGAGTTAACGGCCGTTGCCCAAGGCTACCACACACCCCCTACACCAACACCCATACCAGAACCAACGATGGAACCAACACCGGAACCAACGCCGGAACCTTAAACCGGAAAGTGTAAGCACACGTAGGAACCGCACGAATAAGTCATTAGCAACAAGAGGATAGCACCATGCGTAAAATTTTCTCGGCAATCAGAAGGTTTTTCTTTCCTCCTCCAAGCAGCCCCAAATGGATAAGGGCCTTACCCTTCATTTTTATGGGGGTTTTAACCATCAGCGTTATTTCTGGTACGGTTTACGGCTGGACTTATACAAATTCCTCCGAATTTTGTGGCACCACATGCCACACCATGCCCCCAGAATACAGCGCTTACCAACGCTCCCCCCATGCCCGCGTGCAGTGCGTCGAATGCCACATTGGTCGGGACGTAGTCACAACCCAGTTCTCACGCAAAGCGGGAGACCTAAGGCATGTGTACCTTACATTGACCCAAGACTACGAATTCCCCATTTACTCCCGCGCCATGCGCCCAGCCCGCGAGTCTTGCGAAACCTGCCACTTCCCAGAAAAATTCTCAGACGATAGCCTGCGGGAAATCAGGAGCTATGAACCCGACCAGGAAAACACGCAGAATAGCGTGTTTCTCGTCCTGAAAACTGGGGGCGGGACAAAGCGCGAAGGGTTGGGAAGAGGCATCCATTGGCATATCGAAAACGAAGTGTGGTACTTGGCCACGGATAGATTGGAACAAAATATTCCCTATGTGCGTGTTGTTGAAGACAACGGTACGGTGGTGGAGTATTATGACATCGCGTCAAACATCACACCGGAAGATGTTGCCGGTCAATTTTTGGAAAGGCTAGACTGCATAACTTGCCATAATCGTATTACGCACAGCATCCCCAATCCGGAAGAGGCCATCAACCAGGCTCTGGCTAAAGGGTTGGTTCCCCAAGAACTGCCTTTTGTTCGTGAAAAAGCCGAAGAACTGCTCAGTGTCAAATATGAAAGCCTGGCGGAAGCTAATGAAGCTTTCACAGAATTGCAGGCTTTCTATGCGAATGAATTTCCTGATGTATACGCGAATCAAAGAGGGGCTATCGAAGAGACCATCACTGCTTTATCAGAAATGTACACGCAAATGGTTTTCCCAGAGCAAGAATTAGATTGGGAAACCCACCCTGATAACCTGGGGCACAAAAATTCCCCTGGCTGTTTCCGCTGCCACGATGGCAAGCATCTCTCCGGCACGGAAGAAGCGATTCGCCTGGAGTGTAATTTATGCCATACCATACCGGTTACGGCGGATGACTCACTCATCACTAATATTGAACTTGCTCAAGGCCCAGAACCGACCTCGCACATCCATAGCAGTTGGATTACGTTGCATGGCAAAGCAATTGACGGCTCGTGTGCTGCCTGCCATACACCAGCAGCACCCGGGGTAGACTACACCGAATTGGCAGGAAAACCGCCGGTAGACGGCTCTTTTTGTGGAAATGTAGCTTGCCACGCAAATGAGTGGGCATTTACCGGGTTCGACGAACCAGCTTTGCAACCCGTACTAGACAGACAGCTTTATATTTTGCTAAACAGCAGCCCATATTTGTTGGAAGGTGTTGCCAGAACCTATGAAGGGACTTTTAGAGCGCTTTTTGACGGCCGTTGCACATTCTGCCACAGTGGCGCCCAAGCAGAAGCCGGGCTAGACCTTAGCAGCTACAACACCATGATGCGGGGTGGAGATAGTGGCCCAGCCATCATACCAGGTAACCCAGATACAAGTCTATTGGTAATTCGCCAATCCGGTGTACTGGAGCATTTTGGCCAGATGTTGGATGAAGAGTTAACGGCCGTACAAGAATGGATTGCAACTGGTGCGCCAGAAAAATAACCCGAGAAAACCCATTGGAGTGGCGATTCTTGCAGATGATTGATCTCTGCCTCTGTTCAACCAGGCCTCCATAAAACCATCTTAATCCTTATTGAAAGCTATTTCCTCCATACTAATGAATAATACCTTGACGCATGGAGGTGGTGCTAACCATAACTCTCCTTTATGTAGCCAGTTGGAGACTTGTTAACCCATTAAAACCTATGCAGCCCTTTATCAGTGTTATGCAAGCTTTCAAATTTTGGAGGAAATGATGAAACGATTTACAACTTTAACCATATTGATATTGTTGTTGGCCCTTGCTGTTGTGGGAACAGCCTTTGCCGGTAGTGCTGACAATGGCACCGGCATTACCCTGGTTTATCCAGACGATATGCTGGCTTGTGCACCAACCTTTCACATTGAAACCACAGGCGTTCCCGATACATTTTCTGTACATTACAACATTTTCATTGAGGTTGCCCCCGGACAGTTGCAGGAAATCGGCTCCGGGACAACCACAGGCAATTTGAATATTGACTTTGCCCCGCCGGCCCTGGAACCAGGCACTACCCAGACCTATGCCGTCTTTGTCGCTATTTTTAATGCTGATGGTGTCTTGAAGACAAAGTTAAACGGCAAGTGGACCGTTACTTGTGAAGATACTCCACAAGACTTCCAGGGCTGTACTCCTGGTTACTGGCGCCAGGAACATCACTTTGATTCCTGGAGTGGTTATGTGCCTGGTGATAACTATAGCGCTGTCTTTGGTGTCTCTGGTTCCTATGCCACGCTACTGGATGCCGTTTGGGCACGAGGCGGTGGGGAAGGTGCGCTGGCCCGCCATGCCGTGGCCGCTTTGCTGAATGCGACCCACCCCGACATTAACTATGCTTACACGGTCGGAGAAATCTTAAGTGGCGTACAAAATGCTTATGCTACAGGTGATTTTGGACCATTCAAAGATGCTCTTGATTTTGCAAACAATGCGGGGTGCCCCCTGAACTAAATAGTTGCTGTCCCTTAGTTGAACTAAAGCGGTGTCAGGTAACTGACGCCGCTTTTTCTTTGGCTGTAGGGGAAGGGAGCTGAAGGAAAAACTGATGCTTCAAAATGTGCCTTAACCCGCTGATGGCCCCCCAATATGGGTTAAGGTCAGCGTCGGGTTTTGAGCTAGCAGCAATCTTGGGACGCAAATCCCCTATGATTGACGAGCATATGGGCGTCTTGACCGCCCGCGAGCGATTCACAGCTTTTTAGCTTTTTCTTCCAATTAGGTAATTGTGGGGACGGGTCAAAACAGCTTAAGAAGAGTGGAAGCGGGCAACGGGACTCGAACCCGTGATAATAGCTTGGAAGGCTATTGTGTTACCACTACACCATACCCGCATGGTGGGCCTGCATGGACTCGAACCATGAACCGATCGGTTATGAGCCGACTGCTCTGCCATTGAGCTACAGGCCCTGTTATTAAGGCCAGGGTGTGGGAATAGCCCATACACCCATTGCTGCCACAAAGTCGGGGCGGCCGGATTTGAACCGACGACCTCTCGGACCCAAACCGAGCGCTCTACCAAACTGAGCTACGCCCCGGGTGTTCAGGTGGCGATAGTATACTTTCGCATCAGGCCAGCGTCAACTATCAGCCCGCAGCTTCTGGCTTCTCGCTTGGTTGGCTCGCCGGCCTGGCCCGAAGATGGATGATGGGTTTGTTGAGATCCACCACGCGGGCGCGGGCATCAAGCTGATGTCCGACCAGCCAAATGAGGTGCTGGGCCGTGGCAACCAAAGGCCAGCGCGCGCGTAATAGGGCGGGAATCTTGCGATTGATCATGGTTTCTTTGAGGCGCGTTGTTTGGCCTTTTAACCCTAAGGGTTGGAATCGTTCGCCGGGCTGGCGGGGCCGCAGAAAAAGAGGTAGCCTGTCGTAGGGAATGTACGCCTGCCAGGGGTCGGGGTTTTGCCAGATGGTCTGGCGGTCCAGGTTGGAGAGCACGGCCGTTTCTAGCACCCACCCATTTTTCAACGCAACTCGCCCCGGCACCGGGAGTGGCACAGCCTCATGATGTGCAAGTTGGGGCCAACGTACAGGCACCGTTTCCAGGTTGGCGGCAATGAGGATACGGCCGTACTCCACCAGCAAAACCAGCCCACCCGGAAGCGCGACCTGCGTCCCACCGGTTCCATGCTCAATGAGAAGCCGGGCCTGTTCCAGTGGTCGAAAGGTGACGTCTTGCAAAACGGGGCGCAGCATGCCCAGCATGTGGCGCAAAGCGCGCCGCCGCAAGCTCAGGGGCAACGCCAGCCATTTTGCGCGGTCAAACGCCAGCCAATCTGCCTGACGTTCTAGCAAAACGGTTTCCACAGCCTCTTTTTGCAACTGCACCAGCAGTGCTTCGTCAGCAGCAACAATCGCTGCCAAATGCTGCAAGCGCGCCTTAATTTGGGGGTTGTAGTTGGCTAGCAGGGGTAACAAGTGGTGGCGCAGGCGGTTGCGGAAAAAGACGGTATCCTGATTGCTGCCATCTTCCACTGGCTGGAGATGATGGGTGCGGCAATATTGCTCAATATCGGCGCGGGATACGGTAAGAAACGGCCGTAGCAACACCACATCTGGCGCATGGGGCATCGGCCCTGCCAGTTCCATGCCGCGCAACCCGGCTAGACCAGTGCCGCGCAGCAGGTGCAGCAGCACGGTTTCTGCTTGATCATCAGCATTGTGGCCCACGGCGACGGCTTTTGCGCCGGTTTGTGCCGCCAGCTCCGCAAAAAAAGCATAACGAGCTTGCCGCCCTGCTTCTTCCAGAGAAAGTCCCTGGCTTTGGGCTAGAGCGGTAATGTCTTGTTGGTGGACATAATGCGGAATGTGCCAGGAAACGGCCGTTTGCGCCACAAAGGCAGCTTCCGCCTGGGCTTGCCTACGCAGGCCATGGTTCAAATGGGCCACAACCAGGTTGTCTGGCCCCCAGACGCGGTATAACACGTGCAAAAGCGCCAGGGAATCAGCCCCACCAGACACCCCTACAACCAGTTTGTCAGGCGGCCATTGAGGAATGGAAACGGCCGTGTTTCCCGCCAGCTCATGCCCAAAAGCCTCTACCAACCGTAACAAATCCATATACACCTAACAAAAATGGCCCATCTCTGGGCCATTCATCCAACATAGGGCGGGTGGGATTCGAACCCACACGGAGTTGCCCCCGGCGGATTTTAAGTCCGCTGCGTCTGCCGTTTCGCCACCGCCCCACAGCAACCTCAATGCCCATATTGTACCTACACTTTAACCAAGCAACAACCCACCATTCCTGCATCAGCAACATCCGCTAGCCCTAATTCAAGCCCTCCAAACCAGTACCAACTACTTACCACCCCTGTTTGACTTGGTTTTTTACAACATGTATAATGCCCAAAGTATGCCACTTTATATGTCAAATCAAATAACAACCCTATAAAGGAAGGCAACCTCAACAACCCACAGATTCAAGCTGGGGAGAGAACATAAATCATGGCCCTAAAAGGGAATTTGCGCGATTTCTCTACAACCCAATTACTCAATTTAATCAACCTCGCCCGAAAAACCGGGACCTTGACCATTCAAGGCAAAGAAATCGCCCACGTCTCTTTTCGTGAAGGCAAACTCATCTACGCTCACCTAGGTGCCGAAAACAGCAGCCTAGCGAAAATTTTGCATACTGCGGGAAAACTTTCTGAAGAACAAGCCCGTATCATTGAAACCAAAGCCCGCGGCACCAGCGACAAACAGCTCGGCCACCTGCTTGTGCAGGCAGGCTACGTTACCCAAAGCGACATCATTCAAAGCGTCAGACAATACGTACTAGACGTAGTCTACAAACTGTTTACCTGGGCAGATGGCCTCTTTCGTTTCGACGCCAACAAACTCCCCCCTTCCGAACAGATTACCATTCCCATAGACCTGGAAAGCGTCATCATGGAAGGGAGCCGCCGGTTAAAAGAATGGGAAATCTTACAAGAAGAAATTCCTGATTTAGATACCTCCCTGCGCTTTACAGATAGACCTGATGCCCGTCTGCGAAACATCAACCTCACCGTTGAAGAATGGCGTGTAGTCTCTTTCATCAACCCGCGTAATTCCATCCGGCAAATAGCCAGAGCAAACAATTTAAGTGATTTTGAAATCAGGCGCATCGTTTACGGTATGCTTCAGGCCGGCTTAGTAGAATTTGTTCACACGCCTAAACCACAGCTTACAACCGCAGTCGAGCAAGAAAAAGGTACTCGCCGGGAAAAGGTAAAAGCTGCCGCAGAACAATCACCGGCAGAAAAGCGTTCGGTGGTTACCCGCCTGATCGATCGGATCCGGAGCCTATAAAACCACAACTCAGTTTGCTCATTCGCAGATTATTTCTTTGGTCATCTGCGTCAAAAAACAACTGACGTTTCAAAAGTAAATAGCCACACATAAGCGTTTTTCCATTTATTATCGAAGGTATATTTTATGCAAGCTGTTAAGATGGTGATAACTGGCCCTTTTTCATCGGGGAAGACAGAATTCATTGGCACAATCAGCGAAATTGATGTTGTCTCCACTGAACGCAAAATTTCCAGTAGCGCCGAAAAAATCAAAGAAAGCACAACCGTTGCCATGGATTTTGGACGGATCACAGTAGATGAAGACCTGGTTCTTTACCTATTTGGTACCCCTGGGCAGCGACGATTCGATTTTATGTGGGATATTTTATCCCAAGGTATGTTAGGTTTTGTGGTTATGGTAGATAGCACCAAACCAGAAACATTTCGCGAAGCAAAACGCATCCTTGAAACTTTCGAAAGCTACGCAGCGACACCTTACGTGGTTGCTGCCAACAAGCAAGATCAAGAAGATGCCTGGGATCCCGAAGATCTGCGCATCATTTTGCGCCTGCGTTCAGATGTCAAAATATTGCCCTGTGTAGCTGTTGAAAAAGAGAGTGTTAAAAACGTATTGCTCGAGCTACTCTACTCTATCCTTGAGCAATTGGATGCAGAAAGCGCTTAGCTTCGGTGTTTACGGGCTGTTTACTTCTCCTTAACCAGCTTTTCACAGCCTCATTTCAGGGCCAATGCTACTATACTCTAGGCAACTAGCCTGATTGTGACCATCTTGTATTCGTAATAGAAGGCCCCAATCAACGAAAGCGGATCCAAAAGCTTTCTGCAAGAGGTAACAATTAATGTTGCTACAGGTTTTCTGTAAGCGGCCTTGAGGTTAGTGTGAGTTCAATTGTTACACAACAGGGTATTCTACATTATGAATCCATAGGGCGTGGACAGCCTGTTGTTTTGCTGCATGGCTGGATCAATTCATGGGACGTGTGGCGCGATTCTATGATTGCTCTGGCAAAAACAGGAGCATATCGTGTATATGCTCTAGATTTCTGGGGGTTTGGAGATTCCGCCACAGGCTCCCGCGCTTCGACATCTTCTTTCCAAATTGCCAGTTATGTGGAAATGGTGCACCAATTCATGGAAACGTTGGGGATTCAGGAGACGCCGGTGTTTGGTCATTCCATGGGGGGTACCGTTGCTTTACAAATGGCCCTAACCTATCCTGAGCGTGTTAGCAAAGTTGCGGTTGTGGGTTCCCCGGTGGTGGGTCGCTCGCTGAATCCATTTCTGCAACTTGCTGGCTATGGATCCATTGCAAAATTGGTTTGGCGCTATCCCCTTGTCTTAAACACAATTATGCGCATTTTGTTGGCTCGTGATTCCAAGAAAGTGCGTAGCATGATATTTCGAGATGTACAGCGCACAACCATTGAGTCATTTTTTCGCAGTATTGGGGACTTGCGAGAAACAGATTTGCGCGCAGACCTTCCTTCTTTAAATATTCCTACGATGGGCATTTACGGCACAAAGGATAATATTGTCTCTCCAAGTAATGCAAAGTTATTGTGTGCGGGAATTAGTAACCATCACGTTACTATGATGGAACATTCGCGACACTTCCCAATGATTGATGAACCAAATACTTTCATGAGTTCTTTGGATCTTTTCCTGAAAAATGCCCCTTATGAAAACCAAAAACAAGATTAAAGCGTGAATGAGTTTATAGTAGCAACCCAGGACCTTAATTTCTACTACCCTAATAAAATGGGGCGTATCATTTTGACGGCTATGGAAGAAATTATGGGACGTCACGGGGTAAATGCTGTTCTTCATCTTGCTCAGCTTCATTATCTGGTTAACAATTATCCCCCCAACAACTTGGTGCAAAATTTTACATTTCATGAGGTTAGCGTCATTCAGCAAACGTTGGACAGTATGTTTGGGGAACGGGGTGGTCGCGGTTTGGCGTTAAGAGCTGGTCGTGAAACGTGGAAATATGCCTTGAAAGAGTTTGCGCCTGTTTTGGGCATTACGGATCTTGCAAGTCGTATTTTGCCCCTAGGGATGAAGTTGAAAATTGGTCTTGAAGTATTTGCGGAAACGTTCAACAAGTTTACAGATCAGCGCGTGCGCTTGGGGGAGGACCACCGTGGTTATTTGTGGATAATTGAACAATGCCCCATGTGTTGGCAACGCTCTACGGAAAACCCGTGCTGTCATTTAGCTGTGGGCTTGCTGGAACAAAGCCTGGATTGGGTTAGCCGTGGGAAAAGGTTTCATGTGGAAGAGGTAAGTTGTATTGCTTGTGGAGATGAGAGCTGCACAATTACTATTTCCAAGAATCCTGTCGCCTAACTTTTCTAGTTAATTATGCGTCGCATTATACTTACTGAAACTGCTCATATCACGCCATTTAATGAACCTGCCAGGGATCTGCGAGTGCAAAATAAACCCTTGTGGCTATGGCAGCGTGACATTCTTGCTGATCACACGAGTGAAGAGCGAGAGTATCCGAACTGGCAGTTTGCTCAATCTATTGAAAATGAGCCGGTGGAATGTTTGGTTCACCGGGATAATTTATTCTTTAACAAAGAGTTGGTAGATGAGTTTATTGAACGGGGGCAGGTATTGGGGAAACCTGTGCGTTTGGCTTTTCGGCAAGATGATCCGGCTATTGCGCAACATGTGAAGCCGCTAGCCACTTCTTTGTTTGCACAGGGGGAGCTTTTTTTGGTTGATATGTGGTATTTGCCGAAAGGTGTCTCCCAAAGCGTGATTGCGGAGCCGTTAATTGTTGATACGGAAGCCCGGGAACGTGGTTATTATCATGTTCCACCTTATATGGCCACGGAAGTGGGTGATCTTGTTTATCAGTTGCCCAAGAAGGCTTTTGTGGTTATTCAAAATTGGGTGCATTTGTTTGTCGCTGATATTCTTTTTGGGGTGTTTGCGCGTGGAGCAAAGTATGAAGATCGTATCAATGAGGATTGGCGCTATAAGCTGAAGATTCTTTTTACGGCCGTACTAGAACAACGTCAGGTTTTGGCCTGTTCAGAAATGGTGCATATTGGCCGCAATGTGTCCATCGATCCCTCAGCTGTTATTCATGGCCCAACAACAATCGGGGATAATGTCACCATCGGCGCTGGTGCAGTAATTGATAATTGTATTATTGGCAACAACGTAAATATCTCCCAGGGGTGCCAATTAATGTTGAGCGTAATTAGCGATGGGTGCTTTTTACCCTTTCGCGCAGCGCTGTTTATGACGACCATGATGGAAAATACTATGGTGGCGCAAAATACCTGCCTGCAATTATGTGTCATTGGCCGGGATTCGTTTATTGGAGCAGGAACAACATTTACCGATTTCAACGTATTAAGCGGTAGCATGGAAGCTGACCGTCTCAGTGTGACAGCCAGTGCCGTAGGCGGCAGCCCCCTGAAAACAATTGGGCCAGAAGGAACTTTGGAGGAAACGAATTTGCTCATTTTAGGCGGTTGTGTTGGACATCATTGCCGCTTGAGTTCGGGTTTGATCATTTACCCGGCACGCACAATCGAATCTGATGTTGTTTTGCTGGCGACCAATGAGCGCCAACACATCACAAAAAATGTTTATTTTGAAGAAAGCGATCACCATGCCCATCGTGAGCGTTATCCTTACCCGCGACTGTATCCTCGAACCAAACCATCTCCTTAGTAAACGTCGAGCTAAATGTAATGCCTGAGGATAATTTTGCCTTTATCATTCATCCTATTGACCCCAAGCGTGATGTTGGCCGTAAATATCCCACTTTAGGCAGGCTTCCTGTCTGGTTAATTGACTTTTTATCCCTCTTTTTTCCCCCTGTTTTTATATCGGAAATCTCTGGTGTGCGTTCAGAGGGGAACGGCCGTTCCCTGCAAGGATGGTTTATCGCCTGCCCCCTAACCCCCACACGAATGATGCGCCTCCCGCCCTCCGTTGTCTACAAAAAAGTCATTCAAACCGGGCGTTTAGCTGAAAAACTTGGCGCCAAAATTCTCGGTTTAGGGGCCTTCACCTCAGTTGTTGGCGACGGTGGGATCACCATTGCCAATCATCTCAACATACCCGTCACCACAGGAGATAGTTACACCGTAGCAATTGCCGTACAGGCCATTCAAGAAGCAAGTCGCCAACTAAACAGATCCCTGCGGCAAAGCACCATAGCCATCATGGGCGCAACCGGCTCCATCGGATCCGTCTGCGCTCAAATGCTCGCTCCCGAGTGCCACCACTTAATTCTGATTGGAAAACAAGAAAGCAAGCTCCTCAAACTGCGCCAACTCATCCAGCACAACGCCAACCCACAAATAACCGTTGCCCAAAACATTGACCCACTGGCACAGGCACACCTCATCATTTCTGTGACCAGTGCTGTGGACACAGTTATCGAACCTCACCATCTGCGGCAGGGAGCCATCGTCTGCGACGTTGCTCGCCCCAGGGACGTCTCCAAACTTGTGGCCGCACAACGTCCAGACGTACTCGTCATTGAAGGGGGCATGGTGCAAGTACCAGGACCGGTAAACTTTGGTTTTGATTTCGGTTTTCCACCTAAAATGGCTTTCGCCTGCATGGCCGAAACCATGGCTCTGGCTCTTGAACAACGATACGAATCCTACACCTTAGGCAAAGACATAAAATTGTCACAAGTCTTGACAATTGATAAAATCGCTCGCAAACATGGTTTTAAGTTAGGTGGGTTCCGCAGCTTTGAAAAAGCCGTAAGTGCTGATGACATTGCCAGAGTTCGTACCTATGGACAAAAAGACTTACCACCAGCAACATCAACAACAAATTCACAACCTCGCACCTATAAACCCAGTACCCTTGTAAAAAGCAAAGGGAGAAGCTCATGAGTAATGGCCGAATTTTAGTTGTAGAAGATGATTTCGATATCTCAAACATGCTGCGCATTTTCTTTACTGGGCAAGGCTACCAGGTAGAAGTCGCAGCCAGGGGAGGAGACGCCCTCGAACAATGCCGAAAACAGCTCCCCGACCTGATTGTTTTAGATATCATGCTGCCAGACATGGATGGGTATGCCGTTTGTAGCGAACTACGTACCACGACCCGGACAAGCCACATCCCTATCATTTTTCTCACACAGCGGGATGAACGCAGCGATCGCATAGCGGGTTTGGAATTGGGCGCTGATGACTACATTACCAAACCGTTTGACATCGAAGAATTGAAGCTGCGGGTAAGAACGGCCATTCGAACCCATCAACGCCTCAATATGACCGATCCTAAAACAGGTCTTCCCAGCGGACGGTTAATTGAAGACCAGCTACGAGATTTAATGCGCAGTAAAGATTGGTCCCTTATTTTGTTGGGCATAGAAAATATGGCCCCCTTCAATGATGAATATGGCTTCGTCGCCGGAGACGAAGTGCTTCGTTTCGCGGCAATGATTCTTAACGAAGTAATTGATGAAAAAGGGACTCTGGATGACTTTATTGGCCATGCCAGTAACGACACATTCATCGTCATCACCAAAACAGCCGATGTCCCAACCATAGTAGAAACTTTACGCCAGCGTTTTAATGAAGGCATACAATCCCATTACAATTTTATCCATCGGGAACAAGGGGGCATTGAACTGCCTGATGGCTCTTTGAGCCCCCTAATGCGTCTTTCGATTGGCGTTGTCTCCGATCAAACTCAGCGGTTTACAGACATTCGCGAAATCACCGAAACGGCCGCTGAACTTCGCCGTCTCGATCAAATCAGCAACTAGACTCGATCATTTATTGGTGTGTATTGGTAACAGCATTTTACGAAATTGAATGTTAGTAAAAGCTGAGGTTAAAAACCAACATGAAGAAAGAATTAACCTCGGCCCTAACCTGGAATGTTCTAGATAACTTAAGTGAAGGGGTATTAATTTCCGATTACACAGGAAATATCGTTTATGGCAACCCTGCAGCGCGACAGCTTCTGCAATTTGCCGGCCCCTTTACCTCACTAAATAACCTCTTCCAGGTTATTGCCCCCCATAAAAATTGGCGCACCCTTCTTCTGCAGGACTCTAATTCCCCTGTGGAGATGGTGTTGTCATCTTGCAAGGGCACGGGCACTATCAAACTCCTGGCACATCCATGGCAAGATGAGTCAGGTGATTACGTGCAAATTACAGTTAACACATTCACAAATTCATCTTTAACCTCTAAAGCCACTATGGCACAGTTGACCTCGCTGGCCCAAATTAGCCGCGAGCCTGACTTTGATCAAAAATTACATCTGATCGTTGAGAGTCTGAAACTGAGTGGTTGGAAACGAGTTGTGTTGACCCTGCGTGACAGGGACTTCCAGGCAACTAAAATTATCATGGCTGGATTTTCGCCCGAGGAGGAAGCCCTCCTAAGAGACAATCTGTTACCGGCTTCTGTGTGGCAACAGCTATTTCAAAGCCAAGAAGCCGAGGCGTTTCGCCAGGGTTTGTGTTACTTTGTGCCCGGAGACAGCTTCTGGTCCCGCAGGTATTTCCGCAATTTGTTACAAGGAGCGGGAATTGAAGCAGAGGATCCGACAGCCTGGCAACCAAGGGATGTGTTGGCAGTGCCCCTGCTTGATCGACAGCAAAACAAGATTGGTTTGTTGGGCCTGGATCAGCCGCTGAACGGCCGTCGCCCCGACCAATCCACCCTACAAATAATCGAACTCTATGCACAATTTGCAGCCTCCGTCATTGAGAGCGCCAGGCTGGTGGATGAAACACTCCTGCGCAGCCGCGAACTGGAAGTACTCTTTAACGCCACCAACAAATTCACCAGCCTGCTAGAAAAAGAAACCGTTCTCTCCTCTCTTGGCGAGCAGCTCATGCAGGCATCCCAAAGTGCAAACTACACCATTTACCAGTGGCAACCCGACACAAACAGCCTGGTAGTCGTAGAAGATAAAGCACCTCTTGCAGAAAACAGCTTCCCTGTGGGAAAGATCCTCCCCTTGGAAGAGTACCAAGCGATGAAGCAGGTTCTAACCACGTTGGAGCCGGCAATTGTACCTGTAGCGGCAAAAAAGGATGTGTCTGTGCCCAAACCCCTATGGTTGAAACCAGGGGAATCTTACTGGACCATTTTGCTGCCCCTTGTGCTTTCAGAAGTTCCCTTTGGGTTAACGGCCGTAACCAAACCCGCTCCCCCCGCCCCAAACGAGCTTACCCTGCTCCAAGCCATAACCAAACAGGCAAACAAAGCACTAGAAACAGCCTTCATCTTTGCCGAAACCTTTGAAAGAGAACGCTTCTACAATGCCTTAGGAAACGTAACCCTGGCCATCAACTTCGCCCTCGACCTCGAAGCCGTCCTTGACCTCATTTGCACCGAAAGTCAGCGTATCTTCAACGTTGACGGCGCCTATATTTGGCTGCGCGAAGAGGGCCGCTTCATTGGCCGTGCAGCCAAAGGGCATGGCGAAAGTGCGTTCAAAAAACAAGTCATCACAGACGCCGATAAAGACGATTTTGTAAACCAAATTGCGCACAACGGTACCGCAATGTACGCCAATCATCTGCGCCAGACCCCAAACATTCGCTTCAAGCTGCCCCAACGCGAAACACTCCAGGCCGCTTTAGGCGTTCCCCTGGAACAAGATGGCAAAGCAATTGGCGTCCTCATCCTCATTGACCAGCAAACACCCCACAGATTTAGCGATAAAGACGTAGCCAGAGCCACCATTTTTGGCGCGCAAACAGCCATTGCCTTACGCAACGCCCAACTGTTCGAAGAACTACGCCAATTAAACGACGAGCTCGACACCCGCGTCGCCAAACGCACACAAGCCCTCAATGAAGAAAGCAACCGGGTCAAACTACTGCTGCGCATCACCTCAGAGCTGTCAGCCAGCCTAGACCATGACCGCGTACTCAGTCAGGCATTACACTTGGTTAATGAAGTGGTTCAAGCAACCCAGGGCGTCATTTTACTCATCGATCAGGAAACCGGGGAACTGCTATTCCGCTCAGCCCTGGGAACAGATTTAAAACTTCCCAGTCAAGGCTCCCCCAGTGGTATGATGCGCAACGAAGGCCTGGCCGGGTGGATGATCGAAAACCGCTCTTCAGTCATCGTGCATGACACCCGCAAAGACCCACGCTGGGTATACCGACCCACCAGCAGTGAGCATCGTTCGGTTCTGGCTGTGCCGCTTATGACAGGCGAAGAAGTCATTGGGCTGCTCATGCTCTTTCACACCAGACCAAATGCTTTCACGATG
Organism: uncultured Anaerolinea sp.; assembly: GCA_964504445.1. Taxonomy (GTDB): domain Bacteria; phylum Chloroflexota; class Anaerolineae; order Promineifilales; family Promineifilaceae; genus JACSRF01. The sequence goes on along the minus strand of CAZDEO010000004.1, from coordinate 17,181 downwards.
CAAATGCTTGAACTGGTAGAAGCAGCCGCCATTCAAGTAGCCAACGCCATCAGCAATGCCAATCTCTACTTACTCATTCGCGATCAGGCTGAGCGCCTGGGTGCGACGCTCCATTTGGAACAAATTGAGACGGCAAAAAATCAGGCGATCTTGGAAAGTATTGCCGATGGCGTGGTGGTGGCAGACCAGTACAATAAAATTACGTTAGCCAACTTGCCGGCCAGCTCCATTCTTGGCATTCCCAAAGAAGCCCTGTTAGGCAAATCTATCAACGAGTTTCTCGGCTTGTATGGCCAAAAAGACAATTCCTGGTTGCAAACAATTAAAAATTGGAGCCAAAATGCGCACAACCTTGAACAATGGACTTACATCGCGGAGCAATTGAGTTTTGAAAACAAGGTGGTAAGCGTACACCTCTCACCGGTTTTGGCTGGTAAACAGTTTTTTGGCACGGTATCTATCTTCCGCGACATTACAAAAGAGGTAGAGCTAGATCGGTTAAAGAGCGAATTTGTCTCTACAGTATCCCACGAGTTGCGTACGCCCATGACATCCATCAAAGGCTATGTTGATTTGATGCTGATGGGCGCTGCGGGGCAGATGAGTGAGGCGCAACAGCGTTATCTGAAGGTCATTCAGAATAATGCCGAGCGGCTACATATGTTGGTAAATGATTTACTGGATATTTCGCGAATAGAAACAGGGAAAACCCAGCTCGATCTACGCCCCGTAGATATCTCGCTCTTGTTGGAACAGGTTGTTGAGGGACATTTGTACGGCCGTATCCAGCACGAAGGCAAACCCATCACCGTACACACCCAGGCCCCGTCAACATTACCCCTGGTCAACATTGACAGACGGCGTATCACCCAGGTCCTCACCAACCTGCTAGATAATGCCCTCAACTACACGCCAGAGCATGGGGAAATCCGTCTCACCGCCAAAGAAAACGGCCGTTACGTCTACATCAGCGTCGCCGATACCGGCATCGGTATCAGCCCCGAAGACCAAGAACGCATCTTCGACCGCTTCTACCGCGCCGAACACGAATTTGTACAAAAAATCCCCGGCACCGGACTCGGGCTCGCCATCGTTAGCAGCCTCATCGAAATGCACGGCGGAACACTTAAACTAGAAAGCACACCTGGCCTTGGCAGCACCTTCACCTTCAACCTGCCTATCGCTGCCCAAAATAGCAAACAAACTAAACGGAATATTCTATGACCAAAATTCTCATTGCTGAAGACGACACCGACATTCGCGAACTAATCGTTCTCACACTGCAATTCAACGGCTTTGAAGTCGTACCGGCAGAAGATGGTCAGGTTGCCGTCGAAATTGCGCCCAACGGCAACTTCGATCTCATTTTAATGGACGTACGCATGCCACGCATGACCGGCTACCAGGCCTGCGAAAAAATCAAAACCATGGAAAGCACCAAAGACATTCCCGTTATCTTCCTGTCAGCCAAAGGCCAGGAAGCAGAAATTGCCACCGGCCTACAAGCCGGGGCAGCAGACTACATCCTAAAACCCTTCGCTCCAGACGAATTAATCGGCACAATCAAACGTGTCCTAAGCGAAAACAGCTAAAACAACAGCAATACCATGAGCATCACAACGGTCGGCAGCAACCTCATCCATTACGAAGTTCTAGGGCGTGGCCAACCCCTGGTCTTTATCCACGGGTGGCTCGGTTCCTGGCGTTATTGGTGGCCCACCATGCAAGGCCTCTCCGCCAGACACCGCGTGTTTGCCTTCGACTTATGGGGTTTTGGCGATTCCAGTAAAGCCAAAAACATGTACACCCTTCAAGCCTACGTAGAAATGCTCGACCAGTTCGTAGACAAGCTGGGCATCGCCACACCCGTCACTCTGGTAGGTCATGGACTTGGCGCCGCCGTTGCCCTCCGTTTCACAAAACAAAACGCAGAGTTGGTAGACAAAATAGTCACCGTTTCCTTACCCTTAAACGGTGGTTACATTAATGCCCGCCTCACAAACTCCCAACCCGAATCATTTATCGCCAAAGTTCTAGGAAAATCTAACAGCTTTTCTGAAGTAGACAGCGAACTACGCAAAACCGACCAGGAAGCTATGAATAACCTGGCTAGCGAATTAGCAAGCTACAACTTTACCGAAGATTTACAAAACTTCCCCTGCCCCATCCTCCTTGTATTTGGCGAAGAAGATACCGTAGTAAAAGCGCCCGCTAACAATGGTGACCTCCGAGCAGCCAGCAACCAGTATTTCGTGGGCATAGATAACTGCAACCACTTTCCCATGCTGCAAGAAACCGCCAAGTTCAACCGCCTCCTCCTAGATTTCTTATCCTCTGATGAAGGCATGACCGAACTGACTCTTAAAGATTACTGGCAACGCCGCACCCGATAAGCAAGCAGCACACCACCTGATACCTCCCCAAACTTTGCAAGGCATAAGCCCAATCCATTCCTGCACAAACGCCAAGTCACCCCTATTACCAATGGGGAAATTTATGTTACACTGTGCAAAATAGTTCACTTATATTCCAGCAGCCGACTATTCAGCTAAATCACATAAAAGGAGTTGCCCCTATGAGTGCGTTTAAGTTCCAGGCGTGGCCCACCGAATTCCGACATATTACCCAACAATTCGGCGTTAATCCGCAAAATTATGCCCAGTTTGGTTTGCCCGGACATGAAGGCATTGACATTATGGCTACGCATGGCAGCAAAATCTTTGCTGTAGCGCCGGGTGAAGTGAAAGTGGTGGAAACAAATCCCAGCAAGCATCCCTATGGCGTTCACCTGCGCATCAGCCACCAGGATGACTATGAAACCATCTATGCCCATTTCCATCAGGCTTTGGTGAAAGTGGGCGACAAGGTCAAGGCAGGCGACCTCATTGGTCTTGCGGATAATACCGGCAATAGCTTTGGCTCCCATCTACACCTGAGCCTCAAGAAAAAGGGGGCACAAGTGGGCAACTGGCCTCCGGGTTTTATTGATCCAACTCCTTTCCTGCTGCCCCTCATGGGTTGGCAAACGCCAGCCGGCCCTTTTACCGATGGCTGGGCCTACACCAGCGCCATCACCATTCAAGGCGACCTAGCGCAGATTGGGCCAGGTGGGGTTAACCTGCGCAGCACACCCAGCGTCAATGGTCCCCTTATTGACCTGGTTGCTGAGGGGACGATTGTCTTGGTAACAGGGGAACGACGGGGCTTGTATACGCCGGTAAAAGTTCCTACGGTAGCTCTGGTTAATGCGCAGCCAGAACCGCCAGTTCCGGCGCCAGCCCCTCTACCGTCTACAGCAGACACGGTAGAGGGCTGGGGCTGGGCCAGTAATCTAAGCGTGCAAGGGAATCAGGCGATAATAGGGCAATTTGGCATTAATTTACGGGCCGCACCGCGCCGGAGTGCAGTCAATATTGGGTTGGTGAAAGGGGGCAGCCCAACAACTGTGACGGGTGCGGCGAACGGGGAATATTTACCCTTGCAGGTACGGCGCAGTGATTTTTCTGGACCGATTAATCTGCCGGAAGGGGGTGTGACGCAGCCCTCAGCCCCGCCCACCCCCGCGCCGGCGCCAAGTGATGCTGTGCTAGGTTGGGCCTGGACGCAAAATCTGACCATTGTGGGGAATCAGGCCACTTCTGGGCAGTTTGGCACAAACTTGAGGGCGGCGCCTAAGCGCACGGCCGTGGCCATTGGCATGTTCAACGAAGGCGCACAAGCTATCGTGGCCGGGCAGGCTCAAGGCGAATACACACCCCTCCATGTCCGTCCCCGCGACATCACCGGCCTGGTGCAGCCCCAGCCGCCCACCACCCAACCCCAACCTCTGCCTGCATCAACAACACCACCCCCGGCCCCTGCGCCCATTCACGACACCACCCCTGGCTGGGCTTTTACGGCCCAAATCAGCGTGGCGGGCGGCATGGCCATTGCCGGACAATTTGGCATCAACTTGCGCGATGCACCGCGGCGAAATGCTGCCAATCTCGGTTTTGTGCCGGGCAATGCCGCCATGATTGTCACCGGCGCCCCCCAGGGCGAATACACCCCAGTGCGTGTAGATGATGCCATTTTGCAGAAGCCCTTTGCGTCTGCGCCCATCATCAGCCCCACCAGCCCGCAACATTCCCCCACCCCACCGGAGCATCAGCCCGAACCGGCTGTGTTAGGCCAGGCCAGGCTGGGTCTTCACGCCTCCGCCGACCCCTTCATCAGTGACGCCGAAATAGAAGAATTCAAGATTATGCGGCCCGGCATGATCAAACTTCTTTCCTTCCACAACCCAGAGTCCGTAGCCAAACTAGCCGCCAACCACCCCACCGCCAGTTGGATTGTGCGCGCTTTCCTGGACTTTGGTGGGCGCAACATTAGTCCTCAGCAATTCTTCCACGACACCATCAGTGACACCAAACGCACTCTAAGTCATTTGCAGGGGCGCGATGTCGTTATAGAACTGCATAACGAGCCAAACCTGGTGCCCGAAGGCATGGGCAGCACATGGAAAGATGGCGCCGCCTTTGCCCAATGGTGGCTGCAAGTGCTGGACCTATTCCGCAAGGAATTGCCGAGAATGCGCTTCATCTATCCGGGACTGTCGCCGGGAGCGTCGGTGCGCAATTTAAAAATGGACCACGTCGAATTCCTGGAAGCCAGCCGCGACGCGGTGAAAGCAGCCGACGGGCTGGGCGTGCACATCTACTGGTCTAACGTGTACCCTATGGAAACAGCTCTGGGCGTGCTGGATGATTATATCTCTCGCTTCCGCGAGGAGCCAATTTGGGTAACGGAGGCCAGCAACAATAAGGCGGGCACATCCCCAGCGCGCAAGGGCATGGAGTACATAACCTTCTGGTCGGAGCTGCTGAAGCGCTCCACCGTGCAAGGGGTAACCTATTTTGTGGCCTCCGCCAGCAATCCCGAGTTTGCCGAAGAGGTGTGGGTTGGCCGGGGCATTGCGCCGGTGGTAGGGCGTCGTTAATCATCTTTTGCAAACCTGCGGGGCGTTGGAAACCTCGCAGGTTTTTACGTGGAGGTTTACATTGAAGCTGGTAACTTATGAATTAGATCACGTGGTTAAGGTTGGCGCGGTGCAGGATGATGGGGTGGTAGATTTATCGGGCATTGCGCCGGATATGCTGAGACTCATTGATTTGGGGGCATTGGGGCTGTCGCAGGCTGAAGCACAGGTGGCAGCGGGGGCCACGGCCGTTCCCCTGACCCAAGTTCGTTTGCTGGCCCCCATTCCCTACCCGCGCCGCAACGTGATGTGCCTGGGTCTTAACTACGCCGAGCACGCCCTGGAATCTTACACCGCTAAAGGGAAGCCAGCAGCTCTGCCCACCACGCCCATCGTGTTCACCAAAGCCACCACGGCCGTTTCCGGCCCTACCGATCCCATTCCCTTTGATTCGACCGTTTCCAGCCAGATTGATTGGGAAGTGGAACTCGCCGTCATCATCGGCAAAGCGGGCAAAAACATTCCCGCCGCCGAAGCCTGGGCGCACGTCTTCGGCTACACCGTCCTCAACGACGTCAGCGCCCGCGACCTGCAAATGAACGGCAAACAATACTTCAAGGGCAAAAGCCTGGACGGTGCCTGCCCCACCGGCCCCTGGATTGTGACCCTGGATGAGCTGCCTGCTCCCCACAACTTACGCATTACCTGCCGCGTCAATGGCGTGACCAAGCAAGACGGCCGTACCAACCACATGATTTTCACCATCCCAGCCATCATCGCCTATCTGTCCAAAGGGATGACCCTGCTGCCCGGAGACATCATTGCCACGGGCACGCCAGAGGGGGTAGGCTTTGCGCGCACGCCACCGGAATATCTACGTCCCGGCGACGTGTTGGAAAGCGAGATTGAGGGAATTGGCACGCTGCGGAATGAGGTCACGGCCGTTTAGCTTTTTAGCTTAAAAGCGCATCATAAATTGCCAAGAGCTGCTGCGCCGCTTTGCGCCAGCTAAACTGCTGCACCTGGCGGAAGCCTGCCGCCACCATTTCCGCCCGCCGCCCAGCATTCCCCAGCAATTGAGCCATGGCGTCCGTCCAGGCGGCCTCGTCTTGGGGGGCAAGCTGCACGGCCGCTTCCCCCGCTACCTCTGGCAAACTGGACGCGTTGGAGGTCAACACGGGCACGCCACAGCCCATAGCCTCCAAAATGGGCAGGCCAAAGCCTTCATAGAGACTGGGAAAGACGTAAAGGGTCGCCCCACTATACAGGGCAGGCAAATGATCGTCGTCCACAAAGCCAATGAAGCGCACACGGCCGTCTAACCCCTGCCGTGCCACCTCTGCCATCATTTCCTCATACAGCCAGCCCTGCCCACCGGCAATGACCAGATTGTGCGAAAATCTGCCCGCCAACGGCGCAAAAGCGCGAATGAGCATCTGGTAGTTCTTGCGCGGCTGCACCGTGCCCACCGTCAAAATATAGGGCGCATCCCCCAACTCATACTGGCGACGCACGGCCGTAATCTCCAGCCCAGACTCTACCGGACGAAAACGGCCGTCTACCCCACTGTACAGCACCGTCACCTTCTCCGGCGCCACTTGCCAGAGGGTGGTCAAATCATCCTGCGTTGCCTGCGAATCCGCCAAAATATGCGTCGCTCGCCCCACCGACCAGGGCACCACCGTGTTCAAATAGCGCACCAACGGTTCCGGAAACACCTGCGGGTAATGGGCAAAAGAAAGGTCATGCACCGTCAGCAGCGTGGGAATACCCCCACTCACCGGAGGCAGTACAAAATCTGGGGAATGAAACAAATCTAGCGGCCCTGTCACCCACTGCACCGGCAAAGGCAGTTTCAGGCGATACCATAAGCGATAGAGCCAGCGTTCGGTTAATGGCGCCGGATGGTAAGCAACGCGCTCTCCATCAGGCAGCGGATTTGCCACCGGCACAATGTCGGGGGGTTTTGCTGAAAATAGATGGAAATAATAGGTGGAATCTTCTTGAACCAGAGCGCGTACCAGCTCCCGCGTGTAGCGCCCAATGCCTCCCCCCTGCACAATGGCCGAAGTTACGTCAATGCCTATGCGCGCCATCAATCCACGTCGTTATAGGTCCAATACCGGTTCACAAAGAAATTCCAGAACATTACCACCCCAACCGCCACCATCAAGGCCATATTTTTGCCCAAACGCACGGCATAGGGAGCCAAAGTTGGCATATTTTCCACCAGGCGCGTAAAGGGGCGGTGGGTAAAGGTTAGAATAGGCGCCCGAATTAATATGCCCGCCACGCTCACCAAAATAAATTGCACTAACTGCCGCCGCACCGACTTCGAGCGCGAATCCGGATAGGTCCAGTAACGGTTCCACATAAAATTGCTGAGGATGGCGGCAATGAAAGAAAGCGTTCCGGCAAAAGTAGGCGCCAACCCCGAAATTTGCTCTGTCGTCAACCCATATCCCGCCAGGGCATTGTACAAAACGGTCCCCGGTTCTAGCCAGGTAACAAAGGGGTTAATCATCAGGTTGAAAATACCGAAATCCACGATGAAGCCAATGGTGCCCACAACGGCAAATTTGACGAACCGCTTGGCTTCTTTGGGGTTAACACCCATGCGAATGGCAAGACCGGTAAAAGATGAAATCATGCTTGTTTCCTCAAAAGCTGCTGCAACCCCAGCATAACGCCCAGGTGCAGGTAAATATTATTTACATAAAGGTTATCCACCAGATGGTGAACGGCTAGCGCTGTCCAGGCAGCCAACAGGCCGAGAACCAACCCCCGCTGGGGAGCGTCCATGGTTTGCAATAGCCGCTTATTTTCCCAGAAAACGGCCGTCCAGAAAAGCAAATAAGCCAAAAGCCCCAGCAGCCCCGTTTCGGCCCACAGGTTCAGGTAATAGTTATGGGCGTGGCCTAAAGGAGCAGCCCAATTGATGAGGCGGTAGTTAGGGTAAGCTGCTTCGTAATTGCCCAAGCCCACTCCCAGCCAAAAATGGTCACGGGCCATGCCCGCCGCCGCCTGCCAATGAGCCAATCGCTCCACTACAGCAAAGTTTTCATCGGTGATATCCACGCCGCGCACGTCATCAACGGGTAGGCCTTGTGTGAAACTACTGGTAACGCGCTGCACAATGCCCCCCGGCAGCCGGTTAGTGGCTACGCCTGCCAACAGCAGTCCGCTGCCCGCGATGCTAACGGCCCCCAGCAACGCCACGCCTTGCCACCATCTGCGTGGCAAAAAAAGGATGAGCACGGCCGTTCCCGCCGCAAACCCCAGCCACGCCCCCCGACTCCAAGAAACCAGCACGCCGCCCACGGCAACGGCCGTTGCCAACCCAATCAGCAGGAAACGGTAATCCGTAAGCAGTTTACGCCACTGCCCCCTAATTACTGACCACCGATTACTGAATACTCCTACAAACGCGCCTAACGAAAGCAGGGCAGTGAGATTCATATAGCCGCCATAGGGATTGGGCTGGTCAAAGGTACCAAAGGCGCGGTAAAAACGGCCCAGCACCATAAAATGCTCCGGTGCTTCCCCCCGCCAGAAAAATTGGTAAATGCCAAAAACTCCCTGCGCGGTAGCTGCCAAAGCCAGCATCCCCAGCAGCAGCCAGGGGGCGCGCTGCGGCGGCAAATCGGTGGTCAAGTCCAGCACCAGCCAGATGAGCAGCAGCATCTCTACCCACTTTGCCACCTCTTTTAACCCCAGGGCCAGCGAGGGCGCGTCAAGCAATGTCACCAGGGCCACAAAAATGAACAGCAGCAGGGGCACAGCCAATGGCGTAGCGGGCAGCACCACGCGCTTCTGGCGCAATCCCCGCGCCAGCCACGCCACCAGAGTCAGCAGCAGCAACACCTGGCCGCTGTCCAGGGGGGAGCCGGTGAAGGCGCGGGCTTCGTAGGCGCCCAAGGGGGCCAACAGCAAAGCCAGCCCCAGTCCAACAAGCGGTTGGATAAGGGTGAGAAGGAGTACGGCCGTGCCCCCCACCAGCGCCCCCGCCCACAATAGCGGCAACTGCGCCAGCGCCAGCCCCACCAGCAGCGCTGCCCCAATCCACCACGGCCTCTTCCACCTCATCGAAACAGCCATATTCGTCAACAGGTTTGCAGAGTTGACCAATCTTCAAGGTTGGTCAATTCTAGCTGCGCAACTCTCCAGTCACTCACACCCGGTTGCGGAAATAAGCAATCGTCTGCTCCAAACCCTCTTCCAGGTCCACCTGCGGCTCCCAGCCCAAAACGCGCCGCGCTTTGCTAATGTCCGGGCGGCGCACCTTGGGGTCATCGGTAAAGCGGTCTTGCCCCGGCTCCACAAACACAATGTCGGACCCACTACCCGACACTTCCACCACCTTTTGCGCGAACTGCAAAATACTCATCTCTGCCGGATTCCCAATATTCACGGGCAGCTTTTCCGCCGAAAACAGCAGGCGATAAATTCCTTCCACCAAATCAGAATAGTATTGGAAGGAGCGCGTCTGGCTGCCGTCGCCATACACCGTCAGCGGTTTGCCCACCAGCGCCTGATAGATGAAGTTGGGCACCACACGGCCGTCGTGCAGCCGCATACGTGGCCCATAGGTGTTAAAAATACGCACAATGCGCGTCTCCAGGCCATGATACCGCTGATAGGCCAAAGTCATGGCCTCGGCAAAACGCTTGGCCTCGTCATACACGCCTCGCGGGCCAATGGGGTTCACATTGCCCCAGTAGGTCTCCGGCTGCGGATTCACCTCCGGGTCGCCATACACCTCTGAGGTAGACGCCAGCAAGTAGCGGGCGTTTTTCACTTTTGCCAGGCCCAAGGTGTTGTGGGTGCCCAGGGACCCCACTTTTAGGGTAGGAATGGGATGTTCCAGGTAATCATTGGGGCTGGCAGGAGACGCAAAATGGAGTACGGCGTCCAGTTCTCCCGGCACGTAAATGTGGTTGCTCACGTCGTGCTTGATGAAGGAAAACCGCTCGTGGCCAAACAAATGGGCAATGTTGTCCATATTGCCGGTAATCAGGTTATCCATGCCAATGACGGTGTGTCCTTCTTGAATAAAGCGGTCGCTCAGATGCGAGCCTAAAAAGCCTGCCGCGCCGGTAATGAGTACGCGCATGTTACCTCCTCAAATCAGTGTAAAATTTCTCATTTTTGTGCATCAAACGGCCGTATTCTATCGTAGACATACCAGCAGGGCGAATGGGCTGCGGTGGGCGTGGCCCAAACAGTGCCTAAATGTGAGCAAGCCGTCAAAATTGTCGCCTATCATGAATGGGCATTGTATACTCCGCCCACAAAATCACCCGTACCTGGAGAGCAACATGAGTGAACGGCCGTCGGCTGAAGCGCAGCCAGACATCCACGAACGCCGCAAGGCAGACCATATTCGCATCAACTTAGAAGAAGACGTGGTCTTTAAGCAGCTTACCACAGGGCTAGAGCGGTACTTTTTTATGCATCAGGCGCTGCCCGAAATAGACCTGGCCCAGGTAAACACCACGTTAACGCTGTTTGGCAAGAAGCTGCAACGGCCGTTGCTCATCTCCTCCATGACCGGCGGCACAGAAAAAGCGCGGGCCATCAACCGCACCCTGGCTGCGGCCGCCCAACAAACCGGCATGGCGATGGGCCTCGGCTCCATGCGCGCCGCCATCGAAGACCCCAGCCTGGAAGAAACCTACCGCGTGCGCGACGTGGCCCCGGACATTTTGCTCTTTGCCAACCTGGGCGCCGTGCAGCTCAATTATGGCTATGGCCTGGCCCACTGCCAGCGCGCCGTAGACATGATTGAAGCCGACGCCCTGATTTTGCACTTCAACGTGCTGCAAGAGGCCGTCCAGCCCGAGGGCGATGGCAATTTTGCCGGTTTGTACCAACAAGTAGAAGCCATTTGCCGCCATTTGCCCGTGCCCGTCATTGCCAAAGAGGTGGGCTGGGGCTTTGCCGCCGAAACAGCGCGGCGGCTGGCCGAGGCGGGGGTAGCGGCCATTGATGTTGCCGGGGCCGGCGGCACCTCGTGGAGCCAGGTGGAAATGTACCGGGCGCCCACCGCCCGCCATGCGCGGGTCGCCGGGGCATTTATTGATTGGGGCATTCCTACGGCCGTTTCCATCCAATATTGCCATCAAGCCGCCCCCCACCTGCCCATTTTTGCCAGCGGGGGCATTAAAAATGGCATAGAGGTCGCCAAAAGCATTGCCCTGGGCGCCAGCATCGCCGGGCTGGCGGGCGACTTTTTGCGCGCCGCCGACAAAGGAGGCATGGAAGGGGTGGTCGAACTGGCCGAAACCATCACCGATGAACTGCGCGTGGCCATGTTTGTGGCTGGCGCCGCCAACTTAAACGCATTGGCCCAAACGCCCTTGCACACCACATTTTGAGTTTGCCAGTACCGCAACCCTGGCCCCTTTTTGGAGCAATCTATGACTGAAGCACTGGAAACCCTCTCCCCCAAAATGATCGCCGCTGTAGAAGCAGAAATGCGGGCGGTTTTGCACGCGCAAGACGCCCCGCCAGATTTGTTTTATGGCATGATGCAGTACCACATGGGCTGGGTGGATGAGACATTGCAGCCTGCCTTGGTAAGCGGGGGCAAACGGATACGGCCGTTGCTCTGTTTGCTGGCCTGCTCTGCTGCCGGTGGGGATTGGCAGCAAGCGGTTCCCGCCGCCGCCGCCATCGAGCTGCTGCACAACTTCTCCCTCATCCACGACGATATTGAAGACGGCAGCCCCACGCGGCGCGGGCGCAAAACGGTGTGGCAAATTTGGGGCGTTGCCCAGGCCATCAATGCCGGAGACGCCATGTTTGCCCTATCTCATCTGGCCCTGAACCGGTTGGCCGAGCGAGGCGTAGACCCAACCGTCGTCGTGCAGGCGCTACGCCGCTTCGACGAAACCTGCGTGGCGCTAACGCAAGGGCAGCACGCCGACATGGATTTTGAGCAGCGGCCCCAGGTGATTGTTGAGGATTATTTGCAGATGATTACGGGCAAAACGGCCGTGCTCATCGCGCTCTCTGCTGAATTAGGCGCACTTATTGCCGGAAAGGACCAGGAAACCGTCCACCATTACGCCGAGTACGGCCGTCAGCTAGGGCTGGCCTTCCAGGTCATAGACGACATCCTCGGCATTTGGGGCGACGAAACCCGCACCGGCAAATCAGCCGCCACAGACATCATCACCAAAAAGAAAACCTTACCCGTCCTGCACGGGCTGGCCCAAAACGCCGCCTTGCAACACCTATACGCCCAAGCCCATCCTGACGATGCCTTTGTACAGCAAGCCATTGCCTTGTTAGATGCCAGCGGCTCCCACGAATTTGCGCGCCAACAAGCAGCCCAATACTCACAAAGCGCCACCCATCATTTGCAAGCCGCCGCGCCCACAGGGGAAGCGGGGCAAGCATTAAACCAGCTTACAAATTTACTGCTCAACCGCGACTACTAAGTTTTGGGCTGATCAACAACGCACAAAAAACCCGGCGGGTTCACTGGTAACCTGCCGGGTTTTGTGTTTATGAGAGGGAGATGGGGGGAACGGCCGTGTTACAACTCCGCCTCTTCCTCCTCAACATCATCCGCACCACCAAAAGTCTTGGCATCAGCCGCCGCGGCAATCATCGCCGCCAGCACGTCATCATCTGTGTTATCATCAATCAACGTCGAGCTAAAATCAATCGGCTCCAGCAGTGCTTCCTTCTCGCTCTCTTCTTGCAACCGCTGCTGTTCTGCCTCCCGCTCCTTGTACACATGGAAACCCGTGCCCGCCGGAATCAGCTTACCAATAATGACATTCTCCTTCAGACCGACCAAGTCATCTTCTTTACCGGCAATAGCTGCTCCCGCTAACACGCGAATGGTGTGTTGGAATGAGCTAGCCGACAAGAAACTGTCCGTATTCAAAGACGCCTTGGTAATACCCAACAGCACCGGTTCTGCCTGCGCTGGTTGTCCACCCTCTTCCACCACTTGCTCATTCATCTCCTGGAAGCGCGGTAAATCCACCAATTCGCCCGGCAGCATATCCGTGTCGCCAGATGCAGTAATGGTTACTTTGCTCAGCATCTTGCGAATGATCACCTCAAAATGCTTATCGTGGATGTTCTGCCCTTGGGGACGGTAAACCTGCTGCATTTCGCGCAGCAAATATTGCGTTACCGCATCGCGCCCCAAAATTTCCAAAATCCGGTGGGGATTCTTAGACCCTTCCGTCAACTGGTCACCAGGGGAGACTTTTTGACCATCGCTGATGAGCATGCGCATTCCGGCAGGGATCTCATAATCCCGTTCTTCGCGGCTTTCCCACACCACGCGCAGCCCATTCTCATCCACAATGGCCCGACCCGCACGACGGGCAGAGATCACATCCTCTTCATTTTCCGCCAGGATAAGGCCCACCTGCACCTCGTCATTGTTTTCTACCTTAATTGTCCAGCCTTCTGGAATTTCGTACTCATCATCCACCAGCTTGCTGTCTGTCACAAAAACGTGGCGCACGCCATCAATAACGCGGATTTCGGCCAAACCGCCAATTTCGGTGATAACAGCCTCACCTTTGGGGCGCTGCCGGGCTTCAAATAGCTCTTCGACGCGAGGCAAACCCTGGGTAATGTCACCACCCGATTGGGCTGTACCGCCGGTATGGAAGGTCCGCAAAGTAAGCTGGGTGCCTGGTTCGCCAATGGATTGAGCGGCCACAATGCCCACCGCCACACCTTGCTGCACCGGCTTACCCCGGGCCAGGTCAATGCCATAACATTTAGAGCAGATACCCTGGCGTAATTCACAGGTCATAGGGGAGTACACATAAAGCTCTTCCACGCCTAAGGCGTCTACCTGGTCAGCAATGACGTCAGTAAAGTATTCGCCTTCGCGAATGACGATCTCGCCCGTTTCTGGGTTCGTCACCGGGGTCGCGGCGACGCGCCCCAAAATGCGTTCGGCCAGAGTTTGCTTGCCAAAATTATCAGAACGGCGCACCCAAATGCCTTTGTCGGTACCGCAGTCGTCGGCCATCACGATGACGTCTTGGGCTACGTCTACCAGGCGGCGGGTAAGGTAACCGGCATCAGCTGTACGCAGGGCGGTGTCGGCCAAACCTTTGCGGGCGCCATGCGTGGAGATGAAGTATTCCATAGCATTTAGGCCCTGGCGGAAGTTAGACTGAATGGGCACGACAATGATACGCCCGCTGGGGTCAGCCATAAGGCCCCGCATTCCGGCAAGCTGGGTGATAGGCCCAAAGCCGCCCTTGCCTGCCCCAGAGAGGGCCATGACGGCCATGGGGCCGGCCGGGTCTAAGGCTTCGCGCACGGCTCTGGCAATTTCGTCTTTGGCGTTGTTCCACTGCTCTACGGTACGCTGGTATTGTTCATCTTCGGTGAGTAGACCACGGCGGTATTGCCGGTCAATTTCATCGACGCGCTTCCGGGTATCAACCAAAATGTTGTCTCGTTGTTCCGGAATGGTTAGATCCGCCACAGCAACGGTAACGCCGGAAATGGTGGCATATTTGAAACCAATGTCTTTGATGGCGTCTACCATTTCGATGGTTGCTTCGTCGCCCAGGGCGCGGTAGACGCGGTTGATGAGGGTGTTAACGCCACCTTTGTCGAGCAGGCGGTTGACGAAACGCCATTCGGGGGGGAGGGCACGGTTGAAGAGGACCCGCCCTGGGGATGTTTCGATGATGCGGCGGCGCGGTTTGTCGTCGGCGTAGCGCTTGCCATCCTCGGCAAAGTAGGTGTCGGTGTAGAGTTTGATTTTGGCGTGGATGTCTACCAGGCCCATTTCATAGGCCATTTCAACTTCGTCCAGGCTGCCAAAAATGCGCCCTTCCCCACGACGGCCGTCATGCACCAATGTCAGGTAGTAAACACCTAGCACCATATCCTTCGAAGGTCCTACAATCGGCTGCCCATCAGCTGGTTTCAACAGATTGCGGGTTGCCATCATCATATCCTTGGCTTCTTTTACCGCCTTCTGAGACAACGGCACATGCACAGCCATCTGGTCCCCGTCAAAGTCAGCATTAAAGGCAGAGCAAACCAGGGGATGAAGCTGAATGGCTTTTCCTTCCACCAGCTTGGGCATAAAGGCCTGAATACCTAGCCGGTGCAACGTGGGGGCGCGGTTGAGCAAAATGGGCCGCCCCTGGATGACTTCTTCGAGTACTTCCCATACTTCTGGGGGCTGGCGCTCAATGAAGCGCTTGGCTCCTTTGACATTGCTGGCATGGCCATATTGCACCAATTTACTGATGACAAACGGCCGGAAAAGTTCCAGCGCCATGGTCTTGGGCAAACCACATTCGCCCAATTTCAGTTTTGGACCAACGACAATGACAGAACGGCCGGAGTAGTCTACGCGCTTACCAAGCAGGTTGCGGCGAAAACGGCCTTTTTTACCCTTGAGCATGTCAGATAGGGACTTCAGCTCACGGCGTCCCCGGCGGCTGAGGGCTTTGCCGCGCTGGCTATTATCGATCAGGCTGTCCACAGCCTCTTGAAGCATGCGCTTTTCATTGCGCACAATCACGTCCGGCGCACCCAATTCAAGGAGGCGCTTGAGCCGATTATTGCGGTTAATGACGCGACGATAGAGGTCATTCAGATCAGAGGTGGCAAAACGGCCGCCATCCAATTGCACCATGGGCCGCAAATCGGGAGGGATAACGGGCAGCACGGTTAAAATCATCCACTCTGGGCGATTGCCGCTTTGGCGCAACGCCTCAACTACCTGGAGACGCTTGGTAGCGCGTTTGGCGGCTTGCTTAGAACGGGTCGTACGCACTTCACGCCAGAGGTCACGTGCCAGCTTGTCCAGGTCCATGTTTTTTAGAATTTCGTAAAAAGCCTCGGCGCCCATGCCAGCACGAAACACGTTGCCAAATTTGCTCTTCAGCTCACGGTATTCTGTTTCGTTGAGGAATTGCATTTGGGTCAAGGATTCCAGAATTTCTTTGTTAGACTGGGCCTGTTGGCGCATCCGCACCAATTTTTGCGCAAGTTGTTCGCGCAAATCATCGGTAACGTTGTCAAGTTCAGCCTGTAGTTCAGCAATTTCGCGCTGCAGTGTAGCAACTTCGGCCTGATGATCCTCTTCGCTTTCTTTTTGGACTTGAGTAAGGCGTTCGGTGGTAATCTCTTGCACCATGGCCATGTGCTCGCGTCCAATAGAGACGCCTTTTTTAGCAATGACCGCGCCACCCAGTTTTATTTCATCGGAAACGGCCGTGCCTAACAAATTCTCCAACCGCTGTTCCATCACCTTGGCTTCCCGCACTACTTCATCCGTAACGGCCGACAAGCGATCATCAAAAGAAGCATTCAAATTTTCCAACTGGGTCCGCAAATCTGCCAGTCTGGAGGATGCATCACCGGTAGCTTCCGTGGTTTTCTCAGTCAGCTTTTCTTCAAGCTGCATTTCCACATCCTGGAGTTCTTCCTCTAGCCGTTTCAATGCGCGCTGGCGGGCATCGTCATCCACATGGGTAATGACATATTGGGCAAAATACAATACGCGATCCAGGTTGCGCCGGGAAATATTCAGCAGCAAACCCATGTAGCTGGGCACACGACGCGTATACCAGACGTGGGCTACCGGAGCAGCCAATTCAATGTGCCCTAATCGTTCACGGCGTACCGACGAGCGGGTTATTTCTACACCACATTTATCACAGACGATGCCTTTATAGCGGACATTTTTGTACTTGCCACAATAGCATTGCCAATCCCGCGTTGGTCCAAAAATTGCCTCACAGAAAAGTCCATCCTTTTCTGGGCGCAAACGCCGATAATTAATTGTCTCTGGTTTTGTGACCTCGCCATAAGACCAGGAACGAATTTGATCCGGGGATGCTAAGCTGACGCGCAACGTACGGAAATCTGTTGTCTCCACCTAGTTGACCTCCCAAAGTAGAATAATGCTCCAACCCAATATTGGTTTACCCCACCAAACTCACCAAATTTAGCAGGAGTGCCTAAACACATAAAAGAGCGTTTGGCTTTTGCCAACGCTCTTAAAATTACCAGTGCATCATAATCATGAATAGCAAAAATTTTATCAGTGATCTTCTATATGTCAAAGATTTTCTCAGTTACTAATAAGCAAAGGTACAAATCTTGAATAATACTCGATTTCGGTATGAATTGCAACCTACAAACGAGGCAAACCAGGGCAATTGCATTCTGTTTAACCAAAGAGCACTTTCAGCAAATAGTCGTTG
>CAZDEO010000003.1:0-121100 GCA_964504445.1 uncultured Anaerolinea sp. | reverse complement strand
CGTGGTGAGATTCTCGACCGCTTTTGCCAAAATCTAACTTAACTGAGCACTAGTTACTTCTGGGCCGTAGGGGACGCCAGCCATGCGGGTGAGCAGCCCCTGGCCCAGGCCAAGAATGAGGGACATGAGGCCAAAGGCGATGAGGATGAGGACGCCTAGGTTGATGAACTTGGCTATGATGAGTAGGCTGCGCCGCTGGCGGGGCACGATGTTTTTCCAGGTGCCCCACTGGTACTCACCGGCGAAGGTAACGGCCGTAAACCCCAGCAAAAAAGTGTGCCCAAACAGGTTATTGGCAAAACTCCAGGGGCTAAGCAAGGCCTCTGTCCATCAGCCTGCCCACGCGCTGCGGTAAAATGGCGGGGTTTTGCCGGATGGGTTGGCCGAATAGATGGACTTCACCGTGAGACGGCCGTATCAGGTCCAGGATCATGCAAATGGTGGTGGACTTGCCCGCGCCGTTGGGGCCGAGAAAACCGTAGACCTGATGGGTGGCTACCTCCAGGTTGATGCCGCGCACGGCCTGCACCTGCCGCTTCCCGCGCCCAAAGCTCTTCCTTAAATTAAGTAAGCGAATAGCAGTGTCGTTTTTCATCGTTAATTTCTATCTTTTTGTGCCTTGGGCTTGCTAAATTGTTGTCACCATGGTGCTGGGTGTCATTAAATGAGTAATGCCGTGCTTTGGGCAGTTACTCTCCAAGATATAAGAAAAACCCCCGTTGTTTGCTAACGGGGGTTTGACGCAGCTTGTTCAAAACCAGCTACTCAACTGGCCAGGAATTCTTCCAATGCTGTCCGGCTAATGCGGTACGCCCGGCCAATTTTCCGTGCTTTCAGGTCTCCGTCTTCAATGGCAGCGATGACATCTTCCTCGGCAACTTGCAGATATTGGGCGGCCTGAGATGGTGTCATGACGTCGGGTATTGCACCACCAGCTCCTTCACTTTGCGCTGGCTGCGCAGCAGCTTGCTGTTGCCCGGCTTGCTGCTGGACCATTTGCTGTTGCTGCATATTTTGCATGGCGGCCATGCCCATGGCGCCTAAACCAATATCAGACATACCACCTCCGGCGGGATTGGCCGCGGCCGTGACAAACGCGTCGGCTTGTTGCTTTTGCACGTAGCTGGTGCCATAGCCCATATTGGTCACAACTTCCAATGATTTGGGATGCAGGGCCAGGCGAATATTGAAGTCCACCATGACCATACCAATGGCGTCAAACTCTCCTTGCAGCAGCCCAGTCAGTAGGTCGTTTAGCTCTTTTGAGAAAGATTGTAGCTGGGCCGGGCCTAGTTCTTTGGCAATGGCGAGTTCGCTGAGTTTATCTTGCATCATGACACCCAGCATGGGGTCTAGACGGTCTTTAAGCTGGGGCTGACGCACACTTTCGCGGAAAGCGTCCATAGCGTTGAGGAAGCGCCATGGGTCTTTGACCTTGACCACGTAGGTGCCGTTGCCAATCATGGCGCTGGCGCCTGGCGAACGTTGAGGGTGTTCGATGATGATGGGGTTGGCGGTGCCCCACTTCATGGTCAGGTCGGTGGTTTTGACAAAGTACACGTCGGCGGTGAAGACGTTTTTGCCGCCAAACAATCCTTTTTCCAGGAGATCGGTGAGGAAGGGAACGTTTTCGGTGGTGAGTATATGGCGGCCTGGGGTAAAGGTGCCCAGGGCCTCACCGCCCCGCACAAAGACGGCCGTTTCTCCAGGATTTACGATACAGGGAGAACCTAGCTTAATGTCGCCTAGCCCGCCGCGAGGAAACTTTTGCACTACTTCATCTCGCAGCCAGGAATCAATTGCTACACGGTCAAATACACGAGCCATATCAAATCTCCTCAATCAAACTAGCTGATATCCATTAATACTTCGTTGCGCGTGGCGAAAGTGTCGTTAGCCTCACGCACGGCCGTATCCAGATCACGAATGGCGCTTTTCACATCACCATCATCCAAAACCGCTTTTTCCAACGCGGCCACTGCCGCGGCTATCAAGTCCACGTGGTTGAGCATACTCTCGTCAAAGGCATAGATACGGGCTAGATCTTCTTCCTTCACCTTAATGGCGTCAAAAAAACCAGCATAACCTTGAGGAGCGTCCTTAATTTTGCCAATAAGGCCCATTAAACGCGTATCCGCACGGCCCAACCCTTCGGCGTGGTCCATGGCCATAATAATATCGGCGCTCATTTCCTCGTTGACCTTGGCTAGCTGCAAGCGTACTTCTTCCAGGCGAGCGGCAATGGTTTCGCGCAGCAGCTGATCTGCTTCGCGGCGACGGCTGCGTTCCATATACCCGTCGAGTCCTGGAATTTTGCTCAGCAGCTTGCCCAGACCGGTAGACTCGCCCGTAATTTTGTCGAACAAGTCAGAAACGTGATCTTTCATCATAGGGTTTTCTCCTTAAAGATTTGTAACTCCACCATTTTGTTGCGCTTTACTATCTGTAACCCGAAAAGAGTATAACATACCTTGACATGAGTTCATATAGCCTATGGTTCGTCTTTTGGAGGGCGGGGGGTGCGCCACAAATAGAAGCCTAAGCCTAATTGGGGCAGGATGAGGATAGCAGCTACCACAAAACCAATGAAGGCTAACCACCCATCGGTAATTTGCCCCTCTTGGCGGTATGTGTTGAGGACCCATACCAGAATGCCCCCTATCAAGATGCTGCCTAGCCATAAAGCGGCCCCTAGTAGTCGCGCCATGTTTTTATTCTCCCAACCATTTTGTCAAAATTGCATCTATTTGTTTGGATTGATGCAGTTGCTCCAGGGTATTGTTCAGGTGGCGGAGCAGACGGCCGTCAGCTTTACGCACCACCAGGGCATAGGGTTTCACGGTAATGGGTTCTGGCAGCCGTTGTAGCGCTGCCTCTGGGTGTTGTTGGCCAAACAGGCGGGCGCTGGTGTGGTCTACCAGGGCGGCCGCCGCGGCGCCTTGGGCAACAGCTTGTAGGGCAGCGCTGGCCGTGTCGTAGGTTTGTATCTGCAGGCTAACCAGACGGCGCTCCCAGCGATTCGCCTCCATGTGCCCCTGAGAACCCAATTCAACGGCCAGGGTACGGCCGTTCAGGTCCCGCCAGCCCATGATGCCCACGGGACCATGCGGCACTACCAGCACTTCCCCAGCGTTAAAGTAGGGGATTGAATAAGAAAAGTCTCCTGTGCGCCCCACATCCACTACCAGTGCAGAAATAAGAACGTCAACTTGTTCCGTCAACAAGGCGTCGTATAAGCCATCATAACCAAAGTAGGTAAATTGCACACCGACACCCAACTTTTCCCCCAAGGCTTGGGCTAATTCCACATCTATTCCCCACAGACCACCATCATCAGCCGCAGCAAAAGGGGGATAGGTGGGATCGACACCTACGCGCAGCACGGCCGTTTCCGTCACACGCTGCCAGGCATCATCCCCAGACCTGCAACCTCCAAAACAAACAACAACGAACAAACAAAAAACCAAAAACAAAAAGCGGTTCACAGATTATAGCTCGGGATTTTTATTACTTGTTACCTGCAAAAATTTGCAACTCATCATACAAGGGCTTTGGCAAAAAATCAGGCGTCACCAATGTAAAATAATCCATATAGCTGTGGGTAGGCTGTGGGAAACGGAAAGCCCACACAGCCATCGTTTGGACAAAAGGCCAATTTGCTTCCGCATAACGAAAAGAATCTAGTGTATAGGTAATGCGCTGTGCTGGGCGAACCGCCATGGTCCAGCGGGGATCATCATTCCAGCCCGTCTCTGTAATAAACATAGGTGTTTCGCCATCTCCCTGCGCTACCATTATCTGCCGCATCAGCTCCACTCGTCGAAAATTCAGCTGCTCAGGCCCGGGTTCTGCTTCAGGGGGAGATGTCAACCCATAAACGTGGACCGCTAGGCCATCGAAATAATCAGCTGCACCTGCAGCATACATCTCCGTCAAATAGACAAGATCGTTTACCGCCCAGGGTGAGCCTGCAGGCTCTAAATTTGGGGCTAATGCACCCGCCAATACACCCATTTGTGGGTTAGCCGTTTTCACGGCTGGGTAGACAGCGCGCAGCAATGCCACATAATCGTCGGCTGTCGTTTGCCGGTAGCCCCATTCATAGCTTAAATTAGGCTCATTCCACACAATGAGATGACTAACTTTACCTTGATACCGGGCCGCAAAAGCAGCTGCATAAATGGCAAAGTCGTCGTAGGCATGGGTATCAAGGTACGTTAGCGGGGTATCTGGGGGGCGCGCCCATTCCGGTGTCAAACCTAGTCGGGCGATGATAGTCAGCCCTTGCGTATGCGCATGATTGATAACCATGTCAGGGTGACCCCAGGCAAAATTTCCATTTTCCGCATGATAATAGGCCCACGGGAAAAATTCTACGATGGTGGAAGCGCCCATTTCCCGTACCATTTGTGCAGTTCGCTTA
The DNA here is from genome assembly GCA_964504445.1 of uncultured Anaerolinea sp. GTDB lineage: Bacteria > Chloroflexota > Anaerolineae > Promineifilales > Promineifilaceae > JACSRF01. The sequence continues at coordinate 116,677 of CAZDEO010000003.1, read as the reverse complement.
ATTTTCCACTCCTCAACCTCATCGGTAAGGCGGGTGTGCACGGCGACAATGGGGTGGTTTGTCGTAACGGTTTGTGGCGGACAGAGCCTCGTGAGGATGGGCGCGGGCCGAATGAGCGGTAAGAGCAGGACGAATAAGAGCAGGCGCACACCTCCGGAAAAGGATGCTTTTCTGCATAAAGGCGCCAGAGCCTGCTGCATGATTATTCTCCACTTTGGGTAGCGGTGGTTGCCTGATTCGCGGCTTTCGTACAATGGTCTGCCCACCAATCCAGATGGTTCAGAATGGCGCCAACACGTACTTTGGTAGGCGCTTCGCGGCCAGGCAAGGGTGTGGGCGGGCGGGCCAAGTCGAGTAGGCTCATGCGCCCTAGCAGTTCGCTCTCTAGCTGGACGTTGAGAAGTTTGTTTTGGAAGTCGTGAATAATTTTGTTTAAATCTTCTTCGGGGCTGGTCAGGTAGACGTGGGGGAGGGTGTCGATGAGGATGCCTGATGGGCGGCGCGCAGCCTGGCGTAGTTTGTGGTAAGGGGAAGTGGGTAAATTGGCGAGAGGGTCTTCACCCCAGGTACGTTTGTTGCGTTTGAAGAAGAGGTCTAAGGGGGTTTCAATTTCGTTGATGAGGCGCAGTTGGGTGGGGGTGGTAACGTATAGGCCGGTGTATTCTTTTGCCAGCCGCGTGGCTAGTCTTTCCCAACCGATGCTGGTTATTTGTTGCGCCGTGATTTGGTTAAAGACCAGGATTATCTTCTCTAAATCTTTCGTGTAGGTAGCCTGTAAACCAGGGAGCATGGGGGATGTGGCCATGCGTGAGGATTGCCAGGGTTGGTGGTCAGGCAGGTTGTTTATGATGGGGATGAGGTGCTGTTGGATGCGCGCGAAGGTGGTAACGGCCGTTTCCTGGGGATCGATACCTTCACCGAAAATGCGGCGGGCTAAACTGCGTAGCCTGCGCTTATTTGCCGCCTGTTCCTTGGGTGGGCACAAGCTAGGAGCCAGGGCTGCCGAAGCCAGGAGCGTTTCCTGGGCCAGGTAGGCGTAGGTGTCATGCGGATTGAGCATCGGCTTTGCTGGTAGGCTGGTCAACACGCTATCCGAATTAATCAGCGGTTTGCCCTCACTGGCTAAATGGTCGCTGAGCACTGGGTTCAACAGCAGGTGGCGGGCCAGGGTGCGGCGAGTTGTGAGCAGCGGTCCCCGCAGCAGCCGCCGGCCATATTCCTGCCATAAGGGCAAAAAGTGATTGCGCAATTCGTGGATGTCTAGATCTTCGGCTACGACTAGTAAAAGGTTAATATCGGACTCGCCCATTTCGTAAGTGCGTTGGGCCAGACTCCCATAGAGATAGGCGTTTTCCAGCTTACTTCCCAACTCTTTCGCTAGTGTATTCACCACGGCGTTGACAATTCGTTCCATAGGAACCATTATACTCGTTGACACGGGGATTGGGTAACCTGCTTTGGGTGGGTATAATGTGGCAGTTCTAAAGGGCAAATTAACAGGAGAAGGTATGCGTATTTTTATTACAGGGGCTACGGGATTTGCCGGATCGCATCTGGTGGGTATGTTGTTGGCAGAAGGGCATGAGGTGTTTGCCTTGGTGCATGCGGCTACCAGCCACCAGACTTTGCAGACGCACCCGCATTTGCACGAGATTCCAGGAAATCTGTTGGAGCTGGCTTCATTGAAAACGGCCGTTTCTCAGGCAAAACCTGATGTCGTTTACCACCTGGCTGGGCAAGCATTCCCGGCACGCTCATGGCAAGATCCGGCGTTTACCTTTGCCGTCAACACGGGGGGTACGGCCAATCTGTTAGAGGCGGTGGTGGCTTACGGCCGTCCGCGTACTGTTGTGGTCACTAGCGCCGAAATTTATGGGCGGGTCAACGTGGGGGAGTTACCCCTTTCTGAAAAAAGCCAGCCCGCGCCACGCCACCCTTATGGGGTTAGCAAATTAGCTGCCGGGCAACTTGTTCCCCTTTATTGGCAGCGCTACCAGCTTCCTGTGGTTGAAGCGCGCCCTTTTAATCATATTGGGCCACATCAGGCATTGGGCTTTGTGGTGCCCGACTTTGCCAGCCAGATTGCCGCCATAAAGCTAGGCCAGCGCCCGGCGAAAATGCAGGTGGGCAACCTGGATGCGCAGCGGGATTTTACCGATGTGCGCGATGTTGCTAGGGGATATATGGCGTTAGCCGAAAAGGGGCACTCTGGTGAGGCGTATCTGATTTGTTCTGGGCAGCCAGTTACCATACATTATTTGCTGCAGGTGCTTTTGGAATTGGCTGGGGTGACTGTGGATATTGAGTATGATCCGGCGCGAATGCGCCCTGCAGATATACCGGTGCTTTATGGCAGTGCCACCAAGCTGCAGGCGCATACGGGCTGGCGACCTGAGATTCATTTGCGCCAGTCGCTGGCGGAGGCTTTGGCGGACTGGATGACACGTCTGCAAGAGGGGCTGGAGGTTGGTAGTGGGAAAAGGTAAGGAGCGGCTAGATAAGCTATTGGTGCAATATGGGCTGGCGCCGACTCGTAGCAAGGCCCAGGCATATATTTTGGCTGGCGAGGTGTTGGTGGACGGGCAGCGGGTGGATAAACCGGGAACGGCCGTTCCGCTAAGCGCCGCGATCACTTTGAAGAGTACTATGCCATACGTTAGCCGCGGGGGATATAAGCTGGCAGGGGCCTTGGATGCTTTTGGCATTGTCGTACAGGGCCGCATATGTGCTGACGTGGGGGCCTGTACAGGGGGATTTACAGATGTGTTGCTGCAGCAAGGCGCAACCCGGGTGTACGCGATTGACGTGGGTTACGGGCAGCTTGATTGGAAGCTGCGCCAGGATGAGCGGGTAGAGGTGATAGAGCGCACCAATGCTCGCTATTTGGCAGTGCTGCCGGAACCCGTAAGCTTTGTATGCATTGACGTATCCTTTATTTCCTTGAAACTTGTTTTGCCAGCGGTGCAGGGCTGGCTGACGGCCGACGCCGATATTGTGGCTTTGATTAAGCCGCAGTTTGAAGCTGGTCCGGAGCAAGTGGGAAAGGGAGGCATTGTGCGGGAAACGGCCGTGCATCAACAGGTGCTTACTGATATTTCTGCCTGGTGCGCCAATCATAATTTAACAGAGCGGGGTTTAATTAGCTCCCCCATTGATGGTGCAGACGGCAATCAGGAATTTCTTATCTGGCTTACTTCATCTTAGTATCGTAAGCAACTGTGGGCAACAATCGCTGTTCTCCATGTTGCCCCAGCCGGTAGCTTACGCCCGAATACGAATCCGTGAGATCCATTTAACTTGCCGCAGGGCATCGTCGCGCTCGTTGGGCACAATCATGCGTACCAATCCCTGGGCACGTGTTAGCGGCCGTTCATCCCGTGCATACGCCAGTAAAATAGGGCCTTCCTGACCCGGCTCCACCAATTCAGACCACAAAACCCGGTTTCCAAAGCCATCCTCGCTAACGACTTCTACCTGAGACCACCCATCTGGGGCGTACCTGGTTACTAAATCGAGTAAGGCTGTTCCTTCAAAAACAAATGGGCCAGAAGCGCCATGCCCGGTACTGACGATGAAGCACTCTCGCAGCGTAACCGCGGGCAATGCGCGCAAGTCGTCTAAGGTAATGGTATAGCAACGGCCGTCTGCCATTTCCAATACAAAACGTCCATCACCTGGTGGCACATCCAGGTTAGGCTCATGACTGTGTGGTTGCAATGGATCATATTCCTCATTACGCATAGGCAGTTACTCTCCTGAACACATTCTCACATCCCAATCGTCGTTACACCTTTCCCCCACCATTTTGTTATACTTAGTGTCATGGACCAATCACACATTCGTAATTTCTGCATCATCGCCCACATTGACCATGGGAAATCTACCCTGGCCGACCGCCTGCTGCAAGTCACCGGCACCATCTCCGAGCGAGAGATGCAAGAACAAGTGCTTGATGACATGGACCTGGAACGAGAAAAAGGCGTCACCATCAAAGCTTCGGCCGTACGCATGAACTATACCGCTCAAGACGGCCAAATCTACGAAATGAACTTGATCGACACCCCCGGTCACGTAGACTTTGGCTACGAAGTCAGCCGCGCCTTGCAAAGCTGCGAAGGCGCCATCCTGGTCGTAGACGCCACCCAGGGCATTGAAGCCCAAACCCTGGCCAACCTCTACCTGGCCATTGAGGCCGACCTGGAACTTATCCCCGTCATCAACAAAATTGACCTGCCCGCAGCCCTCCCTGACGACGTAGCTGAGGAAATCGAAAACATCACGGGCATTGCCGCCGAGGACGTCATTCCCATCAGCGCCAAAACGGGAGAAAACGTAGAAACCGTCCTGGAAGCTATCGTACAGCGTATCCATCCGCCCCACGAAAACCCCGACGCCCCCTTCCGCGCCCTGGTCTTTGATTCCCACTACGATTCCTACAAAGGCGTCATCGCCTACGTGCGCGTCTTTGAAGGCGAACTGGACAAACGTCAGTGGGTCAAAATGATGTCCAACGACGTTACGGTAGAACCCATTGAACTAGGCATCTTTAGCCCGCGCATGAAACCCGTAGACAAACTCACCGCCGGGGAAGTGGGCTACATTGCCACGGGCCTGAAAACGGTGCGCGAATGCCGGGTAGGTGACACCATTACCCTGCGCGACAAGCCAGCCGCCAAACCATTACCCGGCTTTGCCCCCGCCAAGCCCATGGTCTTTGCTGGCTTCTACCCTACCGAAGGGGAAGATTATGCCCTCCTCAAAGATGCCCTGGAGAGGCTACAGCTCAACGACGCCTCCCTCATTTTTGAGCCAGAAACCTCTGATGCCCTCAACTTTGGCTTCCGCTGCGGGTTTTTGGGGCTGTTCCACATGGAAATTATTCAAGAGCGGCTGGAACGAGAGTATGATCTGGATTTAGTGGCTACCGCTCCCAGCGTGCGCTATGAAGTAAAAATGCGGCAAGTAGACGAAATTCGCATCATTGAAAGCCCTGCTGAACTGCCAGACGAAGGGGAAATTGAGGAAATTCGCGAGCCATACATGCACATGCAAATTTTTACGCCAGAGGAGTTCTACGGGGTGGTCATGGAACTGGCCATGAAGCGGCGTGGGGAGTTTGTTGGCCAGGAATTCCCTGCCCCAGGACGCATTGTGCTGAAATTTGATATGCCGCTGGCAGAAATGATTGTCGATTTCTACGACAAGCTCAAAAGCGCCACGCGGGGCTATGCCTCTATGGATTACGAATTTGCCGGGTACCGCCCTTCCGACTTGGTGAAGCTAGAAGTGTTGGTAAATAAAGTGCCGGTAGATGCCCTGGCGATGATTGTGCACCGAGACGATGCGTATCATCGGGGCACGAGATTGGTGACCCAGCTCAAGAAAGAGATTCCGCGCCAGATGTTTGAGGTGCCTATTCAGGCGGCTACCGGCAAGCGGGTGATTAGCCGGGCCAACGTGAAGGCGCTGCGCAAAGACGTGTTGGCCAAATGTTATGGTGGCGACATTACGCGCAAGCGGAAGCTGCTGGAGAAGCAGAAGAAGGGCAAAAAGCGGATGAAGATGATTGGTAATGTGGAGGTGCCGCAGGAGGCGTTTATGGCGGTGCTGAAGCTGAACGAGGATTAGGATGTGAATACACCTGCGAGGTGTCTAAAACCTCGCAGGTGTATTGTTTATGCTGGAATTTTGTCGTCGGGACGGGGGCCGGGGTCTTCCAGGCCGGTGCTAGCCATGCTTTGCAACACGTTTACGTCCATTTCATCTGCGCACAAAATGTGACAGGAAAGACGGAACTTGCCCAGGTTATCGCCGCTTTCGAGCTTGGCTTTTTCCCGCGGGTGGTAATTTTCCGGTTCGCCACTGTTGAAGGTGACGCGACAGGTGGTGCAGCGGGCATTGCCGCCACAGCGATGGAGAATATCTACCCCTTCATCTTTCAGGGCGAGAACCAACCGCTTGCCATCTGGGGCGGTGAATGATTTGCCATTTACGGTAATTGTTGCCATTGTGTTTGCTCCTTTTGCTTAGACGTCCTAATTTTGTGGCGCAATTTTAGCACAACCTGCCTGAACCGCCCGGAGAGTATGGTTTTTGCTAATCGTCGTCATTGTGGCTGACATGGCCGTTACCCGCTGTCGCCTGCAATCCCCGGGCCAGGTCAGCCTTTTCCGCAGCACTCAACCGCGCTTCAGGGTGGGTCAGCAAAAAGATGGGAAGGGGCATTTCGCCTTCGTGAATTACCTATGCCAACTCTTCCCCCTCTTCGGCGCCACCCTGTCCCCAGGTGGAGAAGTTAACTTTCTCGCGCCCCTCTTCCACGTCACGCTGCACCAGCCAGGAAACGGGGGCCACATGACTGTACCAGGGCCACTCCGTTTCATTGCTGTGGCAGTCGAAGCAAGCCCGTTGGGCCAGGGCGCGGGTTTGAGGGCTGTCCCAGTTGGGTTCTTGCAAAACGGGTGGGTTGGTGTGGTTACGGCCGTAAGGCACCAGTTGTATTAGCAAAAACCCAGCCAACAAAACCAGTAAACTACCGAACAATACTCTTTTCATGGTGACGCTCCTTTCATGGTAGAATTTCTAACCTGTTCGTCGCCAGAAGGACAGAAAAGTAACGGGTGGTTCCGCGCAAACACTATTTTCCAGAAATTTACCCAGGTTTGCTGTAATCGTTTTAGAGCAGCTCCGACTGAAGTCGTGGCGCTGGGATTGGCAAACTAGGTTACGGTTGCGCCGTAGCCTGGCTGCCCCACCGGCCACGCCCGCCATTTCCCTGACCACTGCCGGGCTGGCTCTGGCCAGACTGCCCACCCTGGCCCAGGTTTTGCCCACCGCTGCCACTCCCGGTGCCCGCCTGGCCATTGCTGTTGCGGCCCGTTTCCCCGCTCATAATGGCCGCATAGGCGTCTTCGGGCAAGTATTGTGGGGTGTAGACCTCGCCTGTTTGCCTTTCTAACATGGCAACGAAGGAACGCAAATGGTTTTCCGACCCGCTGCGCAGGTTGGCCAACGTTTGTTGAATATCCGTGTTGCCGGTTTGATGCAGGCGGGCATCCAGGTCAATGATGTCCACTTCCTCAATGGCAGCGCCCACACGCAGGGCGTCTAGCAAGGATTGGCTGCCCTGGCTAATCATTTCGTCGTGCAGGTTTTGCAAGGTAGGGTCAACAAAAACGCCCTGAGGATTGCCGCTGGCCAGGTCTGGCAAGCCGTATTTTTGCATGGTGGTCAGCACGGAATCGATGTGATTTTGCTCACTGGTGGCAATATTTTGGAAGATGGGCAAGCCCCACATATCGTAAAGGGTGAGGTACACGTCGCGGGCCATCTTCTCTTCTTCGCGCATAAAGTTTAGGGCGTCAATTTCAGCCGTGGTAAGCTGGCTGGCAACAGGGGGCACAACGGCCACGGCCGTTTCCCCAACCCGACTCTCCGTAATTTGCACCACCGGTTCCGCCAAGGGCTGATTCGCTGCGGGCTGCCCGGCAACGGTCGTGTCCGCGACCTGCGCTCCGGCATCCAGGGTTTCAGTGATTGGGGCAATGGCCGAACCAGGCACATTCTCTGGCGTATCACACGCAGCTAAAGCTGCAACAAGCGCAAGGCCCAACAAGATCAATAACATTTTTCGCATCATGGTCATCCTCCACAGCACTGGGCGGCGGCGCCGCCGCATCACCCAGAACATCATTAAATTTGGTTAATTGACTTTATGGTACGGGGCAGATGCGAAGATTTTGTGAAGAAAGAATGGGCGAGTAATGAACAATTAACAATGAACAATTAACAATGAACAACGAGTGATTTTGCTCATTCGCCCAAAACTAGCGAAGCTGTCACCAAGTGCCACATAGTAATGGATGAAGAATGGGGATAGATGTGATGACTACGCAATATTTCAAATGTATTCTTAAGAAGCCTCATCCTCATTTGCTTTATGGTGCCGCACGATCAACCCGCATCGGGTCATCCAGTGCCATGATCACAGGCTCCAGATCGGGTGGGCCGGGGGCGGTGTAGCGAATGCCCTCAAATGGCTCCGGACCGGGGCCGCCGGGATTGTAGAAGGGGCTGTATCCGCCTTCAATTGAGGGGATCTCGACGAAGATGATGTTGCGAGCCGCTGCTTCGTCACCGACGAGAATAATGTCGATATAGTTGTCACGGTCTTCCGCGTAGCAGTCATCATAGTAAACGTCCTCGGCCGGGTTCTCTTTCAGACCGAGTTCTGCTAAGCCAACGACGCGCAATGTGCCTCCAGCCACCTCATAATCCACGCCGACTTCCTCAAGCAGGACCGTCTCGCCGTCTGCCCCAGTAACATGCACACGGAAGAACTCCTCATACATATCCGGGCGTACCCCCGTTACACCATCGGGTGAAAAGCCGCCCGTCGTCAGCACACGGATGCGGAAATCGCCTTCGTCATAGAGCGCAAATTCATCATTCGGGAGAAGACCTAAGGCGGCCGATATGCTTAACCCCCCTTCGCCAAGCGATTCATCACCCACAAAATTGAGTTTGGCCCCCACCAGCTTTGGTCCCGAATCATAGGGGGAGCTATCTGTCTCCCAGGAGAGACCTACAGCATTGAATTCCTGTCCACCCGGCCCGATGAGCAACAGCGGGGTATCATCTTCGACAATATCTAGCCTGACAGGGAAAACTGCATCTTCCTCGCTGCTCAGACCTCGGTTGCCAAAATCACCAAAGACAACAACGGTGTTGCGTTCATTTAGCTCCCAGTTCGGCCACATCCCGGCGCTGTTGGGGAAAACAATCTCACCCGTGTTTAACGTAAACTGGAAGTCAGTCATATCGACTGTTTCGGTAGCTACCGGCCAGCTAAAGACAATGGGCAAGCCATCATCATATTCAGAGAAGCCTTTGAATAAGATGGCCACCCCGTCTGATGCGGACGCGCTGGTAAAGGCGGTAAGGGCCAGCTCTTCACCATTGGTGCACGTCACGGATCCATACCAGCTACCGCCAGCTTCGCGCACTGTCTCTTCGGTAACTTCAGGTAAACCAACGATGTTTTCAAAACCCATACCTGCAGAGAGAATCTGTGGCTCTGCGGACCAGTAATCGGCCGCGACCAACTGACCATCGTGGAGTTGCGAGCGCGGGCCGAGTTCGAGTTCAGCCTGTGGCCCGGCCAGGGCGACAAGGGCAATGCCAACCGCCGTGGTGCCGGTCGCCGCCCACCAACGCAGGTAGACTGGATCTTCCCCACCCGCATTTGCTTCCCGGTACAGCTTTTGTGCCCACAGCAGCAGCAAGATGAGGCTGACCCCGATGAAGATAAAGGAGGGGACGAGCCAGCCGTGCAGCATGGAGTGAATCACATTGAGGACAACTACGGCAACGGCCGTTCCGCTCAAAAGCTGCCACGCATACGGTTTAGCCACACCGGCCAATACGATCAAGGTTGCCACGATGCCAACGATATTCCCGGCGATCCGCCACGGCTCGGCCATATTGAGGCCGACATGGACGATGATGTCGATGATGTTCCAAAGAATTATAAGGATGGGGAACCACTGGATCTTTCTTTTTTCAGCAGTCATTTTTTCTCCTGTTAATTAGATTTCAGGGTCAGAGATACCCTTTTAGAGTCTGTATGTTTCAGTATCCAGTTACATCGGTATGGCAACGGCCACGGTGACCAACAAAATACCGGCGTTCTAAGGGGGAACGCTTGAGTGTTTGACCCACCAGGCACCTGTGCCATTTGCTGCCCTCAACTCCTGTCCACTGCCGTTCAAGTAGACTACATCTGGATGATAGCATGCGGTCTCGCCATTGCTCTTGGTACATTCGCCTGGAACGATTTGTGCCGGGGCAATCACGTTTCCCCTTGCCCGACTTTGCGCATAAACCGTGATCCGATTTGCCTTTGAATCAACATGCATATCGTTAACGACGGTAACCTGAAATGGAGACCTGGGGGCATCCATTGTGGCTACCCAATAGCCGTCGTGGTAGTCCACCAGGCTCGTTGGTTCAAACGGAACGGCCGTTCCGTCCGGCTGAGCTAAGCAACCAGCAATCAAAATTACGATGCTCAGTACGCCAACGACAGTGGCGATAATGAGCTTTCGTTTTTTCATAACGTATTCCTACTCTTTTTTTATGTGCTGAGTCCCAGAAAATGGGTGATTTTAGCCTTCACGATTCGCTACTGTGTTGGTGAGCCACACGGATAGGGCAACCGTTGCGCCGACCAGCACACACAACACCGTTCTAAACTGATCATTTGCCGGGTTGATCAATCCTTTCGTGGCCAGGAACAGTGCATTTAGCAGCAAATACACACCCACAAATCCGCTTGCCAGACGCCACGGTCTGTGATTCATCCGGCCAGATACAACGATTCCCAGCCAAACCAAGATGGAGAGATTCGAGGCAATGCGAATCGGTTCGATCATATCGCTGCCTACATGAATCAAGATGTCAGCCACTTGAACAAGCGCAATCACTGCGGGCAGCCATAGTAATTTCCGGCCTGCGTTTTTTGTTTCCATTGTTTACTCGATGCTGACGAATTAAGATGCGTCTTCACTATCAATCGCTGCGGCAATTGGCTGATGCTCACTGGCTTGGGTCAAGGCGTTTGCCGCTTCTTCAGAAAGGTTGGTGTGGTAGAGGTTGCCACCAAAGGGGTTAAGGGCTTCAGCTACGGTCTCAACGGCCGTTTCCCCCACAAGCAGGAAGAGGGCCGAATCGCCGGGGGTCAGTTCATCACCAACCCCTTTAATGAAATCGTTGTCGATGCCCAGATCGATATTGCGGCCAAACAGGGCGCTCATCCCCATGCCCAGCAACGCGCCGAGCAGCGGGCCACCAAAGAGGAAGCCGATCAACAGACCCCAAAAACCACCGCTGGTGACGTTGCTGCCTTTGGCAATCGACTCCAGCGTCTGGCGCACGCGCACCTTTCCTTTGGCGTTTTTGACCACAACGGCAGCGTCTTCTAGGGTGATTAACGGCCGTTGTACATTCTCCTGCTTCATGCCGGAAACAGTGCGCAGCACTTCAGCTGCCTTATCTTCCGTGTTGTAGGTATAAACAATTAGCTTAGACATGTTTTTCTCCATAGTTTGTTTTGGGTGGATAAAAAATTGTGCTTTAATCAGCAGTGTAGGCCAAGCAGAAATCGACCACATCTGTCGCTAGTTAGAAAGCAAGTTGAGATTGTGGGCAAAATGACTCGTCAAAAGCGATAGGTCGACCGGTATAGGTCAATGGTTGTCCACCCCCTGTTGACCTATCGCTTTTTGAAAAACTTATTTCCTGAGAATCCATATACCCCAAATGAAGAAGCCCAGCTCGACAATCGATGAAACCACAGTGACGGTATCCAGACTGCCATTGATGAAAGCCGGTATCCGGCTCAGGAGGAGCAGCCCAAAGACGACGAGCACAGCTTTGATGTAGGTATCTTTGTTCATTATCTGGCTCCTATGACAACAGTTCATGGATGGAGAACTGGTCAGAATTGACCGGCAGGCTGATCAGCGTGCCATCATTCGCCATTTGCAGATGGCCATCATAAACTGCCCTGGCGTCTCGGAGGAACGGCCGTTTCAAAAAATCCGGCACCGGCGGCAGCACATGCGTGATCATCAGCACTGGAACCCCGGCCTCTTTGGCTACGAACGCAGCCTCTTCCGGCTTGATATGAGATTCCTGGATATCCTCGGTGATAGATGATAGATTGTTTTCCATATCTTCTCCGGCTTCAGATAGCATTTGGGACATCTTATGATTCAAGGCGTCACTGACCATCAAATCAGCCCCCATCGCGTGGTGAATGAGGCTGTCCGAGTAGATCGTATCCCCCGTGATCATCACGCTCCGATCTTTGTAATTTACACGGAAGCCAACCGCTGGAATCACGGGCGGATGGTCCACGTTGAAGGCAATCACCTGGACACCGCCCGCTTCATAGACCACTTCACTGACCATGAGATCGGTGCCGATGTCGAAGGTGTGCGCCACGCCGCCAAATCCGGAAGGGGGCATCACGTCCGCACCATGATGGTCAATGCGATAGCCGCGATCAGGTTGATAGGCGGCCACAAATCCGGCTACAACCTCGTCTACGCCTGGAGGTCCGTAGATTTGCAGAGGTTCCTCCACACCGGTGCCCGTCCAGTGCTGTAGCATCAACTCACCCAGGTCACTGATATGGTCTGAATGAAAGTGTGTCAGAAACAAGGCATTGACTGAACTGATACTCAGCCCGGTGAGGGCAAGTTGGCGCGTACTGCCGGGGCCGGTATCAAAGACCAGCATCTGATCCCCTGCCACCACGACGGTCTGCGGGCCAACACGATTGGGGTCGGGCAGCGGGGCACCGGTTCCGGTGGTGATGACGTGCAGGGCATCTTCTTCGAAATACTTCCCATTTCGGTCGCTAGACATTGCTTTGTTGAAAGCCGATTCGATTGCGGAATCGGGCAGGTTGTTTCTGTACCACAGGCCACCGCCAACAAGAAGTCCGGCCGCACCCACACCACCACCAATGAGGAATTTCCTGCGAGATATCCCCTTTTTAGTCGTTTGTTCACCAGAATCTGGCGCTTCATTGTTTCGTTTTCCATTGTCCATTTTATTTGCTCTCCTCTGCCAGCATGCGCAGCAATATCTGCGCCGTCTCGCCGGATGAATTTTGGTTTTGTCCAGTCACGACGTTGCCGTCAACGGCCACGTAGGTGGCGAAGAAATCACGGAAGGCGGTTTCGGCGACGAAGTTGGCGCCTAGTTTGCGCAGCTCGGTTTCGGGATGCTGCGGCGTGATGTCGATGCCGAGTTCTTCGACCTGCTTGTCGGTAACGGCCGTTATCGTCATACCTTCAACCAGCGGGCTGCCGTCTGGCTTCGTGGCCATCAGGAAACCCAGCGCCCCGTGGCACACCGAGCCCAGCAGAATTTCCTCTTCATAAGCCTCAGAGATCTTGTCGCCAAGTTCCTGGCTGAATCCAAGGTCATAAGCTGCCCCCCAGCCACCAGCCAACCAGATGATGTCGTACTCTGTGAAATCGACATCTGCGATGTGGAGCGAGTTCTCTGTTTTGTTCTGCGCATCCGCATCATCCAGATACCGTTTGTCGGCATCTGTGGCCAACGGCCAGCGCATACTCACCGGCTCAAAAGGGATGAGACCCCCTTCCGGGCTGGCGACATCGACATGCATACCGGCATCGATGAACTCATAATAGGCAATGGTTAATTCGGAGCCATACACGCCGGTCTCTACACCATCTGCCGGATTCCCCAGCGTGTCGTGATTGGTGGCGATGATCAGCGCCCTCTTTCCCTCAAGATTGTACGTTTCTCTCTCGTAGTGGGGGTGAAAGCCGACAGCCGTTAAAATCGGCGGTAAAAACAGAGCAAAAAGCGCAGCGGCGCTGACCACAACGCTTCCCGTAATCAGTAAAATCTTTTTCATAAAAATACCCTTTCCTTATCTGTTAACTGATGTTACGCACCCCCTCTGGAAATCTAGACTGCGTAACATGAGCTGTTAATTGAAAGATGCTTGTGTTTAATCACTCTGCCACCAGTGTAGAGGATGCGTTGGCTGCCCACATCTGGCGCAGGGCAGAAAAAAGGTTGAAGAAACCGGTCGTGGCATCCCCCAAAAGACATACGACGAAAGTGGGGGGCGACATCTATAGGTAGAAGGTTGTGGAGGAAGCGGCCGTTGTGCTACCCTTTAGATAATATGAACGCGAAACGCCAGACCTCCCAGAATTTAGGCGCATTGCCGTCTTTATGGCAGTGGCTCAATGTCAATCCCCCGGTCAATCTGATCCAGCTCATTGTGGGTGGCTGTCTGTTGATTTTGATCTGGGCCTATTACGCCGGATCGATATCGACAATATCCTGGCGAATTTGGACAGTACTCATATTGCTGGGAGCGATCTGGGCAACCGCGCGCTGGGTGTCACATCGGTATGGAGACGCACCAAGCATCAAGATATCGCTTTTGTGGATTGGCGTTACGCTGGTGCTCTCAGAAGCGATAACGATCGTTTCTGCTGGAGAATTTCCCCGAATCTTGTATACGCTCCTACCCATTATTGCCGTCTTTTGCCTGCCAGGACGCTGGTCACTGACGATAACCATCGGCTCTCTATTTTGGGTGATGCTCAGCGTGTGGCTCTTTCCTATTCCTGAAATCCGCTTGCAGTCTCTAGTCATTACGCTGATCTTTGTGACTTACCTGGGCGGTTATGGTCTCGCCTATGCCCTCCTGCAAGAAGGGCGGGCACGGAAGGAGACGCAGCATTTACTGCGCGAACTGGCCGACTCGAATGAGCAACTGACCCGTTATGCTGCGGAAGCGGCCCAGCTAGCCACCATGCGCGAACGCAACCGCATCGCCCGCGAAATTCACGACAGCCTGGGGCACTATTTGACAATTGTTGGTGTGCAGTTGGAAAAGGCGATAGCCTTTGAAGCCGTCAATCGGGACGAAACGGCGCAGGCCATGCGGGCAGCCAAGCACCTCACGGATCAGGCGCTGGCTGAGGTGCGCCAATCCGTTGGGGCTTTGCGCGATACGGACGATGCCTTCACCCTTCACATGGCGTTGCGGACGCTGGCTCAAAATATGGCGCAAAACGGACTGGATGTGGACTTCCATTGGCGCGGCAATGAGAATGGCTTCTCGGAAAAACAGCTATTCACCCTGTTCCGGGCCGCCCAGGAAGGATTGACCAATGTGCAGAAACACGCCCAAGCGCAACGGGTGCAATTGAATGTGTCTCTGGATGCAGAAACGGCCGTTCTGCAGCTCACGGATGACGGCATCGGTTTCGACCCGGAAACAATACAGCATGGCCGTTATGGATTGCAAGGATTGCGCGAACGAATCGAACTGGTTCAGGGAGCGTTGACACTACAACGTGGACCAACTGGCGGCACACAATTGGTGGTGACAATACCAAAAGAAGAGAGCTTATGAGTGAATCTGTGATTCGAATCCTCATTGTCGATGATCAACTATTGATGCGGGACGGGTTGGCCTCCTTGCTCAATATTCAGCCGGGTATTGAGGTGGTGGGCACGGCTGATAATGGTAAGGAGGCGATTACGGCCGTGGCCAATTTGCTGCCCGATGTGGTGCTGATGGATGTGCGCATGCCGGTGATGGACGGTATTGAAGCAACCGTGGAAATCCATCGTCAGTTTCCCGCAGTCAAAGTGCTCATGCTGACCACGTTTGATGATGAAGTGTATGTGACAGGTGCTCTACGCGCCGGGGCATTTGGCTACGTCTTGAAAAACACACCGGCGCTTGATTTAGCACAGGCGATCCTGATGGCCCAACGAGGCATGGTTCAATTGGACCCTTCAGCTGCCATCAAAGTTGCCAAGATGATTGGCTTGACCTCGACAGGCGAAAATCATTTGGATGAGGACAATCCATTGACGAACCTGACTGAGCGAGAGCTAGAAGTATTGCGGCTGGTCGTTCAGGGAGCAAGCAACCGGGAGATCGCTGACAAATTGGTGATCACGGAGGGTACTGTCAAGTCGCATATCTCCAATATCCTGAATCGATTGGATGCTCGGGATAGGACGCAAGCGGCCGTGATCGCGGTTAAGCATGGGTTGAAGTAGTACTCGGCATAAAACTAGGCGAAGCTGTCACCAGACGCAAGCTAATCGGGTTAAATCTGCTCAGCCATACGCATTCAGCGACATTTGTTCAACCCGTTTAGCCAATTCTCCAGATGTTAACTGGGTGTATATTTTTGTCGTGTCCAGACTTTCATGCCCCAAAAGGCGGGCCAATCCAACTAAATCTCCGTGATGTTGCTGTAAATACCGGTGAGCAAAAGTATGACGAAAATCATGCGGCTTTGTTTCTTTAGGAACTAGACCACGATTAGCGCACGCCTCAACAGCCCGATTGATGACACGCCACATAGCTGGTGAACTCAATTGGTTTCCTTTTTGGCTCACCCAAAGCGGTGAGTATGGTTGTTCCTTTTGAGACTGTGGCCATCGTTTAGCGACATCTTTTTCCGTGGGTCGGCAATTCAATATGGGAGCCGCATATTCCACGAGCGCGGAACGGATGGAGCTATTGAGAGGAACCGTTCGAGACTTATTCCCCTTTCCCGAACGAATGAGCGCTGACCCTTTCCTCTCTTGAAAAGTAATATCCTCCCAACAAAGAGCCTGACATTCACCAATGCGCATACCGGTCTGCAAAAGCATTTGCATGATTGTGTAATCTCGTTTTCCATGCCGTCCACGGCGGGTTTCTCGCAAGAGTGCGTTAACGGCCGTATTGGACAGTGGTTCCGGGGCATCAGCTTGAACCTGTCCCACCAGCTTGAGATTGATGGCTGGATTTTCAGCCAGATATTTGCCCTCCACCAACCATTGACACCATGCGCGTAAAGCGGCCACATGGACATTGACGGTAGCCGGAGACCATTTGTTCTGCAAATGTATTCGATAGCTGACCAAGGCAATTGGCGTCAGGTCATGAAGGGTAACAGGTTTCCTTTCTTCTGCTTTATGCCAGACCAGAAAACGACATATTATCCCGCCGTAACGCATAATTGTTTTGGGAGAACGATTCGCTTCTTTCAAGTTATTGAGCCAAACAGTTAGCAATTCGCCAGGTGTCATCATCACCAATTCCGGTTTCTATTTCATTTTTTTCGCCCCCTAAACACTGTTCTGGAGCCCGTTTAAGCAATTTCAACCCTCGATAACGAAATAGAATAGTTCTTCTATCTTGTTACCACTATACTGCCTCCAGGGTGGGGAAGTCAATTTTATCTACAGCGCGATACGCGCTTTTGACCCACATGGAGGTTATGATGAAACACAATTGGACCCTGGATGAACTGATCGATAGTTGGACACTGCTGCCCAACGAACTGGAGTTAATAGGTGGCAGCAAAGCGGACCATAATCGGCTAGCCTTTGCCCTGTTGCTCAAATATTTCCAGATTGAAGGCAAGTTCCCTCGTCACCGGCGCGAAATTCCGCAAACAGCCGTTGACTATGTGGCCCGTCAGCTCAAGCTTTCTCCTGAAGTATACCAGAGGTATGAATGGAGTGGGCGGGTTATTGCCCGCCATCGCGTCGCCATTCGCTCTTTTCTCGGTTTCCGAGAGGGGACGGTAGCTGATGGAGAGGCCATTCTCACCTGGTTGCAAGATCATGTTTTGCCTCAAACACAACAGATAGAAGCCCTCGTAACAGCAGTTTATGGTCGGTACCGCTTTCTCAGGATTGAACCCCCCACGGCCGGCCGGGTGGAGCGGTTGGCCCGGTCAGCCTTACGCCAATATACGGAACAATTCTGCGAGGCAATTGCCGACAAACTGTCCATCCAAAATAAGACGCGCCTGGATGCCCTGTTAGAACGGGAGACGATGGAAGGCGAACAGGCGTTTCGTTCTCCCTTTGGCATCTTGAAAACAGATGCCGGCGTCGCCAATCTGGAAGGTATCCTTGAGGAAACCGGGAAGCTAGAGCGCACTCGCCGGCTAGAATTACCCGCCGACCTTTTCCAGGACGTGCCGCCAGCTGTGGTCAGACAGTATCGCCAGCGTGTCTCCAGCGAACCACCCCGCGAAATTCGCCGCCATCCAGAGGTGATTCGTTACACCTTGCTGGCTGCTTTTTGCCACTTACGCAGCCAGGAGATTACCGACAACCTAGTAGATTTGCTGTTGGGCATCATCAAGCGTATCGGTAACAACGCTGAAAAGCGAGTGGAGCGCAAAATCTTGCGTGACATCAAACGAGTTCGGGGCAAAGGCCGTATTTTGTACGAAGTCGTCAAAGTCTCCATTGCCCAGCCTGATGGCGTTGTTAACGAAGTCATCTATCCGGTGGCCGGCGAAGAAACACTGCAACAAATTGTGGCCGAATACCAGGCAGAAGGGTCTTACGAGCAGCAAATTCAACTGAAAACTCGCCAATCCTACGCTCGTCATTACCGGCGCATGGCGCCCCCCTTGCTCAAAACGTTGAGCTTTCGCTCCAACAACGAGGTCCATCGCCCCCTCATTCGGGCGTTATCTCTCATTGAGAAATATGCCGACAGCCAGCATAAATACTACCTGGAAACCGAAGACATCCCCGTACAGGATGTCGTGCCCCTGGCCTGGCGTGAAAGAGTCATCCATCAGACACAAAATGGCGAAGTGCGTATCAACCGGATTAACTACGAGGTGTGTGTTTTCCAGAAGTTACGAGAACGGTTGCGCTGCAAAGAGATCTGGGTCGAAGGCGCATACCGCTATCGCAATCCCGATGAGGATTTACCCCAAGATTTCGATGTTCGGCGCGAGACCTATTACGAACTGCTGCAACAACCATTAGACGTAGATACTTTTGTGGCTCGCTTGCGGCAAGACATGGTGGATGCGCTGACAAAACTCGACCAGGGGTTGCCCAAGAACCCCTGGGTTGAACTGCTGCCGGAGCGAAAAAACCCCATCAAGTTGTCCCCACTGGCCGCCCAACCCGAACCGCTCAATCTGCTGCACCTCAAATATGCCCTGGCTGAACGATGGCCGATGATAGAGTTACTGGATATGTTCAAGGAAACGGATTTGCGGGTCAACTTCAGCCAGCATTTCCAAACGGTCGCCACCCGAACTGAGTTGAGCCAGAGTACATTACAGAAACGGTTGTTGCTGTGCCTCTACGCCCTGGGCACCAATGCTGGTTTCAAGCGCATGGCCCATGCTGAAAGACCCCAAGACTTGCTTTACATCAGGCGGCGTTTCATCAACAAGGACAATCTGCGGGCGGCCATTGCCGAAGTCGTCAATGCGATCTTTAAGGTGCGTTCCCCGCACATCTGGGGCGAAGCGACAACAGCCTGCGCGTCCGATTCCAAGAAGTTTGCCGCCTGGGACCAGAATCTCCTGACCGAATGGCACATTCGCTATCGTGGACCGGGTATTATGGTCTATTGGCATATTGACAAAAAGGCCGCCTGTATTCACTCTCAGGTGAAAGGCGTTTCCTCTTCCGAAGTGGCAGCCATGATTGAGGGCGTCTTGCGCCATTGCACCGATATGACTGTGGAAAAGAACTACGTGGACAGCCATGGCCAGAGTGAAGTTGCCTTTGCCTTCTGTCATCTGCTCGGTTTTCAATTGTTGCCCCGGCTGAAGCCTATCAGCAGCCAACGCCTCTATCTGCCCTTGAAGGAAACGGCCGATGACCTGGCTAATTTAGAACCGGTGCTGACACGCCCCATCCGCTGGCACCTGATTGAACAGCAGTATGATGAGATGGTCAAATTCGCCACAGCCCTGCGGATGGGTACCGCCGAAACAGAGGCAATCTTGCGTCGTTTTACCCGCAAGGGGCCACAGCACCCTACTTACACAGCGTTGGCCGAGTTGGGGAAAGCGGTTAAAACGATCTTCCTGTGCGAACTCCTCCACTCCATTGACCTGCGTCGTGAAATTCAGGAAGGCCTGAACGTCATTGAGAATTGGAACAGTGCCAACAGTTTCATCTTCTACGGCCGCAGCAGCGAGATTACCACTAACAACCGGGAAGAGCAGGAAGAGGCTGTTCTTTCCATGCACCTGCTTCAGATGGGTATGGTCTACATTAACACCCTGATGATTCAGCAGATTTTGGCTCAGCCGGATTGGCAAAACCGGTTGCAGGCGGAAGATTTACGTGCTTTGACCCCGCTCATCTATGCTCATGTGAATCCTTACGGCCGTTTTTATCTGGATATGGATGAACGGCTCCCTCTTGAGGATTAGTTGTTCTGTTATAGGGGTTGGATGTGGAGGAAATCATATCCAGCCCCATTTCGCTTTGCTATGTGGCACTTGGTGACAGCTTCGCTAGTTTTGGGCCTCATTGTTCGTTGCTCAGTGCTAATTGAAACACAAAGGTTGCGCCGCCGCCGGGGGTGTCTTCTACCCAAATACGGCCGTTATGCGCCTCCACAATCCCCCGACAAATCGCCAATCCCAACCCAGACCCGCCCTGGTCCCGGGTACGGGAGTTGTCGGCTCGCCAAAAGCGGTCAAAGGCGTGGGCCTGGGCTTCTGGCGAAAGACCGGGACCATTATCGGCAACCTGCACCTGCACGGCATCATCCACCGTGGCTAGGCGCAAATGGAGCGTGGCCATCTGGCCATTACCCTGGCCCACGTGGCGCAGGGCATTGGCAATGAGGTTCGCTAAAACTTGTTGCAAGCGGTCGGGATCCGCCAACACGGTGGGCACGGCCGTTGGCGTTTCGAGCACAAGCTGCACCCCCTCCGCCTCGGCCAACGGCTCAAAGGCGGCGGCAGCTTGTTGCACCACAGGAACCAAGTCTGTGGGGCGCATATTCAGGGGGAGCTGCCCGCTTTCTACCAGGGAAAGGGTACGCAAATCTTCCACCAGGCGCCCCAGCAGCAAAGTTTCCTCATGAACCAGGGCCAGGTTAGCGGCAGAAAAATCAAAAACACCATCCAACATGGCCTCTAGATGGCCGCGCATAATGCTCAGGGGTGTCCGCAGTTCGTGGGCCACGTCGGCCAAAAGCTGCTGCCGCTGCCGCTCGGCCAGGGCCAACGCTCCGGCCATCTGGTTGAAGCTGGTCGCCAGTTCGCCCATTTCTCCAGGAGATTGGACGGGCACCTGCTGGTTGAGGTCGCCTTGAGCCATGGAGCGGGTGGCCCGGGTAAGCTGGGTTAACGGCCGGGTGAGCCGCCGCGCCAGCAGCACGCCCAAAATCAGCGCCAGCAGCACCGCCAGTCCGCCGCCAATCCACAAGGCTTGGTTAACCTGGGCCAGAAACGCTTCGGCGGCGCGGGTGCCAGCCCCGGTGCTGCCCGGTAAATTGATGAGCAAGGTGCCCACGGTACGGCCGTCTACTACAATAGGCAGCGCCAATTCCGCATCGTTCAGCCCGGTGGGGCGGTTGCCACGCCCCCCACCAGCAGCTATCTGGTTCCCTTGCTCATCCAGCAGCACCAATGCGCTTCCCCCTTGCCCTGGGCGCACGCTAACCAGCAGCAGTTCCACCCCTTCCCAATTGCCTTGCCTGGCGTATAGATTTGCCAGGTCAGTGCGCAGCTGCGCCCACTGAGATTCGGTGAGGTAAGCACGAAAGCCGGTGGTGGTGGCCTGGTTAGCCAGCAGCGCCACAGCCGCCACGCCTATAATGGCAACTAATAGAAAAGCGGCCGTCAGGCGAAACCAGAGAGTATGCCGTACTGCCATCTTACAAATCCGGGTTAAAGCGGTAGCCCACGCCAAAAACGGTGAGTACGAAGGTAGGGTTAGAAGAATCTACTTCTATTTTTTTGCGTAAATTTTTGACATGCACATCTACGGTGCGCTCATAGCCATCATAGGCGTACCCCTGGGTGCGCTCCAGCAGTTCCAGCCGGCTAAAGGCGCGTCCGGGGCTGCTCATGAGGGTGTTGAGCAGGTCAAACTCCATGCGGGTCAGTTCTATAGATTCCCCATTGAGCTTCAGGGTATGGGCGGTGCGGTCTAATTCCAGTGGCCCGGCGCGCAAAATGTCGCTTTTGGTGGCGTCTGGCTCCATGCGGCGCAGCACGGCGCGCACGCGGGCCACCAGTTCGCGAGGACTAAAGGGCTTGGTGACGTAGTCGTCGGCCCCCATTTCCAGCCCCACCACTTTGTCCACGTCGTCAATGCGGGCGGTGAGCATGATGATGGGGGTGTTTCGTTCCTGGCGGTGCAGGCGCATAAATTCCCAGCCATCCATGGCGGGCATCATCAGGTCCAGGACAATGAGGTCGGGCTGGTGGTCGCGGGCGGCAAAAAGGGCGTCACGGCCGTTGCCCGCCGTCACCACAGTGTACCCTTCCTGCTCCAAATAGCCCCGCACCAGGCTAACTAATCGTGGTTCATCGTCTACGACGAGGATGGTTTTGCTCATAAGGCTTAGGTGTCCTTAAATATATGGTGACAGGAGTCTGTCACGCTCCATAATCTTACTCCCTTCACATTACCAGGCAAATGTGAAGGAGACATGAAGCCGTTGCTGAATCGGCTTCACATCTTCTTCATAAGGGCATGGTATGTTGTGGGCATGAAAGGTTCTGTTTCGGCAAAAACCCGCAATAACTGGTTGATTGACACGGCCGTTTTCATAGGCGCATTGCTATCTATGCTGTCCGGGGTGTATTTCTTGTTTTTCATCTCTGGGGGTTATGAGGGCGGGCGCAACTCTGGGTATGGGGTCGTCCTTCTCTTTACGCGCCATACCTGGGAAGAAATACACATCTGGGGCGGCTTGCTGATGATCACGGCCGTGTTCATTCATTTAGCCACTCACTGGCCGTGGGTGGCCTCCATGTCTCGCTGCCTGGTGCAAAGGGCGCGGGGCCAGGCAGGCCGCTTTTCGCGGGGAGCGCGGGTCAATTTGCTGGTAGATAGCTGGGTTGCCCTGAGTTTTTTGGTCACGGCCGTTTCTGGCCTCTACTTTACCTTTTTGCCGTCAGGGGGATATCAAGGGGGCCACAACCCCGCCTGGGACCCCGGCTTTCTCATCAGCCGCCCCACTTGGGATGTGCTGCATACCTGGGGTGGCATCAGCCTGACCCTTGCCGCCCTGGTGCACATTTACATTCACTGGGGCTGGATTGTGAAAGTGACGCGGAAAGTAATGCAGACGGCTGGGTGGGGAGTAGGCATGGAGGCCCACAGGCAGCGGCTAACGGACAACGGGTAACGGCCTATAAGCCGCAAACGATAATCATGCGTAAAAAATTAATTCTCGGCGCCCTCTTGGGTTTCATAGCGTTACTGCTGGTGATTGGTGGCCTCAATCGCACCCGCGACCGGCTGGCCCAAACTGCTAATAACGATGCCGGGGCAGCCAACTCCGCAGCAGATAATGGGTCTTCACCGGACAAGTGGGAAACGGCCGGGGCCACCGTTACGGCTATTCGCAGCAATGGCCTGTGGCTGGAGCTAGAGGATGGTACCCAGGCCCGCGCCCGCCGCGCCGCCTGGAACTACGCTCAAGAACAAGGGTTTACTGCGGAAGTGGGCGACCGCATTTCACTGACAGGTTACATGACCACAGGGGGCTTTGAGATTGTTTCGATGCACAATGAGGAGAATGGCCGGGAGGTGGCGTTGCGGGATGAGGACGGCCGTTCTCTGTGGGCCGGTCGCGGAGGTGAGTAAGCAGAAAAGGATGGCCCCAAAGCAGTAAGAATTACTAATTTCTTCGGGAGAAATTCTTCCGCAGAAACTTTGCCAGAGTCCCAAGGCTTCCAACAGGCAAGTAAACACTACTTTTTCAGGGGAAGGTCCCTACCCGGTTTAACCGTGGAAATCGACCGGATTTACGGCAAAAAACTACTTCGATTTGCCATAAATTTCCGGATACAGACCCTTCAGACAATCCGGACAAATACCATGGCTAAACTCCGCTTCAGTATGGTCGCGGACGTACACGGCCACATCTTGCCAATACCCCTGATCATCCCGGATCTTTTTACAGTTGGCGCAAATAGGCAATAAGCCGCGCAAGGTTTTAACCTGCCCCAATGCAGTTTGCAGCGTGTCAATTAAATTCTCCCGTTCTTCCTCAAGCTGTTTCCGGGTTGTAATATCTCTAAGGACTAGCAATTTTCCCTGTATGTTTTGTTGCCTATCCTTCAGGCCAAAAAGCCGTACGTTGATATAGCGGGTCGAATCTCCTGGCAGCGTGGTTTCTTGTTCCACTAGTTGATTATCCACCAGGTCAGCAAGAAATGAAGTCCAATCGGGCAGCATGTTTTCCACATTTTCCCCAATCAGATCGGCTGCATTTGTGGAAGCAAGCTTTGTAAAGGCCGGGTTTACATCTACCACGCGGTTTTGGTTATCCAGCACCATGATGGCATCACTCAGGTTTTCGATGAGCTTGTCACGGGCAATAGGAACCACATCCATAAAGCGATACTGCCACAGCGTTATCGCAATAATACTACCGGTCATGGTAAAGGCCAGAGGCGTTAAATCCAGCCCTGGTAAAGGGTTCAAATCCAACAGGCTGAGGAGGTTTGCCAGCCAGGGAATAAAGGCCGCCAGAAGAATTAGTTCAATTTGACGACGGTATATTCCCTGCACTGCGAACCAGCTTTTTGCCAGCAACCCAATTGCCAGCAGGAAGAAGCTATAAGAATAGGTGATGAAAGTCCAAAACCACGGCCCACCGAAAAAGAAGCTGCTATCTGACGCCGTTCTCTTTCCGGCGAAAAACAGCCCATGCCAGGGATCCGTCCACAACAGGATAACCGTGAGACCGGCCATGATACCCATAAAGGCAAAGAGTGGACGGGTTAACCAACCTTGCCGGTTACTAAATTGCAGCACGAAAACTAAAAAAGCGGGGATGACAACCACGGCCCCCAGATAAGTGGCGTCTAGCCAGAAGGGGCGAGATGGGTAAAAACCGGCCCAAAATAAGGCATAGGTTGTGCTCCACCAGGCCATGGCCGCCAGAAAAACAATGATAGCCTTACTGCCAGGGGCGCTGCGGCGATGCCAGATTAGCAATAGCACCGTTATTGAGGTTAAAGATGCGATGAAGAGAATGGCACTGTAAAGATTTGCCGAATGTTCCATTATTTGACTGGATTACCTTATATGTTTATGTCCACGGCCGTTCCTTATACTCTGAGTCAGATTATTACACAATCGCCGGATCTGTCTATTTTTCGTTTGCACCCTGATTGACTGACATAAAAAACTCCTACTTGCGGAATAATATCACCTTGCCTAAACTTATTCTGTTGGCTGACAACGGATCTTTTTTCGAGGTGATTGACCGTGACGCCACCTTCGCTCGTCATTTCATTGTTGGGACAATTTAATCTGACGTACTGTGGTGAACCGGTGCCGCAACTGAGCGCCGACCGGCCCGTTTCCTTGCTGGCTTATTTGCTGCTGCACCGTCATACGGCCGTTTCCCGTCAACAGCTTGCCTTTACCCTTTGGCCCGATTCCAGCGACAGCCAGGCCCGCACCAATCTGCGCAACGTGTTACACAACCTCCGCCAAACCTTGCCGGAAGCAGAGAGGTTTCTTGAGGCCACCTTTTCCACATTAAGCTGGCGCTCTGGTGCACCTTATGCCCTGGACGTGGCCACTCTGACTGAGGCCGTTGCCGCCGCCAGCGCCGCGGCGGATGGGGCAGAAAAGAGAGGTCACCTGGAAACGGCCGTTCAGGTGTACCAGGGCGACTTACTCCCCGACAATTACGACGACTGGATTGTTCCCCTGCGCGAGGAACTGCGCCAGACCTATCTCAACGCCTTGCAACAGCTCATCGCCCTGCTGGAAACACAGCAAGCGTATCGCGCTGCCGCCCGGTATGCCCAACGGCTGATCCAGCAAGACCCCCTGGATGAACCGGCCTACGTCCAGTTAATGCGCCTGCACGCCCTCAGCGGCGACCGCGCCGGGGTGCGCCGGGTATATGAGCAGTGCGCCGCCACCCTGCGCCGCGAACTGGACGTAGAACCTGGCCCGGCGACTCAAGACGCTTACCAACAGTTGGCCCGCCTTGAACCTCCCGCCTCTACGCCGTCCACTACGGCGGCACGGCCGTTACCCCTGCCCACGCCCGCCACCCCCTTTATTGGCCGGGATGCAGAACTGGCGCAAATTGCCCAGCGACTGGCCGATCCGGCTTGTCGCTTGCTGACCATTGTGGCCCCGGGAGGCATGGGCAAAACGCGGCTGGCGCTGCAAACGGCCGTGGGCCACAAGCCTGTTTTTGCCCACGGAGCCGCCTTTGTAGACCTGACCCCCGTTCACGCCGGGCACCTCATCGCCCAAGCCATCGCCGCCCGCCTTGCCCTCCCCTTGTCTGACCTGGCCGACCACCGGGCGCAGCTCATTGCCCATTTGCAAGCCAAAGAGATGCTGCTGGTGCTAGACAACATGGAGCATTTGCTGGCGGACACTGCCATGCTCTCCGATTTGTTGGCGGAGGCGCCTGGTCTCAGACTGCTGGTCACTTCGCGGCAGCCCCTGGAACTGCCCGAAGAGTGGGTATTTACCTTGCACGGCTTCCCACTGCCCAATGGCACGTCCCCGCTGGCGGATAACGGCGGCGTGGCGCTTTTTGTGCAGGCAGCCCAGCGGGTTACCCATCAATTTGTGCTGACAGAGGAGGATGAAACGGCCGTGACCCGTATTTGTCAACTGGTGGGCGGCATGCCGCTGGGGCTACAACTGGCGGCCACCTGGGTCCGCGTTTTAAGCTGCGCCGAGATTGTGGCCGAAATCGAGCGCGACCTCGACTTCCTTTCCACCGGCCACCGCCACCTGCCCGAACGGCAGCGCAGCCTGCGAGCCGTGTTTGATTACTCCTGGCAGTTGCTCAGCAGCGCCGAGCAGGCGGCGTGCAGCCATTTGGCGCTGTTTCGCGGCGGGTTTTCGCGGGCAGCGGCCCAGGCGGTGGCTAACGCCGGGCTGCCGGTATTGTCTTCGCTGGTGGATAGGGCGCTGGTGAACCGGGTGGGCGACGGCCGTTATGACATGCACGACCTGGTGCGCCAATATGCCACAGCCCATCTGCAAGAACAACCAGATGCCTTTCTGGTTGCCCAGGCGGCCCACGCTGCCTACTTTTTGCGGCTGGCAACCCAATCGTATGAAGAACTACAAAACCAGAACAGTCTGGCCTGGTTCCGCACCATTGACCAGGAAGTAGACAATTTCCGCGCAGCCCTTGGTTGGGCTTTACAAGCCAATCAGATAGAACTTGGGCTGCGCCTGGGCAGCGCCCTACGATTTTACTGGTGGTGGCGTGGCTACCTGCGCGAAGGGCTGGAGTGGTTAGAAACGCTGCTATCCCACGCAGAACAAACCGCGCAAATCCCCGCGTTGCCTGCCACGGTGCTGGCGGCAGTCTACATCGAGGCCGGGCTTTTGGCCGGGAATTTGGGCCTTTTGCCCGCGGCGCGCACCTATTTGCAACAAAGTCTGGACCTTTACCGCCAGGAAGAAGATCAGGCGGGCATTGCCAGGGCGTTGAATAACCTCGGTTTTGTCACCTCTACCGCCGGTCAATTTGCAGAAGCTGAAGCCTATTCCCGGGAAAGTATGGCGATCCATCGTGCTTTCGGCGACGTCAAAGGGATGGTCAGCGCCTACCTGAATTTGGGCGCTGCCTGTTTGTACCAGGGGAGGGCGGCGCAGGCGGTGGCCGTGCTGGATGAAGGTCTGGTGCTGTCGCGGGAGCAAGGGCACGTGGTAGGCACAGCTTTGCTGCTGGGCGTGCAGGCAAATGGGCTGCGTTACCTGGAAAAGTTTGAGCAGGCGCAGCTGGCGCTGGCGGAGGGGCGGGCGCTGCTAACTGAAATGAATAACCGGCAGGGGTTGGCGGCCAATCTGTATTTTCAGGGCTGGCTAGCGCTGGATATGGACCAGCCAGCGGTAGCGGCAGACCATTTCCGTGACAGCCTGGATCTGCACCACCAGGTGCATAACAGCCTGGGCAGCGCAGCGGTGTTTGAGGGATTGGCGGAGTTGGCCCGGCGGGGTGAACGGCCGTTCCCGGCCATTCACCTGTTGGCCGCCGCCGACGCCATTCGGCAGAAAGTGGGCGCAATCCCGCCGCTCCTCCACCAGCAGGCTACAGAGCAGACCCGGTTGGCCGTGAAAACGGCCGTGGGCGACGACGCTTTTGCCGCCGCCTGGCGCGCCGGCCAACAGCTTTCCCTGGACGAAGCCCTTGCTCTGGCCAGAGAGCAGACCTGACAGGCCATCACAGCCTGCCAGGTCTCTGACCAGCAACCGTCAGGGTGTTGGCCCGCTGTTCCAATATTCAATGGCGCCGGCGACGCCCAGCTCGACGCTTGGACCGTCTATGACGCCCACAAACTGACCGACGCCCACGTCTACGCTGCTGCTTACCTTCATGCCCAGGTCTTTGAGGCCGCCTTCATTAACGGTTACGTAAAACCCTTCATTGACGGCGATGGTGTTCGCGCCAGATGGGCTGGAAATTTTGCCGCCGACAAACACAGTTGTCGTTTTGTTGCGCAGATCCACCGATACCTGCCCAAAGATGCCCAGCCAGCCGGGGGTGTTGGCTTCCAGTTCCACGACTTCACAGTTCACCCGCAGCTGCAGCACGCCGGGGATTAACGTTAGCCCCACCTTGTTGCGCGTCAGGGCGGCGGGGCACTGGGCGGCGCGCTCGAAGGCTGGCTCACTCTGCTCTGCCTGGGTGTTTTCGACGATGCCTTCACAATAGGACCAGCGCACCCAGATGGTCCCCGCATATCTTTGCAGCGTGTGCAGCCGCCAGGCGATGTCCGTTTCCATGTCATGCTCAATGGACAGCGAGACATACTCGTGGTTAAGCGGATCGGCGAAGTGGGCGGCTGCGCCGGTCATGGCAGCGTATTTGGCGGTGGTGTACTGCTCCAGCAGCTCTTCAAATTGGAAGTACTCGCTGAGCCAGACGCTCAGGTGGCCAGTGACTGTGCTGCGGCAGGCTGAGATGTATGCACCCCAATCTGGGAAGAGGTCGGCCAGTTCCAACCACTCTTCGGTTTGGCCGTTTTCCAGGTCGATCAGGGCGGTTTCCTGGTCGGCGGCGGCCTGGTACAGCGCCTGGATGTCGGGTTCGTATTGGGCGCGCAGGGCGGTGATGTAGATGTTGCTAAAGCGCGCCAGGGTCAATGGGCCGGGTAACGGCCGTTCCGCACGCAGCTCCGCATTCGCCTCAATCAGGTCATTTAGCTCATCTGAGCGGGCAATACTCTCGTCAATCAAGCCATTGAGGTGCTGCCAGACCGCCTCAGCCTGCCCCGGATTGTGCATGACGCCCAACGGCGGCAGGGTAAACAGCTTGCCTGCCGACCGGTTCAGCGTCAGTTCAACGGGCGGGCGGATGCCTTCAATTTCCTCACCATATTCGGCCACGTCCCACATCATGCGGCGGGAACCGAGGCGATAAAAGTACACGGCTTCTTCCTCTTCATCCTGGCACAACAACGCCTGGGAGAGATTAAGCCGGGCTTCAGATAGTTCGCTGGCGCTTTCGGCCAACGGCCGCAACACAGCTTCCGCTTCGGCCCACTGTGCCAGTTGCAACAAAGCATACCCGCGGTTGTTGACCGCCAGTTCTTCGCCGGGAATGCCCATGGGCGTCTCCATGGGGCCGGGCAGGGCCGCCGCGGCTTCCAGCAAAGCCAGGGCTTCGTTTGGTTGGTTCAGGGTGGTGAACACACCGGCGGCATTGACCAAGACGATGGCTGACTGCGGATCGAGGTCGTGGGCGTGCAGCAGGGCTGCCAGGGCGCCATCGGGGCGGTTGTCGGCCAGAGCGGCCAGAGCAAAGGCCTGCGCTTTGGCCGGGGTGTCAAAGTCGGGCGCGGCGCGGAAAGCGGCCAGATTGGCGGGGCCAACACGCTGCGCCAGGTAATCCCAGCCATTTTGCAGCGCCTGGGACAGTGTCAGGCTGTGCGGGGCGGCTTTGGGCTGGCAGATGAGGGGCTTTTGCGCCACGAGGATGGGCTGCAACATTTCATTGGGCTGGATCACGGCCGCGTCGCTGTAGGCGTAGATGCGCAGGTCGTTGGCGGGCTGGTCGCCGCCGCCGCTGTTGTGGGCTGTCAGGGGCAGGAAGATGTGGTGGTCGAGAGCTGCTGTTTGGCTGGAAACGGCCGTTGCCGGCAGTGCGCCTTGTGCGCCCACGCTCAACCCGCTGAGAAGGAGCAGCACGCTTAACAGAATGAGTTTGATTTTAAGTGAAGGTTGACGGTTCATGATTTATCTCCAATTGAGTGGATCGGGTGCGGCCTGCAGTAATCCTTCTGGTCACACCCTTTCCCATAGTCATTAACTAACGCAAAACTACCGGTAAAAAGACAACATGGTCACCAGAAGGGGGTGGAGGAGGCGCGCTGCCGCCCCCAATCCTGACGATGAAGCCATCGTCGCCCACCTGGTTGGCTGATTGGAAGGCGTTGGCGGTGGTCGGGAAGTCATGGGCCTCTGTTAAGCCGGTGACGAAAATGCTGCTGCCGCTGAGGGTTAGCCCGTAGGGGTATTCGTCAAAGGTGGCGCCCAAGTAGCTGCTGAAGGCTAGGCCGCCGGTGGGGGTGAAAGTGGCGACAAAGGCGTCGAAGCAGAGGCGTTGGGAACCGAGGGTGGTGCAAAAACTCTCGTTGAGCTGCGCCTGGACGGGATCGGCGGTGGGGAAGGAACGGCCGTTAGTGTAGCCAATCACCGTCGCTTGCCCAACACTGTCCAGGGCGGCAGCCGTGACGACGTTAGAGCTGTTCGTCTCCGCTGCGCCCAGATAAGTGGAATAGACCAGGTTGGCGCCGCCAGCGTCTAGTTGCAGCAGACTGACAAAACCTCTCGCGGCGCGACAGTCGTTGGCGACGGGGTCCAGCGGGCAGGTTTGTTGCAGCGCCTGGGCCAGGGGGAATTGGCCGGATGCGGTGTTCCCGGCGATGAGGACGCGGCCCTGCCCGTCGGCGGCGATGGTCTGCGGCTCGTCGGTGAAGCTGCCGCCGTGATGGCTGCTGTAAGTGACTTGCCCGGCAGGATTGAGGATGACAATCACGCCATCCTGATAACAATAGCTGCGCCGGTTGTAGAAAATGTCGCCGCAGACCGGCTGATGGGCGTTGGCGGTGACGGGGAAGGCATCGCCGCCGGCGGTGATGCCGGTGAGGTAGATGTTGCCGTGGGGGTCGAGGGCAACGGCCGTGCCCTTATCCGAATCCGGCCCGCCCACGTACTCTTCCAGCAAGAGCTGCCCGCCATTGGGGCTGATTTGCAACAGGCCCATCTGGTTGCTCATTTCGCCGCGGAAGGCTGTGCCGGTGACAAAGGCATTACCGGCGGCGTCTACGGCCAGGTTGTGCCGGGCGTCGAATACGTCCAGGGGTAGGTAGGTGCTGTATGCCAGGTCGCCATTGCTGTTGAGCTTGAAGAGGACGCCGTTGTTGGAATAGTGCGGGCGCGTGGGCCAGAGGGCATTGTGGGTGGGGAAGTCGTCGGCGAAGACCAGGCCGGTAGCGTAGACGTTGCCGCCGCCGTCTACTTTGACAGCCAGCGGCGTGTCAGAGCTGCTGCTGCCAATGAGGGTCAGGTAGAGCAGGGTGCTGCCGCTGGGGTTGAACTTGGCGACGAAGATGTCGGAAGAACCGGTGACAGATAGCCCGGAGCCGAGAAAGTTGTCTGAGCCTGTTTCGCCGATGACGTAAATGTTACCGGCGCTGTCCAGAGCGATGCCTTTGTTTTTGTCCACGCCATCGCCGCCGAGGTAGGTGCTGTAGGCCAGGGAGGCTGCGGGCGCGGCGTACACGCGGGCTGCCGGTACAGCAGGCTGCCAGACCGAGACCAGAATGATAAAGAAGACAACGGCCGTCAGGCCAGACCATAGGATTGAAGCAGATTGCATACGCGTTAAACGAAATTGACGAGACATGAGTTTCTCCTGTAATGCTAAATTGGGATAAGGAAACCGGTGTGGCGCCACCATAGCAGATAGCGCGTTCGTAAATCGTTTGGCCCGGCGTTTGGCAACGGCCGTTTAGCCAAACGACTGCGAAACGCTTGATTGTCTATCCTATGGGCGCTGGTTCACCGCAGAAACTGGCCTGGTGAACCGTGGAGGTTATGCATGGCGCAAATACCGCCTTCTCAATTGTTTACTTTGCGAGTCTGGTCAGAATTTACAGAGGATGGCCAGATTCGTTGGCGTGGCCAACTGCGGCACATTCCCAGCGACACCGTCCACTATTTTCAGGATTGGGCCTCGTTGGTGCCGCTGCTGCTCTCAATTTTGCGGCGTTACCCGCCGGCCAACGACCCGGCGATAACGCCGCCTGACACTAAAAACGGAGGATAATAATCATGAAACAGTTCACCTTTCCGATTGGGTATTACAATCTGCATAAGACCAAAATCATTGACTACCAGCTCAACCGCTGGCATTCCCTGGGCTACGTGCGCCTGGAAGATATGCGCCAGGCCGGGCAAGCTATTCGCGGTCTGGACGATTGGAAGCCGGAAATGATCCGCCTGGCCGACAAAGCGTTGGCCGAGGGGCGGCTCATGGATGGAACCTTCCTCTATCGTGCGGCTGAATTCTTTGCCCACCCCAGTGACCCGGACAAAAAACGGCTCTACGACAAATTCGTCACCCTCTTTTACGATGAGCTGATGGCCGGCGAACCGCTGCAGCGCTTCAAAATTCCTTACGAGCGGGCGGCCCTTACCGGTTTCACCCTGCCAGCGCAGGGCGCGGCGCGGCGCGGTCATGTTGTCATGCATGGCGGCTTTGATTCTTTCATCGAAGAGCTGGTGTCTATTGGCTATGCCTTTGCCCGCGATGGCTATGACGTGGTGATGTTTGATGGACCGGGCCAGGGCGCGCCGCTCAAAGAATACAACCTGCCCATTGATTACCGTTGGGAACTCCCGGCGAAGGCCATTCTGGATCATTTCGGCCTGGAGGATGTGACCTGGCTTGGCATTTCTATGGGCGGCTGGCTCTGCTTCCGGGCGGCGGCCAACGAGCCGCGTATTCAGCGCGTGATTGCTTCTAGCATTGCCTACGATTATATGAAAATCCCGCCGCCGCCGGTGGCGAGCTTTGCCCGCTGGCTGATGACCCACAAGGGGCTGTTCAATGCCCTTTCTAGCTGGAAGATGAAAATGCTGCCGCAGGAAAAGTGGGGTATTGATAACCTGATGTACATCACCCAGCAGAAGAGCGTCTTTGAGGCCAGCCAGGCCCTGTTGGCGTTTAATGAGACCAATTTGCAATCAACGCAGGTGCGGCAGGATGTGTTGATTTTGACTGGCGAAGAAGATCACTTTATCCCTATGAAGCTGCATCATTTGCAGGTGGCGGCGCTGCGCCAGGCCAGGTCGCTGACGGCGCGGGTCTTTACGCGGGCGGACGAGGCGCAGAATCATTGCCAAGTGGGCAATATGGGGCTGGCAGTAAAGGTGATGCTGGATTGGCTGGCCGAGAAGGTTCCAGAAACGGCCGTTGCCTGAAAAGAATAGCTATTTTTGTGTTTGACAGGACGGCCGTTTCTGGTTAAACTTCTCTCAACCATTCAAATTTATTAAAATGATTAAATTGAAGCAAATGGGATTGTGTCGAAATGTTGGAAGAGTTTAAGATCGCTAACCTGGAAGGGCTAAAAACCCTGGCGCATCCACTCCGACTGCAACTGCTGGAACGGTTGAAGCGGGTGAGAACTGTGAAAGAGCTAGCAACCGAATTGGACCTGCCACCAACCAAGCTGTATTACCACGTTAATTTGCTGGAGGACAAAGGGTTTATCCAGGTAGTGGACACTCAAATTGTGTCCGGCATAATCGAGAAACAATATCAGGCTGTGGCCCGTCAATTTGTGCTGGACGAGAAGGTGTTGTCGCCCAGTGATGCTGAGAGGGGTGGAGTGGAAGCCCTGCTACACTCGTTCTTTGCCATGGCCCAGCGGGAGATTGAACAGAGCATTCGCGCTGGGTTGGCAAATTTAAAGGAAACGGGCCAGCCGCAAAAAGGAAGCCTACTGCGGGCTAACTTTCATTTGTCGGAAGAGCAGGCTAGGGAACTATACGGCCGTCTTGATGCGCTATTACAGGAATACCAGACCCTTTCCGAAAGCAACGAAACCATGTTTCAGAGCCAGTCTTATAATCTGACGCTGGCCTTTTTCCCCGTTTATGATGCTCAGGGGCGTAGCCGGTAGCGAGCGACTGCGCTGCCAATATTTCCCAAAAGGAGATCCTCTCATGTTTCGGATTGAATCGTTTCTATCAGCCCGGCTGTTTTTGACGCCGCAGGTTGTTGGTGACCAGATATACTTCATCAGCAATCTGAACGGCCGTAACAGCCTTTATGTCATGAAACTGGGTGGCAGTGTGCCCCAACCCTTGCTGCCGGGCAACATCGCCCTGCAAAACCCGCACCTCATTGAAGGTCGCTCCTTCATTGTTTTCCCCGATCTGGGGCAAATTCTGGTCATGATTGACCAGGATGGCGATGAAAATTATCAGCCGGCCCTCATTCCCCTGGCGGGTGGTTATCCAGAATTCCCCTTTCGGGAGGTGTTTCCCCATCACAGTGTGATGGCAGTTGGGGAAAAGCTAGCGCAAAACAGCGTCTATTTCATTGCCCAATCGCGCCGCGAATCACTTTTCACCTCCTATCTGGCCGAGTTGGCCACTGGCACACTGGAAAAGATTGGTGAGGGCAAGTTCGGCATGTTTCCTGTGGGCGTTAACGAAAGCAATGACCAGTTCATCCTGGCGGAGCAATTTGGCGTGGGGGATTCGGTGCTTTACCGGGCCAGCCGCGCCGACAAAACGCCGCAACATTTTTATGGTGTCACGCTGGCCCAACGGCAGGCGGGGCAACAGGCCGAGGCAACGGCCGTAAGCAACCTCCACTTTGCCGCCAATGGACAGGGCCTCATCTTTTCTAGCATTCTCTTCGACGACAGTTATAGCCTGGCCTACATGCCCTTCAGTGACCCTACAAACATCACACCCATCAAACTGCACGGCATCCGGCACAACGGGGTGGGGGAGCTGGAAGAGTTAGAGCACCTTACCGGTCACCGGTACATGGTACAGTTCAACATAGACGGCTGCACCTGGCTGTATGAAGGCGAATTAGACGAATCTACCTGGACGATGAACCTGGTCCATTTGTTGTGCGGTGCGGGGGAACTGACCAACGGCGTGCTAGAATCGGTGACTTATGATGAAGCAGGGGACCGCTTTGCCCTTTCCTTTTCTACCGCTACCTCACCGACCCAGCTCTACACCATTGGGGGTACGGCGCGAGACCAGATTCAACGGCATACTGATGAGCGCGTGTTGGGTATAGCCCCGGACTTGCTGTCTGCAGGAGAAGACGCCTCCTTTATCTCTTATGACGGGCTACGCATATCTGCCCGACTTTACTTGCCGGCAGAACGGTTAGGGTTTGGGGGGAGATGGCCGTTAATCTACTACGTCCACGGCGGCCCACAAAGTCAGGAACGGCCCGACTTTGCCTGGTTTTCCATGCCTTTCATCCAATTCCTCACCCTCAATGGCTTTGCCGTTTTTGTACCCAATGTGCGCGGCAGTACCGGATACGGCTTTGCATACATGAAGCGGGTTGTGCGCGACTGGGGCGGGCAAGACCGGCTAGACCACGTCTACGCCATGACGGAGGTGCTTCCCCAGGACGAGCGCCTGGATGTTAGCCGTGCCGGCGTTGTGGGTCGTTCTTACGGTGGTTTCATGACTCTTACTTTGGCTGGTCGCCATCCGGAGTTGTGGGCAGCGGCTGTGGATATGTTTGGCCCCTACGACTTGACGAAATTTGCCCAGCGGGTGCCAGAAACCTGGAAACCTTTTATGAAAGCGATGGTGGGTGACCCGGAGACGGAGCAGCCTTTCTTACAGGAGCGTTCACCGCGCACCTACATTCACCAGATTCAATGCCCTTTGTTGGTGGTACAGGGGCAAAACGACCCGCGGGTTATTGAACAAGAATCGCGCGAGTTGGTTGAGGAATTGCAAGGTTTGGGTAAAGAGGTGGACTACCTACTTTTTCCTGACGAAGGTCACGACGTCTTGAAGTTTGAAAATCGGGTGACGGTATACACGCGTATGACAGACTTTTTCCGCGAAAAGTTACGGCCGTAAAATTGCCTGAGAGAAAATTGGAGGTGAGCTTGGTGACCCTTCTATTTCACATCTCTTTAATGGAAAGCGTTTTGAAGTATTCTATACTGAAAATAAGTTTTCATTCTAACACGCTGCCCACACTGTGCCCGTCGGTTCCTACTAGGGGACAATTCGGTTCCCAAGGAGGCTGTCATGAATCGGCGACGGTTTTGGCCTTTAGGGGTGTTGGTGGTTTTATTGCTGGCAACCACGGCCGTGGTTGCACAAAACACCCTTCAGCAAACGGTAGAGAATTTTGCCTATCTGCCACTTATAGCCAAACCTTCTGAACCAATCATCCTCTCTTTTCAAGTGGCCCCAGACCATGCTGATCCTGGCCAAACTGTCACGCTAACTTGGGAAGTTACCGGAGCAGACCAGATTGTACTTACCCGTTTCTGGGATTACCGTCCAGCGGAGTGGTGGGAAGGCCTACCCGCCAGCGGCATTCACACCCATATCGTTCCTGATTGGGAACGAAACCCCATTCTTTTTATGCTGGATGCGTTCAATTCCGTCACTGGCAACCACGTGGCGGCAGGGGTGACCATTACCGTCATCTGTCCGGATACCTGGTTTTTTGACCCACCGCTTGGTGGCTGCCCTACTGCGCCTGTTTTTTCTCCTGCCGCTGAGCAGTTGTTTGAGGGCGGTGTCATGATTTGGGTTGGCACGTTGGATAATATCATTGTGCTGTTTGCGGACACCCTGTACCCCAAAGTAAGCACATTTAGCGATAGTTGGAATGGTGACCCAATTTGCGATCTAGGGCCGCCCCCAGAGGGCAAGCTCCATCCAGTCCGTGGCTTTGGCTATCTCTGGTGTGAAAATGAGATGGTGCGGGAGCGATTGGGTTGGGCAACAGAGCCAGAAGTAGGGTTCGGCACCGTAATCCAATGGACGACTCTGGTCAAATATAATCACACTTATCTTCAAGCCAGTGACGGCAATGTCTGGCATCTATTTCCTGAATCTAGCGGTTGGGAAAAAATAATCGTTAGTCCTTAGAAAAATCGCCAGGCCAATGGATTACGAGGGCAACGGCGGCTTCTGGCGTATCGGCAAAAGCCAGTAGTTTGTAGTGGGCGACAGAGACATAGCCACCTGACAGGGCGCCATTTACCACGGGAGGCCACATGTCCCCCAGCAGTACCAGCGGGCGTGGGCTGATTTCACCCACTTGCAAAAAGCTCCATGCCAGGGCCATTTCAGATAATGTTCCAATGCCACCAGGCAAGGTGATCATACCTGCATTGTGGATCACCAGGTGCAGCAATCGCTCTCTCAGAGTGGGGTAGCGAATTTCCTCAGCCACAAAGCGGTTTGCCCCACCGGACCGGAATTGCTCAATCTGCTCGCAGGTGACGCCGATGACGTGGCCGCCCGCTTCTGCCGCGCCCTGGGAAACGGCCGTCATCGTTCCCCCATAGCCGCCGGTAGCTACAGCAAAGCCAGCCTCGGCCAGAAGTTGCCCCACATGCCACGCTTGCTCATAAGCCGAGCTGCCTGGTTGGGGAGCAGAGCTACCAAAGACGGTGATAATTTTTGCAGTCATCTTGGTTCATACCTTCTTTTATTTCGCGGCGTTACGACTTTGCCAAACCAGGAACCCCAGACAGGGAAGCGGCGTGACGGACAGCGCTGCGAATAGCATCAGCTACGGCCGTCACCGCCATATTCGCTACCAGATCGAAAGGTGCGTCCACCAAACCGGAAGCCAGGGCAAAAGCAGTGTCTCCATCGTGGGTGGCATGAACGGGGTTAATGGCCAAAGCCATGCCGTCATGGGCACGTTGCGCCAGTCGGTTTACCTCAGGCACGGTAAACCGCGCATTGGTAAACACCACCACCAGAGTAGTATTGGTGATGGCTGGTGGCAGTTGTTCCGCCGTTACAAACCGTAGCGGGTAATCATCTACTAACCAGCCACCAGCCAGCCGGCGTGCTCCCGCCAGCACCGTGCCGTCGCCATTAAGGACGTCACCTACAGAATTGGTTACGACTGCGGCGGCAACCATGCACTCCTCTACAAACACTTTAGCCAGCCCAAAGCCCCCTTTCATCATATGCATAAACCCGCCCCACTTCCCTATCGTCACCCCAGCTCCGGCGCCCACATTGCCCTGGGCAATTGTGCCATCTCCGGCTTCCAGGCATGCCGCATAACCCATTTCTGCGTCAGGAAAGCGCTTCCCACGGCTGAAACCCAGGTCAAAAACCACAGCAGCAGGCACTATGGGAATAGGGCGAATTGGCGTATAGTGGCCGATGCCCTTGGTCGCCAAATAGCGCATAACACCATCGGCAGACGCCAGGCCAAAAGCGCTACCGCCGGTAAGCACCACCGCATTAACGTAATGCACCGGCTTGTCTGGCGCTAGCAGGCCAATTTCCCGGGTGCCAGGGGCTGGTCCCCGCACATCGGCGCTGCCCACAGTTTGTTCTGGGCAGAGAATGACAGTGCAGCCTGTGTGGAATGAGGTATCAGTGGCGTGGCCGATTTTGAAGCCGGCAAGGTCGTTGGTCATGATGGCTGCCTATCGTCGCATAAGTTGTGGTTTGTGGCAAATTTGACGAAAAAATCTAGCCTAAGTGAATGAATTAGGCAGTTTGCACAAAATAACTGACAGTAATTGTGATATAATCATGTATTGATTCACTTGGTGTGTTCCTGTAACATTAAAGGGTTCGCTATGGTGAGCAAAAATAAAATATTTTATTTGAAGGCCAGGACGCCTTTGCTAACAGATTTTTGTCTGTGGCAAAGGCGTTTTTTGCTTTAGTGGTCAAGTAAGAGCCACGGGGTACAAAATAATTTTTTAAGGAGATGAAAACAATGAAGACTCCCCACGATGTGATGCAGTTTATTGAAGAGAAAGGTATAAAGATTGTTGACGTGAAGTTTACTGATGTTTTTGGTCAGTGGCAGCACTTTTCCATGCCTGTAGAGGAGTTTGATCCAGATACGGCTTTTAATGAAGGAATGGGCTTTGATGGCTCGTCCATTCGGGGATTTCAGAGTATTGAAGCCAGCGACATGATTTTGTTGGCCGATCCATCTACGGCTATTGTCGATCCTGTCTGCACCATGCCGACTTTGAGCCTGGTATGCAATGTTTTTGACCCGATTACCCGGGAGCCATACTCGCGTGATCCGCGTTATATTGCCCAGAAGTCGGTGGAATATCTAAAGGCCAGCGGGATTGCGGACACTGCTTATTTCGGCCCCGAAGCCGAGTTTTTTGTGTTTGATCAGGTGAAGTATTCGGCCGGTGAGTATTCTTCTGCCTACCAGGTAGATAGTGTTGAAGGCCCCTGGAATTCTGGTATTTTTGGTTTTGGCCACTCTGTGCCGCATAAAAGGGGATATTTTCCGGTCGCTCCTTTTGACACATTGCAGGACTTACGCTCGGAGATGGTGCGGGTGATGATTGAGTCTGGTCTCAATGTGGAAGTACACCATCATGAAGTGGGTACTGCTGGTCAGTGTGAAATTGATATGAAGTATGATCAGATGGTGACCATGGCGGATAAAGTGCAGCTATATAAATATATTGTCAAAAATGTGGCCAAAGCTCACGGCAAAACCGTAACGTTCATGCCTAAACCAATATTTGCGGATAATGGCTCGGGCATGCACACGCATCAGAGCTTGTGGAAAGATGGTAAGCCCTTGTTTGCTGGGGATGCTTACGCTGGGTTGAGCCAGATGGCGCTCTATTATATTGGTGGCATTCTAAAGCATATTAATGCTTTGCTGGCGATTGTGGCGCCCACAACCAATTCGTATCGTCGGCTGGTTCCTGGGTACGAGGCGCCGGTCGTGGTGGCTTATTCGGCGCGCAATCGCTCGGCAGCTGTGCGTATTCCTATGTATTCGCACTCCCCTAAGGCCAAGCGTGTTGAGTTCCGCTGCCCTGATCCGGCGGCTAATCCGTACCTGGCTTTTGCGGCGATGCTTATGGCTGGTTTGGATGGCATTAAGAACCGGATTGATCCAGGTGATCCGGCAGACATGGACTTGTTTGAGGATGAAAATATTGACAAGGTGCAGATGACGGTGGGGAAACTAAATGAGTCTTTGGATGCGCTGGAAGCGGATCAGGCGTTTTTGTTGGAGGGGGGTGTTTTCACTAAGGATTTGTTGGACGCTTATATTCATTATAAGCGTCACGAAGAAATTGGTCCGGTAAGTTTGCGCCCGCACCCGTACGAGTTTTTGTTGTACTATGGTATCTAGTTAGTGGGTGAAGACTGAGGGCTAACTTTTAACGGCCCACCTTGTGCGCGGCTTGCTGTGTGCCCAAGGTGGGCTTTTTCACGTAGAATAGGTGTGTGCATGGGATGACGACATCAGCCAGACCGCAAGCGGTTACAGCGTTGCGTGAGATTGCGCGGGCGTTGAGTGCTGCTTGGGACTTAGACACTACGTTGGATTTGATTGCCCGTAAGACTACGGAAGTAATGGATGTGGATTCGTGTACTATTTATCTGTTGGATCCGGACGGCCGTCAACTACGGCTGCGGGCTACTACAGGGCTGGCTCGGCGGGCCTTGGGCCGGGCAACGCTTGCTGTGGGGGAGGGGATGACCGGTTATGCCATTGAGTTGAATGCACCAGTTTTCGCCACAGATGCGCAACAGCACCCGCGCTTCAAGCGGGTGGACGAGACATTGGAGATGCAATTTCACTCTTTGTTGGCTATTCCCTTGCGAATTGAGGAACGGGTAATTGGGGCCTTAAATGTACAAACTTTGGCACGACATGAATTTTCGGATAGCGAGATAGATCTTCTTTCATTAATCGGAGAATTAGCCGCAGGCGCTCTGGCAAAGGCACAATTGTATGATGATCAGAAACGGCAAATTAGTGAACTGCACGCTTTGGCTACGCTGAGTGAGGTGGTTACTTCGCCGCAGTATTTGGATGAAATTTTGGATGTGGTTACTGAGATGGCGGCGCAGACTATGGAAACGGCCGTCTGTGCCATTTTCTTGCTCAATGAGGCTGAAAAGCAACTAGAGATGCGCTCGGCCAGGCGCGCCAGCCAAAGTTATCGCCAACAGCCGCCACTGCCTTTGGGGCAGGGTGTCACTGGTCTTGTAGCCCAGACTGGGCAGGCCATGTACATTCCTGACTTGCGCCAAGAACCTCGCTATTTGCGCCCGGAGTTGGCGACGCAAGAAGGATTCATCTCCTTGCTGTCCGTCCCTCTTAGCGTGCGAGACCGTGTGATTGGCGTTCTTAACTGTTATAGTTATGAGCGGCGGGATTTTAGTGAAAAGCAGCGAGCGCTGCTAGCAACGCTGGCGAATCAGACTGCCCTGGCCATCGAAAACGCGCGGCTGGTTACCAATGCGGCGGTGGTTCGCGAAATGCATCACCGAATTAAGAATAACTTACAAACGGTGGCAATGCTCATGCAGCTCCAGTTGCCAAACGCTGAAGCGCTGGATACACGGCAAGTGTTACAAACCAACATACACCGGGTACAGAGTATTGCTACTGTTCATGAAGTGCTTTCGGAGCAGGGCTTTACCCTGGTGGATGTGGCTGATGCGCTACGACGCATTACGCGCATGACAACCGAGATGAGTGGCGCCGTGGAACGTAATATTGTGCTTACCGTGCAGGGCGAGCAGTTTCTCCTCCCCAGCCGGGCAGCAACGGCCGTAACCCTGGTTGTTAACGAGTTGGTGCAAAATGCCCTGGAACACGCATTTGTGGGGCAGTCATGGGGCACGATCACCGTCTCCCTGGGCCGTGGCCCCGATGACTTGATTATTCTTGTGCAAGACGATGGCGTGGGTCTACCGGCTAACCTGATCCGCAATTTGGGTTTGGAAATTGTGGAAACGCTGGTCGCGGAGGATTTGCACGGCCGTATCCGCTATAACCGACCGGCTGGCGGAGGTACAGAAATCAGCATTCGGATACCCCGCACCGTTGAGAAGGAACGACACTGACTTTGAAGATTCTCATTGCTGA
Source organism: uncultured Anaerolinea sp. (assembly GCA_964504445.1). Lineage (GTDB taxonomy): Bacteria > Chloroflexota > Anaerolineae > Promineifilales > Promineifilaceae > JACSRF01. The sequence continues at coordinate 74,982 of CAZDEO010000003.1, read as the reverse complement.
CGACGAATCGATTATCCGTATGGGGCTACGTTCAATGCTGCAAGGATTGGGACACCAGGTGGTTACGGCCGTAAACGGCCGTGAAGCCTTGCGTATGGCGCAACAACATCGCCCAGATCTGGCCATTCTAGACATCAAAATGCCTTTTACTGACGGTTTGCAAGTCGCCCAAACCCTGGGTCAGCAAAATCCGCTCCCCATTATTCTACTTACCGCTTTCAGCGAAAGCGAGCTTATTGAGAAAGCCACTGATTTACCCATTCATGGTTACCTGGTTAAGCCAATTCAGGAAGGTGACCTGGCGGCAGCCATTGCCGTGGCCCGCAAGCGCTTTACCGAGGCGCAGGTCCTGGATCAGCGTACCCATGAACTATTAGACGCCTTAGAAGGGCGCAAACTGGTCGAACGCGCAAAGGGGCGCCTGATGGCCGAAGGCCTGGATGAGGAAGCTGCTTATCGGTTGATGCAGCAGTATGCGCGTGAAAAAAGAAAAAGCCTCCGCGCTGTGGCGGAGGCTATTCTACGTCAAACTAAATGACCGGTGGTTCGGTTAGTGACCGCCGCCTCCGTTTCCACCGCCATTGTCACCACCACCTCCGCTGTCACTGCTGCCACCATTGTCACTACTGCCACCATTGTCACTACTGCCGCCGCTATTGTCATTTCCCCCATTGTCATTGGGGTTGCCTGCGTCCACGGGGCCAGGGCTGTCGGAGCCTGAATCAGCGGGGCTGTTGCTTTGACTGGGGCCTAAACCGGCGCCAGGAGTTTCCCCAGGGCCATAGCCAGGCTGCTCACCAGGGCCATAGCCGGGTGCATCTTCGGGGTTTGGTCCATAAGGTGAAACTGGATTTCCGCCAGGCGCGCCAGGCCCGTAAAACGGTTCACCGGGGCCGTACCCTGGGCCAGCTTGCACTGGTTCGGTAATGGTTCTGCTGGGTGTAATGGGCCGGGTATGGGAAATGGGCATGGTGTGGGTAATCACGCCGCCAGGGTTGGGTTCCATAACTGGTGGTTCTGGCAATCCCTCGGGCCGGTTGTGCATGTACCGCCAGCGAAAGACTTGCGGATTTTGCAGCCCGACTTCTATTTCTTTACCAATCTGGTTCATGATTTGGTAGGCATTGCCCAGGGCATCGTGGGCGGGGCCTTGCACCTGCTGTTGGGCTTGCAGCATGCCGGGTCCTTCTCCTTGTAGCATCAACTGGGCCTGGGTCAGAACGCCATTCATGCGGTCTTCGGGGGCGTTGGCGGCTAGTTGAAGGGCGGTTTCCAGGTGATTTTGCAGACGGGTTAAAGTTGCTTCACCAGGTTCGCCACCGTTTTGGGCCAGCTTTACCATTTCCTGAATGCGGGTTTGGGCTAATACCAATTGTAAATGGGCTTGATCAATGGGATCGTTTGTCAGGCCAATACGAATATCTTCGACGGCCGTTTTGACGCTATAAAGGGGGGAATCGGGTAAGCTATCTGCGGCAGCAACGGCCGTTCCACCCACTGCGCCAAACAGCAAAACAACTGCTAAGGCAACTCTTACAACTATCATACTCATGGGGCTCCACTCCTTTATTTGCAAACGGTTCTTCACGGTCAACATCATTTCTGGTAGATTGCCGATCCACAAACTCAGGGAAGCCAGTAAACCACTATTTGTTTCTGGCAAACCTTGAATTTGGCGGAGGAAAGCGGCACGATCGGCTTTTTCAGCTTGTTTAGACAGGGCAACAATTGGGCGACCACTTTTTTCAAGGACCCTAGCGGTTTGCAGCAGTTGCATCAACTCGGTCGCGTGTTCAGGGTAAGCGGTGAGGATTTCCGGCATGCTCTCACCAGTGGAATACCGGTTAATCGCATTATCAAGGATGTCGCTAAATTGATCGCTCATTACAAACCTTCCGCTATCAGCATATTGGCTAATATTCCAGGAGTTGCTATTTGCTCGTTTTCTCGCACCGTAGGATTTAGGGACTGTTGTAGCGTTGACAATCCCCGGTGCTGTAATGCTTTTACGGCGCCAATGCTGCGGCCAGTAATTTCGGCAATTTCCTGATTGGTAAATCCCTCGAAAAATTTGAGGGCAATGACCTGCTGCTGCTCTGGCGTGAGCAGTTTTAGGGCGGTTCTCACTCGTTCTGCGGCCATTTTTTTATGGGCTTCTTCTGCCGGGTCAGCCCGATTGTCAATGATGGCTTCATCTAACTGTAGATGCTGCCGGTGTTGTCGCCGCCGGTACTCGTCAATGACGATGTTATGAGCAGCCTGGTATAACCAGGCGCGGGTGTTTTCGGGAACCGTTTTTCCTCCGCATACCACCTGAATGAGACGTTGAAATACGTCAGCTGTTAGCTCCCGGGCCGTTTCCACATCACCTATGCGCCGATAGATAAACCGGTAAATGGGTAGGTGGTATTCATCATAGGTTGCGGTGAGCCACCTTTTTTCGCATCGTTTTCCGGCTTCTCGTCGGTTGCTACGGCTTTTTGAGTTGAACATCGCCTGTTGCTTCTGTCTATTTATACAGACGTATGAGATGCAGAAAGGATACGGCCGTTGCTGACTTTGGGGGTGCTGCTGGGGTAACGGCCGTCTCAACCGGTAGATACGATGCTATTGTAAACCAATTTTGTGAAGAAATGATGTGTGGGGGTTTGCATCCATAAACAAAAAACCGCCCCGGGGCGGTTTTTTTTGTAAGTCTAAGGAAAAGGGTTAATTACCCATTTTGTGCAGTTGCTTTTGCGGCGGCTAGCTGTGCCATGAGCCGACCTTTGCGGCGCGCTGCATTTTGGGGGTGAACAATTCGTTTCCGCCCGGCCTTGTCTAGCGCGCTGTAAGCCTTGCGGGCAATGATCTCCGCTTCTTCAAGGTTACCCTCAGCGATGAGCTGGCGGGTCTTCTTGATGTAGGTGCGCGCTGAACTGCGGTAGACGCGGTTGCGAGCTGTACGTTTTTTTGTTTGCCGAATCCGTTTTTTGGCAGATTTTATGTTAGCCAATGTTTTAATCCTCCGGTATGAACTCTTTTAATCATCACCTTGGGAGGCGTGAGAGCGAGGAAAATGGTAGCATAAAAGGCGCGGGTTGCCAAATTTTAAGTAGGGCTGACGGTGACGCGCAGCAAAACGGCCGTCTCCTGGGCAGTAACGGTAAAAGCCCCCATGGCGGCGGGCAGCAGGCTGAAGCGCACGGCGGGTAGGGAAGTCTCGTTGACGGCGGCGCTGCCGGCAATGCAGCCCCATATCTCAAAGGTGGCGCCATGGCAACGGCCGTTAAACACAGTGCCCCCTGCCATCTCTACCCGCTCGGTTACAAAATACGGGTTTGCGCACAACTGGTAACGGCGCAGTCCTGCCTCATGGACCAGCCGTTTGGGTTCTGACAAAACGGGCTCCACCTGAGCAAAGTTGATGACGTCCAGCGCTTTGTCCACGTGCAGGGGGCGCGGCTGACCCGCCACCTGCCGGTTCCAGTCGTAAACCCGATAGGTCGTGTTTGAGTTTTGCTGGATTTCGGCAATGAGGGCACCCCCTAGAATAGCATGGAGGGTTCCTGCCGGTACGCAGACAAAGTCCCCTGTTTGCACGGGCAGGCGATGCAGGTAAGGCTCCAGCTCGCCAGCGGCAATGGCCTGACGGAAATTTTCTGGCGTGGCGCCCGCTTTGACGCCTAAAATGATAGCTGCATCCGGTTCGGCATGCAGCACCACCCACATTTCAGTTTTGCCCAGCTCGTTGCCTTCGTGGGCCAGGGCATAGTCATCGTCAGGATGAACCTGGACCGAGAGATTGGTTTGGGCATCCAGGAGCTTGATGAGCAAGGGGAATTTGCCGCGTTCTTGCGCCCATTGGCTGTTGGTGCCAATGAGATCCAGGCCCAGTTGGGCATGGACCTGTGGAAGAGTTTGCCCGGCGAAACGGCCGTTTTCGACCACCGAAGCGCCATCTTTGTGGGCCGCAATTTCCCAACTCTCAGCAATTTTCCCTGGCGGCAGATCCCGCCCCAATAACGTTTCCAGGTTGCGCCCGCCCCAAACGTAATCCTTCAACACCGGTGTAAACAACAAAGGGTATAAATCGTCTCTACTCATAAATTTTTCTGATAGCGGCTAGAGGGACAGCAGTCCTGCTGGCTGCACTCCTCCACGCCAAACTCTAGCGTTTTTTCAGATACACTGCACCTAGTGGAGGTAGGGTCAATTGCACAGAATGAGGCTGCTCTTGCCAGTGGATTTCTTCCGATTCCAAAGGATCGGAGTTGATAATGCCCGCGCCGCCATACTGACGGCCGTCGCTGTTGAAAATTTCTACATAAGTACCCGGTTCTGGCACGCCGAGGCGGTACTCATAGCGCACCACTGGCGTAAAATTACAAACTACCAGTACCTGCTCGCCGTTACTGGGGGCCATGCGGGCAAAGGCCAAAATGCTGCGCTGCCCATCGCGGAAGTCAATCCACTGAAAGCCTTCCCAGGAACTGTCTTCTTCGTGCAAGGCGGCTTCGGTACGGTATAACCGGTTTAGCTCAGCCATCAGTTTTTGCAGGCCAGCATGCTTTTCTTCCTGCTCTAGCAAGTGCCAATCCAGGCTGCGCGCTTCGCTCCATTCCTGCCACTGGCCAAATTCGCTGCCCATAAAGAGCAGCTTTTTGCCAGGATGTGCCCATTGATACCCGTATAGCAGGCGTAAATTGGCAAACTTTTGCCACAAGTCTCCGGGCATTTTGTCGAGCATGCTGCGCTTCAAATGCACAACTTCGTCATGGGAAAACGCCAGGACGAAGTTTTCGCTAAAGGCGTAAAGTAAGGAGAAAGTGAGAGTGCCCTGGTGGTAGGCGCGGTGCACGGGGTCGTTGCTCATGTAGCGCAGGGTATCGTGCATCCAACCCATATTCCACTTCAGGTTGAAGCCGAGGCCGCCGGTGCTGGGAGGTTTAGTGACCCCACCCCAGGCTGTGGACTCTTCGGCAATGGTCAGCACGTCAGGGTAAAGCTCGTGCAGCCGGTCGTTGAAGGCGCGGATGAAGTCAATGGCTTCCAGGTTTTCGCGACCACCGTAGCGGTTGGCGACCCATTCGCCCGCCTCGCGGGAAAAGTCGAGGTAGAGCATGGAGGCGACGGCGTCCACGCGCAGACCGTCTATGTGATATTTGTCGGCCCAAAAGATGGCGTTGCTGATGAGAAATTGGCGGACTTCATAACGGCCGTAATTAAAAATCAGCGTGCCCCAATCCGGGTGCGCCCCTTTGCGTGGGTCGGAATGTTCGTATAGATGCGTGCCATCAAAAAAGCTCAGCCCGTGCTGGTCGGTGGGGAAGTGAGCTGGAACCCAGTCTACAATCACACCAATGCCCGCCTGATGGCAGGCGTCTACAAAGTACATGAAGTCTTCAGGGGTGCCAAAACGACTGGTGGGGGCAAAGTAGCCCGTTACCTGGTAGCCCCAAGAGCCGTCGAAGGGGTGTTCGGCAATGGGTAGCAATTCGATGTGGGTATAGCCCAATTCTTTGACGTAAGGCACCAACTGTTCGGCCAATTCTCGGTAGGTCAGCCAGTGCCACTCACTATCAACGGGCTTCAATTTCCAGGAGCCAAGATGGACTTCGTAAGTGGAAATAGGGGCGTCCAAGGCCTGGCGCTGGGGGCGTTCGGCCAACCATTGGGCGTCGTTCCACTGATATTTGTTGATGTTCCACACAATGGAGGCGGTGTTGGGGCGCATTTCGCTGAAGAAACCCACAGGATCGGTTTTGGTTACCATGTAGTCTTGGTAGCGGGTTTTAATTTCGTATTTGTACAGTTCGCCTTCGCCAATGTTGGGGATAAAGATTTCCCAGATACCACTGTTGTGGTAGAAGCGCATGGGGTGGCGACGGCCGTCCCAATTGTTGAAGTTGCCCACCACGCTGACACGCAAGGCGCTGGGCGCCCACACAGCAAAACGTACCCCGGTACGGCCGTTCACTTCCATAATGTGCGCACCCAAACGCTCGTAAATATGCAGGTGCGTGCCCTGCGCCAACAAATACTCATCAAAATCAGATAACAAGGGGGGGAACGAGTAGGGATCGTCTGCCTCATAGGCTTGGCCCTGTTGGGGGGTAATGCGCAGACGATAATCCACGGGCAAACGCTCCTCTGGTATCACCCCTTCAAAAAAACCGTCGGGATGCACGCGCTGCATCGGCAGTTGCTCACCCTGGAAGAGGACGGCGACCTGGGCAGCCTGGGGTAAGAAGGCGCGTACGATGACTTGATCCTCATAAGGATGTGGCCCCAACACAGCAAAGGGATTGCCATGATACCCGCCAATAATAGCTGCCAACTCTTCTGTGGAAATCGTTGGTGAAATGGTCATCTAATTCTCCTGAGTTTCACGGGTCAATTAAGCGTGGAACCCATTTTACCACTTGTGCTGAGGATAGCTAGTTCCCTCATGCCGGTGTCCGCATCCCATCACCCAACGCCCCCTCTGGGGAATTGTCGTCGGGTAACGGGCCACGGGCCACGGACCACAGACTATGGCAACGTGCCATCCCATCATCCCCCGGAAACCAGCCGCCACACCTGCGCCACTAAAAAGGTGATGATGAACCCCATCGCCACCGGCAGCAGCGCGGCAATGAGGGTCCATTTTTTGCTGCCCGTTTCTTTGTAGATGGTATAGATGGTGGTAGAGCAGGGATTGTGGATGAGAGAGAAGAGCATCAGGTTGACGGCCGTTAGCAGCGTCCAACCCCCAGCATCTAATAGGGTCTTGATCGCCAGGTTGTCATCCAGCTCAAACATCACCCCCGCACCGGCGCCCACATTCACGGCACCCGTCACCAACACGGTGAGCATCAGTATGGTGGGAATCACAATTTCGTTAGCGGGAATGGCCACGACGTAGGCTAACAAAATCACGCCATTTAGCCCAATGAGTAAGCCCACCGGATTAAGGGAGTTGATTAAATGTTCCGCCAAGCTCAATTCACCTAGCGTAATATTGGCAGAAAGCCAGATAACGGCGCCTGCCGGTAACGCAAACATCACCGCCCGCCATAACACTATCAGGGTGCGGTCAATGACCGAGGTGTAGATGGTTTGCCAGATGCGCGGGGGACGATAGGGGGGCAGTTCCAGGCTAAAGGTGGAAACCTCTCCTTTGAGAATACTGCGCGAAAGGCCCCACGAGACGGCGAAACTCAGCAGCACGCCCAACATGGCAATGCTCACCACCGCCAACGCCGAGACCAGCCCCGCCAGGTAAGCGGGTACCAGCCCGCCAATAAACAGGGTGGCAATGAGAATTTGGGTCGGCCAACGGCCGTTACACAAGGCAAAGTTGTTGGTAATAATGGCAATCAATCGTTCCCGCGGGCTATCAATAACCCGCGTTGCCACCACGCCGGCGGCATTGCACCCAAAACCCATCATCATGCTCAAGGCTTGTTTGCCGTGGGCCCCACTCTTGCGAAAAATGTTGTCCAGGTTGAAGGCCACCCGCGGCAGATAGCCAAAATCCTCCAGCAGCGTGAACAGCGGGAAGAAAATAGCCATGGGGGGCAGCATCACGCTGACAACCCAGGCTGTGGCCAGATACATGCCATCAATGAGCAGTCCGCTCAGCCACCAGGGCAGCCCTATGGTTGCCGCGCCCGTTTGCAAAGCCGGGTGTATGGTCTCTACCAGCAGCCAGGCCAGTGCCTGGGAGGGATAATTGGAGCCAACAATGGTGATCCAAAAGACCACAGCAAAGAGCAGAATCATCAGCGGAAAACCCCAAATGCGGCTGGTGACAATGCGGTCAATGGTACGGTCCAGGTCAAAGCGCGGCTTTTCATTGGGGCGCGTAACAGCCCGGTCAGCCATGCGCGCCGCCGCGGTGTAGATGTCTTCCATCAACTGTTCATGAAAGTTTTGGCCCACTTGCCAGCGCAGGGATTCAGCCAGGCGGAGGACGTCCGCTTCAGGATGGGTGGAAACGGCCGTTTCTACCGACTTGCTCAATTCATCCCCCTTCAATTCAGGCGTATAGGTTGTCATGCGGCCTCCAACGTCAACGGTAAACTCTCGGGCTGCTGCGTAAGGGTGGGCGCGGCCAGGTTACCAATTTCACCACTGCGCACAGCTTCAATGATGCTTTGGTCGCCATCTAGCAAACGGAGGGCAACCCAGCGAGCATTGGGTAAATTCTGAAATTGCGCTTCCAACTGACGGGCTAATGTTTCCACAGCTTTCTGCACAGTGGGAGATTCGCTTTTAAGCCGGTGTGGCTTGCATACCGTTTGCCCAGTAGCTACTTCATGGACGGCCTGCAGCAGCGCAGCAATCCCTTCACCCTGGCGGGCAGCCATGGGCACGACAGGAACGCCTAAATCCCGCGCCAGCCGCCGATGGTCTATCTCCAAACCATGCCGCTGCGCTTCGTCCATCAGGTTCAAGGCTATCACCGCCCGGTCGGTAATTTCCAGCACTTGCAGGGCAAGATTGAGGTTGCGCTCCAGTCGCGTTGCGTCTACCACAATGATGGTGACATCGGGCTGCCCAAAAAGAATGAAGTCTCGGGCAATCTCCTCATCTTTGCTGGTGGAGAGAAGGGAATAGGTGCCGGGCAGATCAACAAGTTTGTAACGGCCGTTACCATAGCTAAATCCCCCCTCCGCCCGGGTTACCGTTTTTCCCGGCCAATTCCCCGTGTGCTGGCGCAAGCCCGTCAACGCATTGAAAACGGTACTTTTCCCTACATTGGGGTTGCCGGCCAGGGCAACGACATAATCAAAATCAGACATATCTACGCCTAGCTTGCGCAAATTGCCCGCATGATGGGCCGGGCAAGCGGCGCAGTCCGCCGCAGTAGCTGTATTTGTTCGTAAAGTTGGTGTGGTCATATCTTCGCCACCTCCGGTTGATATTTTTTGACTTTGATATAGCTGGCCTGCTGTTCACGCAAAGCAATCAAAGCGCCGCGAATAATATAGGCCGTTGTGCCGCCGCCCGGGCTTCTCATCTCGGTTTGAATCGTTGTACCGGGCAAAATTCCCAGGTCCAAAAAACGGCGACGTTCCGTTCCTCGACACTGAGGCGAAATGCTCACAACTTCTACCATTTCGCCAGGTCTAATATCCCTCAGCGACATGGTATCCTCCATAGGGGGCGGAAGGGGTTCAGGCAAGGGGACCACAGAAATATTGTTGGCAAAAATGGGCGCCAACACATGCTCATCCCCGTTGGCCCAAAAGCGAATGCGTTCTGCCGTTGCTTCGATAACCCGGATGGGCATCCCCACATGCAAACCTTCAGCGACTAACTGAGCATAAACGACAGGTGGCTCATCTTCAAGGTGCACAATGTGCCCTTGAACGTCAACGGGCAAAGATGTCAGAGGTCGCCCGCCATGGGTAACCATCTCTCCCCCAGCCGTGGGTATAGGATCCCCGTGGGGGTCATGGGTGGGATAATTGAGTTGTGCTGCCAGACTATCCAATTCATCCGGCGACAGGTGATGCTCAAAACGCTCGGCCTGATCATGCCAATCGGCTTCCTGATAGCCAGTTTCTTCAGCCAAATAGCGCTCCCACAAACGGTGGGCACGGATAATGTGCAGGGCTGACTCACGACCTTGTGGGGTCAGGTGAATTTCCCCTTCAACCACCTCCACCAGTTTTTGCGATTGCAACCCATGTACCAGTTCGGCTGTCTCGTTGGGGCTAATTCGCAAAGCGCCAGCAATGCTTTCCATAGTCGGACGACGTCCTTTCATATCGCATTTGTGTATGTGTTTTAAGGCATCCTCGCCTAACATGCGCTGCGTAATTTGGCGAGTTTTTTGCCAACGGGAAATCAGGCCCTTTTCTGGCCAAAAAAGCAGAATACCCAAACTTGCCAGGCTTGTAGCAACCAACAGTGAGGTAAGGGGATCAGGCATTTTTAACACCTCCTAGACAAAAATTTAGACATATCAAAATTTTAACACATAAAAAAGCTGTTGGCTAGCGATTTTTAAAAGATTGCTAATATTGGGGTGGGGGAAAAACGACTAGTAAGCGGAGGCAGAAATTTAATCTGACTTCCAGTTGGCTACCCAACTACGGCATTCTGTGAGCAGAGCGCCACGAGTGCTATGTGGTGTAATCATTACCCAATCAAGACATTTGAGGCAAATTGCACCCCATTCCTCACCATTGACGGCCAGGGGCGTGAAGTCAGCAAGCCTATGTCCGAGCTGTTCAGCTCTGTGGCGGGCACGGCCCATCAAAGGTTGGAGCTCTTCCTGCCAACGCGCTATCAACTCTTCTTTTAGTTGGTCGGTGCCAATCAATGTGTCACGGGCAAATGCTTCTATTGCGTCTGGCGCCATATTGTCGGGTAATGAGATGGTCTCTTGCAGTAATTCACCCAAAGCTCTGGCAATGGTTTTGCAAGTAAGATCGTCAAGGTGATCTACACCCTCATACAACAACTGTAAAAGAGCGTATAATTCAGTTTTAAGTTGCCACAATTCAATTGCGCTGTCCTTTCTCATGAGCAGAATTTTCGCATAGCTTTATTGTGGCTTAATTAGGAAAGGCTAAATGGCCGCTAATCCTTGGTGAATCGGTAGCGCGCCTGGCCCACATTTCCATCATCATCGTAGGCTAACATGATCACTTCGTGGCTGCCAGAAGACAAGCCGCTGATGTTGTAATATGTTCCACATCCAGTGGCATTCCCATCTCCAGCACCGAGGCAGTAGCGATATTGATATTCAATGATGACGGGAGTGGAATTTACATCGTCTATGTAAAACTCCACTCTGTCGATGGCCGCATAGGGTGCATTGGGATTGCCGTCAGGATCGTGAACACGCGCTTCTACACTAATGGCGTTGCCGTTGTGGCTGGTGATGGACATCACAATAGGCGCCTGGCAAGTTTCGGATAAATCAGTATCAGGTGCGAGCATGTAGGTCGTACGGCAGTACGTACCCTTCACAGTGTCGCCGAATATTGCCAGAATAGCCGCGATTACAATGGCTACTAAAACCAAAACAAGGCCATATTCTACTAAGGATTGACCTTTTTCTGAACCGTATTTTGTTGTCATGATTCCCTCATTTAAAGATAAAAAAAGAACTAAATAATATTCTTTCAGCATAGCACAAAATGTTAGCGGACGAAATGGGCAAACGAGGGGCAATCAAATTTTCAGGTGGTTGATTTTTGGGCCAGAGTGGTTATACTTAAGTTAATGTAACTTAGCTTAAGTATAATCGGGTGTATCTTATCTTGACCTTGCCCACCCCGGAGGTGTTGTCCAAATGCCACAGGTTTTACCTCTTTCAAAACGGCCGTTTCCCGCCAAGCCGGCCTGGCTGCATGAAACCAGTTTTTTATTGGAAGCGGGTATTCACAGCGCCAAAACAGAAACAACGTATCGCTCTGGTTTGCGCCTGTTTGCAGACTGGTTGCAGCATTTTGGCCGTCTCGACTACAGTCTAGATACTGAGTGGCCACTTTCGCCGGCAAACTTGGATACGGCCGTAATTCTCAACTTCCGCACCTGGCTGCTGGCTAACCGCGCTAAATCCACGACAACAACCTACCTGGCTGCGCTCATGGGCTATTTGAACTATCTTGACGGCATCGACGCCCTGCCCGAAACCATCCAACTGGGCAAGCTACAACGCCAGTTGGCCCGCCGTCCGCTAGAGCGCAACCAGGCCGAAATGGTAATTGATATGGATGAGGCACGGCAAGCCATTCCCCAAATAATAGCCTATTACGAAAATCTCCCCCTTCCCCAGCAAAACGACAGCTACAATCGTCGCCTTTCACTGCTTCGTGACCGGGCGTTGGTGCAAGTGCTCTACGCCACGGCTGCCCGCATATCTGAAGTGGTCAGTTTGAATCGCAGCAACGTGGACAACGGTTACGCGAAATTCGCCACAATAACAGGCAAGGGCAATAAGCCGCGGACGCTACATATTCGCGATTATGCCGGGCCAGCCATTCGTGCATATCTGGCTGAACGGGACGATGCCAACCCAGCACTCTTCATCTCCCACAGCCGCAACGCCAAAAATGCGCGCCTTTCCACCACTGCCGCTCACAACGTGGTTAAAAAAGCTGTAAAGGCACTACAGCTACATGATAACCTTTCAGCTCATGATTTTCGCCATTACCGGGCAACACAGCTGTTACGTGCTGGCATGCCTTTGGAGGTGGTGCAAGAATTTTTGGGCCACACAGACATTTCTACCACGCGCAATATCTATGCCCCGGTTTTAGGCATTCAAATTGTGGAAGAGTGGCTGGAAAATGTAGACACACCTCCCCACTAGCTGCTAACTGTGTTCACGGAACTGGGTCTCATAAAGGGCAGCGTACAGCCCATTCTGGGCTAACAAATCGGCATGAGTGCCTTGCTCCACCAGTTGTCCCTGGTCCATCACTAAAATCTGGTCAGCAGCTAATATGGTAGAAAGGCGATGGGCAATAACCAAACTAGTGCGCCCTTGCATGACGTGCTGTAACGCTTCCTGAATCAGCGCTTCGGATAAAGAATCCAGGTGCGAGGTGGCCTCATCTAACACCAGGATGCGTGGATCTTTGAGGATGACCCGCGCAATTGCAATGCGCTGGCGTTCACCGCCGCTAAGGCGATAGCCGCGCTCACCAACAACCGTGTCATACCCATCTGCCAATCCCATGATGAAATCGTGAATATTGGCTGCCTTAGCGGCGGCAACCATTTCTTCTTCGGTTGCATGGGGTTGAGCGTAAAGCAAATTAGCGCGGATTGTGTCATAGAAGAGATAGGTTTCTTGTGTGACCATACCAATGTTGTGGGCAAGGGAAACAAGGGTGGTTTCTTTGACATCGATGTCGTCTACAAAAACTGTGCCAGATGTGGGATCATACAGGCGGGGAATGAGATAGGTAATAGTGGTTTTGCCTGCACCGCTGGGGCCTACCAGGGCTACTAGCTGGCCAGGTTCGATGTGAAAGGTTACATTTTGGAGCGCCCACGTTCTTGCTTGAGTAGGTTCTGTGGAAGGCATTCCGGCTGTGTCTTCACGGCCGTTTCCTTTTTGCTTGCCGCGCTTGAGATGCACGTCGCTCCCGCCCCGGGTAAAGCGAGCAATTTCGGGCAAGGCCATTTGTGTCCCTTTATCATCGCCAGCATAGGCAAAAGAAACATTCTGGAACGCGAGACGGCCGTGAACATCTTTCAGGGGTTCGGCATCAGATCGCTCTTCAATTTCTACCGCTATGTCTAGCGCTTCAAACACGCGTTCAAAACTGACCATACTTTGGGCAAACTCCACCGGTGCATTCGTCAATGACATAAGCGGTCCATATAACTGCATCAAATAATTGCCAAAAGCCACAATCGTGCCAATGGTAAACTCTCCCCGCAGCACAAGGTGGCCACCGACCCAAAAGACGACGGCCGTACCCACCGCACTGACAATGCTCAAAAGCATAAAAAACCAGCGTCCAATGACCGCCGACCGAATACCAATATCCCGCACCTCCTCTGCATCGCGGCGAAAGCGGGCCATTTCCCGCTCTTCTCGTCCAAACAACTTCACTAACAACGCACCGCTCACGTTCAGCGTCTCATTCATGGTGGCATTCATCTCAGCATTCAGCTCCATAGAACGCCGCCGAATATCCCGTAAAATGCGGCCAATGCGCCGAGCTGGCAGCACGAACAAAGGTAAAATAGCCAGCGCCAACAGCGTTAATCGCCATTCCAATGTCAACATAATGGCCAAAGTTGCCACTAGCGTCACCAGATTAGAAACAATGGTTACAAATGTATTGCTAATTGCCTGCTGTGCGCCTACCACGTCATTATTTAGGCGCGACATCAACTCACCAGTGCGCGTTTGCGTAAAAAAGCGCAGAGACATTCGCTGCATATGACCATATAAAGCCTGGCGCAGATCACAAATAACCCCTTCCCCAACGGCGGAGTTAAGCTGCCGTTGCCATACGCCTATTACGCCATTTACAATGGGAATACCGATCATCCCCAATGCCAACCAATTTAGCAGCGTAAAGTCCCGGTCAGGAATGGCTCTGTCAATAAGCGCGCGAAAAAGCAAAGGGGAGATCAAAGATAGTCCGGAAATGAGCATAATGGTAAGCAAGAGCAGTAATACTTGCCCCTGGTAAGGATGGGCAAATCGCCACACTCGCCTTATCAAATCACGGGAAACAGCCGGACGATCTTGTTCTTCGTCATATCGTAAGTAAGCAAACCAACCACTACCATGGAACATTGTGTGCCACTCCTCGTGACATTTGTCACTTCACATTTAGGGCCATTTAGCGCATACTGTTTGGTATGCGTTAACAAAATTATTGATTATCGTTTACCGGCATTGGTGGGTTCACCCAACCCAATTACTGATAATATCAAAGGAATCGGCATGCGCGTAGGCTCAACTTGAGGAAATCCCTTCTCCTGCGCTGGCGTTTTTCGAGGGAGGTCATATAAATATGCATGAAGATCTTGCCCGTGTATTGCTAACTGAAGACACCATTCAAAAACGTGTCCTGGCTTTGGCTAGGCAAATATCCCAGGATTATGCCCACATCAGCAATAATTTGTATCTGGTTGGTGTGCTAAAAGGGGCCTTTATCTTCCTTGCAGACCTGGCCCGCCATATTACTATCTCGCATCGGGTAGACTTCATGGCGGTTTCCAGTTACGGCAAAACAGCCCAATCAGGCGAAGTACGGGTAATTATGGATCTGCGCGAGCCTATTGAGGGCAAGCACGTTATTTTGGTGGAAGACATTGTAGATACAGGACAAACCCTAAACTATCTCTACAAAACGCTACTAGGGCGCAGGCCCGCCTCACTGCGAACCTGCACCTTTGTCCGTAAAACGCGGGAAAGCTTGGATGTTCCCGTAGATTACCTGGGTTTCGAGATCCCCGATGTTTGGGTAGTGGGATACGGCCTTGATTATGCAGATCAGCACCGTACCCTGCCTTATATCGCCGAACTGAAAGCACACGTGTATAGCTATAACAAACCAGAGTAACTGCCACCGTCTACCTGGACCATAACCCCATTCACATAGCTGGCAGCAGGTGAAACCAAAAATGCGGCGACATTGCCAAACTCGGCCGGTGTGGCCATACGTCCCAGGGGAATGCTTTGGGTAATTTTTGCCTCTTCAGCCTCTTTCGTGGTTCCATTTTGCTGCGCTCGATAGGTCAGTATTTCGCCAACTCGTTCGGTGGCTGTCCAGCCGGGCAAAATGGAGTTGACGCGGATATTTTCGCTACCTAATTCCTGGGAAAGGCTTTTGGTGAGGCCAACTACGGCGGGCCGAATGGCGTTTGATAGCAGTAAACCGGCTATAGGTTGTTTGACGGATACGCTAGTAATTGTCAAAATGCTGGGGGTGCTGCTCTGGCGCAGGTGAGGCAAAGCTGCTTTGATCAGGTGGGTGACGCTCATCAAAGTAAGATGGAAGGCTTTTTCCCAAGAAGAGATGTCGGTGGTGTCGAAGGTGCCGCCAGGAGGGCCGCCGGCGTTGGTGATGAGAACGTCGAGACGGCCAAAGATTTCAACGGTATCTTGAACAAGTTGGTAAATTTGTTCTGCGTTGGTGACGTCAGTGACGAAGCCGGCAACGGCCGTTTCTGGGCTACCTAGTTCCTGCAATTTGGCGACAGCCTCATCTACTTGCTGTTGGGAACGACTGCAAATGGCCACATTTGCTCCTTCCAAGACAAGCTGCCGTGCTGCGGCAAAGCCCAAACCTTTGCTAGCTGCTACCACCAGCGCTACTTTTCCATTGAGTCCTAAGTCCATATTTCACCTCTGTGCTGTTAGATTGACGATTTTAACGTGACGGCTTACGATACGCTGCAATCGTAAATCGTTAATTGCGAATCGTCAATTTCTATGTCACATCCCGCTGCTACCAAGTGGAACGGCCGTTACCTTGCAGAAGGCGCGAAATGGTTACAAAGCAGCCCGCGCCCCCTTCTACAAAAGTAGTTACCGCTTTTCATATTTTTGAATACGGACAACAAAATTTCTGGCGAGAAGGACAAATCCACAAAACCAGTGGTGGGCTGGTAGCCCAGAAGCCATTACAGCTCTAATTTTAGTTGCGTGTCTCCAATGGAGATAATATCCCCCGGCGCAATGATTGTACTACTAGTAAGAGGCGCTCCATTCAACAGCGTGCCATTACGACTGCCTAAATCTTCCACCCACCATTGATTGCCCCGCCAGGCCAACAAAGCATGCTCACCAGAAGCGTAGCTGTCGTCAAGCACAATGGCATTTTGCTCATTGCGGCCAATTGTCGTGACAGGCTGCAATGAGAATAGCGTGTCCAAAGCCAGCTTGCTTTCTGTGGCCGCAATAACCCGCAGGGCACCCCGGCCGTGCTGCTGGCTGTTTAGGGCAAGCGCTGTCATTTTTAAGTCACGATAAATGAACCAGGTGATAAGGCCTAGAAAGCCCAAAAGCAGTATGGCGCTAAGCGTGCGCAGCACGAACAATAGGATTGGACCGCTCACGATTCCTCTGCTGGTGGTGAAAAGCGCAATTGGGTGTCGCCATCATCAGCCGAAGGCAGGGTGCTAATTGGTTTTTCGCGCCCTTCGCCGTAGATGATGAGGGTACCTCCCAGGTTAATAACGTCTCCTGGTTGCAACACGCATTCGGTAACGGCTTCGCCATTAACGGCCGTTCGGCCCCGTCCACTCAGGTCATACAGAATAAAACGGCCGTAACGCCAGCGGAGCTGTGCATGGCGGCGGCTAACTGTTGTCGACTCTAACACAATGTCATTTTCCACCCGCCGCCCAAGCGTAACAATTGGCTTCTCCAACCCCACATGGCGCTTGCCGTCCAAAATAAGAAAGGCATCCAACGCCTGAACAGCCATGGCTACGTCGTCTACGGCCGTTGGTCGTTGGTGAACCTGGGTCGTTTGCGCCTTTATTTGTCCATGCTCAGATTGCACGGAAATAGCAAAACGCGGCAAATTAGGATCTGTTGTAAAGCGCACTTCGGGTGTGCTTACCAAAGCAAGATGGCTTTGGTGCGCTAATTGCTCAATGTAGGCAATCAGATCATCCGCTAACTGGAGGTTCGCACCGGAAATGGCAGCATATGCTTTTGGATGCAAATGAATGACGTACACATCAGGGGCTAGTCCATTCAGTTGATTATCTTCCATACTTCGCGCCAGGTGCGTCGCCAGATCCATAGCCTGCAATTGCCCGCCAAAAAGGCGGCTAAAAGAACCTTCCACCAACCGCTGGGCCAACTCTTCAAACCGTGTCAGGTGCCGTTTTACGCCAGAAAATTCTCCCATGGCAACGGATTATAGTTTTGCCGCAGAAAGGCGTCAATTTACGTTAAGGCTTCATTGCAACCCCGTAGGCATCCTGTATACTTCTCACACAACGAAGGAACCGCATGCGGTTTGAGGCAAGGTTCCTAATTCACCATCAAGGAGTTGGCATGACCACAGGCAAACAGATACGCTTGACATCGTTGGCCTCATGTGCTGGTTGAGCGTCCAAACTAAGTCCGGCGGACTTAGCCCGATTGCTCCAACCACTGCGTAGCCTGTTTAACCCGGCAGATTATCCCAATTTGCTAGTGGGTCTGGAGGCAGCTGACGACGCGGCTGTTTATCAGCTGAACGACCAACAAGCTATCGTTACCACTACAGACTTTTTTCCGCCTATAGTTGATGACCCGTATGATTTTGGGGCCATTGCTGCTGCCAACGCAATGTCTGATATTTATGCCATGGGGGGCGAGGTGCTTTTTGCCATCAATCTGGTGGCTTTTCCTGATGATTTGGTGCGAGAAGAGGCCGGAATTTTACAAGAAGTGCTGCGAGGTGGCGCAGAGAAGGTGCAGGAAGCTGGCGCTGTGGTGGTGGGTGGACATAGCGTCAACGACAAAGAGCCAAAGTACGGTCTGGCTGTTACCGGCATCATCGCTCCGGCTGAGGTGAAGATAAAGGGCAATGCCCGACCGGGTGACGTACTGTTGCTGACGAAGCCCTTGGGTGTGGGAGTTGTGACCACAGCCCTTAAGCGCCAGATTGCGCGCGAGGAAGATGTGGCAACGGCCGTTGCCAGCATGAAAGCTCTCAACCGTCAGGCTGCCCAAGCGGCGAAACAGGCCCAGGCTACCGGCATGACCGACATTACTGGCTTTGGGCTGTTAGGCCACGCCTACGAAATGGCTGCGCAAGGCGGCGTTGACCTGCGCTTCTTCGCTAGCAAATTGCCCTGGCTTCCTGGCGTGTTTGACTATGGCCAACAAGGGGCGTTCCCCGGCGGCACGGGTAACAATATGCAGTTTTTTGCCGACCACGTCACTTTTGCGCATGCTATTCCGGAGTTACTGCGAGACGCACTCTTCACCCCAGAAACCTCCGGCGGGTTGTTGGTGGCGGTGCCCCCACAATACGTGGCCGCTTTCCAGGAAAAATGTGATACGGCCGTTGTCATTGGAGATATCCTTCCCGGCAAAGGCCACATATGGGTTAATGAATAAAACAATGATCAGAACTGTGCCCACCTCTGGGAACGAGGAAATCAATCTTTACCTGCGCACATACTACTCCTTGCTGCGCAGCACCCGCGAAGTACAGATCAAAACCCTGATAGAAGCGCACAAACGTATCAATTCGGCACTACATGTCAACGCCAACAGTCAGCAAATAGACGTTGCCGCTTTCATCTATGCCAGCCTGCGCGTGCCCACCTGCATAGATCGTACCCGTTTGGTCATTATGGGGCAGTCAGAACGCGTATTTGCACAACATGGCTATGCAGAGGTTGAATCGTGGCAACAGGTTAGTGCTCCGGGGCGGCGGCGGCGCAGTTTCTTTAATGGTCAAGACACGCTAGCTGTCTACATAGCCAGTCGATCTGATATTGACGACCTGCTGCCCATCCTCACCGCTTACCAGATTGAACGCCGCAAGCTGCACACCCGACTCAACAAACCGCCAATCATTGAGAAATTGCAGCAACTTAAAGCCGAGGGGCAGGGAAAGTTGAAAAAGCCAGAATTGAAATGGCTTGCCAAAAAAGTCAATGTAAGCAGCAAAGACTTAAAAAGGCTGGGTGAAATTTGGCAAACACAAATGGTTGAGCGCCTATTAACGATTGCTTTGCACAAGCATGAGTTAGCCATTCGTTCATTGGCTGGTTCTTTGGCAGACTATAAACGTGCTACCCGCCGTTGGTGGCGTAATACAGAGCGCGCTTTGCCAGATATTGCTTTCGACGAACGACCGATTTATTTTGTATCCAGTAACACCCATACATTACCCAATTTGCTTAGCGGGTATGCTTTGCAACACCGGGAAGATCTGAACAATTTTATTCACGCCCGTGGTTCTGACCAACTGCGGAAAGAGTACCATGATATCCTTGCCCAAAATGTGCCTAGCAGCCTGGAGAATTTCTTATATTACGTGCTGAAGAAATATGAGGCCGTATACCCAGAAGGGCGCCAGGATCGTATGGTCCACGAAAAACAGGCCGGTATTGTGCGCGTGCCCAGCGAACATGCTTTTGATATTGAAATGCAAGTCGTTTCTCTTAATCAACTGGATCTGACGAGCATGGACCAACGATTGTGGGTGCCAGATATGGAAAAATTAGCCCACAGTCATGCACTCATTCTCAATATTGATTATCCGTTAGGCTTGGCGGCTTACCAGGTGCTTACTGAAGTTGCGCGCAATATCGACACGGTGCGCGGTATTTATATCATGGGTAAGGCGGCTACGCTCAACGGCCGTATTGGTGACGTGATGATTCCCAATGTAGTCCATGACGAACATTCTCTAAACACCTACCTCTTCGACAACTGCTTCAAAGCTGACGATGTCGCCCCGCACCTGGTCTACGGCACAGTTATGGATAACCAAAAAGCGATTACCGTACCCGGTACATTTTTGCAAAACGACGAATATATGTCTGTTTTCTACCAGGAAGGATATACAGACATGGAAATGGAAGCTGGACCCTACCTGAGTGGCATCTACGAAATGATCCGGCCCAAACGCCATCCATACAACGAACTGGTTGATTTGCATCATGCCCCCTTCCCCGTGGGCATTTTGCACTATGCATCTGACACCCCCTTTAGCAAAAGTACAAATCTCGGCACCCAAAACCTGTCTTACTTTGGCATGGACCCTACGTACGCCTCCATGATCGCCATCTTGCGCGCCATTTTTACAACAGAAGTCATAGCTAGTAATTAGGTCTGGTAATTAGGAGTTTTATATTCGCTATGCGCAATAGTGTTTACCAAAAACGATTATACACAGTTCGTCAGCAGCTATCGGCGTGGCAGGTCGATGCTGTCTATATCACATCGGAAACCAACCGGGCCTGGCTCAGCGGATTTACTGGCTCAAATGGGCAGTTGCTCATTTCGCAGCAGCAGGCCCTCCTGGCCACAGACTTTCGCTATTGGGAACAAGCACGCCAACAAGCCCCAGATTACACCCTTTTTAAGCATGACCGTACGGCAGGAAAAACCGGTGAGTTATTCCGTCATGTCTCAGCCCGCAACATCGGAATTGAGGCACGCCATCTTACCGTTCAGGCAGCAGAGGAACTGCGCAACCATGAAAACCTGGCAGATGTTACCTGGATTAAATTGGCCCAAACGGTCGAAAATCTACGCGCCAGCAAACAACCTTGGGAAATTGAAGCCATGCAAGCTGCCGCAGTTCTAACCGACTACACCATGGCCCAAGTGCGCAATTTGGTGCATGCCGGCATGCGGGAAAAGGAGTTGGCCTGGGCGCTGGAAATGGTTATGCGCAACGCTGGCGCGGATGCTACAGCCTTTCCCATTATTGTGGCCTCTGGGCCAAACAGTGCGCTGCCACATCATCAACCCGGTGACCGCCCGCTTCAAGCAGGAGACGTGCTCATCGTGGATATGGGCGCACAGCTAAATGGTTACAAAAGTGACCTGACCCGTTCCTTTTTCTTAGGAGATGAACCGCCAACACAGTTTTGGCAGGTGTATGAGACAGTTTTAGGCGCACAAACGGCCGTTTTCCAACAAGCGCACCCCAACATGAACGCGGCCCAAGTAGATGCTTTAGCCCGTGAACCCATTGCCGCAGCGGGATACGAAGAGGCTTTTGGACATGGGTTGGGACATGGTGTTGGGCTAGACATCCACGAAGAACCCTTCCTTTCCCCCCGTGGGCAAGAAACCGTGCTTCAGCCCCACATGACCATCACCATCGAACCTGGCATCTACCTTTCCGGTTGGGGTGGCGTACGCATTGAAGACCTGGCAGTTTTCACAGAAAAGGGTTTGCAATCCCTAAGTCAGTCGCCCAAAGAGCCTGTTATCCCCCTCCCTGCCTAGCAAGTTATGGACAAATAGCATATCTCAGGTAAAATCCATTTTAGAAATTAGATATACGTCTAACGCTTGACGCCTGCAAGAATAAAGAAATATTGGAGCAACCATGACAACAACCCATTACCAAACTTTACTCAAAGAAGTGAACCAAGTCCATGACTTGCAAAAAGCAATGGCGGTTCTTAGCTGGGATCGCGAGACCAACATGCCCCCAAAAGGTGCACGGGCGCGGATTGACCAGATGACCACCCTACGGCAACTGGCCCACAAGCTCTTTGTAGCAGATGAAATGGGCAATCTGATTGAAAAAGCGGCTAGCGAAACAGCAGATCTGCCTTATGACAGCAATGAGGCCAGTCTTATTCGCTATTTGCAGCGACAATACGCCGATGAGCGCAAATTAACAACCGATTACGTCAAACGTGCCTCTGAGGTGAGCGGTCAGGCCCGGCAGGCTTGGGTAAAAGCTCGCGCTGAGAACAATTTTGAGATCTTCCGGCCCTGGCTTGAAGAAGTCATTGCTCTATGTCAGGAGCAAGCCGAGTTGTACGGCTACGAAGATGAGCCTTATGATGCCCTGTTGGATAAGTATGAAACAGGCATGAGTACGGCCGCAGTACGCGCTATTTTTGCCGGGCTTGAGACAGAATTACTACCCTTGCTAGAGAAAGTTAAAGCTCAAGCGGATGCCTTGGACGACAGTCTTGTACACCAACCCTTTGCTATAGAAAAACAACAAGACTTTGTGCGTTACATTACAACGGCCGTTGGCTACGATTACGAACGGGGGCATTTAGGCACGGTAGTGCATCCCTTTGCCACCAACTTTGCCCGGGATGATGTGCGCATCACCACACGCTGGTACCCAAACTTTTTAAATCCTGCCCTGTTTGGCGGCCTGCACGAGTCAGGTCACGCCATGTATGAACAAGGTACCCATCCTGATCTTTACCGCACCCCCCTGGCGCGAGGAACGTCTCTAGGAATACACGAATCCCAATCCCGAATGATTGAGAACATTGTAGGGCGGAGTCGGGGTTTTTGGCAAGCCCATTTTCCTAAACTACAGGAAATGTTTCCAGCGCAGCTTGGTGGCTACACAGCCGAAGATTTTTACCGCGCCGTGAACAAAGTCCAGCCCTCCTACATTCGTGTGGAAGCAGATGAGCTTACCTACAATTTTCACATTATTTTGCGGTTTGAATTAGAGCAGGCCATGCTCAACGGGAAGCTGCCCGCAAAAGAGTTACCAGCAGCCTGGAATGCCAAGATGGACGAGCTTTTAGGAATTGTCCCCCCCACCGACACACAAGGCTGCCTGCAGGACGTACATTGGACGCGACCAGGATTTGGCTATTTCCCAACTTACGCCTTGGGGAATTTGTATGCGGCACAGTTTTATGAAACGGCCGTTACCCAAAACCCCACCATTGCCACAGACATGAGTCAGGGTCAAACCCAATCTTTGTTAAACTGGTTACGCGAAAATATTCATCAGCACGGCCGAAAGTTCACCCCCGGCGAATTAATACAGCGCGTGACAGAGCAACCACTCGGCTACACCGCCTTCATGCGCTACCTCACCCACAAATTCAGCACACTATACGCCCTTTAAGAAGTAGTCGGTAATGAATCTTCCCCTTCATCTCTAGATGGGGAAGATTCATTACCAGGAACAGGATACTCTACCCGAATACGCGTCGCCGCTCGTTTCGCCACAGCCAATACAGTAAAATGCACATGGTCATTATAAACAGCCTCATCGCCAACACGCGGTGGGCGCCCCAATTTCGTCACGACGAGTCCTGCCACAGTATCCACATCGGGTAGCAAATCCTCATCTCCTAAATACACATCATCCACCAGATCGTCTACCAAATACTCACCACTTACCTCAATGATGCCAGGTTCAACCTCCACATAAGGCTCAACCTCCTGGTCAAACTCATCGCGGACCTCACCCACCACTTCCTCAACCAGGTCTTCCAAAGTCACAATGCCCGCCATGCCCCCAAATTCATCCAACACAACTGCCATATGCAGTTTCTGGCGTTTGAAAGCCGCAAGCAGGGCTTCAACCGGCTGATCCTCCGGCACAGCAGGCGCCGAGCGCAAAATTAACCGAATATCAAAAACGCCAGTTGGCCGCAAAGTTTGGCGCATCAAATCTTTGATATGCAAAATTCCCACTATATGGTCACGATCGTCTTTGTAAACCGGAAAACGACTATGCCGACTCTCCGTGACCAGCTTCAGCAAATCTTCCCGGCTAATATCAATAGGAATTGCCTGAACACGCGTGCGCGGCGTCATCACCTGTGCCGCCACGCGATCGCCAAAATCAAAAATGTTCCGAATAAGCTCTTCCTCCCCCTCTTTTAACAGCCCACCCTCTGTACTTTCCGAAACAATCAACTCTAACTCTTCAGGAGAAAGCACCCGTGCATGACCTTGCGCCGGAGGAATCTTAAACAGGCGCAAAAGTAAATTCCCAATCCCATTAAGAATGTGCACAGGCCAGCGAAAAATCGCCTGTATGAACGCCATGGGTTGATTAATAAACAATACCATGCGCACAGAATTCATAAGGGCCAATGATTTAGGAACCATTTCACCTACTACAATATGCAAATAAGTGAGCAACCCTAATGCCAACAAATAGCTTGTAGACAAAACCACCGCAGCCTCAGGCTCAACTCCCAAAATCCGTGCCAGGTAAGGTTCAATAAAATGGCCAATCGCTGGCTCTCCATACATAGCCAGGCCTAATGAAGCAATGGTAATGCCCACCTGGGCAGTGGCAATGTACTGATCCTGTTTATTTCGCGAGTCAAGTATTGAAAAAACTTTGCTAGCCCGAGAGTTCCCCTCGTCAGACAACTGCTCTACCTGTGTGGCGCGCACACCAATAATGGCAAATTCAGCGGCTACAAAAAACCCATTTATCAATACAAGGACCAAAATGGTAAGGGCTGGCAACACCAATTCACCAATACCAGGCATTTCACTTTCTGCGGCAGCCACTAAAACCGCCAGGCTTATTCCAGGAATTCCCAACGACAGGAAAAGGAGTTTATTCATGATCTGCTAACTCCCATTCACTGTAGGATGGTAAATCCCCAGTTGGGGGCATTTGGATGGAAAGTTCTGATACGCCTAAATCTTCCATTGCTTCAATTCGAATTGCCATAGCGCCAACAGCGACGGTATCCCCCACTTCCGGTGGGCGACCTAATTTGCTTATTACCAGCCCGCTTAAAGTGTCAGCGGCTTCTGTGGGCAAGTCAAGTTCCAGGTACTCATTTACGTCTGAAACCAGCAAATCCCCGCGCAAATAAATACGCCCTTCTTTATCTCTCGCAATTAAGGCCATTTCGTCGTCAAATTCGTCTTGCAACTCCCCAAAAATCTCTTCAATCAGGTCTTCAAAAGTGATAATTCCCGACGTGCCCCCATATTCATCAAAAACAATAGCCAGGTAATGATGGCCCTGGTTAAACTTGTCCCAAATATCTGCTGCTGGGAGTGATTCCGGCAGGTATATGACCTGGCGGATGACTTTTTGGATATCTTCTTCTTCATGAATATACAACCGGAATAAATCTTTAACGTGTACAAACCCAATGATGTCATCGATAGACTCGCGGTAGAGGGGAATACGCGAAAGTCCTGACTCCATGGCTTTGTAAATGATGTCGTAAACTGTACTGTTTACGGAAGCTGCAACCAATTTTGTGCGGTGGAGCATAATTTGTCGCGCAGTCAGGTCGCGCAAGCGGAAAGCGTTACGCAGCATCTGCCTTTCACGGTCGTCTAGCAGGCCAACTTCATGACTTTCTGTAACGAGAAGTTCAATCTCTTCAGGTGAGTGGGCTTGCTGGCTGCTATCCATAGACTGGCCCAGCAAGCGCAAAAGGAGCATGCCGCTACCGTTGAATAGCCAGATGAGAGGTCGGAATAGGGCCAATGACCACTTGATAGGCATGACAACGCCGAGGGCGACAGTTTCAGGGTACTGCACGGCCACAGACTTGGGGAACAATTCGCCCATGATGACCTGCAAGAAAGTGAGGAATATGAGGACGCCGGTCACAGAAATAGAAACGGCAATGGGTTGGGCCACGGCCATTTCCACACCGATCCGCTCCAACAGATGACCAAGGGGCTGCACCAAGCGCGAAGCAATCACATTCTGCCCGTAAGCGCCCAAAACCAATGACGAAATCGTGATGCCTAACTGGCAAGCAGCCACATAACGATCGAGCATCTTGCTATCTTGAATAATAGGCATCAAAGCCTGCGCAAAGCGGTTACCCTGGCTAGCAAGATAGCTAATTCGCGTTTTGCGAGCCGACACTGTTGCGAATTCTGCTGCCACATAAAGCCCATTCGCAAATATCATTAACGCAACTGTGGCAAAAACAACAAAAATGAAGGACATAGGCTCTAATTAACCACACAGGGGTATGCTAAGCGACTAGAAGACTTCAATAAGCCTCCAAGCCATTCGCGAGGACCATTTCATTGATTGCGAATCAAAGAGAGATATATACTGAGGGGGAGGATGTGTATCGACAACCTGCTGGACAGAGCCAGGCGGTTCTGAATTTGCTTCCATCGCCGCTATGACTCCCTCCGCTCCAGGTTCCTTATATCCAATGGGTACGAATTGTTCTGATTGAACATCAAAATTTGTTTATTTCTCTCGGGAAATTTACCAGAAATTATAGACAACGGAATCCCGTTGGTCAAACGGCCGTGACACAACCCTGGCCCGATCGCATACTCCCTTAAACAAAAAACCGCCAGGAAGTCCAGGCAAGAATTCTCGGTTCGTGTCATGGTCGCAGCAAAAAACAATAGGTTAATAACAACTGACCACAAGAGCCTGTACTGAATGGCATACGCTCTCTATAATTAATTTGTGGGAAAATTTGCCCAATTTCTGAAAATCACACCCGCTAAATCATTGTAGCTATTCTTGAGACTTGTTTATCTCCCTCACATTGATGGTAGGGTTCGACGGCTAAGCGGCAAAAAAACAGCTTGATCTATGCACATCCATCTGTTCGGTTCATGCCAGATTACCTGGCAGGGTCAGCCTTGGAACCTGCCTCGCCGTCAATTGCGGGCACTCCTTTTTCGTCTGGCTGCCCGATTGGAACCTGTCTCACGGGCCCATCTGGCCTTCCTTTTCTGGCCAGACCAACCGGACGCGGTAGCCCGTCGTCACCTAACTCGCTTAATATCCAGCCTGCGGGCGGCTCTGCCGTTACCCAATCTATTGCTGATCGCTGAGGAGACTGTGGCCCTTAACCCGCTCTTATGCGCTTCCGACAGCGATACTTTTTGGCGCTTGAGTGCCGATAACGCGCAATTAGCCCCAGCCGTTGCCCTTTACCGCTCACCTTTCATGGGTGGTTTTTCCTTGTCGGCCGCCCCAGAATTTGACGCCTGGCAGGAGCAGATGGCGCGCCAGCTCCAGCAGCGCTGCCTGTCTGCACTAGCCACCCTGGTGCATCAAGCCACGGCCGTTGCCAATCATGCGGCCATCATCACTTACGCCCGTCAATCACTAGCCATCGATGAACTAGATGAATCCATGCACCGCCATCTCATTGCTGCGCATACGGCCGTTGGCGACCGCGCCGCTGCACTACGCCAGTTTGAAGAATGTGCCCTCATTTTAGAGCGTGAATTAGGTGTTAGCCCACTGGCCGAAACGCGTGCCGCTTTGCGGCCCCCCAAACCCCTTGATTCCCGGCCCATCCTGCCCGTGTGGCCTACGCTAGATTTGCCTTTCATTGGCCGCAAGACAGCCCTCGCGCAGGCACTGTCAACTTTAAAACGCTTCACTCCCGGTGGGTGCCTCTTCATTACCGGTGAACCAGGCGTGGGCAAATCCCGGTTACTGCGTGAATGTATTGCCCGTTGGACCGGCCCGCTCCTCGTCACCAACAGCGCCCCCGACGGCCGTTCTCTACCCTACCAGCCTCTTATCCACGCCCTACGCGCCGCCCTGCCGGACGCCGCCACCTGGACAATTGTGCCCCCCCTCTGGCGCAGCGAACTCCTGCCTCTGCTGCCCGAATTACGCGCCATGTTTCCCGATTTACCCGCGCCACCGGGCACAACGCCGGCCCTGGCCCAACAACGCCTGTTTACCGCCCTGGCCCAAACCTGCCGTGCTCTGGCCGGCCAGGGCACACTGCTGCTCGCTCTGGACGACCTCCACTGGGCCGACGCCGACACCCTGGGCTGGTTCCGCTTTCTGACGGTCAATTGGGATGACCTGCCGCTGGTAATGATGGTGACAGCCGTTGCCAGCACTCCAGAGCTGGCCCTCCTGCGACAAGCGCTAGCCCGCACCGGCCGTCTAACCGAAGTAAGCCTGGCCGGATTGCCGGTAACGGCCGTGGCCGATTTGCTGCGCTGCCTACCGGCGCCGGCGTCGCCGGAACTGGCGGCACGCATTTGGGAAGTGACGGCCGGCAATCCCTTTTTTGTGCTAGAAATCCTGCGCGAATTACAGGAAAGTGACCAACTGGCTCACCCACCAGCCACGTTACCTCTCCCCCAAACCGTGCGCGAGGTCATTGAAACACGTCTAGCACACCTCACCCCCACCACCCGGCAAGTGCTGGAAGCTGCCGCCGTGCTCCATCTCCACCTCGACGAGGCGTTGCTGCGCCACACTTCCGCCCGCAGTGAAAGCGAAATAGCCGACGCCTTAGACGAGCTACTTGCTCACAAACTCATAGAAATCACAAACTCTCTGGCTCCGAACGCCGATCGTCCATCGTCAATTGCCATCTCTCATGCGCTGTTACAAACAGCCGTGTATCAAAGCCTCTCCCCCTGGCGCCAAAAGCTGCTGCATCACCGTGCTGCAGAAGCATTGATTGCCCATCGGCCAGAACAGGCAGTTGTGATCGCCCATCATTTCACCATGGCCGGAGAATCCGCAACGGCCGTTGCCCACTTGCAGCGCGCCGCCACCCAATCTCGGGAACGCTTTGCCCACGAAACCGCCTTATCTCTGGTCAACCAGGCCATCACCTTGCTGCCAGCCATACCACAGTCAGAACAACTGCACCTAAGCCTGTTACGGCAGCGTTTGGCCCTTAACCGTCTTCTGGTACGCATACCACAGTGGCAAGCCGATGCCACTGACCTGCTCCACCGGGCCACCACAAATACAAGCCTTCGTTTAGAAGCCCTAGAGGCGCAAATCAGCCTCTACGTCCTTCAATCCGACTTTGCGCGCGTGGAGGAGACGTCGAAACAAGCCCTGGCCCTCGCCATCCACACCAGCGACCGCCAAGCAGAAGCGCGTATCCGGCAGACCTATGGCTGGCATCTGGCCGACGCATTAGGGCGCTCGCGGGAAGGGCTGGCTCAGTTGCAAATGGCCTGCCGCCTGGCGCAAGAGATGGGGGATACGGCCGTGCAGTACCAGGCTTTGTGCCATCTGGCGTTTGTGCAGCGCGCCGAAGGGCAGTGCGCCAGCGCCCGCGCCAGCGCCGAAGCAGCATTGGCACTGACGCCTTACCAACCGGGCCATCCCCCCCATCCCGCCTTCGCCGACGCCCTGCGCGAATTGGGCGAAGCCAACGCCTATTTAGGGCGCTGGGAAGAAGCGCGGCAGCAGTTACGGCCGTTGCTGGACCTGTACCAGACGTTCAACGATCCCTGGGCTTACGGCTCGGTGCTGTACAACTATGGCCTCTACAGCAGCAACATGGGGCAGCACGAGGAGGCCATCGCCGCCCTGCGCCAACTGGTGACGCTGAGTGAATCGGTGGGGCTACCGGCCGATTCCGATTATGGCATCTGGCATCGGGCCGGGCTGGCGCGGGCGCTGCTGGCCGCCGGGCAAGTGCAAAAAGCGGGGAATTTACTGCGCAGTCTACAAACTGCCCGGTTGTTGCCGGGACGGCCGTACCTGGCCTGGGCAAAAGCTGCGGCGGAATATTATCTGGCGCAGGGACAAGGGGCAGAGGCACAGGCGGTGCTTCACCCGGCGGCAGCCTGGTGGCGGCAAAACGCCAGCCTGCATGATGCCGACATTTTGCTGCTGCTGGCCCAGGCGGAGATGGCCGTTGGCGAAACCAGAAAGGCAGAAACGGCCGTGACTGAAGCCGCCACTTGCCTCCAACCAACAGACATGCACCGCTATCACCTGCGCCTTCACGCAACCCACTGGCACATCACCCACAACCCCGCAGACCTCATCGCCTTCCAGGCCGAGTTGGAGCGCCAGGTCGCCAGCTTCACCGATCTAGCTTTGCGGAAAACCTTCTGGCAGCATATCCAACGTCATTACCAAATGCCCAATCCCTAATCTTTGCCCCTCACTGTAGACATTTTGCGGACACCTCCCAGTTATACTGCTCGCCATGAAAAGCGAAACAATGCACTACGCCTCTTACCTAATGCGCTTATGGCAAGATAAAGAATCCACAGCGGCCATTAAACCACGCTTCCGCGCCGAAGTCGAACACATCCAGACCGGCCAACGCTACCACTTCCACACCCCCGCCGACCTCCACGCCTTCCTCAGCCAGCCCACCCCCGTAGGAGAACAAAATGAAGCAATTGACGATTGACGATTTGCGATTGACGATTGACGATTTGCGATTGAGGATTCGCCGTTGGTCGTTGACCATTGGCTATTGGCTATTGACCATTCTCCTCTTCTTCGCCTTGCGTCCTACCGTCCACGCCGCCACCTACACTGTCACCACCACGGCGGACAGCGGCCCCGGTTCCCTGCGCCAGGCCATTCTGGACGCGAACGCCAACCCCGGCCCCGACACCATCACCTTCGCCATCGGCGACCCCGGCAGCCAGCAAACCATCCAGCCCACGTCTGCTCTGCTCACCATCACCGGCCCCGTGACCATCGACGGCTGGAGCCAGGGCGGCAGCGGCTACGCTGGTCCTCCGCTGATTGAACTCAACGGCGGGTCAGCGGGCAGCAGCGTAGTTGGCTTGAACATCACCGGCGGCGGCAGCACAGTGCGCGGGCTGGTGATCAACGGCTTCACCGGTGCAAATGGCGCCGGCATCCGTCTGCAGTCCGGCGGCAACAACTGGATTTATGGCAACTACATCGGTGTCAACTTCGCCGGAGATACGCGCGTCGCCAACCAGCGCGGCGTCTGGATTCAGGGCGGCTCCAGCAACAACCGCATCGGCACCAACGCCGACGGCGTGGACGACGCGGCCGAGCGCAACGTCATCTCCGCCAACGTCGAGCAGAACATCTGGATTTACCAGCCCGCCGCCACCGGCAATCGCATCATGGGGAACCATATCGGCCTGAACGCAGCGGGGACGGCCCCGGTCGGCACAAGCAACACCACCGTCGCCACCAACGGCATATTGGTGCAGGAAGCGGGCTATACCATCATCGGCACGGACGGCGACGGTGTGGGCGACGCCCTGGAAGGCAACGTCATCGGCGGCAACACCTACAACATCCAACTCACCGGCACAAGTACCAACCGCAGCCACCACAACCGCGTCTCCGGCAATTTGATTGGCACAAACGCCGCCGGAACCGCCAGCGTCGGCTTGCAGGTGGAAGGGGTGCGCCTGCTCGCCACAGAATACAACGTCATCGGCACGGACGGCGACGGCGTCTCCGATGCGCTGGAAGGCAACCTGATCTCCGGCAACAGCGATTTTGGCGTCTCGTTCGGCCAGCAGTCGCCCTGGAACAACATGGTCGCAGGCAACAAGATCGGCACGGACATCACCGGCATGCTTGCTATTGCCAACGGCTACGGCGGCTCGCCGCGCGGCGGCGTCAGCCTGGGCGGCTATGGCAACCTGATCGGCAGCAACTTTGACGGCGTCAGCGATGATCTGGAGCGCAATCTGATCTCCGGCAACGCTAACAACAGCACCAGCGGCATCTTCTCGCAGTTCGTCAGCGTGACTGGCGCTGTGCCCAACACCATCGCCGGCAACTGGATCGGCGTGGACGCGACCGGCCTTGCGGCGCTGCCCAACAACGTTGGCATCGGCGGCGCGTCGCAGGGGTTAACAGTGCGCAACAACGTCATCGCCGGCAACACCTTTGAAGGCATCAGCCTGAACCTGACCAGCTCTGTCCTGACCGGCAACCTGATCGGCGTGGGCGCGGACGGCGTGACGCCGCGTGGCAACGGTTATACCGGCATCCGGCTCACCGCCGGCAATGACAACCAGATCGGCGGAACTGGCCCTGGGGAGGCGAACATCATCGCCCATAACGGCTATGGCTCCGCCAATTTCCCCAATGGGGTTCGGGTTAACGCCACTGTTTTGCGCAACACCCTGCGCGGCAACCGCATCTACAACAACGCCCAGATCGGCATTGACCTGCTCAACCCGGCAGGCGTGAACATCAACGACCCCGACGACCCGGATACTGGCGGCAACAATCTGCAAAACTACCCAGTCATTACTTTCGCCCAAGCCTACGCCAATGGCACGACGGTTATTCAGGGCACGCTGGATAGCAATCCCAATACTGAGTTCACTCTGGACTTCTATTACAGTGCGGAAGCCGACCCCACCGGCTATGGCGAAGGAGAGTATTATCTGGGGGAAACCAGCGTCACCACCGACGCCGACGGCGACGCCGAATTCAACGTCACCCTGCCTGCCGCCATCCCGCCCAACCAGTTTGTGACGGCCACCGCCACCCACGCCGATGGCTCCACCTCCGAATTTTCGCTGGCCTTTGCCGCCGGGGGCGTGCTGGATGTGCCCATCGAAGGGCTGGCGCTGCAAGCGTCGTTGCCCATTTACGAGGATTTACCGGCGCAGTTCAGCGCCAGCGTCAACGCCGGCACGGGGGTGAGTTACGATTGGGACTTTGGCGATGGGCAGTTGGGCAGCGGCGCAGTCGTGGCCCATACCTTCACCGCGCCGGGAAGCTACACTGTGA
Organism: uncultured Anaerolinea sp.; assembly: GCA_964504445.1. Taxonomy (GTDB): domain Bacteria; phylum Chloroflexota; class Anaerolineae; order Promineifilales; family Promineifilaceae; genus JACSRF01. The sequence continues at coordinate 42,664 of CAZDEO010000003.1, read as the reverse complement.
CGGTAACGGCCGTTAACAACAGCAGCAGCGCCATCACCAACACCCTGGTCAGCGTGCTGGAACCGGCCAACATCAACGGCTTTCGCTGGATTGACCGGGATGGCGACGGCTTTTTTGGCCTGGGCGAGACGATCAACACGCTGGGGCAGGGTATTGTGATCACGGCCACGCTGCAAGCGCCACCCTACACCGCGCTGAACGCGACCATCGTCAACGGCAGCTACCAAATCTTCACGCCGCAGGCCGGGGTCTACCTGGTGGAGGCCACCAACCTCTACGTCTGCTCCATCATCGCCAACTGCATTTCCACCCCGAACCCGGTAGCGGTGGCGATGGGCGCAGACGGCGGCACGGAGATCAACTTCGGCATCATGCCGGTACCGTTTACGCCGCAGCCGGAGGACGATGGCTACATCGTCGGCCGCGCCTGGATCGACAGCAACGCCAACGGCCGGCCCGAAGTGACCGAAACACCGATCAACGGCCGCACCGTGCGCCTGCTGGACGCCAACGGCAATCAACTCGCCACCCACGTCACCGGCTCCAGCTGGAGCCATGGGGCCTACGCCTTCCGCATCAGCGAACCGGGCCTCTACCGGGTGCAGATGAACGCGCCGGGCGGCAACTATCCCGCCAGCCGCGAGATCGAGGTCTATGTGGCGGACTTGCAGATGGTCAGCGCCCAGTTGCCCTTCGCCGCTGGCGGCACGATCGGCGGGCAGGTCGCCAACAACAGCGGCGTGGGGCTGGACGGCGTACCCTTCACGCTGCAACCGGGCAACCTGCAAACCCTCTCCTTTGGCTTCGCCAACGGCGCTTACGGCTTTGCCGGCCTGGCCGAGGGCAACTACACCCTGCAAATTGGCCCGCCCGCCAACTACGTCACCGCCGACGGCGTGACGCAGCGCTTTGTGCCCGCCACGCTCAACGGCAGCGCCGTGGAGAACTGGACGCTGCTGAAACAGGGGGAGTTGACCATCAAGGCGGTACAGGTGGTCAACGGCCAGGCGCTGCCGATTACCTTCCTGCCCTTCGAGCTGCTGCTCAATGGCAGCCAGGCGCGGGTGGCCTTTACCAATGCCCAAGGCGAAGCGCTGGTGGAGGGGTTGGCGCCGGGTACATACACGGTGCGGCCGTGGGGCGAGATCGCCAACCTGGTCCCCGGTTTGCAACTGACGCCGGCGGAGCGCACGGCCGTTGTCAGCAACGACAGCGCCGCCACCCTTAACTTCAGCGGTACGCTCTCCCGCTCGCTGAATATGTTCTGCCAACTGCCCGTCGCCGGGCAGCCTGGCTTCGCCTGCACCTACGAAGTGCGCACGCTCAGCGGCAGCCTGATCGAAACCGGCTACCTGCCCGCCAGCCAGCCCACCACCAGCAACTGGAACCTGAACCCAGCCACGCTGGAAGTGCGCCTGATCCCCGACCCGAATGTGCCGGGGCAGGCAAGTTGGCCCACCTCCAGCCAGATCGTCGTCATCGCCAACAACACCCACGTGGACGTGCGCTACCCCTGGAACCCCACCAATCCGCAGACCATCGCCGGCTACGCCTTCTGGGATCGCTGCGCGCCGCAGGGCGTGCGCGCCAACGGCAACAACTGCACCGAGAGCAACGTGCCATCCAACAATGGCATTCCGGTCGCGCTGTACGACGCCAACGGGATAGAGATCGCCAACACGCTGACCACGAATGGAACCAACTGGAACACCGGCTACTTCAGCTTCCCCAACCTGCCGGTAGGCACGTACCGGGCGCGGGTCAATCTGCCGCCGGGCTACGCCCCCACCACTGGCGTGGAACGCTGGTACGAGCTGACCGGCGTCGGCGCGGTGGAACTGCTGGAGGTGGGCTACCAACTCAACGAAAGCCAGTCCGTCAGCGGCCGCGTCTTCTTCGACAACAACGGCAACAACGTGTTCGACGAGGCGTGGGATGATCCCATCGCGGGCGCGGCCATTGTCATCGCCACGCCTGGCGGCCAGGCGGTCGCCAATCCCACCACCGGCTCCAATGGCTGGTACAGCCAATCGCCCATCAACAGCGGCGAATACCGCGTGACGCTGACCCACGCCGGGCAAAGCTGGGTGCGCGAGGTCTCCGTGCCGCTCAATGGCGGCGTGCCGCTGGTCGATTTTCCTGTGCCGCCGAGCGACGGCCGTCCGCGCGTGCTGGTCTTCATTGATGGCAACCACAATGGCGTGGCCGACGCCGGCGAGCAGCGGCTGGCGAACGTGGTCGTGCGTCTGCGCAATGTGGCCTGCGGCGGCAGCGGGGCCGAGCTGCAGACGGCTGCCACCGACAGCGGCGGCGTGGCCGTCTTCAACCCGCCGCCCAGCGGCTTCTTCCCCGTCTGCGCCCAGATCACCGCCGGGCTGCCAGCCGATCTGCTGCCGGCCAGCCCGTCCGGCGTCAACGCGCCGCGCAACGGCGGCGCGCCGGTGGCGCTGGCCGTGCAGCCGGCCAACACCCTGCTGGTGCGCGCCTTCCTGGACGGCAACGGTAACGGCAGCCGCGAAGCAGGCGAAGCGTATGTGAGCGGTGGCAGCGCGACCGTCAACGGGGTTACGAAAAGCCTCAGCAGCAGCGGGGCGACCTTCTACCTGCCGGGCGGCATCTACCCGGTGCAGTTCACGCCGCCGGCCGGCTATGCGTCGCTGTGGTCGCTGCCCATCGGGCCGATCGTCGCCAACAACGCGCCGCAGACACTGCTCGTCCCCCTGCGCGACGCCGGCAACGTCAGCGGCAAGGTCTGGCCGCCCAACCCGAACTCCTTCAGCCTGGGAGGCGGCTCACTGGCCGCCGGGCTGACGGTGCAACTGCAAGACGTTGCCAGCAATGTCACCGTGGAGACGACCAGCAGCGCCAACGGCAGCTTCAGCTTCAGCAACCTGGCGCCGGCGACCTATCGCCTGCGCCTACCCGCGCCGCCGCCCGGCTACGTAGCCGGCAGCGAGCCGCTGATCACCTACCAGAGCGGGCAGACCCCGAGCAACAACAACTTGAACCTGGTTCCCACCGGCCACGTGGTGGGCGTGGTCTACAGCGACAGCAACGGCAACGGCCAGTGGGATGGCAACGAGCCGAGCGTCAGCCAATACAGCGTGCGCCTGGTGGGCGCGGGCGGGCTGCAAGTGGCCGTCGCCGCCCCGGATGGCGCCGGCTACTTCCGCTTCGAGGGGCTGAATGCCAACACGCCCTATGCGCTGCAACTGGTCGGCCTGCCGTCCGGCGCGTTCCTCACCAGTTCGCCCGGCGTCTTCACCGTCGGCGCAAATCCGACGACGGTGCAGCTTGGCATCGGGGTGGCGGCCCCACCATCGGCGGGCAACCAGTACGTGGGCGGCATCGTGCGCTACCAGCAGGGCGAGGCTTTTGTGCCCATCGCTGGCGCGCGCGTCGTTCATTACCAGCCAGTGAACGGTTCCTGCAATGTCGCCAATCCCATCATCCAATATGACCAATACACTGGCCTGGACGGCGGCTACGGGGATCAGGGCGCGGGCGGCTGCTTCAAAGTGGTAGATGTACCTGGCTTTAACAATTCCTCGGCCTACCACTGGGGATGGTGTACATCCTCCTTCGTAGCAGACTGCTTCCTGATCAATGGGGGATATGGAAGATACATCAACGTCACCCTCACGCCCGTCGTTTTGCAAGCCAGAGCCAGCGACGCAGTGCAGGTCGCCTGGTCCGCCTTCCGCGACCACAACGGCAATGGCTACCGCGACGCCGACGAGCCGGGGCTGGCGGGCGTGACGCTGGCGGGCGGCGGTGGCAGCGGCGTCTCCGGGCAGACGGGCTGGGGCGAACCGCTGACGCTGGCTGATGGGCTGCACACGCTGACCGTCACGCCGCCGGCCGGCTATCTGGTCAACGGGCCGGCGACGCGCCAGATCGCCGTGCAGGGTGCGGACGTGGCGCTGCCCGCCATTCCGCTGCGCCCGGCCGGGTTGACCCTGGTGCAGGCGTTCGTGGACTTGGACGGTGACGGCGAGCAGGACGCAGGCGAGGCAGGCGTGGGCGGAGTCAGCGTGGCGCTCAGCGGGCCAGCGCCGGCCTACGGCGTCACGTCACCCAACGGCCGCGTCCAGTTCGCCGGCTTGCCCGACGGCAGCTACACGGCCACAGCCGCGCCGCCGGCCGGCTTTGCCGCCATCCCTGCCCGCGCCGTCACCCTGGCGCAGGGCGGCGTGCTCCAGCTTCCCCTGCAACTGGCCGGCCAGGTCAGCGGCGTGGTGTACTTCGACTGGGACGGCGACGGCCGCCAGCAGCCGGATGAGCCGCGCGTCGCCCTGCCCGTGACCCTGACCCTCAGCAGCGGCGCAGGGACGCAACTGGCCGCGGGCATGGGCGGCCTGGGCCTCTTCTTGGGGACGCCGGCCGGCAGCTACACCCTGGCGGCGACCACGCAGGCCGTGCAAGGGCAGGCCATCACCCTGGCCGCCGATGCGGGCATCGGCGCGGCGCTGGCTGCAGTTGGGGCGGGCCAGGTGCACGGCGCGGCCTGGCTGGACGGCAACCGCGATGGCCTGCGCCAGCCGTGGGAGACGCCGTTGGCGGGCGTTCCGGTGACGGTGGCGGGGCAAACGGGGGTGACGGATGGGAACGGCCGTTTTGCTTTCTATGGGGTGGCACTGGGGACGTATGGGGTAACGGCCGTTTTGCCTGCGGGGTTGACGGCGGAGATCGGTTCAGTGGTGGTCAGTGAAGGACGGGGGGCGGTTGTGGGGGTGGCAGCGGTTACGGCCGTGGCGCAGAGTAAGTGGGTGGTGTATTTGCCGGTGGTGGTACGGCCGTAGATGGTTGAATGGAAGCGGCCGTAGAGTCTGGAGATTCTACGGCCATTTCCCACCCCCAAATTCGTCAGGCAGGCCGCTTGGCAAGACGGCCGTTCCCGTTACAATTCCGTGGGATGCATGTAGAAACTGTTTTTTCAGAAAAGTAAGGAGAGTCACTGGTGAATCATCGCAACCGAGACGATAGTGTCCTACCCGCAACCCGCTGGGTCGCCATCATCATTGTGCCCGTTCTCACCCTGGCCTTTATCATCCTCTACGGCCTACCCCACCGCACTACCGACTACTTCGCCTGGACCATCAACCCCACCATGACCCCGATGATGATGGGCGCGGGGTATCTGGCCGGGGCATACTTCTTCTTGCGTGCAGCCACGGCTAGGCGCTGGCATCACGTGGCCCTGGGGCTGCCGGCTGTTTCCGCCTTTGTCTGGTTCATGGCCGTGGCCACCATTCTGCATTATGACCGCTTTAACCACAGCCACCCTGCCTTTATTGCCTGGCTCATTTTGTATGCCGTCACCCCTTTTCTCATCCCCGCGCTCTGGTGGCTGAACCACAAAACTGACCCTGGCGTATCTGATACACCAGAAAAACGGCTTTCGACGGCGGTGCGCGGCGTCATGGCGCTGATTGGCTTGATCAACCTGGGCAATGCCTTTCTGATGCTGTTCTGGCCGGCTGTCTACATTCCCATCTGGCCCTGGCAGCTTACGCCGCTGACAACCCGCGTGGTGGCCGGCTGGTTTGCCCTGCCCGGGGTGGTCGCCCTGGGCGTGGCCGCCGATGCGCGCTGGAGCGCGGCGCGCATTACGCTGCAAAGCCAGATTTTCGGCATTGTCCTAATCCTGGTGGGGGCAGCCCGCGCCTGGACGGAGTTTGATACGGCGAAACCAGCCACCTGGGTCTTCGTAGGTGGCCTGACGGCACTGCTGCTGGTGGTGGCGGGGCTGTATGGGTATATGGAACGGCGCTAAGGAAAAGACTGTTCTTGTACTTACAAGCAAATTCAGCAGATTTGCCTAGGATGCATGGTAGCCATAGGCAAGTAAAGATGAAAACGGCCGTGTCCCACTCTTGCTAATTCCCCATCATCCCCTAAAATTCAACCTCAATTACCAATGGCCATGAGCAAGGAACCATAAGTAAGGGTTTACACCTGCAAACTGTTCTCTGCTCATTGAAAAAAGGAGCAGACATGAAAGGACTCATTCTTAGTGGCGGCAAAGGGTCCCGCCTCTACCCCCTCACCTACACCAGCGCCAAGCAGCTTATCCCGGTGGCCAACAAACCAGTGCTCGTGCGCGTCATCGAAACCATTCGCGACGCAGGCATCACCGAAATCGGCATCGTCATTGGTAGCACCGGCGACCAGATTAAGGAGGCTGTGGGCAGCGGCGGCCGTTGGGGCGTCAACATCACCTATATTCCCCAGGATGCCCCCCTGGGTCTGGCCCACGCCGTTAAAATTTCTCAGGATTTTTTGGGCGACGACCGTTTTGTGATGTTCCTGGGCGATAACGTTATCCAGGGCGGCATCAGTCCGCTGATTGCTCAATTCGCTGACAGCAAGTGGAACAGCCAGATTGTGCTGACGCGCATTGAACATCCGGAACAGTATGGCGTGGCGGAATTGGGGGATGACGGCCGTATTATTCGCCTGGTTGAAAAGCCCAAAAACCCACCCAGCAACCTGGCCCTGGTGGGTATTTACATGTTCGACCAACACGTCTTTAAAGCCGTCAACGCCATCAAACCTTCCTGGCGTGGCGAGCTAGAAATTACTGACGCCATCCAGTGGCTGGTGGAAAAAGGATATACCGTTCACCCCTACATTCACCGCGGCTGGTGGATTGACACCGGCGCGCCGGGGGACATGCTGGAAGCCAACGACCTGGTGCTGGAAGAAATCGACTACCTGATAGAAGGCTACGTTGACCGGGACAGCACCGTAGGCCGCCGCGTGCGCGTGGAGCGCGGCGCGGAAATCGTCAACAGCGTGGTACGCGGCCCCGCCATCATTGGCGAAAATGCGCGCATCATCAACAGTTACGTCGGCCCCTTCACCAGCATTTACCACAACGTTACCGTGGAAAACAGCGAAATTGAGCATTCCATGGTGCTGGAATACAGCGAAATTCGCGACATTGAGACCCGTATTCAGGACAGCCTCATTGGCAAGAATGTGTGTATCAACAAGTCGCCCATCAAGCCCAAGGCGCTGAAGCTGACTCTGGCGGACAACAGCCAGGTGGGCATTCTTTAAAACATAAATTAGGAATGCTGAATGATGAATACCCTCCGTTCATCATTCAGCATTCACCATTCCACATTGATGAAAGCATTAATTCAGCGGGTAAGCGCAGGTAGCGTGGCAGTAGACGGCCGTACCATAGGCGAAATTGGCCGTGGCTTTGTAGTGCTGCTGGGCATCACCCACACAGACACCCCGGCTGAAGCGGACTGGCTGGCCAACAAAGTAGCCGGGCTGCGGGTCTTTGAGGACGAAGCCGGAAAAATGAACCTTTCTCTGCTGGACGTAGGCGGCAGCGTGCTGGTGGTGTCTCAATTTACGCTGTATGGGGATGCGCGCAAAGGGAAACGGCCGTCCTTCACCCACGCCGCGCCGCCAGAAATAGCCGAACCCCTGGTAGATTACTTTTGCGAGCAGCTTCGGGCGCAAGGATTGCCCGTCTCCACCGGCATTTTTGGCGCGCACATGGCCGTCCACATTCACAACGACGGTCCGGTGACGCTGCTGCTAGAAAAAGGGGCGTCTTCCGTAAACCGTTAACCGTATTCCGGAATCGGCTTGCGAAATACGGCTTACAGATTTTGACTAACTGAACCCCCCAAATTCGGGAGCATCATGACACGCAAAAACTTCACGTTGATAATTTTCTTCATTTTATTTTTAGCAGGCTGCGGTGGCACAGAAACCGCAAGCCTGCCCCCCACCGCCACGCGCACCCCCAAGCCGCCCACCGCTACCCCCTTCCCATCGCGGACGCCCGCGCCGCCCACCAACACCCCGCTGCCTCCGAACACCCCTGAACCCGACGCCACGGCCACCCCCGTTCCCACAGCAACACCCCTGCCCACTGCCACCCCCACCGCTGGCCCCCACGCCCCCGGCGTAGAGCAGCCAGCGTACGTAGAAAGCCCATGCAGCGATCGCTTCCCCTGCTTTGACGACGTGACCGCCTGGGAAAACCGCATTCAGGCGCCAGCGGGCTTCACAGTCCGTTACCTGGCTCAATTCCCCAACAACGCCGTGGAACCAGACTGGCCCAGCTTGCAGCCCACCAGCCTCACCTTTGGCCCCGATGGCAAGCTGTACGTGGCTTTTCGCCAGGGCAGCATCTACACCGTGGATGCCAACGGCAATAAAGAACTCTTTTTTGACGGGCTAATTGTGCCCACCGGCCTGGCCTTCCAGCCAGGCACAGACCGTCTCTTTGTTTCCAGCCGCGTGCTGGACCGGCACGTCGGCGGCGAAGGGCAGGTGCTGGTCATTGAAAATGGCCAGGCGGTGCAGCTTTTTGGTGGGCTGCCCTGCTGTTACCTGGGCATGCACGCCCCCAACGGCATCGCCTTTGGGCCTGATGGCTATGGCTACGTGGGCGTAGGCGGCCGCGCCGACCATGGCGAAATTTTGGATGGCACCAACACACAAGATGAGTTGCACCCGTTTGAAGCGGCTATTTTGCGCTTTAGCCCTGACGGCACAGAGGTAGAGGTGTACGCGCGAGGGCTGCGTAATCCCTATGATATTGCCTGGGGCGGAGATGGGCTGCTGTACGCCACGGATAACGGCCGTGATGAAGTGTCTAACAGCGGTGAAATTGTGCCCGAAGAACTGCACGCCGTCGTGCCCGGTGGCGAGCATGGCTATCCCTACTATGAATGTGACTGGTGCTTTGGCATTCCCGAAAATGTCTCTGTTGTGCCGCCCCTGGTGGAATTCCCTCCCCACAGCGTGCCCACCGGCATCACCGCCTACCTGGCGGAGCAGTTCCCCGGCTACTACAACAGTCTCTTCCTCACCCTCTGGACAGCGCTGCCCTTTGCCGAACGCATTGTGCGGGTGACGCCTGACGGCCAGGCCAGCACCTTTGCCACCGGCTTTGCCTCACCCATTGACGTGACTACCGGCCCCAATGGCCGTCTCTACGTCGCCGACTACTCCACAGGTATCATTTTTGAGATTGGGTATGGGGAATAGAGCAGGTTACAGGTTACAGGTTACATGAAATTTGTAACTTGTAACCTGTAACTTGCAACTTGTAACTCGTAACTTCCTCCTCGTTTAGCGTCCCCTGAGCAGACCATGCAAACACCTGACACCTGAACACATGGCCCATATAATTACTGTATGGATAGTCTTGTTGAACGGTATGTTGACGTACGAGAACGCATCGTGCAAGCCGCGCAGCGCGCCGGGCGCAACCCGGCGGACATAACTCTGGTGGCGGTGACCAAAACCTGGCCGGTCGAAACGATTATGGCCGCTTACGAGGTGGGCATGCGCCACTTTGGCGAAAATCGGGTGGAGGAACTGGCTGAGAAACGGCCGTCAATCTCCCCTGCCGACATCACCTGGCACCTCATTGGCACATTACAAAGCCGCAAAACGGCCGTCGCTGCCGAACACGCCGACCTGTTTCACGCCCTAGACCGCCTGAAAATCGCCAACCGCCTCAGCCAGCAGCGCCCGGAAGCAGCCAACCCGCTGCCCGTTTTCCTGGAAGTTAATACCTCCGGCGAAGAGAGCAAATCCGGCTTTGCCGCCACGCGCTGGGAAAACGATGCAACGCAGCAAGAGAAGCTGCGCACAGTGGTCGAGTCGGTGGCTGCGCTGCCTCATATACGACTTGTGGGGTTAATGACCATGGCCCCCTGGGACGCGCCGCAAGAGGAGATTCGCACCGTCTTTCGGCGCACGCGAGAGCTGGCCTGCTGGCTGGAAACGGCCGTGCCCCACCTCTCCTTGCCCCACCTCTCCATGGGCATGACCGACGACTTTGAACTGGCAATAGAAGAAGGCGCCACCCACATCCGCGTTGGCCGCGCTATCTTTGGCGAACGAACCTGATAACTAAAAAACAGGAAACAAAAACAGAAAACCAACCAACTACCAAACCAACCACAAAAAGGAAACCCAAAACCCATGTCCCCCCTGGTAAGCACCCTCAACCTACTCTTTCAAATCCTCTCCTTTCTCATTCTTGCCCGTGTCATCATGTCCTGGATACGCCCCAACCCTTACCACCCCACCTGGGGACCCATCATCCGCTTCATCATTCAGGTTACCGACCCCATCATGGAACCTGTCCGCCGCCTGATTCCCCCCATGGGCGGCCTGGACATCAGCCCCATCATCGTCCTCTTCGGCCTGGACATCCTGCGCCGCCTCATCATCGGCATGCTCATTTAAGCAAAAAAACCCTCAGGACATTAGCCCTGAGGGTCTCAGTCTCCAATTATCAATCTCAAATCTCCAATTACCGCAAGCCCGTCAGGCTCCGCGCAATGACCATGCGCTGAATTTCACTGGTGCCTTCGTAAATTTCCGTAATCTTGGCATCCCGAAAATATCGCTCAATCGGCATCTCTTTGCTGTACCCCATGCCGCCGTGAATCTGGATCGCCTCTTTGGCGCAGAAGTTGGCCGTTTCGCTTGCAAACAGCTTGGCCATGCTGGCCTCCAAAGAGTAGCGTCCGCCATTCTGCGCAGCCTGTTGTTTCGCCAGACAAGCCTGATAAATCAGCAAGCGACTGGCATCTACCCGGCACTTCATATCCGCCAATTTTTGCTGAATCATCTGGAACTGGCCGATTTTTTGCCCAAAGGCTTCGCGCTCTTGGGCATATTTCACGCTGGCTTCTAAAGATGCCTCGGCAATGCCCAACGCCTGAGAAGCGATGCCGATGCGCCCCGCATCCAGCACCGTCATGGCAATTTTGAAGCCTTCGCCTTCAGCACCCAACCGATTTTCCACCGGGCAAAGGTAATCCTCAAAGAAAATCTCGCTGGTGGCGCTGGCGCGAATGCCCAACTTCGGCTCCTTTTTGCCCCGCTTAAAGCCTGGCTTGTCCGTCTCCACGATAAAAGCAGTCACGCCTTTGTGTTTTTGCTCCGGCGCAGTCATGGTAAACAGCACAATGTAGTCAGCATAGGGGGCCGACGTGACCCAAGACTTGGTGCCGTTGATGACGTAATGGGTTCCCTCTTCGTTGAGAACGGCGCGGCTGGCCATGGTGCCGGCGTCGCTGCCGCTCATCGGCTCCGTCAGGCTGTAAGCGCCAATGGCTTTGCCCGTCGCCACGTCGGTGACATATTTTCTCTTTTGTGCTTCGGTGCCAAATTTTAAGATGCCGTGGCAAAAGAGGGAGTTGTTGACGGACATGATGGTGCCGTGGCTAGCGTCTACTTTGCAAATTTCGGTGAGGGCCAGGGCGTAAGCCAGGGTATCCATGCCCACGCCGCCATATTCTTCAGGCACTTCAATGCCCATAAAACCCATTTCGCCCATCTGGCGTACGGTGTCGATGGGAAAGTCGCCCGTTTCGTCGAAGTGTTCGGCAATGGGGGCGATGGATTTTTGGGCAAATTCGCGGGCTAACTGCTGTATTTCGCGGTGTTCTTCGGTGATAAAGTCAAACATGGGAAATCCTCCATTTTATGATTGGGAAAGTGTTTTAATTCGTCTAATTCGTCATCGTATGAATGTAATCCATGTAAAGTTGAAAGTCTTTTGCGGTTAATTCTAAGCCCTCAGTCCAGCGATGACTTTCGGCCAGCCAGAAACGGCCGTCCTTGCCGCGCAGCAGGTCCGGGGGCAATGTAGGTCGAGGAGCCAGGCGGGATCCACCCAACTTGCGGTCAAACAAAATTGCCGGCCTGATCAGATAAAAGTCAAAAGGGGCATCATCCGCCGTATACACGGCTGTTTCCCGTGGTGACAAAAACGCATACACTACAACGCGTCCCTCTTCCTGTTGAAGCTGGCTGGCCAGGCAGTACCATTGCTTGTTTGCCCGGCGTTCGTTGCCCACGCGGGGGTAGCCATCCAGGCGAAAATACCAGTTGGTGACGGCCGTTTCCGGCCCCGGCCTCAAGCTAATCTGCCCACCATCGCACGTTTGGGCAATTAACCCATCTTGTGCAAGAATCACCTGGTCGCCGCTGGGCCATCTTCGCTTCAGCCAGCCTTCAAAAAGATACACCAACCCCAATCCTACCGGCAGCGCCCACAAACAGGACAAAAACACCGCATATTCCGCTAGAATGCCGCCTACAAATTCAATCAGGCGAATCCCCAGCCAGTAACTCAGCCCCACAGCCACAGGCATGACCAACAACACCACCAAACGCAGCTTGTTGTGCTCCTGGTCAGCATAAAGGGTAATGGGCAGTTGCTCGGTCAGATTCATCGTGTTTGCGCTCAGGGGCCAGATGAAAGCTCCCCCTATTTGTAATCTGCTCTGCACATTCTGACAAGTATTACCAACCTCCACGGGAAGAACCCTGGCTCCTTTCTCAATGATTGGCAATAGCGCCATTTCACGCTTCACGCTTTGCCCCACACACGCTACAATGGCAGTATGTTTGCAGAATTAGTCATCAACATCGAGGCACCCCTGGAAAGCACCTTTCACTACACTGTGCCCGGCGATCTGCAAGACACCCTGCGCGTCGGTCACCTGGTGGAAGTGGAGTTTGGTCGCCGCCTGGCCCAGGGCATCATCGTCGCTTTCAGCCCCGCTGCCCCAGTTGAAGAAACCAAGCCCATCATCGCCCTCATTGACCCCGAGCCAGTGGTACAACCGTGGCAAATCGCGTTGGCCCAGTGGATGAGCCAGCAGTACCTTTCGCCGCTCAACAACTGCCTGCGGCTAATGCTGCCCCCCGGGCTGACGCGCTGGGCTGACATGACTGTAGACATTAACCCTCACTGGGATGGCAACGGCCGTTTAACCCCCCTACAAGAGCGATTAATAAACTTACTACGCAAAAAAGGCCACCTGCGCGGCAGCCAGATTCAGCGGGCACTGCCCAAAACCGAGTGGAAAACGGCCGTTATTCAACTCGCCAATCGCCAAATTTTGCGCAAAGCTACCATTCTCGACCCGCCCCGCATCCGCCCCAAAAAAGTGCGCACCGCTGAACTCATAGCCAGACCTACCCGCGTCCGCGCCGGGCTGCTGACCCTGGGGCGCGCCAACAAGCAAGCCGACCTGCTGCTGCACCTGGCCGACCTGGATGACCCGCTGCCGCAGAAAACGGCCGTGCTCTCCGCCACTGGCACCGACGAAAGTCACCTGATCGCTCTGCAAGAAGCTGGCCTCATTTCAATTTCCGATTTCGGCTTTCAGGATTCAGAAACATCCCCACCAGGTGCTCAAACCGTCAGCCTTGCCATTTCCCCGCAAGATGCCTTTGCCCATGCCCTGGAACTGCGCGGCGCAAACAAGTACCACGCCATTCTTACCCTTCTGGCCCAGGCAGCCCAACCCCTATCGCTCAGTGACATCTACGCGCAAACAGGCGCAACCATCAGCCATTTGCGCCGCCTGGTCAAGCTCGACCTCATCCGCCTGGGCGCGGAAGAGGTGTGGCGCGACCCTCTGGCTGACCGGGACTTCATGCCCGCCACGGCCCCCACCCTCACCATAGACCAGGCTCGCGTTTGGGGGCGGGTTAAGGTCGCCATGATTGAAGTAGAGGAGCAAAGAAATGAAGCGGATGCGCCACTACTCCCCAGTCCCCCTGCTCCTTTTCTGCTTCATGGCGTAACGGGCAGCGGCAAAACGGAAATCTACATGCGGGCCATTGATTTTGCCTTGCAGCGGGGACAAACGGCCGTCGTCCTGGTACCAGAAATCGCCCTGACCCCCCAAACGGTACGCCGCTTTGCCGCCCGCTTTCCGGGTCGCGTAGCCGTGCTGCACAGCCGCCTCAGCGACGGCGAGCGCTACGACACCTGGCGCCGCGCCCGGCAGGGTTTGTTCGATATTGTGGTAGGGCCACGCAGCGCCCTGTTCACCCCCTTAGAAAATCTGGGCGTCATTGTGCTAGACGAAGAGCACGACCCCAGCTACAAGCAGTCGCCGCCAGTGCCACCGCCTTACTACCATGCGCGGGAAACGGCCGTAGCCCTGGCAGAAATTGTGGGCGCCACCGTTATCATGGGGTCCGCCACCCCCGACGTGGTAACTTACCACCAGGCCCGGGGCGGCCGTTACCACCTGCTAGAGCTACCCAAGCGCGTCATGGGGCATCGCCAGCGCATTGAAAGCCAGGCCCAACGGCTGAAGATAGCCAGTCAATACCATCGTCAGGGCAGCGACCCCGACGACGCCCTCACCATCCCTCTGCCTCCCATCCAGGTTGTGGACCTGCGCCAGGAGCTGCGCGCCGGCAACCGTTCCATCTTCAGCCGCGCTTTGGAGCAGGCCATCACCGAAACGCTAGACCGGAACGAGCAGGCGATTTTGTTTCTCAACCGGCGCGGCACCGCCACCTTCATCATGTGCCGCGACTGTGGCCATGTGCTGCAATGCTCACGCTGCGACATGCCCCTGACCTACCATCGCCCACGCATGATGCTGGTGTGCCATTACTGCGGCCGCCGCGAGCCGCCCCACAGCGAATGCCCTGTGTGCGGCAGCAAACGCATCAAATATTTTGGCTTAGGCACCGAAGAGGTAGAAGCCCGCGTGCAGCAGCGCTGGCCCCAAGCGCGCATTACCCGCTGGGACCGGGACACCACCGCCGGGCGCAATACTCACGAAACGCTGCTGGCCAACTTTATCAACCAAGAGTCAGATATTCTGGTGGGCACGCAAATGATTGCCAAGGGGCTGGATTTGCCTCTAGTGACCCTGGTGGGCGTCATTTCGGCCGACGTGTCTCTAGGATTGCCTGACTACCGCACCGGGGAGCGCGCATTTCAAATTCTGGCCCAGGTAGCGGGCCGGGCCGGGCGCGGTTTGCGCGGGGGACGGGTGGTCATTCAAACCTACAAACCAGAGCATTACGCCATCCGGGCGGCGGCCGACCATGACTTTGCTAGCTTTTACCTGGAGGAGATTCGCTTCCGCACACAGCACATGCTCCCCCCCTTCCGGCAAATGGCCAAGCTGGTGTGGGTAGACCCGGTGGATGCTCGCGGGCACCAAGAGGCGGAAAAGTTGGCAAAGGGCCTCAGGCTCCACGTGCGCGAATTAGCGCTGAGTGCGACGGAAATTTTGGGGCCTGTGCCGCCATTTTTTAACCGAATAGACGGCCGTTACCGCTGGCAAATCGTCATTCGTTCCCCCAACCCCGTGCGCTTGCTGCAAGACTTCCCCATCCCCCCTCGCTGGATTGTGGATATTGACCCTGTGAGTTTACTATAAATCAGGAAACGGCTCCCTTTTTCCGTCTGAATCCCTCCCCGTCAAAACTTCCTCAATGGTTTGTACCAAAATATGCTGTCGAACCGGCTTGACCAAATAGCGATTAGCCCCCAAATCTAGCCCCTTCTTAATAGCCGTATCGTCCATTTTGGCGCTAAGAATGACCACAGGCAACTCAGCAGTCTCAGGCTCATTCCGCAGCACCTGTAATACTTCATATCCATCCATTTGGGGCATCATAATATCTAAAACAACCACATCTGGTTGTTTTGTTTGAACCATAAGAATCGCTTCAAATCCATCAGCAGCCTGATCGACGTGCCAACCAGCCTGAGTCAACATGATTGACAAAACACGGCGAACAACACGCTCATCATCAACGACCAAAATGGAATAAGCCATGAGAAAAACCTCGCCAGACAAAGCCAGGCAAAGAATAACAAACTTTTCTGCGTACGTCACCGGCAAAACGTCTAACTTTCCCAGAAGCCGCGCTTTCTTAACTTCCGGGAAAGTCGAAATTCTTTTCTGACAATGTGCTTACCCATGCGCCAGGGGAAGGGAAAAAGTGAAAGTGCTGCCCTGCCCCACACCGGCACTAGCCGCCTTGATGTCGCCGCCCATGGCCCAGACCAGGTGGCGGGCAATGGTCAGGCCAATGCCGCTGCCGCCGCTTTTGCGTGCCCGCGATGAATCTACACGATAAAAGCGCTCAAAAATGTAGGAAAGCGATTCCGACGGGATACCGATGCCATTATCTTGCACTTCTACCCAAGCTGTGCGGGCTACGGCCGTTACCTGCACCTGAATACATCCCCCCTCCGGTGTGTAACGCATAGCGTTACTAAGCAAGTTTAGCAAAATCTGGGCCGTGCGGTCAGGGTCAGCCCGCACAATAAGGGCATCAGAGCCATTAGCCAACACCCGCAAACATTGCGCCTCCGCCTGGGGCTGGATCTGCTGTACCACCCGCCGCACGTGCTCGGTCAGGTCAAATTCTTCCCAATGCAGAGAAATTTGCCCCGCCTCCACCCGCGAGAGCGCCTGTAAATCGTCCACCAACCGCTTCATGCGGCGCACCTCACTGTACATGATGGCGTAAGTCTCTTCGTCGCTGGGGAAAAGCCCATCCATGACCCCTTCCAGATAGCCCTCTAAGCCCGTGAGAGGAGTGCGCAGTTCATGCGAGACATTGCCGATCAGGGCTACGCGGCGCTGCTCGACCTGCTCCAAGGTCTCAGCCATCTGGTTGAAATTGGTCGCCATAACGCTAAGCTCGTCACTGGCCGGCACCGCTACCCGCTCATCGTAATGCCCCCAGGCAATGCGCTGGCTGCTATGGGCAATTTGGTGCAACGGCCGTAAAATTTGCCGCGCCAGCCAGATGCTACCCGCCAGCCCCACAATGAGCGCGCCCAGTCCGGCCACGGCCACGGCCGTAAAAATAGAGCGCCGAAAGGTGTCCAGCAAAGTCGTGCTAGCCTCCGGAGACTCGGCAGCTTCGCGTACGGCTACCTGCACAGCCAACGGCACGTAGCCCTGGGTGAGCAGGTAGGCCATTAGCACCACCAGAGTCACGCCCACAGCGATGACGGCCATGTTAGCGCCCACAATGCGCCAGCGTAATTGTCGCCAAAATTTCATTGATCGTTACACGTTACAAGTTGCAGGTTACATGGATAGACTGCACGTAACTTGCAACCTGTAACCCGCTTACTTTGCCTCGTCCACAAATTTGTATCCCACGCCGCGCACCGTCTGAATCAGCGGTTCGCCGGTGGCCTGCTCCAGTTTGCGCCGCACCTGGCCAACATACACGTCTACCACGCGGTCATTACCGAAAAAATTGCCGCCCCACACCCGATCAATCAATTGTTCACGGGTGAGCACGCGCTGGGCATGGCGTACCAATTCAAGCAGCACCTGGAATTCCGTCGCCGTCATCTCAATCAGCTCCCCCTGGCTGCTTTGCACCTCATGGCTATCCGGGTAAATGGTGAGATGGGCGAAATCATAGCGGCGCAAAGCTGGCGCGGCTCGGCGATGACGGCGCAAAATCGCTTCCACGCGAGCCACCATTTCACGGGGGCTGAAAGGTTTGGTCAGGTAATCGTCTGCACCGATGCGCAGCCCGGCTACCCGATCGCTTTCTTCAGTGCGGGCAGTGAGCATCAGAATGTACACGTCGGATTCCTGGCGCAGGCGGGCCGCCAATTCCATGCCGTCCATGCCGGGCAGGTTCAAGTCCAGAATGACTAAGTCGGGCTGAAGCTGGCGCGCCGCTTCCAGGCCATCCAGCCCGTTATCTACGCAGCGCACGCTAAAGCCGCCGTTTTCCAGGTAAGTGCGCAAGACGTTCTGAATGCTAATTTCGTCTTCGACGACGAGAATGGTTCCGGTGGTCATGGTTGGTTTACGCCGAGGCGGGCAGCGGTGAAGGCCAGTTCGGTGATGGTGGGGTGTGCGCCATAGAGAACGCCAAATTGGGTCAGGGTTAGCCCGCCGCGCAAGGCCACAGCAATAGGCGCCACCACATCGGCAGCGTGGGGGCCAACGGCAACGGCGCCGGTGATACGGCCGTCTCCCACCGCATACCCTATTTTGACAAAACCCTGCCCTTCTGGCAGCAAATGGGCCTTCAGCCCCGCCGTAAACGGGGCCTGCGCTGAGGCAATACCTGCGCCGTGAACCTGCCCTACCTCTGCTACCTGCGGCTCGCTGTAAATGGCGCGGATGACGGTTTCTGACGGGGCAAGGGCAGGAGTCAGCCCTGCGGCATGCTGCCCGGCCACCCAGGCCTGGGCCATGGCTTTGTTGACAATCATCGGCGCGCCAGTAACGTCACCCACAAAGTAAATGTGGGGCTGCGCGGAACGGCCGTATTCATCCACCACCACGCTGCCCAATCCGGCGGCTACCAGATTCAGCCCGGCCACGTCGGGCTTGCGGCCAATAGCCAAAAAGGCTTTCTCGGCGAAATGAGTACTGTCGTCGGTGAGTACGGCCGTTACCCCTTGGTCAGAGGTTGCCATGCTTTCAACCTGCTGCCCGGTAACCAACTCCACGCCACGCCGGGCCAGGGCGTCCGCTAAAAAGGCCGCCGCCTCTCGATCAAAGCCCGGCAAGACGCCAAACTGATCAATAATCCAGGTCACCGCCACGCCCAGACGGTTGAAAAGGTAGACAAACTCCGCACCGGTGGCCCCCGCGCCTACCACCAGCATGGAGGCGGGCAGGGTGTCCAGAGCGCTGGCAAAGCGCGGGGCAATAATTTGCCGGCCGTTGGGCTTCATGTTGGGCGGGAATACGGGCACGGAACCGGTGGCGACGATTATGGCGTCGGCGTGGCGTTCGCCGATGACGTTCCCACCCTGGTCTTTGAGGGTCATCGTAGTGGGGCTGCTAAATTCGGCCGTGGCGGTCTCAATTTGCACCCCCAGGGCGGTCAGTTCAACCTGCTGCTGTTCGTTCCAACTTTCTTTCACCTGGCGGATGCGCGCCAGGATTTCGCGGGGCGTGGGCGGTGTTGTGCCGGGCACGGCCAGGGCGTCGGCGGCGGTCAGCCACACTTTGCTGGGCAGCAGGCTGTGCCAGCCAGCGCGCCCGCCCACGGGGGCATTGGTGATGAGGGTAACGGCCGTGTCCCCCAGTGCGGCCGCGCGGGCAGCCTCAATGCCTGCCGGTCCGCCGCCAATGACGAGTATCTGTTTGCTCATGGCTCTCCTTTTCGTCCTAAAAACAATTGGTTCTTTAGGAAATTAGGGGGTACACCCAGATATGGTGGTGAGGTAGAATGGAAGTCATTTTCACAAACGGAGTAAAAACGATGCCCATATCTTCCCCTGCCAAAATCAGTTTTCCCCTGGATATTCCACAAGTTGATGTGCTTGCGACCAAGCAAACACGGGAAAATAAATTCATCATTACGGTTGAAAGCCGCCGTAAAACAACGAAGTGCGGCGTCTGCAAACAAGAAATCACCTGCAATTATGGTGTGGGACAGGCGTTACGCCTACGCCATTTGCCCATCTTAGGGCAAGAAACCTACATTGTCATTCGTCCCAAACGCGCCCAATGTCCAACTTGCCAGCATCAGCCGACGACGACCCAGACATTGAAATGGTATGACCAACGCAGTCCGCATACCAAAGCCTATGACCGGTACTTGATGAAACTGCTCGTTGGCAGCACCGTGGCCGATGTCAGTCTCAAAGAAAACCTCGGCTACGATGCGGTTCTGGGGGCGCTGGAACGACAGGTTGACAAGGAAGTCAACTGGGACGAAGTCCAGAACTTGGGCACTATCGGTATTGACGAAGTAGCCCATAAGAAAGGGCGCAAGAGCTATCGAGCCGTGGTCACTGCCCGTCAGGATGATGGCACCGTCATCATCCTGACCGTGTTGCCGAATCGAAAAAAAAGACAGTTAGCGAGTTTCTGATGACGATTCCACAACGGCTGCATCCCACCATCCATACCTTTTGCTCCGATATGTGGGATGGCTATCTGAGAGCTATCGCCGATTTTATTGCGGCTCATCCGGTCGTCAAAGCCAGGGTCGTGATTGACCGCTTCCATGTGGCTAAGAACTACCGGGAAGAGTTCGACAAACTACGCAAAAAGGAACTGCACCGTTTGAAGCAGGAATTACCTGAATCAACCTACAAGGAAGTTGTCCACGGCATGCACTGGGTACTGCGCCATAACTATGCCAATCTTAATGATGATGATAAGGTGCGGTTGCGCCACCTTTTCCAATATGCACCAGCACTCCATCAAGCCTATACTCTGCGTGAAGAGCTAACGGCTATCTTCAACATGGACTTGAGCCTGACCGTTGGACGGCAACGATTAGAAAAATGGGCTGCTAAGGTCAAGCGCCGTGCACTCGCCTGTTTTAACAAATTTCTCAAGACCCTCACCAACCATCTGGCTGAGATTGCCAACTATTTTGACAAACGCGCCAACAGTGGTTTTGTCGAGGGGGTCAACAATAAATTGAAAACGATCACGAGACGTTCTTATGGTCTCAAGCGCGTTGACAGTCTGTTTCAGCGTCTGTGGCTGGACCTGAATGGGTATCGGTATTTCATCGCCTGACACCCATATGTGCTGTCAACCCCATGAGATCCCAAAGAACCAAACAATTATTACCATCCCATTGTATCGGGAATTGCGCCAGGGCAAAAACGAAGGGCAAACGATTCTGCACCAACCATTGCAAATTCAACCATGATCGTCGGCTAAATTTTTGATATAGTTGCCATAGATAAACCTTCTTACCCTTAATTTAGGAGAAATTACTATGTCTGGAATCAGTCATATCCAACCGGGCGTCGTCACCGGCGACCAGGTACAAGAAATTTTTGTCCACGCCAAAGCTAACCAGTACGCCCTACCCGCCGCCAACGTGGTGGGCACCAACAGCGTCAACGCCGTGCTGGAAACAGCCCGCGATGTCAACTCCCCCGTCATTTTGCAATTTTCCAACGGTGGGGCCGTCTTCTTCGCCGGTAAGGGCATAAACAATGCCAACCAGCAAGCGGCCGTTGCCGGAGCCGTCTCCGGAGCGCACCACGTGCACCAGGTCGCCGCCCTTTACGGCACCCGCGTCATTTTACACACCGACCACGCTGCCAAGAAGCTGCTGCCCTGGGTGGATGGCATGTTGGACGCCGGAGAAGCCTTCTACAAGGTTCACGGCATCCCCCTTTACAGCTCCCACATGCTCGACCTCTCTGAGGAACCCATTGCCGAAAACATCGAAATCAGCAAGCGATATCTGGAGCGCATGAGCAAAATGGGCATGACCCTGGAAATTGAGCTGGGCATCACCGGTGGCGAGGAAGACGGCGTGGACAACACCGGCGTGGACAGCTCCCGCTTATACACCCAGCCCGCAGAAGTGGCCTATGCCTACGAAGAGCTGCTGAAGGTTAGCGACAAGTTCACCATTGCCGCCGCTTTTGGCAATGTGCATGGCGTTTACAAACCGGGCAACGTGCAACTGCGGCCTGTCATTCTGCATAATTCGCAAGTCTACGTGCAAGAAAAATTTGGCACAGCCGAAAAGCCCATCAATTTTGTCTTTCACGGCGGTTCTGGCTCCAGCCCGGAGGAAATTCGCGAGGCGCTCTCCTATGGGGCTATCAAGATGAACATTGACACCGACTTGCAATGGGCGTTTTGGGATGGCGTGCGTCAGTACGATCAGAAATACCACGACTATCTGCAAGGGCAAATTGGCAACCCCGAAGGGGACGATGTGCCGAACAAGAAATATTACGACCCGCGCCGTTGGCTGCGGGTAGCCGAGGATTCCTTCCGCGCCCGGCTGAGGCAGGCTTTTGAAGATCTGAATGCGGTGAATCGGCTGGGGTAGAAACGGCCGTAACCGTTAGACCGTAAAACGTGAAGCGTGATGTTGGTTTAGTCACGTTTCACGTTTTGCGTTTCAGGGCTTTTTGATGGCGCGGTAAAAGTCTTGAATATTTTGCGCGATGGGTTGCCGACTATTAAAAATGGCGCTACCCGCCACCAACACAGTAGCACCGGCGGCAACAATTTCGGCAGCGTTGTCCGGCTTAATGCCACCATCTACTTCCAGGTCAGCGTGGGAGCCAATGGCGTCCAACATTTTCCGCAGGCGGCGGATTTTGGCTGTGCTGGTGGAAATGTAGCTTTGCCCGCCAAATCCGGGGTTAACCGACATCACCAACACCAAGTCCACGTAGGGCAAAATTTCTTCCACGGCGGAAAGGGACGTGGCGGGGTTGAGGGTGACCCCGGCCCTGGCGCCGGCTTCATGAATAGCTTGCACGGAGCGGTGCAGGTGGGGAGCTGCTTCCACATGCACGGTGATAATATCTGCCCCAGCCTGGGCAAATGTCGCAATGTATTGATCGGGATTGGCAATCATCAGATGCACGTCGAGGAGAACGCCGCGGGGGGCGGTAAACGGTCTTAACGCCTCGACAATCAACGGCCCGATGGTAATGTTGGGCACAAAACGGCCGTCCATCACGTCCACGTGAATGTATTGCACACTGGCGTCTATTGCTTCCGTTACTTGTGCCCCCAGGCGAGCAAAATCAGCCGCTAAAATTGAGGGGGCGAGTTTTATTTCCGCCATGGGTCACCTATGGAAATAGCTGTGGTAGGCAAAGGCGGGGAAAGAATCTTTCCCCACGCACTGACCACCTTTAAAGAAGTTCAAGCGCAGTTGCCGCCATTGCTTCCGGCGTCAGGCCAAATTCCTGGTAAATACGCTGGTAGGGAGCCGATGCGCCAAAGTGATTGATGCCTATGACAGCTCCTTGGGACCCCACAAATTGTTCCCAGCCCAGGGTAACACCCGCTTCGATAGCTACGCGAGCCGTAATGGTGGGGGGCAACACAATATCGCGGTAGGCTTGAGACTGTCTTTTAAATAGTTCCCAACTCGGCATTGAAACGACCGTTGCAGATACTTTTTGTTCTGCCAGCAGCTTTTGTGCTGCCAGGGCAATGTGTACCTCGGAGCCTGATCCCATGAGAATCACTTGTGGATTGTCTGTATGGGCAAGGATGTAACCGCCCAAAACCGTGCCTTGGGCTGCTTTGGGGCTGAGTAGCGGCAACTTTTGCCGGGTGAGGGCCAGTGCTGTTGGCCCATTTCGCCGGGCCAGGGCTACTTTCCAGGCTACGGCCGTTTCCCACGCATCAGCTGGGCGCAGAACCACCAGGTTGGGAATAGCGCGAAGAGCGGCCAGATGCTCGATAGGCTGATGCGTCGGCCCATCTTCACCCAAGCCAATGGAATCGTGAGTAAATACGTAAATCACGCCCTGCCCCATTAGCGCAGCCAGGCGAATGGTGGGGCGCATGTAATCTGAGAAAACGAGGAAAGTGCCTCCATAGGAGATAATGCCGCCATGGAGGGACATACCATTCATGATAGCCCCCATGCCATGCTCGCGTACGCCAAAGCGCAGATAACGGCCGTCAAATGCGCCCCTCTGCACATCAGTCGCCCCCTGCAGGTCTGTTTTGTTGGATCCTGTCAGATCGGCCGAGCCACCCAGCAATTCTGGCACGGCCGTCGCCAAAGCATTGAGCACCTGCCCAGAAGCAGCCCGCGTGGCAATGGCACTGCCAAATTCCGGCATGGGCGTCTTTTCCCAATTGCGTGGCAATTCTCCAGCCATCACCCGCTTGAATTCAGCAGCCAATTCCGGATGCGCAACACCATAAGCATCTAGGAGTACATTCCAATCCTCATGTTTTTGTGCGCCTTTGCTGCCAGCAGTTCCCAAAGCCTCATAGGCATGAAGATCCACCCAAAATGGTTCCTGAGGTAGCCCAAGGGCTTCTTTAGTTAAGCGAATCTCTTCTTCACCCAAAGGCTCGCCGTGGGCGCTGGCGGTATTCGCCTTGTTGGGGCTGCCATAGCCAATAATAGTGCGGCAGGCAATGAGGGACGGCCGTGCCGTTTCGGCGCGAGCCATTTCCAGTGCTTCGGCCACTGCAGCTCTATCATGCCCATTTACCCTGCTGGTATGCCAACCGTAAGCTCTAAATCGCGCCAGCACATCTTCGGTGAAGGTGATGTCGATAGAACCATCAATGCTAATCCCGTTATCATCATACAGAACAATCAACTTACCCAGCCCCAAGTGCCCCGCCAAAGCGCACGCTTCATGGGATACCCCTTCCATTAAATCTCCGTCGCTGGCAATTACGTAAGTACTATGATTGACTATGGGAAAATTTGGCCGATTGTATTTTTGGGCTAACCATTGTTCGGCCAGGGCAAAACCCACCGCGTTAGATATTCCCTGGCCCAAAGGTCCCGTGGTGGTCTCTACCCCTGGCGCGTGCCCATACTCCGGATGTCCTGGCGTGGGGCTATTCCATTGGCGGAAATTTTGCAGTGCCTCCAGCGGCAAATCGTACCCGCTCAGGTGCAGCAGGCTATACAACAGCATGCTGCCATGCCCGGCGGAGAGAATAAACCGATCCCGATCTGGCCAGTGAGGGTAGCGGGGATCAAACTTGAGAAACATTGTCCAAAGCACTGCCGCCGCATCAGCCATGCCCATGGGCATTCCGGGATGCCCGGAATTAGCGTTTTGTACGGCATCCATACTTAGCGCGCGAATGGAATTAACGACAGCTTGTAATGAGGATGTGGGTAAATCCGACATGGGGGACTCCTTTAGCAAAGAGAGGGATGAAAAACTTCAGACGAGTTGTCCTAAAGAGCTATATCTTTTCGTCTATTCTAACCGTAGCATCTATTTTGCACCATGCCAAATTAGCCGAACTAGGGCAGGTTTGACGCGTTAATGTTTACCACTACAATTAAATCCGTATGTTCACATTCAAGCCTACAAACGACATGGCGCGAAAGAGGTTATTATCTTGCTCACTTCTTATGATATATTGGTTGTCGGTGCAGGTATTTTTGGCATAACGGCTGCGCTGGAACTACACCAACGAGGCTACAAAACGGCCGTCCTCGACCCTGGCCCGCTTCCCCATCCACTAGCGGCCTCCACCGACATTAGCAAAGTCATCCGAATGGAATACGGCCGTGATGAAACCTACATGGCCATGACGGAACAAGCCCTGGAAGGCTGGCACCACTGGAACAATGAGTTTCCGGAAAAGCTCTACCACAACACCGGCGTTACCATGGTTACCCGTCAACCCATGGAGCCGGATGGTTTTGAATACGAAAGCTACCATCTACTGCTCAATCGCGGGCACCACCCCGAACGGCTCGACAGCAAGCGTATTGCCGAACGTTTCCCAGTCTGGAAAGCAGGCGCATTTGTGGATGGTTTCTACCATGCCAAAGGGGGATACGCCGAAAGCGGGCGCGTGGTGGAAACCCTTATCCAACGCGCTCAGGAAGCAGGCATAACCCTCTATGTCGGGCAAACAGTAACTGAAGTCGTGGTAGAAAACGGCCGTGTCCGTGGCATCAAAACCCAAGAAAATCAACGGTTCAATGCCGGGCAAGTTCTCGTGGCGGCAGGCGTCTGGACCCCCCTCATTGTGCCCGACTTGCACCCTTTCATGAAAGCAACCGGACACCCTGTCTTTCATCTGAAACCGGCCGATCCCACCCTCTTCAAGCCTCCCACCTTCACCGTCTTCACCGCCGACATCGCCAACAGCGGTTGGTACGGCTTCCCGCTTCATCCGCGCCAGGGCGTAATCAAAATTGCTAACCATGGCGCAGGCCAGGAATTACACCCAATTCACGACAAACGGGTCGTCAATGACGTGGACATCCGCCATCTGCGCGGATTTCTAGAAGGCGCATTTCCACTCCTCAAAGACGCCGCCATCACCTATACCCGCCGCTGCCTATATAACGATACCCTCGATGAACATTTCTGGATCGACCGCCACCCAGAAATTGCGGGTCTCAGTATTGCCGCCGGCGGCAGCGGGCATGGCTTCAAATTCGCCCCGATCCTTGGCCCCCTTATCGCTGACGCAGTAGAAAATCAACCCAACCCATTTCTGCCTAAGTTCCGTTGGCGCAATTTAGAACCTGGCGCGCAAGGCGAAGAAGCGGCGCGGCACCACAAGAAGTAGACGTTCCTCATCTTACGGTTCTCTAATTGACATCCATGACGCGGTGTGTTATATTTTCTTTGACGCACCGCGTTATAGAACTAGAAAGAGAATTTTTGGAGGTTTATCATGACAACTGTTAATGAAGCCGTCGTTGAAATAGACGAGGTAGTGGAAGAAAAAAAGAACGCCATCATGGGCAATATGGAAAAAGCTTTGCAAGTGGGTTTGGGCTTTCTTGCCTTTGGGCAGGATCTGCTAGAAGAGGTACAAGAAGAAACCAACGACTTTGTCAAAAAGCTTTTGGAACGGGGTGAAGCGTTTGAGCAAGACGGCCGTAAATTCTTCAACGAAATGGTGGAAAAACGCAAAAAACAGGCCGATGAGATGACAGACAAAGCCGAACAAGAGTTAGAAGAACGCGTCACGGCCGTTCTGCATCGCCTCAACGTCCCCACGAAAGATGACATTGCGGAACTTGGTAAGAAAATTGACACCCTAAACCGCAAAGTGAATGAACTAAAGCGGGCCAAAGCAGAGTAAGCGGGTGGTTAGCCAATCTACGGATAACAAGAGGCGATTTAACTCGCCTCTTTTTTGTTTCCGGCATGCAGACCCCAAAATGACCCCATGAAAACCATCCTGTTCGACCTGGGCAACGTTCTGATCGATTATGACCCGCAAGAATTGCTGACGGCCGTTGCCACCACCCTGCACATTAGCATTGCCAAACTTCAACAAATTGCCGCTGCTTGCACCCCACCCTTTAGTACCGGGCACATGACGCCCGCAGCCCTCTATGCCCAACAAAAGCACGTTGCCGCCGCACACACTGACTACACGACATTTTCCCGGGCCTTTTGCCAGGGTTTGCGCCGCAATAACCCTGCCCTGGCTTACGCGTTATCGTTGCACGGCCGTGCCAACCTGCGCGTCGGCATCGTCAGTAACACCAACGCCCTACATGTAGCCTGGCTGCGCCAACACGTGCCAGAATTGTGGCAGTTAGACGCCGTAATTATGAGCAATGAGGTAGGCCTCATGAAGCCTGATCCGGCCATCTATCACCTGGCCCTTGAGCGCCTGAGCAGCACAGCCGCAGCCACCCTCTTCGTAGACGACATCCCCGAAAACGTCTCCGCTGCTCAGGAACTTGGCATGACCGGCATTATCCATCAGCAATGGACAGCCACCCGCCCCCAAATCGAGCAATGGCTCACACAATAAGCGCTAAAGGCTCCATGAAGCATAATATTCGCAGCAAGCAGCCCGATCTTTTTATTGCGATTGCAGTAGCCGCAGCAGCGAACGTTGCGCCAACAGCCGGGCGCTAATTTTGCCGCTAACCTGCCCATCATCCACCACCGGCAGCGCTGAGTAGCCATGATGCTCCAAACGACGCACGACGCTCAGCAAACTATCCGCGGAAGAGGCGGTCACCACCTCGCGGGTCATCACCTGAGCCAGCAGCGTGTCGTTGGGCAATCCTTCCGCCGTGGCATGGGTAATATCCCACTCCGAAAGCACCCCCGCCAACTTACCCACCTGATCAACCACCGCCAAAATGGAGCTACCTTGGGCCACCAGCAAAGCAGCGGCATCCTGCACCGTACTGTCCAGACCAATGGTGGGAATAGGATCCATGACATCACCCACCACGCGGTCGCTTTCGCGGGCAGCAATCCGGCGAATGGCAATTTGCTCTGCAGCCTCCGCCGGCAGCATATCCGCGTCAGAAACAAGCAGGTCCACCAGCTCGCGCATGTTGCGCCGGATCACCCGGTCACGGTAGGCTATAGCCGCGTTCAGCCGCTCCCGCGCCAATTCTGCCAATTCGTTAGCATGGTCTTGCAGCCATTGGTCAACGGCCGTGTCCTGCCCCAATAGCTCTTCGGGAATGCGCAAATGGACCGGCGTCTTGATCAGGTGTTCTTGCGCGGCAAAAATAACGCCGCCCGAATTCACCAAATAGTCAGTGGCAATGAGCGTACCGCGCTGGCGGTACACCTCCCGTTCCATGCGCGCCCGCACCGCCTTCCGCGCCGGGTCTGGCGAATAGGTGTTGGCCCCTTCAATAATAACCGCCCAATGGCCCATACGGTCCGTGGTCATAGAGGGATGAGTAGCCGGGTCGGTATCTAAATAATGGGCAATAGGCGCTGCCGGAATCAGGCAAAATCCCGACTCCCGCAGCAAATCATCGGGAGCAGTAGCGTATTTGGTGGTGGCGGTTCCCTCAGCATCAGCCAATGTCCGGTGATAGAAATGGCGCGTCACCAGGCCCTGTTCTTGCCACAAGTGAAACAATTCCATGGTGGGCAATCCCTTCTCATCGAACAGATAACCGAGTAAGTCGCTGATGCCGGTCACTTTGGCGCCGGGCATCATTTCTTGCAAGATGCGCGCCCCATGCGCGCCCACGGCGCCAAAGCCTTGAATGAGGACGGTAAGAGCCGCAGGATCGGGGATATGCAAGTTAGCAAATTGGGGCAAAGCTGTGAGACGGGGCATCTCGTGCAGCAAGGCATCCAGGGCAATGATGGTGCCCCCTGCTGCCGCGCCCAGTTCATCAATGCGGTTGCCACCCATATCTACGGGCTTAGAAAGGGCACTATCCAGGCCATTTTCGATGGCTACGGTTTTCATGTCGGCGTCGTTGGTCCCTACGTCGGGGCCAGGCAGGTAAATGTTGCTATATCGCCTAATGAGGCGGGCAAATCCGCGCACGACGGCCGTATGGTCTGCGGCAGACAAGCCCCTTTCCGCCACAATACCCGCCTTGCCGCCACCGTAAGGCAGTTGGGCCGCCGCATTTTTCAAGGTCATGCCCCGCGCCAGGTTGTGGATGGCTGCCGGGGTGACCGTAGGTAACATGCGGATGCCGCCCATGGAGGGCTGGCCCATAGCCAGGTTGTCTACCACCAGGTAGCCACCAATTTCCAGGGGGGACGTGGCGTCCCACATGCAGACTACCAGGCGCGGGCCAAGATTGTCAACCACAATGCCCAGGGCTGCCAATTGTTCCACGTCCAGCGGGCCAAATTCCATGAAACACAAATCGCCATCAGCAACAAGGCGGTTGTCAAAGGTGCGCTGGGGCAGGCGTTCTTTCAGGTAGGTTTCCATTCGTTGGGGAATCATGTTGCCTCCATTTGGGGAAGGACGGCGGTGGGAAACGGCCGTCCTTCCGTGGGAAATAGTCAATCATTGAGAGGATAGCATAAACTGGCACGGGTGGCCTCTTCCCGTCAAAACAATTGCATAGGCTTTAATCGGAAACAGCTGTTAGCCACACAAAGACACAGCGGCGCCAGGGGGAATAACCTGATGCCGCCATGTCTCTATGTAAGGTTGCTACTTTCCAAAAATCTATAATCTGGCCCTTTAGCCCGTTAATTTCTCATGACAAAGGGTATATAGATAAACCTGTTTTTCTGTTCTTGTTGGCCCAAAATGGTCAACACGGCCGTTTCCCCCACCTGCACACTGCTGCCAACGGCCGTACCCAGCAACACAAACGCACCAGGGCCAGCCGCCACCACCCGCACCGGCACATAAGCCACCCCCTGCGGCGGCAGCGACACATGACCCAACGCCACATCCAGCGCCAGCCCCGCGCCACTCAGCGCCAGCGTCACCGGCGCTGATGTGTTGCCCGTGTTCGTCACCACCAGCGTAAAGTCAGAGTCAAAAGTACCACTTATCGTCTGGCTGGGAGGCAGCCAGGCCACTTCCAGCCCTTCGTACCCCGTAAAGGTGATGGCCCCTTCCGTTTTGTTGCTGATCTGCTCGTTGGTTTGCGAGGTCGCCGTTACCCAAAACAGGTATTCTTGCGCCAAGGCCAGCGGCAGCGGACCGGCGCTCATCTGCACCGTTTGCGACTGGCCCGGATTGAGCGTCACCGTGTCGGCGCTAAACTCGGCCGTCAGGCCCACAACCCCTGCCGCTGCCAGATCGTAGCTGTCGGCCACGCTGCCGGTATTGGTAATCGTCACCTGCCAAATACCGCTCTCTAGCGGACTCAAGCTCCTTGCGGCGGGGGTGATGGCAACGACGACGCCCAGGGGCAGCACTTCAACCGTGCCGGTAATGGTGGCCTGCACGCCGGAGTTTGCCTGGGAAACGGCCGTTACCGCAAAGGGGTACAAGCCAGGTACGGCCGTTACCGCAGGCGTCAGTTGCACATTCAGGTCAGCACTGTTAAAGAGGTGCGGCGGCAGATTAAGTGCATCAACCGCCGCGCCGTTCGCCTCTAGCGCCGCACCCCAACCGGCGGGCGCGTCTACCGTCAGGGCGTAGCTATCGGCCACGCCACCCAGGTTCGTGACGTTCAAGGCAAACTCCGTCGCTGTCCCGGAACCCCCTACCCCATTTTCAGGGTTCAGGGCCAGGCCAACGCCATACGCGCCGCTGGCAATGAACAGCGCATCAACCGCCGCGCTGCCACCGCTGCCGCTGGCCGTAATGGTAAAGGGCAATGGGCCGGGCACGCCGCCGGTGACGGTAATGGGGATGGCAACGGCCGTTTCCCCCGCAATCTCAATCTCATCCGGCATCTCCACCTGGGCCAACCCACCGGCTGACAATTGATAAGTGACCATTGCCAATTGATTATTGGTCAGGGTCAATGTGTAGGTAACGGCCGTGCCCGTTTGCGCCGTTTGTTCAGGTGGGTCAATCACCATTGCCAGCCCATTGAACAGGCTCAGCGAGGCGGAAGCCATATCTTCGCCGCCGCTGCTGGTAACGGCCGTTACCAGGAAAGGCCAGTCGCTCACTTCCGCCGCAGCGGGAACCGTTACCGCCAGCGCCACCTCAACGCCGCTTTGCGCCGGGACGTTGACCTGGGCCGGGTAGCTGAGCCAGGCGGCGGGCAGACCGGCCACGTTCACGCTGTACAGGTCATCACTCTGACCGGGATTGCTCAGGGTGAGGGTGTAAACGGCCGTGTTGCCCACCCCCACCATCTGCTCCGTCGGGGCGACCGCCAAAATGCGCGCGGCCGTGACGTAAAGCGGCGGCAGCGTCAGCCGGTTTTCGCCGCTGGGCAGGCGGTACGTCACTTCCGTGCCCTGGTTGATCTGGCGCGTTTCGCCCGGCTGCATGTCGGCCAGCTCACTGGCAAAAGTGATCACATTCACCGGATCGTACCATTCCAGCTGGTACTGCCACACGTACTGCGGCGGCGCGCCCTGCGGCGGCGTGGAGAAGGTTCCGGTCAGCACCGTCACATTGCTCATGCCTACCGTGTGGGTAATGTCCACCTGGTAAGCAGGGGCCACATTTTGCTCTGGCGTTTGCGTGCGGTACGTGTTGTGCAATTCCCAACTGTTCGGCTCCGTCTGGGGCACGCTCCAATTGTCGTTGATGTTGCTGATGTGGTAGGTGTGCTGGTTCCAAATAGAACGGGAATTCACCCAGCGCCCCACATGGCTAAAGACAAAGATACCTTCCTCGCCGCCCAGTACCACGTCGGCCACGCCGTCGCCGTCCACGTCGCCCAGGGTGGGGTAATCCAGCACCGTGCCGGAGCGGGTGAATGGTTCGTTGAACAGCCGCTGTCCGTCGCTGCCGCGCAGAATGAGAAAGCCGTCGCCGGAGCCGTTCCACAGAATCTCCCAGGCGCCGTTACCGGTTAAATCCTGGGCGGCCACGCCAGAGGCGGACGGGGTGTTGTCGGCCACTTCCTGCTGCCACAGCAGCGTGCCGTCGCCATTGAGTACCAACAGCAGGTGATGATTGGGGATAATGGTGCTGCCTATGGCCGAGGCGGTGATGATGTTGAGCTGGCCGTCGCCGGTGGTATCAGCAATGGTAACGGGGCTGGGGTAGAACTGGTCGTTGTTGGTGGCGGTGTAGGTCCACAGCACAGTGCCGTCATCGCGCAGCGCCTGGACGCGGTGGCCCCAGTTGATGATGATTTCAGGACGGCCGTCGCCTGTTAAATCGGCTACGGCCGGCGCGCCATAAGCCCCGCCCCCGCTGTTGGTGTCGGTCAGGGTGTGGCTCCACAGCAGTTGACCGCTATTGGCGTAATCGTAAACGCGCAGATCCCAGCCATCGCCGATGATGATGTCAAGACGGCCGTCGTCGTTCAAGTCCGCCAGTACGGGCGTGGTGGGCGTTTCGCTGCTGACAGGCACACTCCACAGTTCATTCCCCTGGTGGTCGAGGACATACAGGGCATCATTGGAAGCGGCAATGGCAATCTCTGGCTGCGGATCCAGGTCCAGATTGCCCACGCTGGGGCCGCCCCAGCTAAAACCGCCAGAGCGCAGAGAGGTGACATCTTCGTTGCGCCACAATTCGGTGCCGTCGTGGGTAAAGGCAAAGGTGCCCAACGCGCCGACGACGATAATCTCCCCATTGCCGTCGCCAGTCAGGTCCACCAGCGCCGGTTCGGCCGCCGCGCCCACCACGTCGGTAGACCAGAGCAAGGGCGTACCACCACCCGCGTCCTGCCCATCGCCGCGATAGACATACAGCGTGCCATTGCTAGAGGGAGCCACCAGTTCCACCAGGCCGTTGTTGTTCAGGTCGCCCAGGGCGATGCTGCTCATGATGCCCCGGTTGCTGTATGCTGGGGGGCCATTGACGCTGGGGGCGTCGTCAAACCATGTAATTTGCGGCGTATGGCTGGCAAAGTCGGGCGGATTGACGTGGAAAGCGTCTACGCGGGCGGTCGAGGGGGCAAATACCTGCACGACGTGCATCCCGGTCCCCAGGTCGGGGAAGTGGAGGGCGTAGGGCTGGTTGCTGGACGGGGGTGGGGGACTCATGTCAAAAACGCCCTGGTTCAGGCCATCAATCACCACCTGTAGCTGCGAACCAGCGCGATTGTGGCCCAGTAAGGTCAGGTCGTTACCGGCAAAGATGAACCAGAGGTTGTTGTTGTTGCCGGAGTTGAGGTAGTCGCCCTGGTAGGCGTAGCTGTTGAGGGTGCGGCCCCACCATCGTTTCAGGCCAAATTGGATTTGATTGCTGGTTTCATCTACTAGCTGTGCATCATACCAGCCATCGGCCAGGGGTGTGCCGTCCCATACGTCCATGTAGTCGGGCATGACGAGGCCGCTGGCGACGACGACTTCGACGGTGTGGGGACCGGGAGCCAGGTCGCCAAAGGTGAAGTTGATGCTGCTATTGACGCCGTTGGCGGTGTCGAAGAGGCCCTGGGAGATGCCATCAATGAAGATTTCGGCCGTGCCGCTGTTGGCTGAGCTGCGGAAGCCGACGTTGAGCCAGACTCCTTCAAAGTCTAGTTGCCATGTGCTGTTGGTGGTGTTGTTCCACATGCTGTAGCCGCCGCTGCTGGCGACGACCCCGTAAGTCCACCAGTTGGTCGGGGCGGTGCGGTACGGGTTGCCGTCGTAGCGCATGGCGGGGTGGTCTTCTTCGTAGCGGGTAACGCCCGTAGGGATTGGGTTGGGGTCTATGTAGGGGGGCGTACCGGGGGTGGTTATTTTGTCCAGGGTGGTGGTGCCGCGGTAGGTGTTGATTTGCAGAATGTGGGGGCCGGGGCCGAGGTTGGCGTAGCTGAAGGTGCGGGTAACGGCCGTACCAGCCGCTACCGGCGCAAAAAAGTCAATGGTGTCCAGATACACCCCATCGACAAAAAGCTGTGCCTGCCCGGCGCTGTTGTAGGCCAACGCTTGCAGGCTGAAGCTGTCGCCGTCGAAAGGCAGCCAGGCGGTGGCCGCGCTGCTGCGGATGTAGCTGCCGCCACTGGCAGCGGCATGGGTGACAGTCACCCAGTTACTGCTCCGCAGCAGGCGTAGGTCATTTTGCTCAAAACTGCCGTCGCCTAGCGGGTCGTTGTCGCGGTAATCTATGTAGTCGAGATGGACGCGGTTACCCAGAGAGACGGGGTTGCTGC
Organism: uncultured Anaerolinea sp.; assembly: GCA_964504445.1. Lineage (GTDB taxonomy): Bacteria > Chloroflexota > Anaerolineae > Promineifilales > Promineifilaceae > JACSRF01. The sequence goes on along the minus strand of CAZDEO010000003.1, from coordinate 9,019 downwards.
TGCCCAACACGGTGAGGGTGACGGTGTGGGGGCCGCTGCTGCCCAGGTCGGCAAAGGTGTGGTTGATGGGGGTGAAATCTTCACGGCGGTAGAGGTCGAAAATGCCCTGGCTGCTGCCATTGATGCTGATTTCTACCAGGCCGCCGTAGGAGCCGCCCAGGAAGCCGACGTTGAGCCAGTCGCCGCTGAAGGTGAGTTGAGCCGTATCTCCGGCCGTCGTACTGCGCCAATAGCTGCCGCCGCTGGCCCGATTTTGGCTAAAACTGCTCCAGGAACCGGTGTAGGCAATGGCCGGATCATCCTGCTCAACGCGGAGAAATGAATTGTCAATTGTCAATTGTAAATTGTCAATTGTCAACGTTATCTCGCTTGATTCTTCATTGGTCATCGACAATTCTTCATTGACCATTGGCAATTGACCGTTGCCCATTGGCAATTGACCATTGACCATTGGCAATTGACCGTTGCCCATTGGCAATTGACCGTTGCCCATTGGCAATTGACCATTGACCATTGGCAATTGACCGTTGCCCATTGGCAATTGACCATTGACTATTGGCAATTGATCATTGATGGCGGTGGTGATGCTGGTTGTCACCGTCACCGTGCCGGGGGCGACGATTTCCGGCAGGACGGCGTGGCTGGCGTTGAGTGCCTGGCCAACGTTGAGGTAGCCGTAGCCGCTGCCGCCGGCCGTTGCCTGGCCGTCGAGCAGCAAGTCGGCGGTGATGGTGTAGACGCCGGTCGCCCAGCCGGAGGTGTCTACAACGGCGAGATCGTACAGCGCGGGGGGGCCGCCGAAGAGGGTTAGGGGGATGGTGTCGTTCCATTGGGGGGTGCCGTCGGGGGCGACAACGGCCGTTTCCACCACCCCACTCAACCCAACCCCGGCGATATTGGCAATTTCCGCCTGCAAAGTGGTACTGCTAATACCCGTTTCCACAAAAGGCGGGTCGGCAGACACGGCCGTTACCTGCACAAAGCGGTCTACCACATTCAGCCGCGCCTCCGCCTGAGCGGTCAGGTAATCCAGTGGCGTATTTAGCGCCCGGACTTCCGCTTGCAGCAGTTGCAGGCCAAGATCGGCGCTGGCGGTGGGAACGGCCGTGTTTTCCGTTGCCCCCGGCGTAACCGTTTGCTGGAAGGTTTGCACGCCGCCGGGCAGGGTGACGGTTACGGCGTAGGTCGTGGTCACGCGCCCGCGGTTGGTCAGTTGCAGGTCATAATTCACTGTCTGGCCGGGCAAGGCCGCATCTAGCCAGGGGGTCAGGCGCAGGGTGGGGCGATGGTCGAGGATGGTGCATAGCTCCGTCTCCAGGGTGGTAACGGCCGTGGTGATGCCCGGCAGCGCAGCCAAGATGTCGGCGTCACTGTTCTGGGCTGCCAAATGAGCGGCGGCAGCGCCGAGGCTGGTATAAGTTTGGCCCAGAGGGGAGAGGAGACGGCCGTAATCAGCCGCGCTTTGCGCTGCCGCTACCACCTGGTCACGCAAAGGCAGGGCGCAACCCTCCGCACACGACTCTTCTAGAGCAACCAGCGACACCGCCAGGGTTTGCAGGGCTGCGGCTAATGCTGCTTCATCAGCCAGGCAGCCCGTCGCCGCGGCAAAAATCGGGGCGGCGTTGGCGCTGACAATACGCACGTTGAGGGTGGCCCATTGGGTGTAGACCTGACCAGGCACGGGGCTGGCAAAGCTAACCTGCTGGACGCTGCCCAAGGGCGCAGCGGGCACAGCCAGCGTGATTGTTTGGCTGGCCGCTTGCCCGGCGGCCAGAGTGACCGGGGTTTGCAAGCCGCTCAGGTTCCAGCCGCTGGGCAGGGTGGCAGCAAGGTCGAAGCTGCCGGGTGCGTTGCCCAAGTTGTGCAGATGAAGGGTAAAGTCGGCCTGGGTTTCGGGTAGGGCGAACAGCAGGGGTGGCTCGGTCCATATTCGTTGGAAGGGAACGGCGGGCATCACAAAGGTGGCGCTGTCGCTGGCGGTGGTGGCGGGGTTGGTTTGGGCAACGGCCGTTACCGTAAAGGGATGGCTGTCTCCTGGTGGGGGGAGGACGGCCGTGTTGGGGCGCACATACAGCCCCAGCCAGGTCGTCTCGCCGGCAGGCAGCGTCACCTGGGTGGTCGTCTGCCCTGCGCTTCCGGCGAAGATAAGCCAGTCGGCATCGAGGCCGCTGACCGTCACGTCAAAGGTGTGGGGCTGGCTGGAGTGGTTGACAATTTGCACCCTATAGGCGGCCTCTGGAATTTGCACCTGGCCGTTGTTGGTCGCCCCTTCCGCGCCATCTGGCTCGCCCCAGGGAATGGTGTAGGTGGGGTCAGGCTGGATGGTCACGTCTACGCCCTGAATGGGATTGACGGTGACGACATGCTCCACGGCGGCAACGGCCGTCGGGTAGAGACTGGATTGGGCCGTGACCAGCAAGGTGTAGTCGCCCGGCGCGGTGGTCAGCGTGGGCGTGACGGTCAGGCTGCCATCCACGGCCACATGGGCCGCCCAGCCCGGCGCGGAGAGGGTGACGGTGTAGGCGTCGCTGAAGTTGGCGCTGATGTTGGCCTGGAAAGTCAGCGGATCGCCCGGCGTGGTGGCCGAGGCAGCGGGCGTGGTGGCGAGGTGGAAGTAGTGGGCGTCGCCGTTCAGCGTTACCTGGTCGGCGTCGGGACCAGCTTCGCTGATGCTGATAGAGCCGTTGAAGTTAGGCAGGGAGAGGCCGTTTTGCAAGGGGACGGCCGTGCCGCCAATGGTCAGGCTGCCAGATGTCGGCGGCAGGCCGAGGGCGGCGTCGCTGGCGCTCAGGTTGGCGTCGCTGGCAAAATGGGGGGCGGCGGCTGGGCCGTTGGCAGCTAGGGCGATGGGGTTGGTGGTAACCAGGGTGATTGTGCCGCTGTAAATTTGGCCGTTGAGAACGGCCGTTGCCCCGCGCAGGGTGAGTTGGGCTGTGTTGGCGGGGGTGAGGGTAACGGCCGTTTCTCCCCAAAAGGCGCCGCTGCCCAGGCCAGACACGGCCGGGGCGTAAAAGCCCATCCCGCCCGCGCCCATACTCTGGTAAGCGATGGCCCCGCTGGTTTCGAGATAGCCGTTATTGGCGACGATGGCCCCATTGCCTACTGTATTGCCATTGACAAGCAGCGTGCCTTGTGCGCTCAATTGCGCAAAGGGCAGGCCAGATTGGGCCGCATTTTCCCAGGAGGCGGTGAGCGCCCCTTGCGCGGTGAATGAGTCTAGTTGGAGGGTGGCGTTAACGGCCGTGTTGCCGCTGCCGGTCACATCCAATACGCCGCTGGCTGGTGGGTGAAATTGATGCTCTGGCAGGCGGGCAGCCAATGCGGGTGGCAGGGGGGGATCGGCGCTGCCAATAACGGCGGCGGCAATACTGGTGCCACTGTTAAAGCCGCCTACGCGCCAATCAAATTCGGCAAAGGAGAAGCTCCCAACCGTATAATCAAAAGTGCCGCCTCCCTGAACGCCTGCGCCGTTTAGGTACGCTTCTACCCACTCATGGTCCATTCTTTCCGCTATCTCGGTGGATATTTGCATCGCCCACTGCTCGGCGCCGTCTAAGGCGGCGCTCCACGCCGCTTTCATGTCGCCAGGAATGCGCCCTAAAAAGTCGCCGAGGAAGGAGAGGGTAAAGCCGGAGAAGCCTTGCCCAAAGCCGATGATGGCAAAGGCTACCTCCTGGAGGGAGTCGCTGAGCAGGAGGGCGTATTCAATGGAGACGATGTGCAGCCCTTCTTCACTTATGTCAATTATTTCACCGCTGAAGATGTTGCCCCGCAGCCAGCCCACCGTCTCTATGTCGCCCAGCGTTACCGGTGCGGCGGGTACAAGCACGAAATGGTTGGGGTTTTGTAGCAAATCGGCGGTGATGCGGGCTTTGGCTTCATTAGAGATAGTCAGGGCGGCGAGATCGTCTAGATTGGCCGGTGTAACGATTTCTAGGGGGATGCCCTGTTCTTGGGCGGCGCTTAAGATGTTAGCCACGCTTTTTACCGGCGCGTCGGGGGAGAAGCGTTGCAGCAGGTCAGATTCGAGGGTCATGGCGGCGAGGCCATAGGCGGCGTTGAACGCCTGCCAGCCGCGCAAACTTTGGCCGGGGAAGGGCAGGGCGCGGATGTTGTTGCGGCGCAGGTCGAAATTGACCTGGTGGTTGCCGCTGATCGTGTCCGTTTCCCAGGCCATGAGATGGACGCGGGGGGTGTCGTAGTAGGGGCGCATGAGGAAGGAGTCGCCTAGCCGCTGTGTGCCGAAGTCGGCGGCGGCGGCGTATTGCAGCAGCAGCACGCGCTGGCTGGCGCGGGTCATGCGGCTGATGGCCTGGCTGGCGGCGATGAGTTCGTCGGCTTCGTCGGGGGCGATTTCGCCGTCGGCGGCGAGTTGGTTGATTTGTTGGTAAGCGGATTGTCCGGCGGTAACGGCCGTTGCCGCCGCCGCAAATTCCCCATCCACCACCCCTACGGGCACAAAGGAGGGGGCAAACAGGGCGGTGAAGAGGGTGAGTTCGGAAATGATGGGCTGGTCGGTACGGCCGCCATCGCCCACGCTAATTGTGCCGCCATTGAGACGGGCATCATAGCCAATGGCATCATAAATTTCGCGCTCATACCCCTCCACCGTGCCGTCGGGGTGGCGCAATTCAATCTCCAACCATTCCCCGGTCACAATCTCCGTGCCCAGGGGAAAATTGGTGATGGTTTCCTGGAACGGCTCACCCTCCAGCAGCGCGTCGGCGTCGGCCAGCATCAAGTAAGGGGTGTAGGTATGGAAGAGGTTGGCAAAGACCATGCCGCTCTGATTGTCCGTGCGCACCATGTGGCCGAAAGTGACCGGTTCGCCCACCAACTCTACCGCGCTAAAGGTGTAGTCCAACGGGTAGCTGTGGGTAAGACCAGAAATGGGGTGGTATTTTTCCACCTTCAGGCGCAGGTTGACGCTGTGGCGCAGGGCGGCGGGTAATTCAGCCAGGGGGGTGGGATCAGGCGCGGCCACGAAGCGGTCGCCAACCTGGGCGGTGGCAAAAGAGGGGTCCAGGTCGCTCCAACCGAGGCCGGGCAGGTACGCTTCTACCCAGTAATGGTTGCTGCTTTCCTGCCGCAGGAGTTGGTTTTGCAAGGGATCGGCCTGGGGGAACGGGTTGTCGGCGGGCAGGTAGCCGAGGACGCCCAAGGGTGCGGGGAACATGGAGAGGATGAGGGTCTCAGTGTCGCCGTCGGCCAATAGGCCGCTGCGGTAGCGGGCGGGCACGCCGCTGGCCCGCAGCAGAGCGATGAGCAGGCTGGCCTGATCTACGCTGTTGCCGGCCGCGCTCCATAAAGTCCCGCGTGCCCCGCGCAGGCTGCCGCCGTAGCTTTCAAAGGAGAGATCGCGCACGAAAGCGAATAGGGTTTCGGGGTTTTGCCCCAGTTGGGCGGCCTGCTCAATGACGTAGGGGTCGGCGCAGTTGGCGTCTACGGGGCAGCTGAGCCAGGCGCTCATGTCGCTGGGCCAGAGGGTGGTGGCGGGGGCGGTGGCGGTGGCAGAACGGCCGTTGACCATCCCCCAGCCGGCCGCGCCATTATCCAACTCAGTCGGCCCGGTCACGCTGCCAGGGCCGTCCAACTCAATGGTCACGCTGGCCTGACCCAGCGGCGGGATGTCGTCTAAATGGAAGGTGTAGACGCCATCAGCCAGCGAAGCGGGCAGGGAAGCGCTGATAACCTCGGCCGCGGTTGGCTGAAAGACAAGGATGACCTGGCGCAGGCTGTTGGGATCGCCGAGGAGATCGAAGCTGTCCAGAGCGGCCAGGGTATCGGTGAGGGTTTGGCCGGGGGTGACGGCTGGGGCGTTGGTGGGGGGCAGGCTGTTGTGGATGGTGTAGGTGACGGTTAGGCCATCGCCGTTGGTATAGCTGGATTGGCTGCGGGAGATGGCGAGGGGAGCGGTGGTGGCGGTGGTGGCAACGGCCGTTACCCCAGATGCCGGTTCGTTGTTGGCGGCAACGGCCGTTGCTGGCCCCATCATTACCCAGGCGGGGGCCAATGTTTGCAGCAGCAGCCCCACAGCGACAAGGACAGAAAGAAAACGGTGCGCTTTTGTTCTGTTCGTCATGATTTTTTCTCCAAAAGTAGCGAGAGCGAGAGCCACTCTCGCTTCATTTTTTTAGCGGGCGAGCCACAGTTTGCGCCCGATGAGCAGCAGGGAAAAGGCGGCTAACGTGAGGAGCAGCAGCGCCCCTGGACTGGTTTGGGTGGTAGCGGTGAGGGTGGTGAGGGTAACGGCCGTTGGCATATTGTCAACCTCGCCAAGCAAGAAGGGGGAAAAATACCACACATCCGCTGCCGCATAACTATAAGCGCCGACATTGCCTGTGTCCAAATTATTCATCTGCGCTTCCCAAAACCCCTCCACCCCATTCCAATGGTAGATGAGCAGGTCGGCTTCGTTGATGCCGTTCAACTCGTCGGCGGTGCGGGCGTAGAGGCGCAGCAGCACGGGATCATCCGGCTCGGTGACGGTGGGGGCGATGGTGTAACAGCGGTTGGCGTAGGGGGACGTATCGCTGCCATCGGCGGTGCAAAATTCGCCCTCATTTAGCTCGCGCACGGTGACGGTGGTGGGGCCTAAATCTTGCCCGTTACTGTCCATAAAGACGGCGCGGTATTGGCTGTTGCCGCCGCCATCTTGCAGGTGCAGAAATTCGGCCGTGCCGTTGACGGTTTGGGTCTGTTGCATGACGCCGTTGTTGGTGACGCCATCGGCGACGGTGAGGGTGTGGCTGGCTAAGTCGAGGGTGGCCATGGGATCAATGGTGAGGCTGGCAACGGCCGTATTCCCCGCCAATGTCACCGAATGCCCGCTGCGAATGCAGGCATGGCTGGCACTGCTGGGGGCGTTGCCGCTGACCCAGGTGGCTCCGTTTTGCCAGTCGCCGCTGGCGGCCGATTCGGTGCAGGTGGTGAAGAGGTAGGCGGAGCCGCTGTTGGTGCCCCGGTCGTCGTCGTTTTTGCTGCTGACAACGGCCGTTTCCCCAGCAACCGCGACCCCATCACGACCAAATTGATCGGCCAACGCCGGATCAGCGGCGACCAGTTTGGCCCGTTCTAGCCAACTGCCGCCGCTGCGCGTAAAGAGGTAGGCGGCGCCGCTGTTGTTGAGGCCAGCATGATCATGATTGCCCGCCCCGACAACGGCCGTATCGCCAGCAATCGCCACCGAGCGACCAAACTCATCCCCGGCGGCCGTGTCGCTGCCGACCAGCTTCGCCTCTTCGCTCCAACTGCCGCCCACGCGCCGAAAGATGTAGGCAGACCCGCTGTTGCTGCCGTTGTCGTCATCCTGGTACGCGCCGATAACGGCCGTGTCTCCCGACAGGGCCAGCGCGTGTCCAAAGAGATCAAGGGCGGCGCCATCGCTGGCGGTCAACTTTGCCTGCTGGCTCCAACTGCTGCCGCTGCCCACATACGCATAAACCGCCCCGGTGGAGCTACTCTGAAAGGGGGCGCCGATGAGGGCGATGTCGCCACCCAGGCTGACCGCTGTGCCGAATCGGTTGCCCCCGGTCAGGTCGCCGGGCACGAGTTTGGCCGCCTGGCTCCAGGCGCTGCCCGTGCGGCTGAAGATGTAGGCCGACCCGGCATTGGAACCGCTGTCGTCATCCTCATATGCGCCGATAACGGCCGTGTCCCCTTCCACAGCCACCGCGTAGCCAAAGCCATCCCCGGCCGCGCCGTCGCTGGCGGTTAACTTGGCCTGCTGCGTCCAGACGCCGCCACTGCGGGTGAAGGCGTAAACCGCGCCATTATCGCCAGCCAGATGTGCGCCGACGAGGATGGTGTCGCCGCTAAGGGCGACGGCAATGCCGAACTGATCCCCGTTAACGCCATCGTCGGCGGTTAGTTTGGCCTGTTGGCTCCAACTGCCATTGCTAAAAACGTAAACGTAGGCCGCGCCGGGGGATTGAAGGCCGGAAGGATTGCCGCTTATTTTAGGTGCGCCGATAACGGCCGTGTCGCCCTCCAGGGCCACCGCCGAGCCAAAGCCATCGTAAGCGATCAGGTCGCCGGGCACGAGCTTGGCCTGCTGGCTGGCGTTGTCAAGCGTTATTTGGGCTTGTGCGGGCTGGGGGGCGACGATGAGCCAGCCCAGCAATAAGGCAAAAAGCAGTAAAACGCGATTGATTGATGACATAATCTATTCCTCCGTTGTTTGTTGTGCGGCAACATCTTGCCGCCCGGCAACGTCTTGCCGCCCGGCAACATCTGGAGCGCCGCTGTTGTCTTGGGCGGACACGCACGCTGTCAGAAAGGCCCACGCCTCTTCCAGGGTAGCGAAGGCGTGTTGCGCGCCGCTTTGGGGCAAAATGACGGTTGTCCGCCAGGGGGCGGTTTCTTCATCTCGCCAGACGCGAATGAGGTAGGCGTGGTAGTTGGTCATGGGGTAGGTTCTTAAGGGCGAGACAGGCGGGGCATAAGGTGTTGGTGTGTGGCAAAGATCGTGGCCCGCCTGTCCCGCCCGTACGTTACCTGGTTCTATTTTTAATCCACATGAAGATTGGTCAAATCTGGGAAATTGAACCGATCTGTCTGCTTACGGCCGTACCACCAGCGGCAAATAAAGAGCGCTGCCGGCAATATCCGGGTTGTTGATGATGGTGGCGATAGAGGTGGCAACGGTAATCGGCGCGTTGGCGTTGCTCAGTGAGCTGGAAAATGTTTTGTCCGGCCCCGCTTCGCCGTTGCCAATGACAAAAAGCGTGTAGGTCTGGCTGGTGCTGCCGGGCGGGAAGGTGAGCGTGCCGGTCACGTCGCCGGTGTAATCGATGCCATGTTTGGCCCCATTTTCGCCAAAGCCGTCGCTGACGGTGTAGTTTACGGTGATGGGGAAGGCGGCCGGGGTGGTGAGCCGCACCTCAAAGTTGGCTGGGGCTGTGCCGCCGAGCGGTTTTACCACCTGCGGGCCAGCCTGGTGGCGCAGTTGGGCGGTGTCGTCGTCGGTGATTGTGCCCACGCCCAGCTCTTTGGCGAGATTGGCGTTGGCGGCGTTGCT
>CAZDEO010000002.1:0-125950 GCA_964504445.1 uncultured Anaerolinea sp. | reverse complement strand
GTCCCCCGTTGCATTTGGATGATTTAGTGACCGTTTAAAGTTGCACATCGGGTTGAGTAGTTTGTTGGTTGATTGGGTAAAAGGAGAAACGGCCGTCTATGGTCATATTGCGAGATGAAGCACGGATTGCGCGGATGCGCCGCATCAGCCAGTACACCAGTTTGTTGGGTATTGCGGCGTTAATTGCGGGGATGGTGATTGCTTTTACCAACCCGGAACGTTTTTTTGTCTATGAGCTGCTGGCTTTGATGGTAGGCTGGCTGCTTTCCCAGGTGGGCATTTACCTGGGGCATCGCTACCTGCGTCGCCCACGCCCCGATGAGGCGATTGACAAGGAGGTGCGGCGGGTGGCTAAGAACGGCCGTATGTACCATTACTTACTGCCTGCCCCCCATGTGCTGCTCCTGCCGCAGGGCATTGTTATTTTCGTCGCCAAATTTCAGGGCGGCCAGATCAAAGTAACAAACGACAAATGGAGGCAGACAGGGTTGGGATTCTTAAACTTCCGCAAACTTTTTGGTGGCGAAGCCATTGGCAACCCCACGAAAGAAGCCCAGGCTATGGTGGGCGCCGTAGCCAATTTTCTCCGCCAAAACGCCCCTCAAGTGGAAGAGGTGCCCATGGCGCCCATTATCGTTTTCACCTCCGATGGCACGCAAAACATTGAGGTGGAAAATAGCAGTGTGCCAGTGGTCCATTACAAAAAGCTACGGGGCTACCTGCGCCAGCAGTGGCAGAAGGGTGGCCTGCCACCGCTGCCCCAAAAGGATTACGAGGCCATTCGGGCAGCTTTTGACGAAAAAGCGACACACTTGCTGGAGATCCAATCTGGCGACGAGGATGAGTAAACTACGGGGTGGCGTAATGGGCAATAGACGCCACCATGAGCAAAAATGAGCGGATAGCGCCAGGGGCAAGCTATCTTTAGCTGACTACGAGGAGAGATAAACCATGCCTATATCCGGCCGTTCCAGACTTGATCGTGAAATGATGAACATGCAGGAAAAAATCCTGCAAATGGCGAGTTTGATCAGCACCGCCATTGAAGACGCCATGCGCGCCCTCGACACGCGAGACCTTCAGCTTGCCCAACAAATTATTCAAGGGGATGAGGTCATCAACCAACTGCGTCATGAAGTGGAGGAATTAGCCCATCTGACCCTGGCCACCCAGCAGCCAGCCGCTGGTGATTTGCGTACCATCATTGCCGCCACCCACGTAGCTGTTGAAATGGAACGAATGGGCGACCACGCCTCGGGTATTGCCCGCCTCGTATTACGGATGCAAGAAGAAGAGGACATAGATAGCCTGCATAAATTGCCTAAAATGGCTAAACGGGCACGTAAAATGCTGCAAGAAAGCATCCAATCCTTTACCCAACGCGACACTAGCCTGGCTTTGGCCATGATGAAGCGCGACGAGAAACTGGACCGCCAGTACAATCAGCTTTTCCGGGAAACCATGGAGGAAATGAAGGATCAGGAATATGTGCAGCGCGCAACGTATCTTCTGTGGGTAGGGCACAATTTGGAGCGCATTGGCGATCGTGCCATCAATGTTGCGGAACGCGTCGTGTTCATGATTACCGGTGAGTTTATTGAGAATATTGACGACATTGATTATTTGACATAACAGTTGCGCTATCGGGCACTGGTTGACAAGCAAAGCCCTTACAACTAGAATTCTGCTAGTCCCACTAAATTCATATCCGCGCACATCTCTACCTGAAAAGATGAAGGAAGGAGGTGATTCGCTCCTAAAAAGTAAATACGCCACTACCAAAAAACGAAGAAGACATTCACTCTGTTTGTGTTGGTAAATTAACAACAATTATATCTCATGGAGGAGAAATAGAATGAAACGCACTTTCTTGTTTATCACGTTGACGCTGCTTTTGGCGCTTTTGTTATCTGCTTGTGGCGGGGGGAATAATGCCGAACCCGCTGCAAACACAGGCGCAGATGCGGGTACCAACGAGGGATCGGCCGCTGATGCGGGCGATGCCGAAGAGCTAACTTGTACTGATCCCATTGGGTGTGTGGAAGTAGCCCCCGGCGATCCCATTTTACTGGCCTCTGCGCTGGTTATCTCTGGCCCAAACACGGAATTGGGGCTTGACTCCCAATATGGCGTTGAGTTAGCCATAGACTTTCGTGGTGACGTTTTAGGCCATTCTGTACAATTGCAGCCGGAAGATGACGGCTGTAGTGCCGAAGGTGGGCAGACTTCCGCTCAGAAAATTGTTTCCAACCCGCAGATCGTGGCGATGATTGGGACAAGCTGTTCTGGGGCGGGCGTGCCTGCCGCAAGTATCCTTTCTGCTGCTGGTTACGTCATGGTTTCCCCTTCGAACACCTCCCCGGCTTTGACCGCCCCTGACTTACATCAAGCTGGCTATTTGCGTACTGCCCACAATGATACGGTGCAGGGTTCTGCCATGGCTGAGTTTGCCTACAACGAATTGGGTGTACGTAAAGCGGCCGCCATTCATGATGGGGATCCCTACACGGAAGGTTTGGCCAGCGTGTTCTCTGAAGCGTTCCAGGCTCTGGGTGGTGAGATTGTGGCTTTTGAAGCGGAAGCAGCCGATGCGACCAATGTGGAGCCGCTGTTAACTTCCTTGGCGACTGCCGGACCTGAATTCATTTACCTGCCGGTCTTCATTCCGCTGGGTTCGCTTATTGTGAACACGGCCAGTGATGTGGAAGGTCTGAGTGGCGTGATTTTGGCGGGCGCAGATGGTATTCAGTCACCGAGCTTTTTGGAGAATACGGTGGGGACGTCTGAGGGGATGTATGTTTCTGGCCCGGACTTGAGCTTTAGCAACACCTTCTATGAAGAAACCTTCCTGCCGGCCTACCGGGAAAAGTATGGGACAGACCCGACGGCACCCTTCCATGCGCATGCGTTTGATGCAACCAATATGATTTTGGATGCCGTTGAACAGGTGGCGCAGCAAGGTGCAGACGGTACGCTGTTGATTGGTCGTCAGGCGTTGCGTGATGCTTTGTATGCGACTTCGGGCATGACGGGCATTACGGGGACCATTACTTGTGACCAGTATGGCGACTGTGCAGATCCGAAAATCTCGGTTAGCCAGGTTCAGGATGGTGAGTTTGTGCGTATTTGGCCCTAATAGAGAAGTGCGGCTGGTTGCAATTTATCGTAATTGTGCCACCCGTTGAATAATGGAGAATGGGCTCCGAAAAAACGGGGTCTATTCTCCATTCTTTTTGATTCTATGCTATGACACAGCCAATGCGGTGAGCTGGTTTAGGAATGCTTTAATGCTTACCGTACCCCCAACGGAGCAAAAAATATGTCCCAGCGGATTAAAGATACGGATTTCATCAGCGTCTATCTATGGGTGTTTCGGGCGATTATTGTTGCTGTGGTGCTTTATGGCACGATAAATAAGTTGTTTTTTGGGGTGGGAAATGCGTATACGACGGAAACCTGGGTTGATTTCTTTATTTCGGGTTTGTCGCAGGGGAGTTTGTATGCCTTGATTGCGTTGGGGTATACGATGGTGTATGGTGTGTTGTTTATGATTAATTTTGCCCACGGGGAATTTTTTATGTCGGGGGCAATCACTTCGACGGTGCTGGTAGCGGCATTTATGAGTGCATCGGGGTTTTTGGATGAGCAGCCGCTGTTGGCGTTGTTGTTTATTACGGCCGTTGCCATGGTAACGGCCGTTGCTGTGGCTCTGTTGACCGAACGAATTGCCTACCGCCCGTTACGCAATGCTCCGCGTCTCGTCCCCCTTATTACCGCCATTGGCGCATCTTTCTTTTGGCAGTACTTCTTTCGTGGATTATTTGGTTCCGCTATTATCCCCTTTCCCGTACCTGAACCGTTGCAGGGGCGTTGGACTATCTTTGGCCTTGAGTTCCTGAAAACGCGTCTCGTGGTTATGGCCACGGCGCTGCTAGCGTTAATTGTGCTGTACTTATTCATCCAGAACACGAAAACCGGCAAAGCCGTGCGCGCTGTGGCTGAAAACAAAGACGTGGCGGCTCTAATGGGGATCAACGTAGACCGGACTATCTCGATTACCTTTGCGATTGGCGCGGCCTTTGCTGGTATTGCCGGTGTTTTGTGGGGGTTGGTTTTCCGACAGGTGCACTTCTTCATGGGTTTTGTGCCCGGCATCAAGGCCTTTACCGCTGCTGTTTTTGGCGGCATTGGCAGTATTCCCGGCGCGGCTTTAGGGGGGTTGTTGTTAGGCCTCATTGAAGCCGTTGGCCCTCCGCTGTTTCTCGAAGGGCTTGGTGTTTCGGGGGCACATCAATTGAAAGACGTCATTGCCTTCACCATGCTGGTGTTGATTCTGATTTTCCGCCCGCAGGGACTCATTGGCGAAAAATTGGCGGAAAAGAAGGCATAAAGGAGCAGGCTCATGACCCAGAAGGCAAATTTCAACAATGCTATTCGTTATGGCCTCATTGCCGGCGCGGTGGCGTTGAGTGTGAGCGCTATTGGTATGGTGCAAACCTTCAACGAACGGGATATCATCACCGGCATTCTGACGCTGGGGCAGCTGCTTCTTTTTAGCACGGCATTAATTGCTGGCTATTTTTCGTGGCAGCGTTCAGACAAAGTTCAGCCTGTGGGGGCGATTTTACGGGGCTTGGTAGCAGGTGTGCTTACGGCCGTACCTCCCATTGCCCTCATCTTGCTCACCCTGGTTTGGGAAGATATCCGCCAATCCTTTGTCAATGTCTCTCCGGCACTCATGAACATTTTGACCTTCGAGCAAGGGGCTACCACAGGCAGCCTGATTCTTCTCGGCGTTATGGCGGCCCTGGGTGTTGCCGGGGCGGCCTTCGATCTCTTGCCGCGCCGTGTGCAAAAACCGCTGCTCAACGGCCTGCTTTGGACATTGCTTATTGGCTTGTTGTCAGAAATTTTGCTGCTCGTTTTGCGCCCTTACACAGCCCGCACCATTTTACAGTTTTTATTTGGGGCTAAGGGCATTACGCCCGTAACGGCCGTACTCATCTTCCTGCTTGTGAGTATTAGCAGCGTGCTTTGGCAGATAGGTGGGCAGCAAGCCATGGCCCAACGCCGTGCCAACCTCACCCCAACCCAAAGCAAGGGCGCACGCTATCTAGGGCTGGCGCTTCTTGTTGCCGTCGTCCTCATTTTGCCCCGCGTCATGGGCACGTACCTCACCGAAGTCGCCGACGTCGTCGGCATCTTCATCCTCATGGGCCTGGGACTCAACATCGTCGTTGGTTTTGCCGGGTTGCTCGATCTCGGCTATGTAGCCTTCTTCGCCATCGGCGCGTACGTCATGGGCCTGCTCACCTCCCAGGGCAGCCTGGGTGTTGCCGACTTTACCTTTTGGCAAGCCCTTCCTTTCAGCGTATTAGCGGCGACTACGGCTGGCGTTCTCCTCGGCATCCCCGTGCTGCGCATGCGTGGTGACTACCTGGCTATTGTCACCCTGGGCTTTGGCGAAATTATCCGCGTACTCGTCGTTTCCGACGTACTCAAACCCTTCATTGGCGGGGCGCAAGGCATTCTACAAATCATTAAACCGCAAATTGGTGATTTCACCTTTGTGCAGCCAGAACATTTTTACTACATCATCCTGGCTGGCTGCCTCATTGCTGTTTTTGTCGCCTCGCGCCTGCGCGACTCGCGCCTGGGCCGGCAATGGATAGCCCTGCGCGAAGACGAAGACGTGGCCGAGGCCATGGGCATCCGCCTGGTAAACACCAAACTACTCGCCTTTGCCATTGGCGCGGCCTTTTCCGGTCTGGCGGGGGCAATTTTCGCTGCGCGGCTTGGCTCCATTTTTCCCCACAGCTTTAATTTGCTTATTTCTATCAATGTTTTGTGCCTGATCATCGTTGGTGGCATTGGGAGCTTGCCAGGTGTAGCCGTAGGTGCGTTGGTATTGGTAGGCTTGCCGGAGCTGTTGCGCGAGTTTGCTGAATACCGCCTGTTGCTATATGGGGTGTTGCTCATTGCCACCATGCTGCTGCGTCCCGAAGGGTTATGGCCATCCCCTATCCGCCAGCGGGAATTGCACGAACACGAGATGACGCACAACCAGCCACAGCCAGAGCAGGCCGGGTCGGCTTCGTAAGGGAGGGTTAACCTAGATGGCAAACATTTTAGAAACAACCAGGGTTGTCAAGCAGTTTGGTGGTCTGATTGCAGTTAATGATCTTTCCTTCCACATCCCCCAAAATAGCATTGTGAGCATCATTGGCCCCAATGGGGCGGGTAAAACCACCTTTTTTAATTGCATTACCGGCTTTTACCAGATTGATGGGGGAGATATTGTGTTTAACGGCCGTTCCATCAAAGGCAAATCCCCCGACAAAATTGCCCTGCTCGGCATTTCCCGCACCTACCAGAATATTCGTCTCTTCAGTTCCATGACAGCCATCGAAAACATTCTGGTTGGCATGGAGCCGCAGCTTCGTTCAAGCTGGATTGGCGCGCTCTTCCACGCTCCCCAAACCATGACCGAAGAACGCGAGGCGCTCCTCGAAGCCAACCGCCTGCTCAATTTCGCCGGACTGCGTGGTAAAGGAGATATCTTGGCTCGCAATTTACCTTACGGCGACCAACGTCGGCTAGAGATAGCCCGGGCCTTAGCTAGCAAGCCCAAACTACTGCTCCTCGATGAGCCGACGGCGGGCATGAATCCGCGAGAAACGGCCGAAACCACCACCTTCATTCAAAAACTACGCGACGAACTGGGCATCACCATTCTACTTATTGAACACGACATGCGGGTGGTCATGGGCATTTCGGAGCATATTTCGGTATTAGATTACGGCAAAAAAATTGCCGAAGGCCAACCCGCTGATATTCAAAGCAACCCCCTGGTCATCGAAGCGTATCTGGGCAAAGGGGCAGCCGCCAGCGCCACGATCAACGTTGCCGCCTAAAAAACAAAGGAGTCATCACAATGCCCTTACTGGAAGTCAACGATTTGCACGCCTATTACGGCAACATTCATGCCCTAAAAGGCATCTCGCTCAACGTGGATAAAGGTGAAATTGTTACTTTAATTGGCGGAAACGGCGCGGGTAAAACCACGACCTTGCGTACCATATCTGGCTTGTTACGACCGCAAAAGGATACTATCAAGCTGGCGGGAGAGGACTTGAGCCAGTTTAAAGCCCACGAGTTAGTCAGCAAGGGCATTGCCATGGTGCCGGAAGGGCGTGGTGTCTTCGCCAAACTGACAGTGGTAGAAAACCTGGAAATGGGCGCCTTTCATCGTAACGACAAAGCCGGAATCAATGCCGATATTGAAAAGGTGTACGCTCTTTTTCCCCGTCTGGCGGAGCGGAAAAAGCAGCTTGCGGGGACTATGAGCGGCGGTGAGCAGCAGATGTTGGCTACCGGCCGCGCTTTAATGTCTCGGCCCACGCTGCTGCTGATGGATGAACCCTCTATGGGGCTGGCGCCGGTCTTAGTAGAAGCGATTTTCCAGACGATTGAGGACATCAACAAGGAAGGGACTACCATTTTGTTAGTTGAGCAAAATGCCCATATGGCGCTGCAAATTGCGCATCGCGGCTATGTGCTGCAAACGGGTGAAATTGTGCTGCAAGATTCGGCTAAAAATCTTCAGAGAAATGCGATGGTGCAGAAGGCATATTTGGGTATTGATTAACGGCCGTTAGCCTAAAACTGAAACGTGAAACGTGTGAAGGGCTGCTGCGCGTTTCACGTTTTTTATTGGGAGAAATGGATTATGCTGGTACTAAGTGCTGCGGACGTCAAACACGCGCTGCCCATGGCCGAAACGATAGAGGCCATGAAGCAGGCGTATGCCGCGTTGTCGGCCGGTAAAGCAGAAGTGCCACTGCGGGCCAGGCTGCCGGTGGCCCCCCATGATGGCGTTAGTTTATTTATGCCAGCCTATGTGCAAGGGGAGAATCAGGACTCGCTGGCGATCAAGGTGGTGTCGCTCTTTCCGCGCAATGTGCAGCAGGGTCTGCCGTTGATTCACGCGGCGGTGCTGGTGCTGGACGCGTCCACAGGACGGCCGTTAGCCCTGTTGGAAGGCGGCACCCTCACGGCTATTCGCACGGGGGCCGGCGCAGGGGCGGCGACTGACTTACTGGCCCGGCCCAACAGCCGGGTGGGTGCGGTGTTTGGTGCCGGGGTGCAGGCGCGTACGCAACTGGAGGCAATGTGCGCGGTACGGCCGTTGCAAACCGTCTGGGTTTATGACCCAAACCCAGAGCGCACGGACATCTTCATTCGCCAGATGGCCGGGCAAGCCGCCATTCCTGGTGACCTGCGTGCGGCGGCGTCAGCCCAAGAGGCTGTCGCCGATGCCGACATCATCGCTGCCGCTACAACTTCCACCACCCCCGTCTTTGCTGATGGAGACCTAAAGCCTGGTGTTCACATTAGCGCCGTCGGGTCCTACACGCCAAAGATGCAGGAAATTCCCGCGGACACCATTGCCCGCGCCCTGGTCGTCGTTGATTCCCGCAGCGCCAGCCTGGCCGAAACCGGCGATTTGATTCAGCCTATTCAAGCCGGGCTGTTTACCGCCGCCCACATTCACGCCGAGCTGGGTGAAATTGTGCTGGGCCAACAAGCGGGGCGCACCACCCCTGACCAAATTACCTATTTCAAATCGGTGGGCGTTGCCGTGCAAGATGCCGTGGCGGCCCAACTAGCCCTGACCAACGCCCAAAAATCAGGCCTGGGGCAGCAGGTAGCCTGGTAATGGAGCTAGAGCTAGAAAATGTGCTTCTAGCTCTGCGAACAAGGAGAGCCATGAACTTACCAAACACAGCAGATATTGTCATTATTGGCGGCGGCGTCATGGGCGCCAGCACCCTTTACCACCTGGCTGCCCGGGGGCATACCAACGTGCTGCTGCTAGAAAAAGAGGAGTTTTACGGCACGGGCGCCACCGGGCGCTGTGCCGGGGGCGTGCGCTACCAGTTTGCCACCGAGGTGAACGTGCGCCTGTCGCTGGCCAGCCTGCCCATGTTGGAGCGCTTTGAAGCAGAAGTTGGGCAGGCCATTGACTATCGCAAAACGGGTTACCTGTTTCTGCTGACCAATGAGGCGGATGTGGCGACTTTTCGGCGCAACGTGGCCATGCAGCACCGCCTGGGCGTACCCACAGCATGGCTGGATGGCGACGAAATCCGGCGCCGCCTGCCGCTGATGCGCCTGGAGGATGTGCTGGCCGGCACGTTTTATGGCGAAGATGGCCTGGTAGACCCCAATGGGGTCGTGATGGGTTATATTCGCGCTGCACAGCGGCTGGGTGCACGGGCGGTAACGGGGACCCCGGTGACAGATCTGGTGGTGGAAAACGGCCGTATCTCCACCGTTGTTACCCCTCAAGGCCGGGTGTCTACGTCCATGGTCATCAACACCGCCGGGCCGTGGGCCGGACTGGTGGGCGACATGGCCGGGGTGCATCTGCCCATCACCCCGCTGCGCCGCCAGATGTTTACCACCACGGCCTTGCCCCAGATTCCGGCAGACTTTCCCTTTGTCATTGATTTTGCCCAATCCCTTTATTTTCACCGTGAGGGCAACGGGCTGCTCATTGGCATGTCGAATCCCGACGAAAAACCGGGGTTTGATCAGCGCGTGGATGAGGATTGGGAGCTGGTAAACATGGAAACGGCCGTAGCCCGGTTGCCCTTGTTGGAACAGGCAGGCCTGGTGTCACGTTGGGCCGGGTTGTATGAGGTTACTCCCGACGCCCACCCCATTTTCGGCGCCACGCCGGTGGCGGGTTTCTACGTTTGCGGCGGCTTCTCTGGTCATGGCTTCATGCACGGCCCCATCTCCGGCAAATTGATGAGCGAAATTGTGCTGGACGGAGAGGCCCACACGGTGGACGTGTCCATGCTGGACCTCGCTCGTTTTGCTGCTGAGCGTCTGGTTCACGAGACCAACGTGGTTTGATCATGCGCCGTTTTGTGTGGTGGGTACTAGTGTTGGGGCTGGTAGCTTGCTCTTCTCCAGAGTTAGAGTGTGCAGATCCCTTGGGCTGTGTGCTCATTGAACAGGATGAGCCGCTACTCTTGGCATTTGCGTTGGACACAACCGGCGCGGCGGCGGCTCTGAGTCAGGAGATTCAACAAGGGATGGAGCTGGCTTTGGCCGAGCGCGAAAATAGCTTGTTGGAACATGAAATAGCGCTGCAACTCCTTGACACGATGTGTAGCGAGACTGGCGGTGCGGCGGCGGCCACGCAAATTGCCGGAGAGGCGGGCGTTGTCGCCGTGTTGGGGCCTGTTTGCGCCGAATCGGCTACGGGAATGCTGCCTTTGATTGCTGAAACAGGGGGGGTGTTGGTTTCTCCGGCAAATACAAATCCACAGATAGGCGGCACGGCCGTTTCTGCGCCTCCTTACTACTTTCGCACTATTCCCCATTACTTGCACCAGGCTGAGGTGATGGCGCGTTTTGCCGCAGAAGTGCTGGAAGCAGAAACGGCCGTGGTGATGTTCAATGACACCCCTTACAGCGAAGGGTTGCGCGAAGCCTTTGGCAATGCTTTTCTGGAAGCTGGGGGCACTGTACCCTTCCAGACCCGCTTTGATGCTGGCAGTGGCCTGGAGGTGATGTTGCAGGTAGCGGCCCTCAACGAACCTGACGTGATCTATCTGCCTTTGTACGAAGCAGAAGCGACCACTGTTCTTAACCAAGCGGGCACCGTTGCGGAGTTGTCCGATACGGCTTTTCTGGGACCAGACAGCTTGCTGATGCCCAGCTTTATGCAGGGTACTGGCGCGGCTGTCACGCCTGTTTACGTATCTGGCTATGCTGTGCAAGGCCCTGTTTATGACGCTTTTTCAGCGAATTGGCGACAGCGTTACGGCCGTATGCCTACCGATTTTTATGCTGCCTATGCTTATGATGCGGCGACCTGGCTCCTGGCAGCCATTGAGGAAAGCACCCAGCGAGACAGCAGTGGTGCACTGCTTATTGGACGCCAGGCTTTGCGGCTGACGCTGGCTGGCACTAGCGATTTTGCAGGAGTCACAGGGGTGTTGACCTGCACAGAAGCCGGTGAGTGTGCCGATGTGGATACCGTCGTCATTTTTCGTCTGACTGAAAGAGATCAGCTTGATGCCCCCTGGCCGCCACTGGTTGTTTGGCCGCCAGCTATTGGTGAGTAACCGGCAGCCAGGTGGACCACCAGCCTGAATAGCTGACCGGCGCACAAACTTAAAGGAAACGCTTATGGACATGCGAAGTATATGCCACCGGATCTGTTTACTTTTCTTGCTGACACTTTTGGTGAGCTGCCAGAATGCTGACGGGGAAACAAGCGTGACGGCCGTGCCCTCCACGCCCACACGCCCTGCTTCCCCCACTACCCAAAGCCCCAACACCGTGGGAGACCCCAACTTTATAGTTGTTGCTACCGACGCTCCCAGTGAACCCTTCACCAGCTTCAACCGCTTTGGTGAAGTGACAGGTTTCATTCCTGACCTGTTGGCCGATCTGGCGACAGCGGCGGGTTTCGAGTACGAGCTGGTTGTTACTCCTTACGAAGGGGCACTCAATAGCATAGGCCGCGATTTCGATGCCGTTATCTCTGCCTATGCCTTCACCGGCAGCCCTCCCCCGGAGGGCGTCACCTATACGGCGCCCTATTTGCAAATAGGGCAGGTACTGGTGGTGCTGGCTGACCAACGCGATTTGCAAAGCTACGCCGATCTACAGCCAGGGATGACCATTGGCGTAGAGGCTTTCAGCAGCGGCTACGAAGCCGCCCGTGACGTAATCGGCTGGCCAGAGACGGATATCTTTAGCTACCCCGATATGCGCAGCGCGGTGGAGGCTTTGGTGGATGAAAGTATCAATGCTGTTGTTTTGGACCATTATAGTGCGGAACGGTTTACTTCAGCGTACCCGGAGCAGCTTAAAATTGTGGGGGGCAGCGGCCCAGAGGCGTGGCTGAGCAGTAGAGCGTACAGCATTGCCCTCCCTAGTGATAGCGCAGACCTGTTGCAGCGATTTGACGAGGCGATTACGGCCGTGCAGGAGGATGGGCGCCTTACTGAAGATGTGTTGGCCTGGCTGGTTCCCGACGTGTCCGACATTGATGCTGGCGAATCCCGCGTAGGTACACCAGCTACCGAACTGGTTGTCGGCATCACCGGCACGTTGGAAGATATGGACCCCGCCACAGCCCCCAATCTTATCAGTTGGGAAGTCAAGCAAAACACCATGAGCGGCTTGTACCGCTTTACGCCGGATAATGAATTGGTGCCAGCTTTGGCCCTGGACTTTCCCGCCCTTTCGGCCGATGGGTTGGAGTACACTATCCGCCTGAAACCGGACCTGCGGTTTCCTGATGGCAGCGAATTCACCGCAGAAGATGTCAAGTGGTCTTTAGACCGGGCCGCCGTGGTGGGCAGTGGCAGCTTTTTGCTCAACGCTTACCTGAAAGATGTCAACGATGACGGGTTTGCCGATGCTGATGCGGTGCAGGTGGTTGACCGCAATACGGTGCGGCTCGTTTTGCAAGAGCCGGTGGGGTATTTTCCCAGCATTTTGGCCACACCCCCCTACTTTCCTGTGAGCAATGAATGTTATGCGGAGGTGCTGGACCCGCAGAGCGCGTGTGGCGGCATTGGCCCTTACACCATTGTCAGTTGGGAGCCGGGCGAGCGGATGCGCTTGCAAGCGAACCCGGATTGGCCCTTGGAACCGCCGCAGTTTGCCAACGTCCAGCTTCGTTTTTATGAATCAGCGGCGCAAATGATGCGCTCTTTGTCTGATTTCCAATCCATTGACGTGGCCTGGACAGGGCTGCCCTATGTGGAATTCGTGACTTTGCAAGAGCGGGATTTGGATGGTGACGGCCGTGCGGACTACATTGGCTGGACAGGCCCCAACACCTTCAAGAGCTACCTCATCTTTGACCAGGCTACACCGCCCTGGGATAACCGGCGTGTGCGCCTGGCGGCAGCTTATGCCCTCGACCGCGAAGCGCTGGCCGACGACGTGTTTGGCGGCAGCCGCCAGCCGCTGTACAGCCCGGTACCCAATGAGGTGCCCGGCCACCTGGACGTGCTGCCCCGCAGGGACCTGAACCAGGCCCGCGCTTTGCTGCTGGAAGTGGGGTACAGCGAGGATCAACCATTGCCCATTACCATCTGGTACCTGAACGACGGCCGTTACACCAACCTGGAAGCCGCCTACGCCACGGCCATTGCCAACCAGCTAGAAGAGACCAACGTCTTTCAGGTCACCCTTTCCCCAGCCCCCTGGGAAGTGTTCCAGGGGCAAATCTTTAGCTGCGGTTACCCCGCTTACCTGGTGGGTTGGCCTACTCCCGGCGCGCCCACCAACTACCTGGATGCCACCAGTTGGACGGACTTTTTTGTGCAAAACACCGGTTCCGGTTTCTGTTCCAATTATGAAAGCGCAGAAATGGACGGATTGGTGGCGGCGGCGCAGGCAGAGGCGGATACGGCCGTGCGCCTGGAACTTTACGCTCAAATTCAACAAGTATGGGCTGAAGAACTCCCCACCCTCGACCTGACCCAGGAACCTCGGCGCCTGCTCTCCCTGGCCAAAGTGGGTGGCGTGCGCATTGACGCTCTGGGCCTGCTGCATTACGACCAGCTTACCAAAAGCGAAAATTAAGGATGGGCAGATTGGAGATCGAAGAGTATCTGGTCTCCAATCTCTCAACTTAGCTTTGCGCGTTCATCTGCTCTTTGCGCCGCGCCATGCGCTTGGCGCGGGGGCCAACTACCCGCTCATTCCCCTCTAGCAGCCGTTTGATGTTGGGTCGCAATGCCCAAAAAACAACTGCCATGGTGATCAGCCCGCCAATCAGGTAGGCGGGTGTTGGGTCAAGACCCAGCGCATAGCGAATGCCAAAAACGATGGGAATGATGGCCGCCATGGACATGGAAGCCACCGAAGCCATGCCCAACCCGATGAGCATGCCCACCATGACCAGCAGACCAATGGGGAACATGACCCACCAGACGGCCGTGGACCAGCCCACATTAGGCCCCGTACCCGCGCCGCCGCGCCAGCCAATGAAGGTCAACTTTCCATGCTCGCTGCGCCGCCAGGAAAGGAATACAGACCAATTGTGGCCCACAACGGAAAAGACCCCTGCGCAGACAACTGCCCAGGGCAACATTTCGGCACTGATGGCGCTGCCCAAAAGCCAACGAGTCGTTAACACGCCCATGAGTCCCTTAAAGACATCACTCAGGCCCGTCAGGGTGCCAACTTTCCAGCCAGCGGCGCGCAGGGAATTGGTGCCGCCCGTCCGGCCGCTGCCGAAATCGCGCAAATCAATATCTTTCCGCTTGAATTTAACGTATAGAAACCCGAAGGGCACGGCCCCCCAAAGGTAACCAATGATGCTTGCGACAATGATATAAAATACGTTTGCCATACTACTCCTCGCTTTGGATTCTCCCTAAATTGTATATTGTGTGGCGTGCGGTGTAACTTGCCAGATGGTACTCTATTAAACACGTCTTTCTTGGGTTAGTTACTCTGGTTCAGAGAGTTTTTTAAGGGTTAAGTTGGTTTCGGTTACGCCGTTCTGTTGAATAGAAAACCCACGAACGGTGGGCGTTGACCGATTTGCCAGAGAGATGATGATGTAGGTGGCTTCGGGAAAAGTCATCAATGCGACGTCCGTGGGAGAGGGCGTTTCTGGCCCTCGAGGGTGCGTGTGGTAGATGGCGAGAAGCTCGTTGCCACTATCTTCCAGATGCAACAGCGCCTCAATTTGCTGCAAGGGTTCCATTTCGTAGTGGGTGGGGCTGTGTAATTTGTTTTCGATGGCGTAGAGGTGACGCACACGGCCGTTGCGCCCACCCAATAGCCCGCACGCCTCCAGCGGATACTCGGCCTGCGCATGGGCCAGCATAACCTGCAATAACCTCCGCGGAATAGACAAGGTGCTTTCTGTTGCGTCAGCCATGCGCCCTATTTTACCAGCGAACCGGTCAGGTGGTCAGCCAATAGCCTGGCACACGCTTTGTTTTTTGCCCAGGATGCCTTAGAATTAACTAAGTTTTACATACAGATCCCGCCAAAAACCTTGCCGAATATCCGGCATCTGGCCCGCATTTTGTTCGTGAGGTGACTTCGTGAACGACTCAGTAGACTTAACCTTGTTAACCCCGCTATTGGAACGGTACAACGGCCGTTCCCGCGACGCCCTTCTCCCGCTCCTCCATGACGCCCAGACCCTCTATGGCTGGCTACCCCGGCAAGTGCAAGAAGCCATCAGCCGCACCCTGCGCGTGCCTCTGGCCGACATTCACGGCGTCATTGAGTTTTACACCATGTTCTACAACGAACCCACCGCCCAACGCGTCATCCGCGTATGCGATGACGTGGCCTGCCAGTTGCGCGGTGCGGCTGATTTCATGGCAGCGCTAGAAGCACGGCTGGGCTTGCAGCCCGGCGAAACCAGCCCCAACGGCAGCGTCACCTACGAACGCGTGCCCTGCCTGGGCATGTGCGAACACGGCCCCAATGCCCTACACGGCGCAGACCCAGCAGGCAACCTGACCCCCAACGATGTGGATAACTTCCTCGCCAGGGCACACCCAGAACCGCGCATTCAGAAATATGGTGGCCCGCTGCTCAAACTGGGACGCGCGGGCAAAGTTATTCCCTGGAGCCTCAAGGATTATGAGCAGCATGGTGGCTACGCCACTTTACGCAAGGCGCTGGCGATGACGCCCGAAGCCATCATCGAAACGGTGGAGGCCAGCAAATTAGTAGGACGTGGCGGCGCCATGTTCCCCACAGGGTTAAAGTGGAAATACACGCGAGGCACGCCGGGCACGCCGGCCGAGAAGCACATCATCGCCAATGCGGATGAAAGTGAACCCGGTACTTTTAAGGACCGCGGCCTGCTTGAGGAAGACCCCTTTAGCCTGATTGAGGCGATGACCATTGCCGCCTATGCCGTGGGCGCCGAAAATGGGTGGATTTTTATCCGCGGTGAGTATCCGCGAGGGTATAGGAGGCTGGTAACGGCCGTTGCCCTCGCCCGTAAAGCCGGCTACCTGGGCCAAAATATTCTGGGCAAAGAGGGCTTCCACTTCGACATAGAGGTCCGCCTGGGCGCCGGAGCCTACATTTGCGGCGAAGAAACCGCCCTTTTCGAGGCCATCGAGGGCAAGCGCGGCTTCCCACGCATCAAGCCCCCATTCCCCACCACCCACGGCCTTTTCCAGCAGCCTACCGTCATCAACAACGTGGAAACGCTGGTGGCGGCCATGGCTGTGCTAACCATCGGGCTAGAAGAGTGGCTGAAATTGGGCACACCCGACTCCCCCGGCACCAAATGGTTCTGCCTCAGCGGGCACATTGCCAAACCCGGCGTGTACGAGCTACCCTTTGGCCTAACCATCCGCGAACTCATTGAGATGGCGGGCGGCGTGCCCGGCGGCAAGGCGATTCAGGCGGTGCTGATGGGTGGGGCAGCGGGGGTGTTTCTGCCGCCCGACAAGCTGGACTTGCCCCTGACTTACGAAGCGGCCAAGGCGCACAATTTCCCCATTGGTTCGGGCGTCATCATGGTTTTTGACGAAACGGCCGATTTGCGCCAATCCCTCTATCATCTGGCCCACTTTTTTGCCCACGAAAGCTGCGGCAAATGTTACCCGTGCCAGCTTGGCACCCAGCGCCAGCTCGAAATTTTGGCGCATATTGCCCACCATGGCGGCCCGCGCCCTGGCGACAAGGTGGCACTGGCAGATATAGGCCACGCCATGACTTACACCTCTCTCTGTGGATTGGGGCAGACGGCGGCAACGGCCGTGCTCAGCGCCATAGACCTTTGGCCGGAATTGGTAACCAGCAGCCAGTAACCAGTAGCCAGTTTTCAGTTTGCCGATGAACGATTAGAAGAGAATTGGAGCATATTATGAGCGAAACTGTCACTCTCACCATTAATGATCAGGAAATCACCGTTCCGGCGGGGACTACCATTCTCGACGCGGCCAAAGAACTAGGCATAGAGATTCCCGTCATCTGCTACCACCCCCACCTGACGGCCAACGGCCTGTGCCGCGTTTGTTCGGTAGATGTGGGCTGGCGCGTGCAGGCCGCCGCCTGCGTCACCCCGTGCAGCAACGGCATGAAGGTGCAAACCGACAGCGAAGCCGTACAGCGCGGGCGGCGCACCATCCTGGAAATGTTAGCCGCCACCGTGGATTTGACCGAAGCGCCGCAAATTTTGCAACTGTTGGCCGAATATGGCGCAGACCCAGAGCGCTTTGCGGGCGGGGCAAAGCGAGAAGCGCCCATATACGACGACAACCCCTTCTACATCCGCGACTACAACCAATGCGTGAACTGCTGGCGTTGCGTGCAGGTTTGTGCTGAGGATGCGCAGTACGCCTTTGCCCTGAGCTTCGAGGGGCGCGGCTTCCATACCAAAATTGCCACCTTTATGGGCGATCCCATGCCGGACACCACTTGTGTTTTTTGCGGGCAGTGCGTGGGTGTGTGCCCCACCGGGGCGCTGAAGCCGAAGCGCCAGGCACTGCTGGAGCAGGGCCTCAGCCCGGATGAGGTGTTCGCGCAAACGCGCCAGGGTCGGCGCAAAAAGCACATTGTCTCTTGATGGGAGGCGATAGCATGGCAACCCATTTACAATTGCTCGAGTCGTTTTATACTGCGTTTCAGCATGGCGATTATGCCGAGATGGTTGCCTGCTACCACCCGGACATCCACTTTTCTGATCCCGTCTTCACCGATCTGCGGGGGAACCAGGCGAAAGCGATGTGGCACATGCTTTGCCAGCGGGGCAAAGATTTGCAGGTGATTTTTTCTGACGTGCAGGCTGATGGGAAGCTAGGCCGGGTGCATTGGGAAGCATTGTACCCCTTTTCTACCGGGCGCAAAGTCCATAATGTCATTGACGCCACCTTTGCGTTTCAGAATGGGTTGATCATCCGGCACCAGGACAGCTTTGATTTGTGGCGCTGGACGCGCATGGCGTTGGGGCCGCTGGGCTGGTTTTTGGGCTGGACGCCGGTGGTGCAGCAGCGGGTGCGGAAAACGGCCGTTGCCAGTCTCCATAAATTTATCGCCAACCATCCCGAACACCAGTAGGCGGGTTACGATTAGGGAAATTGGATATTTGGAAAGTGTTATGTTTTGTTAGAGGGTTTAGCAGAAGAAAGGGAGGCGATTTATCAGGAATGGTACGGCGAAAACGGTGGATTGGCGCAGAGTGAGATGGGAACGGCCGTTTTCCGACCTTAACTTCGCTTCAACTGTCGCATTCATTCGCTATTGTTTTGCTATAATGCAGACAGTCGGCACAAACGCAACCTGGCCTAAAAATTAAAGTAACGATTGCAGAAAATCTTGTACCTGGTGAGAAAACTGAAATGAAACTAGCAGAAGCATTAATCAACCGGGCCGACGCCCAAAAAAGACTCCAACAATTACGCGAACGCTTGACGCGCAGCGCAAAGGTGCAGGAGGGGGAAACACCCCCAGAAAATCCGGACGAATTATTAGCCGAACTGGATCGCACCATTGCGGAGTTGAACAAGCTGATCCGGCAAATTAACAAAACCAACGCCGCTACCCAACTGGAATCGGGCTTGACTATGACAGCGGCGCTGGCAGATCGCGACACCTTAGCCCTCAAAAGAAGCATTCTTACTGCCCTGATCCAGGCGGCAACCACAACCCAATCCCGTTTCAGCCGGTCCGAGGTCAAATATTTCAGCACCATCAACATTCAGGATATTCAAAAACAGGTGGATGATTTAGCCAGGCAGTTTCGTGAGCTAGATTCCCGCATACAAGAATTGAACTGGCAAACAGAGTTGATTGAAAATTGAAGAAGTTGGTAGCTTTTTATTGGCAGAGGCGAGCGTAAACCCGCCAACTGGGATAAGTTGGATCCGCCTGAAAAGGCACCTTGGTAGGCGCTAGGGGCTGCGCCAATGGGTTCGACTCCCGTAAGTTACAAATGACGCCCAGCAATGTCACATGGGTACAGGGCATTGTTATTGTTAGCACCACACGCAGGTCTGTCAACGAAAAGTGAGGGTGGGATAGGGGTTATTTTGCCCGTTCTGGCATGGGAGAATGCGCCTAACGGCATTGAAATTTTGCTTTTGTTGCTGAACCCATTGATTTGGAAACGCGCCGCAGCGCGTTTCGTCGTTTATGGACAACCTTGTGAAGAATCCCACAAAACCCGAGATAGGGATGCAGAGATACGCAGAGTTTCCGCGGAGACATGTAGAGCTTTTTGATAATTTTTTCCAATTCTCTTTGTGAATCTCTGCGTCTTCTCTGTGAACGCCGTGTCCCATCTTTTTGGAGGTAACCCATGATTCAGCCTGATAAAGTTGTACGCACAACCTGCCCCTACTGCGGGGTAGGCTGCCAGATGAGCCTGAACATCAAAGACAACACCATTTATGCCGTGGAAGCCCCCTTCGATGCCGCACCCAACTACGGCATGTTGTGCGTTAAGGGGCGCTTTGGCACCGACTACGTGCGTCACCCGCGCCGCGTCAAAACCCCGCTCATGCGCACCAACCGCCACGAGGGGCGCTGCGCCCCTCCCGTCTGGCGCGAAGCCAGTTGGGATGAAGCCTTAGATTATGTCGCTGATGAGTTGGTGCGCATTGTCCAGAATCATGGAGGGGATGCCCTTGCCACCTATGCCAGCGCCAAAGCCACCAACGAAGACACCTACATCTTCCAAAAATTTGTGCGTGCTTTGCTGGGCACAAATAACGTAGACCACTGTGCCCGCCTCTGCCATGCCGGGTCGGTGACCGGCTTACAGTTGTCGTTGGGCACCAGCGCCATGTCCAACTCCATCGCCGAAATGGAGAATTTGGACGTGTTTATCGTTACCGGCTCCAACACCACCGAGACCCACCCCGTCATCTCTAACTTTTTGAAGCGGGCCATTCGCCAAAATGGCGCAAAGCTGATTGTGGTAGACCCGCGCCAGATTGAGATGACCAATTTTGCCACCCACTGGCTGCGCCAAAATCCGGGCACGGATGTGGCCGTGTTCCAGGCAATGGCACATGTGGTGGTGCAGGAGAAGCTGTATAACCCAAACTTCATCGCCCAGCGCACAGAGGGTTTTGAGGATTATTTGGAATCGCTGGAGGCGTACACGCCGGAATGGGCGGAAAGCGTTAGCGGCGTGCCTGCGCGGAGCATCCGCGAGGCGGCGCGACTGTATGCGGGGGCGGAACGGAGCGCCATTTACTGGGGCATGGGCATCAGCCAAAGTACGCATGGCACGGACAATACGCTGGCGCTGGTGAATCTGGCGCTGTTGTGTGGCCACGTGGGGCAGCCGGGCACGGGGCTGAATCCGTTGCGCGGGCAAAACAATGTGCAGGGCTGTTCAGACAGCGGGGGTTTGCCTAATGTGTTTACGGCTTACCAGTCCGTGAGCGATACGGCCGTACGTACCAAATTTGAGCAGTTCTGGGGCGCACCCCTCAACCCCACGCCGGGGCTGACGGCTACAGAAATGGTGGACGGCGCCCTGACCGGGGCCGTGCGTGGCATGTTCATCGTCGGCGAAAACCCGATGATGAGCGAACCCAACCAGGAACATACCCGCCACGCCTTGGAGGCGCTGGAGCTGTTGGTGTGCCAGGATATTTTTGTGAATGAGACGGGCGAGCTGGCCGACGTGATTTTGCCCGCCACCAGCTTTGCCGAAAAAGACGGCACTTTCACCAACACGGACAGGCGGGTGCAGCGCTGCCGCACGGCCGTTCCCCCTGTGGGTCAGTCGCGGCCAGATTGGGAGATCATTTGTGATTTGGGGCGGCGTGTGGAGCAGCGGCTGGGCATAACGCTCTCTGCGGGCTTTACGTACAGCCACCCCCGCGAAATTTGGGAGGAGATGCGCCAGCTAACGCCCGACTTTAGCGGCATTGATTATGAGCGCATTGAGCGAGAAGGGGGCGTGCATTGGCCTTGCCCCAGCTTCGACCATCCGGGCACGCCCTACCTGTTTACGGAAGAGTTTCCGCGGGGGCGGGGCAAGTTTTGGACGGTAGAGTTTGGCACCGAGTCGGAGCAGCCCGATGCCGAGTACCCCTTTAACCTGAGCACGGGGCGCGTGCTGTACCATTGGCACGGCAGCACCATGACGGGCAACTCGCAGCTGGAGGAGATTTACCCGGAGGCCACGTGCGAGATGCACCCCGATGACGCCAAAGATTTGGGATTGGAGACAGGGGATTGGGTGGAGGTACGGTCGCGGCGGGGGGCCATTAAGCTGCGGGTGCTGGTGACGGGACGCTCGCCGCAGCGCACAATTTTTATTCCCTTTCACTTTGCGGAGGCGGCGGCGAATTTGCTGACGGCCGTGCAGCTAGACAAGCGGGCCAAGATACCGGATTATAAGAATACGGCCGTGGCCATTGCCAAAACCACCCCGCCCGCCGGCTGGCAGCCTAAGCCGCTCTTTGCTCAGGGGGCCATCAAGGACCCGGTGCAGGTGCATTAACCCTTACTGCTGCCAGCCAGCTCTTGACATCAATAGCGAAAGACAGCCGCCACCGGCGCCGCCGTTGGCATCTGCTCTGGGGCCACAGCGTACACTGTGCCCCCCTGCATAATCGTTTGCATAGCCGCCAGGTCTAGCAGGTCTTCATCGCCAGATTCATGACCCTCATGCACATCCACAGCTTGCGTTGCCGGGTCATAAGTGCCCCATATTTGCACACCCAAGGCCACAAACAACACATCCACTCGCCCATGATGGGCGGCTAAAATCACCTCTGACAAGTCGTCACTGCCCTGCCCATTGGGAATCGACTGGCTATAGCGCGCCAGGGCCTTTTCGCGTGCCTGCGTAAAAACCGGCTGCACCAACGGCCACGCCCGCTCGTGCAACTCTTGCGGACGCCGTTCTTCGGGATTGCCCGTTACGCCCTCGGCCAGCAGGTGGGCGTAGGTGTTCGCTTCCTGATACAGCGGTAAAAGATAATCGACGCCAGCCAGCACCAGGGGCGACCGCTCGCCAGTAAGTAGGGCCGATAATTCGGCGTCTAGCTTGTGGAACCAGCGTAAGATTCTCTTTTTGTCTTCGTCGCGGGCATCATGGCCGTGAAACATGGCGGGGCGCCGTTCCCCGCCGCCGGCAGAACTGGTGTGAAACTGCAATTCCTGGGAAAAGTGCTCATATTGCAGGGCATCCGCCATGCTTTTGGGGAGGTTTTCGGCGGCGACTTCATCCACAGTATATCGCGTGCCTTCTAGCAATCTGATCTCATTTTGGCTGAGGGCCAGCATGTAAAAGTGGCCATCCCCGGTGAAAAGCGGCAGCAATGGCTTAAGGTGAAAGCGGTCAGAAACCACCACTAATTCCGAAAATGGCAGCGGGAGACGAAAGGTCTGGAAGGTCTCCGCGGTGATGAATACCGCCAGACCGTCGCTTTGGTGCCGCCAGAAAGCGGGGTCCTGCACCAAGCGCTGGGCAGGCTTGAGCATCTCTTGCACGTCAGGTGTGCGCAGCCCTTTGTTTTTCAGACGATCTTCTATCTGGCGGAGCAAGTTTTTGTAACGAATGGGATCTTGTTCGGTTTCTGGTCCCTGGCGATGGGTGGGCATATAGAGTGAAACGCACCAACCAGAGGGTTTGTCTATGAGGTTTTTGAACTCTTCTATTGTGATGATGTCCATTTAAGAATCTCCTTGTTGAATTTCGGTCCGCTGATGACAAGTAGCGGGTTGGGTTTATTGCTGTCAGGGAGGACCCGGGTAAAGGGATGACACGGCCGTAAGTCACACGGCCGTGTCCACCGCCCGTTGTTGCCGCACCGTCTCGAAAATTGCCAGAATCCGCCGGGCAATCCCCGTCCAGCCAAAATTGCGCCGCGCAAACCGCGCCCCCTCCACCGAAAGCTCATGGGCCAGGTCCGGGTGTAGCAGCGGCATGGCCAGCATCGCCCCAAATTCCACCGGGCGGAACGGGTCCGCATACAGCCCATGTTCGCCAAAGTCCAACAGCTCGAATAGCCCGCCATGTACGGTGACAATGGTGGGCGTGCCGCAGGCCATGGCCTCAATTGCCACCATGCCAAAAGGTTCGTAGCGCGAGGGCAGCGCAAAGACAGATGCCGCCTGGTAATACTCCGGCAGCTCCTCATCGGGAACGTACTGCACCCATTTAATTTTGTCGGCCACGCCTAGCGCCTGCGCCTGCTCTTTCAGCGCCGCCACGCCGGCGTCATCCTGCGCCGACTCTTCGCCCCCGACGGCGGCAATGAGCCGCGCATCAGGAACCAGGGTAAAGAGCGTGGGCAGCGCCTCAATCAGCAGGTCATACCCTTTGTTGTGGGCCATGCGCCCCAAAATCAGCACATCTTTTTCCTGGAGGCCGTGCTTTTGGCGTAGTTTGGCCTGTTCTTGCTGGCGCACCGGGAAAAAGCTGTCTTCATCCATGCCCGGCGGCACCACGCTGATGTGCCGCTCCAGTACGTCGTATAGCTCTTGCAGCAGCTCTAGCTGCGGTTCGGTAGTGGCGATGATGTGGTCGCAGGTTTGGTAAACGCGGAACTCCTTGCTGATGCGTTCCTCCATGCGGTAGGTGGCTTCCATGTCCGCTTCGTCCATGTCGGCGCCCATATTGGCCTGCTTCCACGCCCCCAAGGAATGGGGTGTGTGCAGGTGGGGGATGCCTAGCTCTTCGGCAATTTTTTGCCCGGCCCAGCCAGCGTCCCAGTAGTGGGAGTAGACAATGTCGTATTGCAGGCCGCGGGCGCGGATGTCGGCCAGGCAGTTGGTGACAAAATCGTCCAGATGGTCGTGCATATCTTCTTTGCGCACAAACTCGTTGCCCCGCGTGGGGATGCGCCAGACGCGGAAATTGTCGTTGACTTCGTCAAATTCGGGCTGGCCCTCGAAGCGGCGGGTTGCCAGGTCTACGCGCTGCCCCAGGCGGCTAAAGCGCTTGGCCAGTTCTAGCACGTAGACCACTTGACCGCCGGTATCGGGCTTGCCTAGCTCTGGTTCGGCGGCCACGTAGCCATGAATGGATAGCATGAGAATGTTGTTGATGGATTGGTTTAGCATGTGTTACTCCTCTTGGGGAATGATGCCCCAATACGACAGTCCTTCTAATACGCCAGCGGCATGGGTGGCCTGGGCGTGGTAGATGTGGTCTGCCTGCTGCGCCTTCAGGTCGGCGTCGGCGTTGCCGACGATGATGCCTTTGAAGGGCGCTAAAAACATGTCTATGTCGTTGCCAGAATCTCCGGCGACGGCGACATGGCTGGCGGGAATGCCCAGCCAGTGGTGTAAAAATTGTATGACGGTTCCTTTGCCGGCTGCGGGCGGGATGATGTCCAGGTTTTTGCCCATGGAGAAGATGGTTTTGGCGGGCAGGTTGGCGGCTTGGAGGGCGGCCTTGGCCTGGCCAAAGGCGGCGGGGTTGGGAATGTCGTAGCTGGCTTTGAAGGGGGTTTGGTAACGGCCGTCGTGGGGCACAAAGCCCAGGTTCCGCATGAGTTGGTCTACCTGGTCGCGCTGCCAGCCGGGGGCCAGGTGTTGGGTATAGGCGGTGAGGGGCTGGGCGGTACGGCCGTCTTCAATCTCCGTACCCAGCGCGCCAATCAAATAATCTGGCGG
This sequence comes from uncultured Anaerolinea sp., assembly GCA_964504445.1. Classification (GTDB taxonomy): domain Bacteria; phylum Chloroflexota; class Anaerolineae; order Promineifilales; family Promineifilaceae; genus JACSRF01. The sequence continues at coordinate 101,332 of CAZDEO010000002.1, read as the reverse complement.
GCGCAGAGTGGGGTTCTCTGCCAGGCTCTGGCGCAGGCTGGCACAGGGGCGACTAGAATTGTAAGCTACCACTAGGTGCGGGGCGGCGGCCAAAGCGCTCATTAGCCGCTCCAAAGCAGCGTCATCACCCAGCAGGGTGTCATCCACATCAGAAACAAACAACCACTTTGCACGCATTATCTTGCCCAAGAACTTCCAATCTCTAATTTCCTTCGTAAATGTAGCGCCAGCATCTTGCTGGCGTTGCCACCTGGAAGGTGGCGCTCCGTTTTCATTCATGGTGGTCGGCAGCAGTCGGTGAACTCTCCTTATCAAACATCTGCGGCGTCAATACCTCAAAGTCAGCCGGGGTGAGGCTGTGGTGCAGGGCGCGGTAGGCGGCAATATAGCTGGCGGAACTCCATGCCTGGTGTGCTTTGCCCATGGGCCGCCCGGTAATGCCATGGAGCCATTCATTAAACTCCCATTCCCCATAAATGCCCTGGCGACATGATTCAGCCAGGGAGATCAACTCCTGGTGGGCCAACTCTTGCCGCTCTGCTTTGATGAGGAAGCGCACCCACAACCCACCAATGAAGGGCCAGATGCCGCCGTTGTGATAATGGTCGGGCAGGTTGAGGAAGTTGGTGACGAAGTAATCTTTCCAATCGTTAGCCCCAGATTGTACGGGTGGGTAGAGGCATTTAACGGGATAGGGTCGATTGACACCCACCCCCCACAAAAATTGGAAGAGCTGGGTCATTTTGCGCTGGTCTAGCAAGCCCATGAGGGCGGCGAGCAGGTTGGCGTACACGTCGGCGCGCCAGGAAAAGTCGAAGGGGCTGATTTGCGCCAGCAGGTATTGGGCGTCACCCAGGGTGAACTGGGTTTCGGAGAAAGATTCGCGGGTTTCGGAAATTTTTTGCGCAGTAGGCCAAAATTTGCGCAGAATGATGCGCTGGATTTTGTCGCTGAGTTCCTGGTAGGGGCGAGGATCGTGGCCGGCAACGGCCGTTGCCGCGCTAAAGTCTCGGCACGCCTGGTACCACAACACCTCATCATACAGCACATTATAGGAGCGGGGGAACAAATCCATCCAGTCTGAGGATTCTGGAATCTCAATCAGGCCACAATTGTTCGAGTCGTGGGCGCGGAGCCACTGCATGGCGCGGGCCACGTGGGGGTACATGCGCAAGAGAAACTCTTTGTCCCCGGTGTAAGCAGCATAGCGGATGGCGCCAATGACAAACCAGATGACCGAATCAATAGAGGCGATGTCACCAATGCCGCCATAGTCTGGCTCGTTGGTTTTGATACGTACATTAGCCGGAATTTGGCCGCTTTCCGTTTGGTGTTCAGCTAATACTTCCAGGGTACGTCGGAAGCATTCGGTAACATCGGGGTCGTTCAGGCAAAGGCTCCACAGGCCCGTTTTGATGCCGTCACGGCTCCACACGGCAAAGTAGTTGGAGTCGGCTTCTGTCAGCGGGTTGTCGGCCAATCCGGCTGCGGAAAAACCCATGGGGGTAATATTGCGCCGCAGAGATTCGACGGCGCGCGCAAACCCTTCGCGGGCCAGGTCTGGTTTGCGTGGCGGGGTGTGCCCATTGAAGAATTTGTAGTAGGCCAACCCTTCTAGCAGCCCGTCTACGTAGCTGGCATGGCTGAAGTAGGCGCGCAGCTCCACGGCGCGTTTTAGCTCGCGGGTGGCGTTGCCGACGACGATGCCACGGAAGCCATATTGGAAGAGGTCTATGTCGTTGCCGCTGTCACCACAGACGAAGACTTGGTTGGGGAACAGGTTGAGGGATTCGACGAGGAATTTAACGGCCGTACCCAACCCTGCCCGCTCCGGAATCACGTCTAGATACACGTTATGGGAGTAAACCAACTTTACCAAAAAGCCGGACGCTGCTAGCTTTTGCTGCAAAGCGTCCAGATCAGCGAGGGCCACATTTTTGCAAAAGTAGCTAATTTTCAGCGGCGTTTGTTGCTTCTCTGGCTGCATTTCTAGCTCTGGGGCATGTAGGGCCAGAAACTGCACCAGGTCATTACGCTGAAACTGCCCTTCCACGTAACGATACCATTCGTCTAGAGGGTGTTCGCCGGGCAGGCGGTGAATTTCTGTACCCACGTGGGAGACGACGTAATCCGGCAGCAGTAAATCATGGGCAGCAATGTCTTGTAACTGCTCTGCCAGGCTGCGCCCAGACACGTAGACCAACACGATAGCGTCACGAATTTGTTGAATTTTCTCTTTAAACTGGCGGTGCCCTTGGGGCGTGCCATTCAATAGCACACCCTCCAAGTCAACCACGAGCAAGCGGCGCTCAGCAAAGGCCGAAAAGCGACTTGTCATTGATAGTGTTCTCCAGGTCGATGATAAAGGTGGTTTAGGTGTGGGAAATAATACCTGGACCTTGGTCAGGTTCTACCTTTATGGTAAGGGATTTGCCCCATTTGGCAAGTTTACTTAGCGAGGGATGAGGGTTCAAGGGTGATGAGTGAATTACTAAATACTTGTTGCAGCCGCCTGGTGCCGCTAACGAGAGTGGCCTCGTCGTAAAAGGCAAAACTTAGGCGCAGGTAATGGCGCAGCGTGCCACGGCTGGAGAATTTGACGCCGGGCTGATAGCCGGTTTGGTGCTGGTGGGCAGCAGGCAGCAGAACGGCCGTGTCCACCCCCTCGTCCAGCGCTACCCAGAAAAAGAAACCCCCGTCTGGCACAGTAAAACGGGCTATACCCCCCAGGTGGCTAGCGAGCGCCGCAGCCATAGCTGCCAGCCGCCGTTGATACGTTTGCCGCAGGTGCGCCAGGTGCGCCGCCTGCCACCCCTTCTCCAGGGCTATCCGCACCACGTTGGACGTAAAAGGGTTCAGCCCACCACCGCTGTCCAGCAGTCCGCTGCCCGTCAGCCGCGCCAGCAGCGGGGCCGCAGCCTGAATCCAGCCCAGCCGCAGACCAGGCGCTAGAATCTTGGAGAAGGAACCGAGAGACAGCACGCGCCCGCTTTCGACCCAATACGCCAGTGGCGGTGGCGGCGTCACCGTGTAGTGCAATAACTGGTACACTTCATCAGCAACAATCAGAAAGTTATGCGCCGCACTAAGGGCAACAAGTCGTTCCCTGGAATCCAAGGGCAGGGTGACGCCAGATGGGTTTTGGAAGGTGGGGATGGTGTAAAGCAAAACAGGACGGTGGCGGGCCAGGATGGCTTCCAAAGCATCCAGGTCTAGCCCATTGTGGGCGGTAGGGATGCCTACCACCCGCAGGCCGTGGTCGGCAAAGATGCGCAAAGCCAGAAAGTAGGTCGGTTCCTCCACAAGAACGGTGTCGCCGGGACGGGTGAAAAGGGTACAGATGAGATCTAACCCTTGCGATGCTCCGTTGGTGACCAACAGGTCGCCGGCGGCGACGGAAAAGCCATATTCGGCGGTGAGGAACTGGGCCAGGGCGTGGCGAAAACGGCCGTCACCCTGCTCGTAGCCATAATTCAAACAGGCAGGGTCCTCTGCCATCAGGGCCACCGCCGCTGCCCGGCGCAGCACCGCTAAAGGGAGCAAGTCAAAACCCGGCTGTCCCACCCCCAGGTCAATTTGGCCAGGGGCCAGGTTTACTTGGGTGATGCGCAGTTCTGGGGAAAGGGGCGGCTTCATAGGATCATTTACTGCGCCTGGGCGACGATACGCACTTCGATGGAAAAACTATCCGCCACTGTTAGGGTGTTCACAAAATCAGGGGGCGTGATGCCAAAATCAGTCATGCGCAAGGGTAAGGTTGCCGTACCGCGCAGGGTGTTGCCTGTCAATGAGGCGACCACGTCAAAAGTCACCGGGTTGGTCACGTCCCGTACGGTCAGGTCGCCAATAAGCTGGAAGCTGATCTCTTCCCCTTCTGTGTAAGTGGCCGGCAGCCCAGAAACGGCCGTAGCCACAAAAGTTGCCTCCGGGAAACGATCCGTCTCAATGGCATTGTCCTGCAGCCAGTTGTCCCGCCGGTTTTGGTCCGTGCGCAGCCCCGTCATGTCTACAGTAAACTGCGCCCCTTCCAGCAGATCCGGGTTGCCAAAGTTAAGCCGAATATCTCCGGTCACGCCCGGCGTCGTGCCCACAACCACCACGCGCCCTGCTTCAATGCCCAATTTAGACAACGCGTCTACTAAAAACTCTTCATTCACAATGTAGGAAGCCTGGGACTCGGCCGTTACCACAAAGGTTTGCGGCGCGTCAGCTTCCGCGCCAATGGTTAAGGTGCGGCCCTCGCCGACTGGTGCAGATTCCGCCGCCGTTGTTGGCGCGGCGCTGGTAGACTCAGAATTGGCCGTTCCGCCACAAGCAGCCAGCACAAAGGCCAGGGCGGTGCCGAGAAGAAAGGTAAGAAACAGTTGTTTATCCATGGGAAAACACTCCTTTTAGCGGATACCTTCAGGCAAATACACCGGCAAATTGGCTTGATCGACCCCATACTTCTGCAGCAGCGTGCGCATAAACAGGGTATAGAAACCGGCGTGGTGCAGTTCAGCTTCTACTGTACCCGTAGCCAGCCCCGACACAAAGCCATATTCATGAAACATTTCAACAAATGCCTCATCTTGGCTAATGATGTGAATGGGCGTGTCCCAACCATCGGTATAGCGCGCCACTCTTGGTGGTTGATGATCGCCAATCAAGATAAACAGGTCTTCTGGGCGTCCTTGGCGGACAATGAAATCAACCAGTTGCGTAAGTTCATACTCAATGGAAGCCATATATTGGCGGCGCAATTCGGCATGGGTGGAAGTCATGCTGCTTTGAACAGGAGGCAACTGCGCGTCATTGAGGGTGCGCCAATCGCGCACCACTCTGGGCAGCGGCGCCCAGGGGTAATGAGAGTTTTGCGTAATGAAGAAGAAGACATAAGGTGACATTTGTTTCGCGTTGATGTATGCAAAGGCATAGTTGACGGCAAACTGGTCTGGGGGAGCAGGTCCCCAGCCATACAGGGGACCGCTGTAGGGCAGATCGCGGTAGCGTAGCCATTCATCTACTCCGTAAAACTGCTTGTAACGCAGCCACTCCGCCTCGCTAATTTCATCAGAATTGGAAGAGAGGTAATAGCGGGTGTATCCTTGACTTTGCAGGTAGTTATACAAATGGGGTAGTTGTTCTTCCTGGAAGCGGTTGAAGAGGCGCAGGTATTGGGCGTGGGAATCCAGGTGGAGACCGGTGAGAAAACTGGTGTAAGCGATCCAGGAACCGCCACCCCAAGTGGGGGCCAGGCTGCGGGTGGACGCCATGTGCCAGGCGTCGCGGTTTAGCCGCGTTTCCAGCAGGTTTAGCAGGAGCCCATACCGCTGGCGAAAGTCGGGGCGTTGGTAGAGGACGCTGCCATAGGATTCGATGAAGAGAATGTGGATGTTGGGTTTGTCGGCCAGGTCGCTGGTGGTGAACTGGTAGAAGGGGGCCAGATAATCCTGGTCAAAACGCTGCGCATCGGTGTAAGCAGTATAAGAAAGGGCAATGTTTTGGCTGATCTTGGCGCTGAAGCTGGATACGGCCGTTTCCACCCCCCCCCGCCCTTCACCGGAAAAGAGGAACAGCCCCAGGGCAACGGCCGTAAGCCCCAGCATACCCAGCTTTGTTTTCCGCCCCAGGTGCTCCACCGCTGCCAGCAGCAGCCAATGCAGTCCAGCTAAAAGCGCCAGGGCTGCCAGCAGGCCCATTCCGCCCATCACGTAAGTGCGCGGCGGCAAGTGCAACATCTGCACCACATACCGGCTGCCGTCCGCAAACAAAATCAAGTCGTTGTACAGGGTCGGGTCCAATAAATAAAAGGAGCGCACGAACCCTTCATACCCCCCATAAAGCAGTTGCAGCAAGTAAACGGCAAAAAACAGCCAACGTACCCCACGCCATCGCGCGCGGGGCCAAAAGAGCCAGAGCGTTACCAACAGCGTCAGCTCTAGATTCAAGCGAAACACGTCCAGGTTGGCCCGCTGCAGTAAAAAAGCCCGCCATCCGCCCTCCAGCGGTGGCCAAAACGGGGTTTCTGCCTGAAAAAACCAGTAAATAGGCCCAAACAAGATGAAGTTGAGCAGCCAAAAGCTGCCCCAAAAAACCCAGGCCGCATGCCTGGAAATACATTCGCGTTTTAACATCACACCATGCTCGTCAGCCCATTCCCTCTTTTCTTCGGGAGCGGAAATGAACAATTGGCGATTATAGCTGCCCTGCAATGAACGTGGGGAGAGTCACGGCCGTTCCTCAGCTTGCGCCCATTCATTTTCCACACGTGCCATTTGTCATATGGTAACAATGACAGATCACACTAACGAATTGGTGTCAAAAACACGATAATACACACAACTTGTGAAATATATCACAACAGAGAGGGGAGACGAGGCTAATGTAGCCTTGGTCTTCTTTTTTTGTGTCAAGCAAAAATTCGGGAGTTGATAATGTTTCCACACGAAAAAATTGATCCCCCCAACGACGACAAACGGTGGCGTATTGTCCAGGCGACCATGCGGCGCAATGGCTTTGCCCGCCATTCGCTGATAGAGACGCTACATTCTGTGCAAGAGTCTTTTGGTTTTTTGGATGAAGAGTCGCTGCGCTATGTGGCCCGCTCATTGCGCGTGCCTTTGAGTGCCGTTTATGGGGTGTCTACCTTTTATCACTTATTCAGCCTGAAACCGGCAGGCAAACATACCTGCGTGCTATGTACGGGTACAGCCTGCTACATCAAAGGTATTCCTAAGCTGTTGGATAAAATTGCGGCGGAGTATGAAATTGCCCCCGGTGAAACCACAGCAGATGGCGAGATGTCGTTGTTGACAGCCCGCTGCGTGGGGTCGTGCGGGCTAGCCCCCGTCGGCGTATTTGACGGGGAGGTCGTCGGCAAGCTAACGCCAGAATCTTTGGAAGCGCGCTTGCAGACATGGAGGAATGGCGAAGATGCATGAGCGATTTGATGAAATTACGGAAAAGGAAATAGCCGAAAATCAGGCAGCCCAGCACGTGGTTAAAGTATGCGTGGCTGCGGGCTGTCTCTCTTCGCAAGGCGCAGAGGTAAAGGCGGCGTTGGAGCAGGGTATCAACGGCCGTTCCTGCAAAGTAAAAGGCGTCGGCTGCATGGGGCTGTGTTCCCAAGGGCCACTGGTCAACGTAGAAACCCACCAGGGAGATGGGGCAAGCAAATCGGTAATGTACCAAAACGTTACCCCTGCCGACGCGCCAGACATTATGGAGACCCTGGGGGCCGAGCCGGTAAAACGGCTGGTTTGCCCCACCGACGTGCCCTTTTTCCAGCGACAGCAAAAAATTGTGCTAGAAAACAGCGGCGAAATTGATCCAGAACGCATTGAAGAATACATTGCGGCCGACGGCTACCGGGCGTTGATTACGGCCGTAACCGAAATGGCCCCCTACGAAGTTATAGACCAAATTACCCGCAGCGGTCTGCGTGGGCGCGGCGGCGGCGGCTACCCCACTGGCCTCAAGTGGGTGACCGTGGCCAAAGCCTCTGGTCCCGACAAATACGTCATCTGCAATGCCGACGAAGGAGACCCCGGTGCTTTTATGGACCGCTCCGTGCTGGAAAGCGATCCCCACCGCGTGCTAGAAGGCATGGCCCTGGCGGCCTACGCCATCGGCGCCAACGAGGGGTACGTTTACGTGCGCGGCGAATATCCGCTGGCAGTAGCCCGGCTGAAGACAGCCATTCGCCAGGCACAGCGCATGGGACTGTTGGGGGCCAACATTGCCGGTACCACCTTCAGCTTCAACGTCAACATTCGTCTGGGGGCCGGCGCTTTTGTCTGCGGCGAAGAAACGGCGCTCATTGCCTCCATCGAAGGGCGGCGTGGCCAACCCCGCCCGCGGCCTCCCTACCCGGCCGAGTACGGCCTGTGGGGCAAGCCTACCCTCATCAACAATGTAGAGACCTTTGCCAACGTACCCACCATCATTCGCAAAGGTGGTGACTGGTACGCCAGCATTGGCACAGCCAAAAGCAAAGGCACCAAAGTCTTCGCTCTGGCAGGCAGCATCGTCAACACCGGCCTCATCGAAGTGCCCATGGGCATGAGCTTGCGCGAAATTGTGTATGAAATTGGCGGCGGCCTGCCCAACGGTGGCGTTTGCAAAGCGGTGCAAACGGGCGGCCCCTCTGGTGGCTGCATTCCCGCTAGCTACTTCGACGCGCCCGTAGATTATGAGTCTTTGCGTAAATTAGGCTCCATCATGGGGTCGGGCGGTATGATCGTCATGGATGAAACGTCATCTATGGTAGACGTGGCCCGCTTCTTTATGGAATTTTGCATGACGGAATCTTGTGGGAAGTGTGTACCCTGCCGCGTGGGTACGGTGCATATGTACAACATCCTGACGAAAATTTATGAAGGGGAAGGCACCCCCCGCGACTTGGAATTATTGGAAAAGTTGTGCGACATGGTGAGCAACACCAGCTTGTGCGGCCTGGGGCAATCGGCCCCCAACCCGGTGGTGAGTACGCTGCATTATTTCCGGGATGAGTATACGAGTTTGATTCCGGGGCTAGGTGAGGCGGAAACGGCCGTTACCCCAGCCTCGGCGGAGGTGGCATCATGAGAAGACATTCCAACGTACGCATCAAAACCTTAAAGATTAACGACGTAGACGTGGGCGCCCGTGAAGGCGAGACCATTCTTGAGCTAGCCCGCGAAAACGGCATCCACATCCCCACCCTTTGCCACCTGGACGCCGTGTCTGACTGGGGCGGCTGCCGCCTCTGCATGGTCGAGATCAAGGGCAGCAACCGGCTGGTTCCCGCCTGCATGACCTCCGCCGACGAAGGCATGGAGGTGTACACCAACACCCCGCGCCTCATTACCTACCGCAAAATGATTCTCGACCTGCTCTTCTCTGAGCGGAATCACGTTTGCGCCGTCTGCGTGTCCAATGGCCACTGCGACCTGCAAAGCATGGCCGAAGAGTTGGGCAACACCCATGTGGGGCTGCCCTACCTGCATCCTTCCTTGCCCGTTGACGCCACCCACCCCTACTTCATCATGGACCACAACCGCTGCATTTTGTGCCAGCGCTGCGTGCGCGTCTGCCGCGAGGTGGAAGGCGCGCAAACCAAAGGGGCTATGGGGCGCGGCATTGACGTGCGCATCATCCATGACCTCAACGAACCCTGGGGCGAGTCATTGACCTGTACGGCTTGCGGTAAATGCGTGCAGGTGTGCCCCACCGGCGCCCTCTTCCAGCGCGGCAAAGCCGTGGCTGAAATGACCAAGCGGCGGGACTTCTTGCCCTATTTGCAAATGATGCGGGAGGATTAGCATGAGTGAAAAAGCAAAATTAGCAACGGTTTGGCTGGATGGCTGTTCGGGTTGCCACATGTCTTTTCTAGACATTGATGAACGCCTGCTGGAATTGGCGGGAAAGGCCGACCTGGTGTACAGCCCGCTGGTAGACCCCAAAAATTTCCCCGACATGGTGGACGTGACCCTGATTGAGGGCGCGGTGAGCAGCGAAGAGGATTACGAAAAAATCAAGAAGGTGCGGGCGCACACCAAGATTTTGGTCTCTTTGGGGGACTGTGCAGTGACGGCTAACGTGCCCGGCATGCGCAACCCCTTCAAGGTGAAGAATGTGTATAACCGTGCCTACATTGAAAATGCTGACCACAACCAGCATATCCCGGTGCAGGTCATTCCGCCACTACGCAAGATGAGCGTACCGGTACACAATGTGGTGAAGGTTGACGTGTTTGTGCCCGGCTGCCCGCCTTCGGCAGATATGATTTTTTACGTGCTGACGGAATTGCTGGACGGCCGTGTTCCTGACGTAGGTGGCATGACCCACTTCGGCGCATAATGAAAAGCGTAGCGCCACCTTCCAGGTGGCAAGGCCAGCAAGATGCTGGCGCTACATTGTATGAAGGAGATTTACCAATGGGACAAACCATTACCATTGATCCCGTGACCCGCATTGAGGGACACAGCAAAATTACCATTCAACTGGATGACGCCGGGCAGGTGGCTGACGCCCGCTTCCACGTCACCCAGTTTCGCGGCTTCGAGAAGATGACGGAAGGGCGCATGTTTACCGAGATGCCCTCGCTGACAGCGCGGATTTGCGGCATTTGCCCGGTGAGCCACCTGGTGGCTTCGGCCAAGGCGTGTGACGATTTACTGGCAGTGCAGATTCCGCCAACGGCCGTTGCCCTGCGCCGCATCCTCAACCTGGCCCAAATCGCCCAATCCCATGCCCTCAGCTTTTTCCACCTTTCCTCCCCCGACTTCATCTTAGGCTTCGACAGTGACCCACTCCAGCGCAACATCTTTGGCGTAGCCCAAGAAGCGCCCGAAATTGCTCGCGACGGCATCGCCCTGCGCAAATTTGGCCAACAAATCATCGAAATCTTGGGCGGCAAACGCATTCATCCTGCCTGGGTGGTTCCTGGCGGCGTCAACGCCCCCCTCACCGAAGAAAAACGCACCCAAATTCTGGCCATGATCCCCGACGCCCTCAACCGGGCGCGGCGCAGCCTGGATTGGTACAAAGGTGTCTTTGGGCAATTCGACGCCGAAATTCGCACCTTTGCCAACTTTCCCTCCCTCTTTATGGGGCTGGTCAACGACAAAGGCGAGCTAGAATTTTACGATGGCAAGATACGCATTGTCGACGCCAAAGGGCAAATTGTGGCCGATGGGCTGGACCCCCACAACTACCGTGACTTTATCGCCGAAGCCGTGGAGCCGGACTCCTACCTAAAGTCTCCCTACTACAAGCCCTGGGGGTACCCGGAAGGTATGTTCCGCGTGGGGCCGTTGGCCCGCCTGAACATCATTGACCGCTGCGGCACGCCTATCGCCGATGAAGAGTGGGCTGAATTCCGCATGTTGCAGCGCGGCGCGGTGCTTAGCTCCTTCCAATACCATTATGCCCGCCTCATTGAGATTGTGTACTGCATTGAGCGCATTGAGCAGTACCTCAACGAGCCGGACATTCTGGATGACTTTGTGCGCGCCCACGCCCGCCCCAACCGCCCCGAAGGCATTGGCATGTCGGAAGCGCCACGGGGCACGCTGCTGCACCATTACAAGGTAGACCGCAACGGCCTGGTGCAGTGGGTGAACATGGTCATTGCCACCGGCAACAACAACCTGGCCATGAACAAGGGCGTCTACCAGGTGGCGCGGCAGTTTGTGCGCGGTGAGAAAATAGAGGAAGGAATGCTCAACCGCGTGGAAGCAGTGATCCGCACCTTTGACCCCTGCCTGAGCTGCTCTACCCATGCCGTAGGCCAGATGCCGCTGGAGGTGAGCCTGCTGGCCCCGGATGGCGCGTTACTTGACAGCGTGAGGCGGGAATAGAAAATAGCGTTTGGATTTTAGGCATCTGCTTTCTGTCAGAAAGCGGATGCCTTGTATTATCATGACCCACGTTCTGCTTATTGGCTACGGCAATCCGCTGCGGGAGGATGACGGCATTGGCTGGCGCTTGGTAGAAGAGCTGGTCAATGGCCAATGGCCAATGGGCAATCATCAATCGTCACTCGTCAACCCGCAATTTATGGCTGTGCACCAACTGCTTCCGGAGCTGGCGGAGCCTATTAGCCAGGCAGATCTGGTGATTTTTGTGGATGCAGCCGTGGCGGGGGAGCCAGGGGAGATTCGCCGGATGGATCTGTCGCCCGTGGCGGAGAGGCCGGGGGCGTTTTCGCACCAGGTTGGTCCGGCGGGGTTGCTGGAGAGCGCGCGGGTGCTGTACGGCCGTTACCCCCCTGCCACCCTCTTCACCGTCACCGTCGCCCAGATGGGCTACGGCGAACAATTGTCACCCGCTGTAGCTGCCGCATTGCCCCAACTATTGCACCAAATTGAGACCAGAATCAGGGAAACCCGGCATCCCTAATCCGAAGCCCGTATTCCGTTATCCCTAACCTTTTCCCGAGGTAGCGCCCGCCGCCTCTAGGCTGTGGATTACCAATTACGGGTATTAGCCACACGTGAAACGTGGTATTCTTGGGCCATGCACACCACGAAAACGATTGGTATTGTGGGCGGGGTTGGCCCCTTTGCCGGGCTGGACTTGCAGCACAAAATTGCCCAGGAAACCAAGGCCCACAGTGATCAGGAACACCTCACCGTTTTGAGTATTTCTCATCCGGCCGAAATCCCTGACCGTACCGCCTACTTGCTGGGGCAGGTGACGCAAAACCCCGCTTACCCCATTACTCGCCAACTGCGCGCCCTGGAAAGCATCGGCGCCCAGGTTGCCGGAATTCCCTGCAATTCTGCCCACGCCGCCCCCATTTTTATGGTCATTCAAGCTGAACTACGAGCCGCCGGGAGCAGGCTGACGCTGCTGCACATGATGGATGAAGTCGCCCGCTTTTTAGTCGAACATTACCCCGACGTGCAGCGGGTGGGCGTGCTTTCTACCACCGGCACCAACCGCGCCCGGGTTTATCCCGCCGTTTTAGAGCCGCAGGGTTTCACGGTCCTGGCCCCGGATGACGAAATGCAGACCCAGGTCATTCACACGGCCGTTTACGACCCGGACTACGGCATCAAAGCCAGGGGGTACGCCACAGAAAAAGCGCGGGCGGCCTTGCAAAGCGGCGTGCGTGCCCTACACCAGCTTGGCGCCGAAGCCATCATTTTGGGCTGCACAGAGATGCCCCTGGCCCTGACGGAACCTTGTTTGGATGGCCTAACCCTGGTGGACGCCACGTGGGTGTTGGCGCGGGCGTTGGTGCGAGAGGCAGATAGGGAGCGGTTACGGCCGTTCATTGCCAACAGGGGTTAAAGATTGGTTCAATCGTCAATTTCTACCCCCCGACCTCTTATAGGAAATTGCCATGCCGCGCATCCGCGAACTCAACATTTACCAAAGCCAGCTACCGCCCGGGACGCACAACGCCATTACCGACGTGGCCGGGGTGACTGTGGGGCATTACACCCTCATCCAGGGTGAGGGGGCGTGGACGGGCAACGGCCCCTTCCGCACAGGGGTGACGTTGATTTTGCCGCACCAGGGAAATTTGTATGCGGAGAAGGTGGCCACGACCGTGCACACCATCAACGGCTTCGGCAAAGTGGCGGGCTTCGAGCAGGTACGCGAACTGGGCACCCTGGAAACCCCCATCGCCCTCACCGGCACGCTGAACGTGCCTCGCGTGGCTGACGCCCTCATCACCCTGGCCATTGAGCAAAATCCACACATCGGCATGGGCTTTGCCGAGAGCGGGCGCAAAGGGTACGCCAGCGTGAACCCGGTGGTGGGCGAGACCAGCGACGGCTTTCTCAGCGACATCCAGGCGCGGCCCATGGGTGAGATGGAGGTGCGGGCGGCGCTGGAGGTTGCCAGCAGTGGCCCCGTGCCCGAAGGTGCCGTGGGCGCAGGCACGGGCACAAGCTGCTTTGGCTGGAAGGGGGGCATTGGCACCGCCAGCCGCGTATTGCCGCGCCGCGCTGGGGGCTATACCGTGGGCGCCCTGGTGCAGAGCAATTACGGCAGCCCCGAAGAGCTGGTGATTGCCGGCGTGCCGGTGGGGCGCACCGTGCAGCCCCCTGATTATCAACCGCGTCCCGAAGCGGGTTCTATTATGATAGTGCTGGCCACAGACGCGCCGCTGGACAGCCGCCAGCTAGGACGCTTGTGCCGCCGGGCGGCTTTTGGGCTGGCGCGCACGGGCAGCACCTGCCACGGGGGCAGCGGCGACTTTGTGATTGCCTTCAGCACAACGAACCGCATTCCTGACCAGCCTAAACGCTTTCAGGGGCAACGGCCGTACGTCTACGAGCAGCCCCTCATGAACGCCTTTGCCCTGGCTGTGGTAGAGGCTGTGGAGGAGGCCATTTACAACAGCCTGTTTATGGCCCACACTGTCGTAGGGCGAGATGGCAACACGCGGTATGGCTTGCCTGTGGCGGATGTGGTGGCATTATTCCGTAAACCGTGACCCGTTGAACTTGGCCTAATACGGATTACGGGCAACGGATTACGGATGACGAGTTAATAGGAGAGCAGCTATGACGATCAAGCGCGTCATTGTAGTGGTCTTGGACAGCGTGGGTATTGGCGAAGCGCTCGATGCGGCCGAATTTGGGGACGTGGGCAGCCATACGTTGGGGAACATGGCCCGCGTGGTGGGGGGCCTACGCGTGCCCAACCTGGAGCGCATGGGGCTGGGCAACATTGCCATTTTGCAGGGGGTGAATCCACAGACGGAACCCACAGCCGTTTACGGCAAGCTAGAAGAAGTCAGCGCCGGCAAAGACACCACTACCGGGCATTGGGAATTGATGGGCGTGGAGTTGGAACGGCCGTTTCCACTGTATCCCAACGGCTTTCCGCCAGAAGTGATGGCTACTTTTGAAGCCGAGATTGGGCGCGGTACCCTGGGTAACTACCCCGCCTCTGGCACGATGATTTTAGACGAGTTGGGCGCGGAACATATGCGCACCGGCAAACCCATCATCTACACCTCCGGCGACAGCGTGTTCCAGATTGCCGCCCACGAGGAGATCCTTCCCGTGGAAGAGCTGTACGCCATGTGCCGCGCGGCGCGGCGCATCCTCACCGGGCCGCACGAAGTCAGCCGCGTCATTGCCCGCCCCTTTGTGGGTCAGCCGGGGCAATTCACGCGCACGGCCCACCGCCACGACTTTTCCGTTTCTCCACCCAAACCCACTGCCCTGGACAGGCTGAAAGATGCGGGACTGATGGTCTATGCCGTGGGCAAAATCAACGACATTTTTAATGCCCAGGGCATTACCGACTACGTGACCACCACCGATAACATGGATGGCGTGGACAAAACCCTGGCGGCTATGCGCGCACGGCGCGAACGGGGCTTGATTTTTACCAACCTGGTAGACTTTGATGCCCAGTTTGGGCATCGCAACAACCCCCAGGGCTATGCTGACGCCCTGGCTGAGTTTGACGCCCGCGTGCCGGAACTGCTGGCGGCGCTGGCGACGGATGACGTGCTGATGATTACGGCCGATCACGGCAATGACCCGACGACGCCCAGTACCGACCATTCTCGCGAGTACGTGCCTCTACTCATCACCGGACAAAGGCTGCGCGGCGGGGTGAATTTGGGCGTGGCCCACTTTGCCGACCTGGGGGCGACGCTTACGGCCGTTTTCGGCACGGACCCCACCCCCGCCGGGCGCAGCTTTGCTGCCAAATTGGGCGTGTGAGAAACGGCCGTTGCCGGTACAATACCAGCTATTCCAAGCATGACGAGGGTTTTTTATGGCAGACGAAAAAACAGCAACCATTACCTGGCAAGGTGAAAATTTACAGTTTCGTGGCAGTCTGGGTTCAGGCTACGAATTTGACGTTAGTGGGCAGGCCAGCGCCGAAAATGGCGGCAGCGCCATGGAGTTTTTGCTGGCGGGCGTGGCCGGCTGCACGGCCATGGACGTGGTGCACGTTTTGCGCAAAATGCGGCAGCCCTTTAGCGGGCTGCGGGTAGAAATTCGCGGCACGCGGGCCGAGGAACATCCGAAAGTGTATACCGAGGCGGAGATTGTGTACGTGGTCACCGGGGAAAATGTTGACCCGCAGGCGGTGGAACGGGCTATTGAACTGTCCCAGGAGACCTACTGTTCAGCCAGCGTCATGTTTAAGCGAGCGGGCACGGCGATTATCACCAGCTACCGCATTGAAGGGGCATAGGACACCTAAAGAAAAAGCACCCGACGTTAGGGCGGGTGCTTTTTGAATATTGGGGATGTCCATAATAAAACCCCGAATGGTTGCCAAAGAGCTGCTACCAGTCAGAATTTGGGCGGATAAATGTAGGCGAATCCCGTGGCGGCTATACACTAGGTGTTGGGCCTCGACCGGGTTCCTGCGACTCGGATTCGGAAGCAGGTGAGCACGCTATAGGGGATTTCAAGGTCCGCTTATTTTTCTAACCACTCTCTGGGCCACCCGAGGTCTTATGGCTCCAGATGGGAACATTATAAGCCCCGAAGATTGATTGTGTCAATAATCCCATCTTAAAAAATTGAGGCGGAAAACTATGACATTGGACGAGTTAAAAAGGCGGGCGGCGGAAAAAGCAGTTACGGCCGTGCAGTCGGGCATGGTGGTGGGGCTGGGCACGGGCAGCACGGCCGTACATATGGTCCGCGCTTTGGGGCAGATGTTGGCTGACGGCCGTTTGCGGGACATTGTGGGTATTCCCACTTCTGAAGCCACAGCCCGCGAGGCGCAACAAGCGGGCATACCCCTCACCACCCTGGACCAAAACCCGACGGTAGACGTAACCATTGATGGCGCCGATGAAATCTCGCCAGAATTGGACCTGATTAAAGGACTGGGAGGGGCGCTGCTGCGCGAAAAAATTGTGGCAGCCGCTTCCCGGCGCATGATTGTGGTCAGCGACGGCGGTAAAAAAGTAGCCCGTCTGGGCACCCGCGCCCCGCTGCCGGTAGAGGTCATTCCTTTTGCCCAAAGCCCAGTGACCGCCTATCTGGCCTCCCTGGGGGCCAGGCCGGTGCTGCGCCTACGCGATGGCAGGCTATTTGTTACGGACGAGGGCAACGTGATTGTGGACTGCCACTTTGTCAGCGGCCTGCCCGACCCGGCACGGCTGGCCCAGGCCATTAAGCAGCAGCCGGGGGTGGTGGAGCATGGGCTGTTTTTAGGGCTGGCGGCAACGGCCGTCGTCGCCTCAGAAGCGGGCATCGAGATATTGGGACGGCCGTTGCCCACCAGCGCTTAAGCAAAATTGATGCTCAAAGAAATTGCCCTGCTAGCCCTCAAACTGGGTTTCACCGCTTTTGGCGGCCCGGCAGCGCACATTGCCATGCTGTACGATGAGGCCGTCAAGCGGCGCCAATGGCTTGACGACCAAAAATTCCTCGATTTGCTGGGCGCCACCAACCTCATTCCCGGCCCCAACTCCACGGAAATGGTCATTCACGTCAGCTATTTGCGTGGCGGCTGGCGTGGGCTGATTGTGGGCGGCGTTTGCTTTATTGTGCCCGCCATGCTCAGCGTGCTGGTCCTGGCCTGGGCTTACGTGCGCCTGGGCGCCACTCCACAGGCCGGCTGGATGCTCTATGGCGTGAAGCCGGTCATTATTGCCGTGGTGGCTCAGGCCTTGTGGGTGTTGGGGCGCAAAGCGGTGGTTGATGGGCTGACCGGCGTGGTGGCGGTGGGGGTGCTGGCCCTCTACTTTCTGGGCTGGAATGAACTGCTGCTGCTGGCTGTGGGCGGCGCGGCGGTAATGCTGGGTAAAGGCGCCCGTTTTTGGCGCGCGGGTAGCCTGGGTGTGCTGCTGCCATTGGGTGGTTTGGGTGGTTCGCTGGCGGGAGGGGTGGCTACGGCCGTGACCAGCGGCGTCTCATTCAGCCTCTCCACCCTCTTTTTTACCTTTCTCAAGATCGGGTCGGTGCTCTATGGCAGCGGCTACGTACTGCTGGCCTTTTTGCACGGCGACTTTGTGGAGCGCCTGGGCTGGCTGACCGACCAGCAGCTCATTGACGCCATTGCTATTGGGCAGCTTACGCCGGGGCCGGTCTTTACCACGGCGACCTTTGTGGGCTATTTGCTAGGAGGTGCGCCGTCGGCGCTGCTGGCGACCCTGGGCATTTTCCTGCCCGCCTTCATCTTTGTGGCGCTGAGTGCGCGGCTCATTCCGCGTATTCGTCAATCTGCCTGGGCAGGGGCGCTGTTGGATGGCGTGAATGCGGCCTCCATGGGGTTGATGACGGCCGTTACCTGGCAGCTTGGCCGGGCGGCGGTTATTGATGGCGTGACGGTTGTGTTGCTGGCGGGGGCGGCGCTGTTGTTATTCCGCTTCAAGGTAAATACAACCTGGCTTATTGCCGGGGGCGCCCTGCTGGGGTGGCTAACATCAGCAGCAGGTTAAGTAATTAGGCCATTGGCAAAATCGTGGTATGATGCCCAGTGGTTTTTTTGCAAGCAGCCAGCATGCGTCCATGGTGGCGGGAAAATCTCCAAGAGTGCTTGCCCCCTGTAAAATTTGATTTCTGTCGGGTAAAATGGCCCGGTAAGTTAAGAGTGAAAGGAGTTTGTGTGAAAAAGTTACGTATGGAAAAGATGTGGCTTCTGATTGCCATGTCATTGGTCTTATTGATGGTGGCGGCTTGCGGCCCCGCGCAAGCGCCCAATGGGGCGGAGACTGGCGAGGAAGCGGCCGTTGCTGAAAATGCACCCACTACTGCCGCAGAGAACAACACCTCTGAGCCAGACCTGGGCACAACCGACGACGGCATTGGGCTGTTAACGCCGCCTACCCCCGTCCCCCTGCCCACACCTGCCGCAGGGGCCGTTGTTACTGACAGCGGGTTGCAATACCTGGAGCTAACGGCGGGTTCAGGCGCCAACCCCCAGCCTGGTGACATTGTAGAGGTTCATCTGGTAGCCCAACTGGCTGACGGCACGCTCTTAGGCGATACCTATTCCCAGGGCAGCCCACTCAAGGTAATCATAGGTACAGGGCAGTTGTTCCCGGGCCTGGAGGAAGGGATTTTGTTGATGCAGTCTGGTGGGCAATCTAACCTGGTTATCCCGCCCGATCTCATTGTAGACCCCGCCAGCGCCGGGCAGGTTGCGCCGCCCACCACGGCCATGCTGGTTGACGTGGAACTGCTTTCTATTGAGTCTTCCCCGGAGCCAACGGCCGTTGCCGAAGGCGACTACACCACCACCGATTCTGGCCTGCAATATTATGACCTGGTTGCAGGTGAAGGCGACGAACCGGTCACTGGCGACAGCGTGACGGTTGAGTTCACCATCTGGTTAGAAGACGGCACCTTCATTACCTCTTCCGAACTGGGTGGTGGCCCCCTGACTTTTGCTCTGGGTGGCGGCACCACCGTTTTTCCCGGCTGGGATGAAGGCGTAGCCACCATGAAGGCTGGCGGCGAACGGCAGTTGCTTATTCCGCCAGACCTGGGCTTGGGCGAAACGAGCGCCGCCGGCATTCCGCCCAACTCCACCTTGCTCATGGAAGTTACCCTGGTTTCCTTCCGTTCAGCGCCACAGATTGCCGAGGTGGATGAGGCGGACTACACCGAAACTGAAAGTGGCTTGAGGTACGTGGACCTGGTAGAGGGGGATGGCCCCACACCGGCAGCGGGGCAGACAGTGGAAGTCAACTACACCGGCTGGCTAGAAGATGGCACCAAGTTTGACAGTTCCTTTGACGCCGGGCGCACCTTCACCTTTGTCTTGGGCGCCGGGCAGGTCATTGCCGGTTGGGATGAAGGCGTGGCCACCATGAATGTGGGTTCCACTCGCCAACTGGTGATTCCGGCGGAGTTGGCCTATGGGGACGCCGGTGCTGGCGGGCTGATTCCCCCGGGCGCAACGCTGATTTTCCAGGTGGAACTGCTGGACGTTCGTTGACGTATGCAGCGTCGTGCCTCTTGGGCTGTCTGGCTGAGCGTGGGGTTGGTAACGGCCGTTGCCGCCCAACCCCTCCTATCTGCTCCGCCCAAGGGGCACGACTTCAATCTTCATTATTATCGCATTCCGCTGCTTAATGCCCTGTGGGAACAGGGCATTTTTTTCTCTCGCTGGTCGCCCGACCTGGTTTTGGGCTACGGTTCTCCCCTCTTTAATTTCTACCCGCCCCTGAGCGCCTACTTGCTCACAGTTTGCTATTGGCTAGTGGGGCAACATGCTCCGGCAGCCTATAACCTGGCTTTTGCCCTGGCCCTGGCGGTTACAGCCGTCGGCATGTTTCTCTTGGGTGGGCACCTCTTTGGGCGCAGGGGCGGACTGCTGGTCAGCGCTGCCTATACCCTGTCACCCTGGCTACTTTACCAGACTTACCAGCGCGGCAGCCTCTCTAATGCCTGGGCGATGGCTTTCTTCCCGTGGGCGCTGTGGGGGGTGTTCCTGATGATACAGCAGCCATCCCGGCGGCGGGTGGCGGGTACGGCCGTGGTTATCGCTGCCCTCATGCTTTCCCACACCGCCGCCAGCCTGCTCTCCCTGGCTCCCCTGCTGGCAATGGGGCTCTTGCGCTACTGGCTTAACCGCCCGTCAGCCTCCACGCGCCATGCTGCATCCTTCTTCCTAGCTATCCTTCTTGGCCTCTCTCTTTCTGCTTTTGCCTGGCTGCCCGCGCTGCGGGAGTTTCAATTTACCAAGTACGAAGCAGAAGTAGGGCGGGTGGACTCGGTCGCGTATTTCGCTGACGCCTGGACGTGGCCGCCGCGCATGGTCGCCGGGGTCAACAACCCCCCGCTGCCCAAGTCGCCGGGGGTGGCGCAAATGACGCTAGGCTTGGCGGCAGGCGGTTTGGCGGCGTGGCGGCTGGGGCGCAAGAGACGTCCTTCCACGCTCGACGCCGTCACTCTGGCCAGCGCCCTCATCGGTTTGGGCGGGCTATTCCTGGCAACTGCACCCTCTGGCTGGTTGTGGACCAAATGGGACATGCTGGCAAATTTTCAATTCCCCTGGCGTTTTTTAGACTTGCCGACCTTCTTTTTTGCCCTGGCCCTGGGGGGATTAGAAGTTAGAGATTGGAAATTAGGTAAGTATCTCCAATCTCCCATCTCTAATCTCTGGCTTGTCCTCTTTTTTGCCAACGCCGTGCCCTATTTTTATCCACCGCGCATGGTGGATTTGCCCCAGCAGCCCACATTGGCGGGCGTGGCCGCGGTGCAGCAGGCTTACGGCATTTATGGGCTGACGGCGTGGGGGGAATACAGCGCGGCCACGGTGACAGATTGGCCGGATGGCCCTGCCTTCCCCGGCGCGGCGCGGGGCGCGCCCCTGGCGGCCAAGCTACAGATGTCTGCTGATTTCACGCTGTTGGGTGCTGAGGGCGACGCGTTGACGGCGACCTGGCAAATTTTGGCGCGAGAAGAAACGGCGCTGACCTTTTTCGTGCATGATTTTCCGGGCTGGCAGGCGGAAGTGGATGGACGGCCGTTTGCCATTGTGCCTGATGGGCAGGGACGTATCCAGGTAACTGTTCCGGGCGGGGCGCATCAGGTCACTTTGCGCTGGGGGCGCACGCCCATTCGCTGGCTGGCTGATGGCCTGAGCATGACGGCCGTTGCTGTACTGCTGTGGTTGGCGCTTGGCGGCAAGCAGTTTTGGGGAGAGGATAAACGGGTTGTTGGTAAACCTTGGCTGCGGGCAGATTATTTTTTGCCGCTGACGCTTGCTTTGCTGCTTTTGTTGAAAGGAGCCTGGCTAGACCGTGCTAACTCGTTCTGGCTGGTGCAGCCGCAGGAGGATGGCGCGATTCCCGGCCTGGCGCAGCCGGAATGGGGGGACTTTGGCGGCCTGGTGCGGTTGGCGGGCTATGATTGGGCGCCGCCGGATGTGTTGACACTGTATTGGCGGGCTTTGCAGCCGCTGGGGGAGGTGTATAGCACGGCCGTTACCCTGGCGGATGGGCGGGGCGTACCGGTGACAACGGTGACCCACAATGCACCGGGAGAGAGTGCCACAACGACCTGGCAGCCGGGGGAACTGGTGCGGGACGTGTTTACCCTGCCGTTGGACGCGGGCCGCGCCCCGACGGGCTACCGCGTGCAGGTGGCGCTGCTGGCGCCCGATGGCACGCCCGTGCTGCTGCAAGATGGGCCAAATGGGGCGGAAACTTGGGTTAGCGTAGGCCGGGCGAAGCTGCCCCCGGAGGAAACGGCCGTGCCTTCCACTGCTGTGCCCATCAATGCTCTGTTTGGTGAGGCCATTCGCCTGACCCACGCGGATTTCCCGGGGCGGGTGGCAAGTGGGGAAACCTTTGGGTTGACTTTGTATTGGCAGGTGGAAACGGCCGTAGCCACTGACTACACCGTTTTCATCCATTTGCTAGATGCTGAAGGCGCCCTTGTGGCGGGGAATGACGGGCAGCCCTTCGGTGGTGTTTATCCTACTTCCTTCTGGTCTCCTGGCGAAACCCTGGCCGATGCCCATCCCTGGCAGTTAAACGTACTTCCTGGAACATACGAAATCCGCGTCGGGCTTTACCAGCTAGAAACGGGGCAAAGGCTGCCTCTTGCCACCGGCGGAGACAGCATTGCCGTTGGCCAGGTAACCGTCCGCTAACCATCGCCCAAGCGTGGCTATTTCGTGCCTTGGCGGCGTTTGCCTTGCTGCCTGAACGAATTTATACTTCTTCCCTGGTGGTGGCACAGAATAGATCAATTTTGGAGATTGGTGGATACGCAAACAAAAGCCGCCACAAAACGTCTTATGGTGCAGGATACGAAACCGCAAAAAATCAGCACCTCCATCTTGAATGTGGTTGCGCCGTTGCTGCTGACGCTGCTGGCCATTTGGGGCGCGTTGGAACTGGGCTTGCGCCATTTTTACCAACTGATTCCTTTACAAGTCTGCGCCAGTGATTTCATTTTAGGCACGTATTACTGTCAGCCGTACTTTGTGTATGACAAGCCCATACGCCTGGCTTACCGGTATGAACCGGGTTTGAAGCTGGAAGGGTACTGGGACCCCGCCAATCCTTATCTTTCGGATGTGGGACCGGAGACACGGCCGTCGGACCGCTCCGACGCTTTCTGGTACACCTTTGAAACCGACGAGATGGGCTTTCCCAACAGCCAATATGCGTGGCAGGATAGCTACGACATTGTGGTAACGGGAGACTCCTTCGTTACGCGCTCGGCGCCGCAAACGTGGATTGAGCTGTTGTCCGCACAGACGGGTCAGGACATTCTTACGCTGGGCGCGTCAAGCTGGACGACGCTCAATGAAGTAGAAGCGATAAAAATGTTTGGCCTGGACAAGAACCCGGAATGGGTGATACTGCTTTATTTTGAAGGCAATGATCTGATTAACGTGCAGCAGTACCTGGACAAACAGGCCAGTGGGTTGGATTGGCGGGAGTATGACATGCAAGGCGTGCCCTGGTACCGGCGACTGGTCACCTATCACCTGGTGCGCTACCTGCTGCAAGGCGATGAACCGGGTCAGGAGCCGGCCCAATACCGCTACCCGGTGACGGTGACGACGGATTGGGGCCCGATGGAAACGGTGCTGAAGGATGTGCATTTGCTGCCAATGAGCGCCAGTTATGAAACGGTGGCCCGGTCGGATGAATTTGCGGCCATCCAAGAAGCGCTGCTGGAGCTGGAGAGGCTGACTGCGGCGCAGGGAACGCAGCTGCTGGTGGTTTTTGTGCCCAGCAAGGAGCATGTGTACTGGTCGCGGTTGTGGAATGACGTGGATGTGAACAATGTGCTGGCGCGCAGCGTGACGGTAACCTTGAGCGGAGGGGATCACGGCCGTCTCCAATGGACGCCCAAATACATCAGCTACGACGAGATGAATGCCAACTACGATGCCGAGAGTCGCCTGCTGGCCGAATTCACCACCGCAAACAATATTGAGTTTTTGGACCTGACGCCCTCGTTGTGGGAAAAAACCATCCGTGAGGGAGAATTTTATCATTACGCCGATCCGCATTGGAACCAGGCTGGTAATCAATTGGTGGCCGACCTGATTCAGGCGTATATTACAGAGAATTAGCGCAAGTAAAGGAGTATGCGCGCAGCAAGGTGCGGGTGCCCGCTTGCGGCACCCGCGCTAACTTATAGAGGTGAACGATGTTTAAGAAAACAGCATCCCGTTTTTCAGTTTTGAAAGAGTTGTTTAGTTTTTTGGGCAAGCGCAAAATGTGGTGGCTCATTCCGCTGATTGCCGTGCTGGTCGTCTTTGGCCTGCTGATCATTTTGGCGTCCATCTCTCCAGCATTGACGCCCTTTGTATACACGCTTTTCTAAGAGTTATAGGTTGTGGGGTACAAGCCACACCAGGTTGTAACCTGCAACATGTAACCTGAAACGGCTGAAGGAGTTCGCACTATGTTTTGGAGTGCAGTAGGCGTAGTTTTGTTGACCCTGGTGGGGTATTCCGCTGGGGTAGTGTTGGCGGCGCGAAACCGGGAGTTTTACCCATCGCTGCTGGATTTGCTGGTGGTACTGGTTTTGTGGGTGGCGGCTTTTTTAATTCGCGGGCAGTTGCCGGCCCATGGCTGGGCGGTGTTGGTGGCGCTGGGGCTGGGGTTGGTTGTGGGCCTGGCGCTTACGCTGTCCCGCCTGGCTCTGGCGGATGCACCGCCGCCGATGCCAAAGTCAGAACTGCCCGAGCATGCACAAGAGAAGAGGGGAACGGCCGTGGCCACCACCTTCTTCCGCCGCTTATGGCAGAAATGGGGCGAATTTGGCGCGCAGTTGGGCGCCGTGCAGGGGCGGCTGCTCATGGGCTTCTTCTACTTTATCTTTGTCACCCCCTTTGCCTTGGGCTTTAAGGCGCTTAGCGACCCCCTGCACATGAAGCAGCGCCCGCCCAGCACAACCTGGATGGCTAAAGAGAGCCTGGACACCACCATAACCACCGCACGAGAACAAGGGTAAACACGCTATGTATATTCTCGGTATTTCTTGCTTTTATCACGATGCGGCGGCCGCGCTGCTTGAAGATGGGCTTTTGGTCGCTGCCGCCGAAGAAGAACGTTTTAGCCGCCAAAAGCACGACGCCAGCTACCCGCAGCACGCCATTGACTTTTGCCTGAAAACGGCCGGTATCACCTCCCAAGATCTGGACTACGTCGTCTTTTACGAAAAGCCGCTGCTCAAATTCGAGCGCATTTTCAAGACCCACCTTTCCTCCTTTCCCCGCTCCTGGCGCACCTTTGGCGAGGCGATGATTGCCTGGCTGGGGGACAAGCTGTGGGTCAAGGCGTACATCCAGGAAAATTTGGGCATTCCTGCCGATAAAATTCTCTTTGCCGACCACCACGCTTCCCACGCCGCCAGCGCCTTTTTTGCGTCACCCTTCCAGGAAGCGGCCGTGCTCACCATTGACGGCGTGGGCGAATGGACCACAGCCGCCAGAGGGTATGCTACGGCTAATTGGAATGGCAACGGCGAGAATAAGCTTATCCTGACCGAAGAACAGCGCTTTCCCCACTCTTTGGGACTGCTTTATTCTGCCTTCACCGCTTATTTGGGCTTCCGCGTTAATAATGGCGAGTACAAAGTGATGGGCATGTCACCTTATGGCGAGCCGAATCATCTGGATAAGCTAGAAAAAATCTTCAAATTGTACGACGATGGCAGCTTTTGGCTGGACATGGATTACTTCAGCTTCCATTACTCCCACACCCGCACCTACAGCGATAAATTCATCAAGCTGTTTGGTCCGCCCCGCGTACACAGTGATGATTTTTACACCACCAAGACGAATCCAGAGGTAAACCCCACCGATCCCCAGGTGCAACTGAACCAATATTATGCCGACATTGCCGCCAGCATCCAACGGGTGACGGAAGAGGCGATGATCAAGATGCTGCACAAGTTGCATCAGGACACGGGCATGACGCGGGTTTGCATGGCGGGGGGCGTGGCGCTAAACAGTAAGGCGAACGGCCGTCTCCTGGCCGAAACCCCCTTCACCGAAATCTTCATTCAGCCTGCCGCTGGCGATAGCGGGGGCGCGCTGGGTGCCGCCCTCTACGCCCACCACGTGCTGCTAGGCCAGCCCCGCAAATTTGTGCAGGAACATGCCTACTATGGCGCGGAATACAGCGACGCCGACATCGAGACTGCCATAGCCCAGAGCGGCTTCAAGCACGACGTGGAACGTGACGAAGCGCGCCTGACCGCCAGGGTGGTGGACGACATTTTGCAGGGCAAGGTCATTGCTTGGTTCCAAGGGCGTTTCGAGTGGGGGCCACGGGCCTTGGGCAGCCGCAGCATCATGGCCGACCCGCGCCGCGCCGACATGAAAGATATCGTGAACACCAAGATCAAATTCCGCGAGCCCTTCCGCCCCTTTGCGCCGGTGATCATTGAAGAAGCGGTAGACGATTATTTTGAGGGCATCCCCAACCCGGACAGCTATTACCTGCCGCGCTTTATGCTGACGGTGCATCGCTTCAAGGAAGGGCCAGGGCAGGAGGTGCCAGCCGTCAACCACTTGGGTACGGGCCGCTTGCAGACGGTGCGCCGCGAATGGAACCCGCGCTATTATGACCTGGTGCAGCAGTTTGGGCAGGCCACGGGCACACCTATCCTCATCAACACCAGCTTCAACCTGCGCGGCGAACCCATTGTGAACACCCCAGCCAATGCCTTAAAAACCTTTGGCAACAGCGGTCTGGATACACTGGTGTTGGGAAATTACTTGGTGCGAAAATAATGACCGGCGTTACCCTTGAGGGATCGCTTATTTTCTACAGGGTATTTTCAGGGCGGCTCGAGATGTAGAGAGTGGTGGTTTGAATCTTAAACCACCACTCTGCCGCGCAGACCGGGGGATATGGGTCCGTCAATTACTCGAAGCGTAGGGCTTCAATGGGGTTGAGGCTGGCGGCGCGGGATGCGGGATAAATGCCGAAGAACAGCCCCACAACCACGGAGAAGCCTACCGCCAGAGAGATGGAGCTAAAAGTTACCACGGTTTCCAGTTCAGGGACGGCCAGGCGCACGGCCGTGGCCCCCAAAAAGCCCAAGATGATGCCCAGCACCCCACCTAACAAGGCCAGCACCACTGCTTCCGTCAGGAATTGACCAAGAATGTCACCTTTTTTGGCCCCCACCGCTTTACGCAGGCCAATTTCCCGCGTGCGTTCTGTCACCGACACCAGCATGATATTCATGATGCCGATGCCACCTACCAGCAGGGAGATGCTGGCAATGGCCCCCAAAAATAGCGTTAGCACGCCAGTGACTTCGCCAAAAGATGCCAAAAAGTCTTCCTGGGTAAGAATAACAAAATCATCTTCATCACGAAAAGTAATGTTGTGCAGTTGGCGCATGGCGTTGGTGGCGTCAATCACCACGTCTCGTACGGCATCACCGTTAACGGCTTGTAGTAAAATCATGTCCGCGCGCAGGGCGCCGCTAGTCGTGCGCAGGTTGTACAGTCGCTCTTGGGCTGTGGTCAGGGGAATCAATACCAGGTCGTCTTGGCTACCAAAGGTGCCACCCCCCTTGGGGGCCAAAATGCCGATGACGCGGAAGTTGATGCCGCCGATTCTGACGTTGGTGTCCAGGGGATCTATGTCGGGCGGGTAGAGATTGCCCGCCACGTCGTGGCCCAGCACCATCACCCGGGAACGGCCGTTGTAGTCCCCGTCAGAGAAATAACGGCCCCGGGCTACCTCAAAGCCACGAATGGGGCCATAATCTGGCGTAGAGGCAATGATGGAGGTGCGATATGCATTGCCCAAATATTGTAGTTCATCATTGCGGAAAACCACTGGTGCCACCCCGGAAACATTAGGCAGCAGCAGCGGATCCGTAAGTCGTTCAGCGTCCTGCATGGTGAGCGATGCCGTACCTCCTGAACCGGGGGGGCCAAACTGCCCCTCTTCAAAGTTTGGCAGCACAAAAACCAGGTTGGTGCCCAGCCCCACAAACTGGTCGGCCACAAAACGGGTGACCCCGTCGCCAATGGCCAGCAGGGTGATGACCGCCGCCACGCCAATCATGATACCTAATATGGTCAGGGCGGCGCGCAGCTTGTTGGCGTTAAGGGCGCGTAGGGCAATGCGGATGTTTTCGTTGAAATTCATGACGAAAAATTACTCATACCTTAAGGCATCAATGGGATTGAGCTGGGCAGCGCGTGCCGCCGGATAAACGCCAAAGAGCAGCCCCACCAAGGCTGATATGCTAATGGCCCCGATGACGGCCGTCCAATCCACCGTGGGCTGCAAGGTGTCCGACAGATTGGTAATGATAAATGATCCGGCTACACCGATGAGTAGGCCTATCATGCCGCCCAGGGTAGCCAGCACCATAGCTTCCACCAAAAACTGCCACAAAATGTCGCGTCGTTTGGCCCCCACCGCTTTCCGCAGGCCAATTTCCCGCGTGCGCTCCGTCACCGACACCAGCATGATGTTCATGATGCCAATGCCTCCTACCAGCAGCGAAATGCCGGCAATGACGCCTAGAAACAATGTTAGCACGCTGGTAACCTGCCCAAAAGCACTCACCAACTCGTCTTGGCTGAGGACGGTGAAATCATCCTCTTCGTCAAAGGCAATATTATGCTGCTCGCGTAGCACCAGCTCAATTTGCCCGATGGCCGTATCTTTGCGTTCCTCGTTAAGTAATTGGGCATAAATGATGTCCACCCGCAGCTTGCCGTCGGGGCGGCGGGCAGGGAACAGGCGCTGCTGCGCAGTGCTGATGGGCACCAATATCAAATCGTCCTGATCGTTGAAACCAGACCCGCCCTTGGATTCCATAAGGCCAATGACGCGGAAATTAACGGTGTTGATGCGAATGGTTTCCCCAATGGGCGGTTCGCCGTCGGGGAAAAGCTCTTCGTACACGGTTTGTCCCAGCACAGCCACACGGGTGCGATTGCGGATGTCATCCTCGGTGAAGAAACTGCCTACGACTGGGTAAAAGTTGCGAATTTCAGGGTAATCTGTGGTGGTGCCAGTGATGGAGGTGCGGGACTCGTAGCGACCGCGCACGACTTGTGCAGAACGGCCGTATTCCGGCACCACCAGCCCGACTTCCGATACAAGCAGCGGGTTGGCCAGGGCGTTGGCGTCATTCATTGTCAATCCCAGGCCGCCGCTGCGGCGCGGCCCCTGCTGGTCGGGGCTAACCTGGCCCGGTACCACGAAGAGCAGGTTGTTGCCCAGCCCCTCGAATTCGGCTGTGACCACCCCTTCCACGCCCCGTCCCACCGAAACCAGGGTAATTACCGCCGCCACGCCGATGATGATGCCTAGCATTGTCAGCAGCGAACGGAGCTTGTTGGCGACCAGCCCTCCCAAGGCGACGCGGAAATTTTGCGAAAAGTTCATATGAGCGTTTACTGTAGGGCCATATCTGACGGCCGTGGCACTTGCCCGGCTACCAGCGGATTGGGAACCACCTCGTTACTGACCACCTTGCCGTCTGCCAGGGTGATCACCCGTTTTGTATGCCGGGCAATCCAGGGGTCATGGGTCACAAACACGACGGTAATGCCCTGTTCGCTGTTTAGCCGCTGGAAAATTTGCATGACTTCCGTGCCCGATTTGCTATCCAGATTGCCGGTGGGTTCATCGGCCAAAATAATGGCTGGTTCATTGACCAGGGCGCGGGCAATGGCTACTCGCTGCTGCTGCCCCCCCGACAGTTCGCTGGGTTTGTGGTCCAGGCGGTCACCTAGCCCCACCATCTCCAATGCTTTTTGTGCCCGCTCGCGGCGCTGGCTCTTACCGCCATAGATGAGAGGTAATTCAACCTGTTGCAAGGCTGACGTGCGCGAGAGAAGATTGAAATTTTGGAAGACGAAGCCGATTTTGCGGTTGCGAATTTCGGCCAACTCGTTGTCGGTTAGTTTGCTAACGTCGGTACCGTCCAGCCAGTAAGAGCCGCTGGTCGGCTGATCCAGAGCGCCCAGCATATTCATCATGGTAGATTTGCCGGAGCCGGATGGCCCCATGATGGCGACAAAGTCTCCTTCATAAATGTCTAGAGAGACGCCGCGTAAGGCGTGAACTTCGTGCTCGCCCATGATGTACACTTTGGTCATCTCTTCGATGCGAATGACTGATTTACGGCCGTTGCTCTGCTCATTCATTAGCCACCACCAAAGATGCTAAAGCCTTCTCGTTCATTGGTTACCACCACCACGTCCCCTGGATTCAGACCGCTTACCACCTCGCTAGAAGATTCGTTGCGCAGCCCAATTTGAATGGGCACTTCTGCAATGGCGCCGTTAGCGTGTTTAATGTTGACCAGCGCTTCACCGGTTTCGCGATTGAGGCGTACGGCCCAGTTGGGGACGATCACCACATCCTCAATTTCCTGCACCACAATGGACGCATTGGCGCTCATGCCCGCTCGCAGCGCAACCCCTTCTGGCGGCTCAATGTTGATGGTGACTAGGTAAGTGACTACGCCGCCAGTATTGGCTGACGTGGGAGCAATTTCTGCAATGCGCCCTTGTACGGCCGTATCCGGCAGCGCATCCAGCGTAATGTCCACTTCTTGCCCTAAAGCAATCTGGTCAATGTCAATTTCATCCACGTTCACCGTAATGTGGAAAGCTTGCTCATTGACAATCGAAATAGCTGGTGCGCCAGGGGTCGCCTGCTCGCCGCTATTAATCAGCACATTGGCTACCTTGCCAGAAATGGGGGCCGTAATGCGCCCTTGTTCTAGCCGCAGTTGGGCAAGAGCGAGACTTGTTTCTGTGCTGTCCACCTGGGCTTCCAGGATGGCGATTTCCTCGGGTGTGGGCGGTTCCATCAATCGGGCATAGGCCGCTTCGGCGCGGGCCACGTTAGCCTGGGCGGCGGCAATATTCCCTTCGGCAGCTTGCACGGCGGCCTCAGCGCTGGCAATGGCGGCATCAGCAGCCTGCACATCGCTGGCTCGTGCGCCAGCCCGCGTGTCGGCCAATTGGGCCTCAGCCGCTGCCACCGCCGCGTTGGCATTTTCTAACGCCGCACGCGCCTGTTCCTCCGGCGCGCCCAAACCAGGGCATTGTTCTTGCTCGGAGCCATCAGGCAGAGTCACCGTAAAGCATTGAATAGTGCGATTGTACGCTTCTTGGGCATTTCTTTGCTGGAGTTCCACCTGAGCCAGGTTGGCTTCGGCGGCGGCAATTTGCCCCGCTGTGGGGCCTGCCAAAATTTGCGCCCTTTGCGCCTGGGCTTGTAACACGCCGGCCTGGGCTGAGGCTAGGTTGGCCTGGGCCACCAGCAGGTTGGCCCGAGCGGCGTCAATATCGGCCTGGGCGCTGGCCAGGGTGGCCGGGCTGGGGGTGCTGTTTTGGCGCTGTTGCAGGGTTAGCTGTTGAATACGCAGGGCATCTTCGGCTTGCTGTACGGCTAACTCCAACTCGACGGCATCTATGGTGGCGAGCAAATCTCCGGCCACGACGGCCTGCCCACGGACCACGTTGACTTGTTGAATAGTCCCCGCCATGCCAAAGGTGAGAGTAACCAGCGCTTCTGGCTCAATGGCGCCGGTAGCGTTAACGGTGGCGGTAATGCGCCCACGCTGGACAGGGGCTTCGCGTAAAATTTCTACGGCCGTTTCCTGGCTGGCCTGACGCTGTTGTATAAAAAAATACCCAGCCGTGCCCAACACGGCCACAATTACAATGGTGATAATAGCTCGTCGCATGAGAAATCCTACTCTTTTGCAAAGTTTCAATACGCTCTTTAGAAAGGCTCACCGCCCAACGGGTGGAATTGCTAACAAGGATTATAGAAACCTGCCTACGCTTTGCGTAGGGTTATTTAGTACCCGCACATAAATAAAACGCACCGCTATTGCGACGGGTTTTTGCCTATGTTAGAATTGTGAAAAGTTACACGATTTCTGTTGCTAAACCAGCACCCATGAGGTGGAATGTGGTTAACAATATACCCGATATTGTGATCGGCCGTTTACCGATTTACCTGCGTGAGCTACACCGCTTGCAAGCCGAATCTGCCAGACCAACAACTTCTTCGCACGAATTAGCCGAGCGCCTGGGCATGAGTTCTGCCCAAATTCGTAAAGACCTTTCCCATTTTGGTGAATTTGGTAAACAGGGCACGGGCTACCACATCAACTACCTCATCGAACAGTTGAGCCAGATCTTGCATCTAGATACAATTTGGCCTGTGGTACTGGTGGGCGCCGGTTCATTGGGCACGGCCCTGGCCTATTATGACGGCTTTGCGCCGCGGGGTTTTGAAATTCGCTGGATTTTTGATAACAATCCCACCAAAATTGGCACACAAGTCAATGAACTCATTGTGCAGCCCCTGGAAGAACTTGCGGAAACCGTCCAGCACCATAAGATTCACGTCGCTATTATTGCTACACCCGCGCATGCGGCACAGGACATTGTTAACTGCCTGGTGGGCGCGGGTGTTCGCGCGATTCTCAGCTATGCCCCTCTTCACCTTTCGGCGCCAGAACATGTGCAGGTGAGTTACAGCGACCCGGTAACTGAATTGCAGCGCATGACCTATTATTTGGGTGATTGATTAGCGTTTGACAATAAACAAAAAGCCCTCTCGTCCATGGAGAGGGCTTTTTTTATGGGTTGCAACCAAGTTGTCTATAGATCTGGAATGCTGCGTTGGAGTATGGGCAATTCGGCTAGCGCTTTCCCTGCGCCTAGGGCGGTGCAGGCAATGGGGTTGTCCGCTACATAAGCCGGGACGCCCGTTTCGCGGGTGAGCAACGTATCAATTTCCCGCAGCAGCGCGCCACCACCGGTTAAGGCCATGCCTCGGTCAATGATGTCGGAAGCCAGTTCGGGAGGCGTTTTGGCCAGCACGGCCCGCACCACGTTGACAATGGCTGTCAGGGGTTCGGCCAGGGCTTCTACTACTTCGCTAGAGCGAACGGTGATGGTTTTGGGTAACCCCGTAACCTGATCACGGCCTTGCACTTGCATGTCTAGTTCTGTGTCTAATTCGACGGCCGCGCCAATTTTTATTTTGATGGCTTCGGCTGTGGGTTCCCCCACCACCAGGTTGTACTTTTTCCGGATGTAGCCGATGATGGCTTCGTCTAGGTGGACGCCGCCCACGCGCACAGACTCGGCGCACACAATACCATTGACGGAGACAACGGCCGCTTCGGTGGAGCCGCCGCCCATATCAACGACCATATTGCCGGTGGGGGTGCCAATGGGCAAGCCGGCGCCAATGGCCGCCGCCAATGGTTCCGGGATGAGATGGACTTCGCGGGCACCCGCAGAGAGGGCGGCTTCTTTGACTGCGCGACGTTCTACGCTGGTCACACCGTAGGGCACGCTAATCATCACTACGGGGCGGCGTAACAGAAAGCGGCCCGTGACTTTGTTGATAAAGTATTCCAACATACCCTGGGTGACATAGTAGTCGGCGATGACGCCATCCCGCAGAGGGCGCATGACTTCTAGCTCTTCTGGGGTACGGCCGTACATCTCCTTGGCCGCCCGGCCAACCTCAACAATAATCGTATTGTTCCCATCTTGCTGGATGGCCACAACCGAAGGTTCTTGCAAAACCACTCCCCGGCCTTGCGTGTGTACCAGGACATTTACTGTGCCCAGGTCAATGGCTATGTTCGGCGAAAATAATGCCACAGTTGGCCCTCTAGTTACCCTTCATCCTCTTGCGGAGGATATGCGCCAGTGGGCAATGCGGTGCGGCGGCGGCGGCGGCGGGCAACGTCAATGCGAATTTGGGCGCGCTGCAGAGAAGCCCGAATTTGCGCATACCGTTCTGGGTCATCAGGGACCCCTTCTTTCATCAGCTGCACAGCGCGTTCGCGAGCCTGTTCAGCACGGCGAATGTCAATTTCTGCCACATGTTCCGCTGAGTCTGCCAAGACAATGACCTTGTTGGGTTGGATTTCAGCCAGACCACCACCAATGGCAAAAAACTCCTCTTCTCCGTCTTTGCGCACTATGACTTCGCCAAACCCTAAGGTGGTTAGCAGCGGGGTGTGGTTGGGCAAAATACCCAGACGGCCTTCGGAACCGGGTAAATTTACGGCGTCTACTTCGTCACTGTAGACGGTTTTTTCTTGGGTTACAATGTCACAGTGGATAGGCATGGTTTCACCTAAAGCGTGAAACGTGAAACGAAAAGCGTGGTAACAACTGTACCGTTTACGCTTTGCGTGCCACGATTCATCCTATGCTGCTTCGCGCAGCTGCTCCGCTTTTTCTATGGCATGGTCAATGGTACCTACCATGTAGAAAGCCTGTTCCGGTAAGTTGTCGTGCTTGCCATCCAGAATTTCACGGAAACCGCGCACAGTTTCGCTGGTGGGCACATACTGCCCTTCCAAGCCGTGGAATTTTTGAGCCACGAACATGGGCTGACCCAGGAACTTTTCAATTTTCCGGGCGCGGGAAACCAGTAGTTTTTGGTCTTCGCTCAATTCGTCAATGCCCAAGATAGCGATGATGTCTTGCAAGTCTTTGTAGGTTTGCAGGACTTGCTTTACTTCGCGGGCGGTGCGGTAATGTTCTTCACCCACAATGTCGGGCTGCAAGGCGCGGCTGGAAGAAGAGAGTGGGTCTACAGCGGGGAAGATACCTTTGGCAAAGACGCTGCGCTCCAGGGTAATCGTGGCGTCCAGGTGAGCAAAGGTGGCTACTGGGGCAGGATCAGAGTAGTCATCGGCGGGCACGTAAATGGCCTGCATGGAGGTGATGGAGCCTCTCTTGGTGGAAGTGATGCGCTCCTGCAGGGCGCCCATCTCGGAAGCCAGGGTGGGTTGGTAACCGACGGCGCTGGGCATGCGGCCTAGCAAAGCGGACATTTCGGAACCAGCCAGCACGTAGCGGAAGATGTTGTCAATAAAGAGCAGGACGTCGCGCCCTTCGTCGCGGAAGTATTCGGCCATGGCCAGCCCGGTCAGGGCCACGCGCAGGCGCACGCCGGGGGTTTCGTTCATCTGCCCGAAAACCATAGCTACGGAATCGAGTACGCCGTATTCCTGCATTTCGTAGTAGAGGTCGGTGCCTTCGCGGGTGCGCTCACCCACGCCGGCGAAAATGGAAACGCCTTCGTGCTCGCGGGCGACGGAGCGAATGAGTTCGGCGATGGTGACGGTTTTGCCAACGCCGGCGCCGCCGTAGATGCCGGTTTTGCCACCCTTGATGAAGGGGGCAATGAGGTCTACAACCTTCATACCGGTTTCGAAGGTTTCAGCT
This sequence comes from uncultured Anaerolinea sp., assembly GCA_964504445.1. Taxonomy (GTDB): domain Bacteria; phylum Chloroflexota; class Anaerolineae; order Promineifilales; family Promineifilaceae; genus JACSRF01. The sequence goes on along the minus strand of CAZDEO010000002.1, from coordinate 66,727 downwards.
TTGGTGCTCTGGTCTTGGAATTCTGGGGCAGCGCGGTGAATGGGGTAGTAGGTGTCTGCTTTGGGGGTAGGACGGCCGTCAATGGCCTCGCCCACTACGTCAAAAATGCGGCCCAGGGTCACGGGGCCAACGGGAACTTTAATGGGGGCGCCAGAAGAGTGTACGGCCGTACCGCGGGCCAATCCGTCGGTAGACCCCATCGCAACGGTGCGTACCGCGCCGCCGCCCAAATGCTGCTGCACCTCAAGCACTAAACGGCCGTTGGGCAAATCCACATTTAATGCTTCAAAAATCTCCGGCAGATCACCCACCGGAAAGTCCACGTCAATAACCACACCACGAATGGCAGTAATTTTACCTGTAGCCATGTAAGCCTCCTCAATCAATGTCAGTTGTCAGATGTCCAGACCCCTTCGTGACGCACACCCAACACGCATTTATTATCCTTTCAAAGCTTCCGCGCCGCCAACGATGTCCAAAATCTCACTAGTAATGCTCGTTTGACGCGCCTTATTACGTTCCAATGTCAAAATTTCGATCAGTTCCCCAGCATTATCAGTGGCATTATTCATTGCCACCATACGCGCACTGTGTTCGCTGGCCAACGCCTCTAGAATCGATTGATAAACCTGCAGCTGCGTAAAGCGCGGCACAATCACATCCAACAGCGCCTCCGGGCGTGGTTCATACGTATAAGCGCGTCGCGACACACCACTCAAATCCACACTTTGCACATATTCGGCCACAGCCATTCCTTCAAAATCCAGCGGTTTTAGCGGCAGCAGTTGTTTTACGGTGGGGTGGCGATTGATTAGATTGATGAAATCCGTGTAGGCAACGAAAACCTGGTCCACCTTTCCCGCAAGATAATCGTCTGTCACAATCTTGGCAATAGGCGTAATATCTAAAATGGAAGGATTGTCTGGATTTTCAAAAGTTGCCACCACGTTGTAGCCCCGCCGAATCATCAAATCACGCCCTTTACGGCCGATAGTGATTACCTCTACAGGCGTGTTGAGCGCCTTGATGAACACTTCTGCCCGATTGATGATGTTTGTGTTATACGCCCCAGCCAGGCCACGGTCACCGGTAATGAGCACAAGAGCGGTGTTTTTAATTTCGGGGCGCAATGTCAGCAGAGGATGCGCAGCATCCGGTTGAGAAGCCAAATTGTTGAGAATCTCAAAAGCCTTACCCGCATAATCTCGGGTGGCCTCCACTTGCTTTTGCGCCCGGCTAGCCTTGGATGCCGAAACGGCCGCTAACGCGCTGGTTACCTGTGAGATATTCTTGATACTTTTGATGCGCTTGTTTAGTTCCCGTTCAGTAGCCATAACTTTGTTCCAGGTGTTAAGTGCCAAGTGCTATGGTGTCAGGTATCAACATGCGTGATGGGCGACACCTTAACACCTGACGCCAGACACTACTAAGCCATCCAGGTCGCGTTGAAATCGGTAATGGCTTCTTTCAACGCGGCTTCAATTTCAGCATTCCAGGCGCCGCTTTCCCAAATCGGTTTCCCTACATCGGGGTGGGCTGTGTCCATGTAGCGCACAAAGTCAGACATCCACTGATTGATCTTCGAGACTTCTACCTTGTCTAGATAACCGCGGGAACCAGCATAAATAATCATTACCTGGTGATGCAGTGGCAGCGGGCTATATTGCGGCTGCTTCAAAATTTCCATCAGCCGCTCCCCGCGGGACAACTGGCGCTGAGTGGCCGGGTCCAGATCCGAGCCAAACTGGGCAAAAGCCGCCAATTCACGATACTGTGAAAGGTCAGCCTTCAGGCCACCAGCTACTTTACTCATGGCTCGTTTTTGGGCAGCACTACCCACACGGGACACGGAGAGGCCGGTATTAATAGCGGGACGCTGGCCGGCATTAAAGAGGTCGGTTTCCAAGAAAATCTGCCCATCGGTGATGGAGATAACGTTGGTGGGGATGTAAGCAGACACATCGCCTAATAGGGTCTCGATGATGGGGAGCGCGGTGAGTGAACCGCCGGTACCTGGCACTTTCTTAACTTCATATTTGTCGTGGTTACCAAGAGCTTCTAGCCCTTTTTCGATTTCTTCTTCTTCCAGGTTGCCAAAGTAGCGCTTGCCATCTACGCCCATAGTATTGGCGGTGACTTCTGTGCCCTTTTCCACAATAACCCACTCATCGCGCAGGCGTACAGAGCGTTCCAAAAGCTGACTGTGCAGCGAGAAAATGTCACCAGGGTACGCCTCACGGCCGGGCGGGCGACGCAAAATCAGGGACATTTGACGATATGCCCAGGCGTGTTTAGAAAGATCGTCGTAAATTACCAGGGCATCTTTACCCTGGTCCATGAATTCCTCGCCAATGGCGCACCCTGCATAAGGGGCGAAATACTGCATGGGGGCCGGATCAGACGCGCCGGCAACAACGACGACGGTGTAGTCCATAGCGCCATATTTCTCCAGCGTGTCCACTACAGCCGCTACCTGACCCACGCGCTGCCCAATGGCTACGTAGATGCAGACCATGTCTTGCCCTTTTTGGTTGATGATGGTGTCTAGACAGATGGCGGTCTTGCCTGTCTGGCGGTCACCAATGATCAACTCGCGCTGACCACGGCCAATGGGGAACATGGAGTCAATAGCCATGATGCCGGTCTGTACAGGGGTGTCAACACCTTTGCGCTCAATGACGCTGGGGGCAATACGCTGAATGGGGCGTATTTTGCTGGCTTTAATGGGACCTTTCCCATCGATAGGTCTGCCGAGGGCATCCACGACACGGCCAACGAGGGCATCGCCAACGGCCACAGAGGCAATTTGCCCGGTGGCGCGCACCTGGTCACCCACTTCAATGCCAGTATAGTCGCCCATGATGACGACACCGACGTTGTTGGGTTCCAGGTTAAGGGCCAAGCCAGCAACGCCGTTTTCGAACTGGACCAGTTCACTGGCTTCTACGTTGGCCAGCCCGTCGACGAGGGCAATACCATCGCCAACAGAGATGACGTTGCCAACGCTGCGGGTTTCGATTCGGTGCTCGAATTTTTCGATCTGTCCTAACAATGAGTCTGCAATGTTTTTGAAGTCTGGGGCAAGGGCTGCCATGAACCAACCTCCTCAAGGATTGTGCAGTTTACGTATTACAAGCAATGGGATTTTAAGGGTATCCAGGAGTAACGGAAACGCCGAGCGTTCAGATTGTGCCAACTTCTGTGTTAACTTTAATGATTGTAACGCAGTTCAGCATACAATGATTGGGCACACTCCCGGTAGCCTAGACGATGTTACCTTACGTAGGGCCTTTTGTCCAATTGTTCACAAAGCGTCAATACTGGGTGGCGCATAGGGCTAACGGATGGGTTGAGTATTTGCGTGGGTAAGGGGGGTGACTAAAATTTGAGGGACGGCAGGTATGGCCGACAGGGTTTGTGTTGTGATGTGATAATTATGGGAAAGGGACAAATTTCAATTTGGGATAGGCAACGGCCGTTCCCCCTTTTTGGGGCCATACTAGGCGTCTTTATGGTTGTGAGTGCGCTGTACATTTACCGCATGCCCCCTTTTGAAGGGCCGGACGAAGCGCAGCACTTTGCTTACATTGTGTGGTTAGCCGAGGGGAAAGGGTTGCCACCGCAAGGGGATGCTGCTTGGCAAACCCCTGTGCAGCAAGAGGCTGGTCAGCCCCCCCTGTACTATTTTCTGGCCGCATTGCCGGCCCGGCTTTTTGACTTGCAAGACCCGCCTGCCATTTATCATCCTAATCCATACTTTGCCGCACCCCTGGCACGTGAGCGCTTTGATAACGATAATCGAGCGCTGCATTATCCGGCAGAAGAGCACACCCTGCGCGGTGGCTGGGCGGCTTTTTATGCTGCACGGGTTTTGTCGGCGCTTTTTGGGTTGCTGCTTGTTGCCAGCATTTATGGCATAGCGCGGCACGTTGTGCCGCAGCACCCAGGAGTGGCCGTGGGGGCAGCCCTGGTAGCAGTAACCACACCCCAGGTTGTACACATTGCTACCGTTGTTTCTAATGACATTCCCGCGGCAGCATTGAGCGCATTTTCCCTGTACTTGTGGGTCCGCTGGCTTAACCACCATGATCAGAAGTCGGTGGCCTGGGTGGTGTGGCCTGGCCTGGTTTTGGGGCTGGCGGCCTTAACTAAGGTGAGCACATTGGCCGTGGGGACAGTTTTTGGAGCGGGATTGTTGGGTTTGAGCGTGACCCGACAACGTTCTTGGAGAGACGTGTTTGTGGCGGCTTTGTGGCTGGGCCTGGGTGTTGGCGTGGTTGTGGGCTGGTGGATGTTGCGTGGGTGGTGGTTGTATGGTGCGCCTGGTGGTCTGACGCCGCATTTTGGGGCGTCTTGGGCCATTTTGGATGCGGCGCAGTTGCCCCCAGGCGGGAAACGTTGGTGGGAAGTGGGGCGCTCTTTTTGGCTGGCGCTGGGTTGGGGGACGGTGCGTCCTACAGAGTGGGTGTATGGGATCTATGGTTTGTTGGTGTTGGTAGGCCTGGCGGGGGCGGTGGTTTTTGTGTGGCGGCAGCGGGATAGCCGGACAGGGATATGGTTGGGGATGCTGTGGATAGGGGTGTTGGCAACGGCCGTTGCCCTGGAATTTTGGATGCGCCAGGTGACAGCACCCCATGGGCGGCTGCTCTACCCTGCCCTGGCCCCCATTGCCCTCACCCTGAGCCTTGGATGGCAGACCATGCTGCGGCGCTGGCAGTTTGTGCCTTATTTATTTTCCGGCGTGTGGGTGCTGGTCGCCGGCACAGTTTTTGTCCAGGCTGCATATTATCCGCCGCCGCTGCTTGCCCCGCCCCAACTACCGCCAAACAGCCTGGCGTGGCAGCTCTCACCCCCAGCCGAAGCACCGCTGGTAGAATTGCTGGCTGCTGAACCCCTAAGCAATGCCTTGCAGGCTGGTAATGTGCTACCGGTGCGCCTTTGTTGGCGCGTATTGCGCGCCACTGAGCAGGAATATGTGGTGTTCTTGCACCTTATTGGCCCTAAGAATAGCGTGGTGGCCAGCCGTCGCTCATATCCTGGGCAAGGGCTTCGCCCTACCAGCCTATGGCAGCCACAGCAAGCGTGGTGTGAAGTGAACCACCTGTACGTGCCCCCAGAGGTTGCTCCGACACTGGTTTACCAGTTAGAAATAGGCATGATTGACCCACAAACGGGAGAGCGATTGCTAGTTTATGATAGTCAAGGTATGTTGCTGGCGCCAACCTACGTGGATAGGGTCAAGGTTGTAGCGGCTACGGCCATTGCTCCCCCCCCCGCAGCTAGCGACCTGGGAGGGTACAGCAGCAACCTCTGGCAGTTAACCGCTTTTACCACAACCCCGGTTTGGAAGACGGGAACGGCCGTGCCCCTCACCCTTTACTGGCAAATCAGCGCAGCCATTCATCAAGATTACCAAACCTTCGTGCATTTGCGCCAAATAGACAATGGTGAAATCGTGGCCCAGGCTGATGGTCCCCCGCTAGAGGGTTGGTACCCCACCTCCTGGTGGGAGCCTGGCGAAACCATCATGGATCCCCGCGTATTTTCCGTGCCGGAGACGTTACCGCCCGGCAATTACCAACTGGTCATTGGCTTTTACGATTTAGCGACCACCCATCAGGTTGGCGAACCGTTCAACTTGGGGACCATAGAAGTGCAACCATGAACAAGTTCGTCACGCGCTACCATCAATTTTTGCTTCTGCTTGTCTTGTTGCTTGCCTTTGCTCTGCGCATCCATCAATTAGATGGGCAATCCATGTGGAGCGATGAAGGATTGAGCCTTTACCGGCTGCGCCAGCCCATACCCCAACTGCTGCAAAATATCATTACCATAGACGGAATTGATTCCCGAGACACGAACCCACCGCTCTATTTTTTACTGCTGCACGGCTGGCGCTATCTCGGCGGCGAGACAGTGTTTGCGCTGCGTTACGGGGGTGTCCTGTTAGCGCTATTGGCGGTGCCCCTGATCTACCGCCTGGGCCGCCTGATGCTGCCGCGGTGGGGAGCGCTACTGGCGACTTTTTTGCTGGCAATTTCCCCTTTTCACGTTTGGCAGAGTCAGGTTTTGCGCAATTACAGCCTGCTCATTACCGTGAATGTGTTGGCGGTTTACGCACTTTTTCGTTTTTCTCAGGGCGGAACGCGTCTCTGGCGTTGGTTGTTGCTGTGGTTAACGGCCGTGCTGTTTGGCAGCTACACCCATTACTTCGGCCTGTTTATTTTAGCTTACGGCATGGTTGGGCTGTTTTTTGTCGTTTTCTACAAGTGGCGGCGTCAATTGCACGCTCTGTTGCGGGGGCGGCGCTGGGTGCTGGCGGCAGGCCTGGGAATGCTGCTGCTACTGCCTGTGCTGCACATTGCCCTGGAGCGGTTTCGCGCCGGGCGCCAGGTGGATTTTTACTACGTGTCTGCACCTGATTTCGTGCATCATGCCCTGGGTGCTTTTAGCGTAGGTATGCCCGTTGCCCTTACGCAGCCCTGGGCGCTTATTGGCCCGTCTCTGCTGTTGTTCCTGGCAGGAGGGCTGTGGTTGATACGCCGGCATTGGCCTCAGGCGCTGTTGCTGGTTGGCTACCAGCTTATCCCATTGAGTTTGCTGCAGCTCTTATCGCTACTCAATCCCCTTTACAATGGCCCGCGCCACCTGTTGATAGGCTTGCCGCCCTTTTTGCTGTTGCTGGCCGCTGGCGTGACGCTGCCCACCACGCGCTTTTGGCGCTGGGCCGGAGCCGGATTGCTGGTAACGGTCGTTGCTATACAGCTAAACGCCCTAAATACCCAGTTCACCGCACCGCAATATGTGCGCGACGACGTGCGTGGGGCGGCAACCTACCTGACCCAGCACGCCAATGCCAATGACCTGATTGTGCTCCACGACACCCTCATCAGCTTTACCTTTGAGTATTACTACAAAGGCGCCGCTCCCTGGCGCGCTATTCCCCAATATGGGCAGCAAGATTTGGCCAGCGCCCAGGCTGAATTGGCCGCAGCCGGCGCGGTAGTCGCGCCAACGGGTGGTCGCCTCTGGTTTCTTACGGAGCCACTGCCGCGTAATGGATTCCCGCGTAACGCCCTGCTAGAGCAGGCTAACCAGCAATGGCCGCTTTTGTGGGAGCGGCGCTTCTCGCACATGTGGCTGCCCGTTAAGGTGGCCGCTTATGTGCCTAATCCTCAGCTAACAGCGCTGCCTGCACAAGCTCTGCCAGTCAATGCTTCTTACGGTCAAGGGCTGGCACTGCGCGGTGTTGATTTACCGGGCGATATCTTGCAGGCGGGTGCGGAAAGATGGTTGCCCTTATTTTGGGTACGGGAGGGAGATGCACCACGCAACGTGACTCTTTCTCTGCGCTTTACGGGGCCAGATGGGGTGGTGTGGGCGCAAAGGGATGAGCTGCTATGGCCAGACTACCCGCCGTCGCTGTGGCCGCAGGGGACGCTGGTGCGGCATGATGTGCGTGTAGCGCTGCCGGGGGGGGTGCCACCAGGTGCGTATTCGCTAACGCTGCGGCTGGTGGATGAAGTGGGTGCGGTTATACCTGTGACCGATGGGCGTCTAGATCTGCCTTTGGGTGAGGTGCAGGTGGCTGCCGGTCAAACCAATTTGCCGGATTTGACGGGCCAGAAGGTTAACCTGGGGCCACTGCGCTTATTGGGCTATAACCTGCCAGCATTGGCGCTGCGTCCTGGCCATCTACTGCCCGTAACATTGTTTTGGCAAGCGCGCCGCGCTCCAGAGGTGGACTATTTACTGCGGCTGCAGTTGGTAAATGGGGCAGGCGAGGTGCTGCAAGAGGTAGTGGGGCCACTGACGCGCGCTGATTATCCTATGACACTGTGGCACAAAGGTGAGGTGGTGCAAGGGCGGGGGGCGCTGCTGATTCCGGGAACGGCCGTCCCTGATGACATTTTCCTGCGCCTGGCTCTTCTGACCTTAGAGGGACGGGAAGTGGGGCGAGAAGTTGTGCTGAACGAACGGCCAACTTTGGTGCCCTGGCCCCTGGTAACAAAACTGCCCTCAATTCCCCAAACGCAAATAGCGGATTTTGGCAGCATGGCGGAAATTCGCCTGCACGGGTATGGGTTGGAGCCGGACACATTAACGGCGGGTGGGCGGTTAAATTTAACGCTGTATTGGCAGGCGCAGCAGGATATTAAGGATAATTTGCTGCTGTTTGTGCATTTGAGCGACGCGCAGGAGCAGGTAGTGACGCAGGCGGATGGGGTGCCAGTAATGGGTACGCGCCTGACGGTGAGCTGGCGTGCCGGGGAGGTGTTGGTGGATGAGCGGGCGTTGGCAGTGCCCTCAGACTTGCCGCCAGGACGGTATTCCTTGTGGGTAGGGTTTTACGACCCGGAAACGGGCCTGCGCCTGACCGTTAGCGGGTCTGGGGCAGATGTGTTCAACGGCCGTGTGCTTTTGGCAACCTTCGACTGGGAACAGCCATAATGGGAGCAACGGTGAAGGAGGAACCTGTAACCACTTCCTGGCGTGCTGGTTGGCGCTCTTTGCCGCTGGTGCTGGCGGCCTACCTGCTGCTGACCCTGGCCTATGGCGTGGTGAACCCCCTGTTTGAAGCCCCCGACGAACATTGGCATTTCTTTACGGCCATCTATATCAAGGAAAACGGCCGGTTGCCCGTGGCCGGCCCCGACACCGACGACAACCTGCTGAAGCAAGAAGCAGCCCAGCCGCCCCTGTACTACGTGCTGGGCGCGCTGCTCATTGCGCCTGTAGACACCAGTACGGCCGCTGAAGACCTGTGGCTGAATCCTTATGCTTCGGTGGGCGACGCCAGCGTCCTGACGAATCGCAACCGCGTCATTCACGCGTCCCAAGAGGCCTGGCCCTGGCAGGGGTATGCTCTGGCGGCCCACATTTTGCGCGCTTTTTCCACATTGTTGGGGCTGGGAACGCTGATTTTTGTTTACAAGACGGGGCGGTTGCTGTGGCCTGTCCACCCCGATTATGCGTTGTTGGGTACGGCCGTGATCGCCTTTCTGCCCCAGTTTAACTTTCTCCATGCCGCCATCACCAACGACGCCCTCATCATCTTTCTCAGCTCGGCGGCTGTTTATCAGCTTTTAGCGATTAGCAATGAGCGATTAGCAGTGAGCAATTCCCGGTTGCTGATTACCGGGTTCACCATTGGCCTGGCTGCCCTCAGCAAGAATGCGGGTATTTTATTGGCCGTATATGCGGTGGGTGTGGTGATTGGCAGTTGGTGGCTGGCGGTTGGCCGGCGGTCTTTGACCATGGACCATTGGCGATTGTTAATTGGCAATTTGTTCTATCTAGTTGTGCCCATCTTGCTGCTGGCAGGCTGGCTGTGGTGGCGTAATTGGGTGCTGTACGGTGACGTGACGGCCACCAGTGAGTTTATTCGCTTTGCCGGAGGCGACCGGGGCTATACGCTGGGGCAAGTGTTGGCCGAAAGCGGTGGGCTGTGGCAATCTCTCTTTGCCATGTTTGGCTGGTTTAACGTGCGCCCGCCGGAGTGGGTGTTTTGGGTATGGTATGGGGTGGTGGGTACGGCCGTTTTGGGCGTCACTAAAGCAATGGTCAATGGACAATGGTCAATTGCCAATTGGCAACGGGAGAATTGGCAGTTGGCAATTTTCAGTGGGATCTGGTTTTTCATGGTCTATGCCGGATTAGTGGCCTTCATGCTGCGTACAGAGGCGGCCCAGGGACGGCTACTCTTTCCCGCCATTGTGCCCCTGTCCATGGGCCTTACCTATGGCCTGTCTCGCTGGCTCTCGCGTTCCTCCGCTTCTTTACTCCTTCGCTCCCTTGCCCCGTTGCTCCCTGGCACACTGGCTCTCATTTCCCTCTACTGCCTCTTCTTCGTCATTGCGCCCACCTACGCGCCGCCGACTACAGTAGACGCCCTGCCCGCAGGCGCGCAGCGGCTGGACGCGGCCCTGGGCGAGGGGCTGGTGCTGCTGGGTGCGCAGGTGGAGACGGAAACGGCCGTGCCCGGCGACCCCATCTGGCTTACCCTCTACTGGCAGGCGGAGCAGGTTCCTGCCGTTGCACCACCCTTTAAATTGGAAGTCTTTGGGCAAGATATGGCCCTTATTGCCAGCCTGCACAGCTACCACGGGCGCGGGCTGCATCCCGCCAGCTTGTGGCCTCTTGGCAGTATCATTGCCGACCGCTTTGGCTTTTATCTGGAGGATGAAGCGGCTGTGCCGGTGCTGGGGCGGCTTTTTGTGCGCCTGGTAGCGCCCGATGTGCCTGGCGTGGAGGTGGGGCAGGTGAAGGTGACGCCGCCAGTGTGGCCTGTGTCCGGCCCGGCTTTGGCGCAAATTGGGGAGAGTGTGGCGATAACGGCCGTTTCCTTCGCACCCGTTACCGCCCGGCCCGGCGACACTATTTCTGTAGACGTAACCTGGCAGGTGCTGGCTGCACCGGGTGAGGATTTCACAACACTGCTCCATTTGGGCCAGGCCGGGCAACCACCCCTGGCCCAGGGGGATAGCCCCCCGCTGGCTGGGCAATACCCCATGCAGGTGTGGGCTGCCGGTGAGGTGATTGCCGACCAGTATGCGCTGACGGTGCCCGAAGGGCTAGGGGACGGCCGTTACCCCCTGTGGATTGGCATATACGACCCCCAAAGCCTGTTTCGCCTGCCCATAACTGTATCTGGGCAGCGCCAGCCCCACGACGCCTACCAAATTGGCGAAGTGCGCATAAATAATCCGTAAGGGCCAATTCTATCACCGTCTTTTCAAGCCACAGGGAACCAGTTACAATGGGTTCGTTACCGTACCCCAGAACCCCATAGCCAACACACAAGGAGAAATGGCTGATGGCTGACCAAAAATATATTGATCGCCCCCCACGCATCCAACCGGAACTACCCCACAACAAAGTTGAAATTCCCCCACCCCCCGGTGAAGAAAACGACATCACCCAGCCCATCATCCAAATTGCCTTGCCCCTGGTAACCATTATGGGGTACGTCCTCATCTCCATTTTTGGCCGCGGCCGTTCCTTACTCTTCATCTTGCCTATGGGTATCTCCGTTATCGCCTCTGTAGCCTATGCGCTCTACAGCCGCAGCCGCAATGCCCAAAACAAGGGCCAGGCCAAAGCTGCCTATGCGGAACAGCTCATTGAGATGCGCAAAGAGATGAACGTCAGCCATGATATGCAGCGCCGCTTCTACCGCCACAACTATCCCGAACCCCAAACCAGCCTTACCATTGCCAAAGAGGCTTACCATGCGTTTAACAACAGCAGCAGTGAAGGTGCCCAGTTGGGCACACGCCTTTGGGAACGACGGACTACTGATAATGACTTTGGTGCCGTTCGCCTGGGTATTGGCACCTTGCCCTCCACCGTGGTGTACGAGTTAACCCAACCGGACAGCTTTGATGACCCCCAGGCGCGGGATGCCATGCGCCTGGCCGAGGATTCCCAATTTGTAGGGGATGTTCCCATTACCATCCCGCTGCGACAGCCTCCGCTGGAGCGGGTGGAAGAAGAAGCTGTCATGCAGGCGCGGCACGCCATTGGCATCACCGGCAAAAATATTGGCGCCGTGTATGCGTTTGTGCGGGCATTTCTCGTGCACTTTGCCACCTATCATTCCCCTACCGACGCGAACCTGTTGGTGTTGGGGTTGGCCCAGGCTAAGAATGAATGGCGCTGGATAGGCAGCCTGCCCCATAGTCTGGGAAAGCAGAATGAGAAGATCTGTTTTGAGGATGACCGAGACCGGGCCGGAGAAAAGGAAAAAAGCAAGGTTACGCTTTTCTTGCGACATCTGCGCAATGTGTTGGACGAGCGCAAAATGCGCTTGCAAGATCCTGACAATAATACGGACGTGACTTTACCATTCTTGCTGCTGGTAGTCGATATGATGGCGCCCTTGCCGGATGGTACAACGCTGCGCGATCTGGAAATGGATCCGGCAATTTCTTTGTTGATGGCCGAGGGACCACAGCTTGGCGGGGCAGTTGTTTACCTGGTTCCAGAAAAAAGCAAGGTGCCCAGCGGGTGTGTTTCTGTCATAGACGTTACGTTGACTAGGAAAGAAGACGAGTTGACGGATAACGGCGGTAAAGTAGGCTTCCGCTATGCCGAAGTGGGCGTCAATACCCCACGCTACATCGGTGAGGCTGACGTGGTAACCGAGCAGGAAGTGCTGACCCGCTTTGCCCAAGAGCTAGAACCGCTGCAAGTGCGCAAAAGCTATGGTGCCGACCTACCCGGCGGCGTGTTGATGTTGGACATGTACGGCCTGGAAACGGCCGAACAACTGCGCGAATACATGCGCGAAACCTGGCTACGCAACAAAACCCCCGAGAATGCCGATTGGCTAAAGGTTGCCATGGGCATGCTTTCTGGAGGAGATGTACGCCGCCTTTATTTTGCCGCCCACGGCGACGGCGTTCATGGGTTGGTAGCCGGGAGTACCGGCTCTGGTAAGTCGGAACTGTTGATGACCATGATCTTGGGTTTGGCCATGAATTACGACCCCAGCATCGTCAATTTTGTGTTGGTAGACTTCAAAGGCGGGGCCGCTTTTGAGCCTTTCCGCAAGCTGCCCCACGTAGTGGATATTGTCACCAACCTGAAAGGCTCAGCGGTAGAGCGTATGTTTGCCGCCATCACGGCCGAAATCCACCGCCGCGAAGCCATTAACGTCGAATCCAACTCCAAGCACATCGTCAATTACCGCGAGCAAGGGCTGCACGTACCCCCCTTTGGTCGCACCGTAGAAGTGGGCAGCGACAAAAGAATCGTGCGCACAGCGCCGTATCCCCATCTTTTTGTCTTTATTGACGAATTTGCGGAAATGATTGCCGAAAATCCGGAGTACAAAGCTCAATTAAACAGTATCACCCGCCTGGGGCGCGCCTTGGGCGTTACTCTCATTTTGGCGGCCCAGCGTCCCACCGGCGTTACGGACCAGATGCGCGCCAATATTAAATTCCGCATTGCCCTGCGCGTAGAAACCCGCGAGGAAAGCAACGAGGTGCTGCGACGGCCTGACGCAGCATATTTGCCCACGGGTGTCCCCGGACGGGGTTATTTACAAGTAGGGAATGAAAATATCGAACTGATTCAGATTGCCTGGACGGGTTCTGATTACCGAGGCGGCAAAGCGGAAGAGAAACCCAACGTCATTTGGAAAACGCGCAAGAAGAGAGATGGGGCAGTGGAAGAGGAGGATCTGGAAAAGGTTTATACCATGATGGTCAACCTGATGGCTGATATGGCAAAAGAGCATTCTTTTCCGCAGCGCAAGCCGTGGCCCGACTTTTTGCCCGATTACATGACCTTGCAATCCCCAGTAGACACAACCTATCTGGATCTCGAAGGGCTGGCGATGATTGTAGAAGAGACCCAGGGCGAGGCGTGGGATACGCTTTTAGAAGCGCGGGCAGACGCAACACGCACCTTCACAGTGCCTCTAAATCCGGCTATAAACCATTGGATGAATGGCGAAAATGCCTGGGTTGGTATTAATTGGGAAGAGAAGGCGATGCGGGCAGCTGTGGGGCTTATTGATAATCCCTATCATTCGGAGCAGCTGCCCCTGGTGGTGGACTTTCGGCGTGGCCATGCGGTGATGTTTGGCGCATCTGGTTGGGGGAAGACGACGTTTTTGCGCACGCTGATTGCCAGCCTGGCGGCAACCCACTCGCCAGCTGAGTTTCACGTCTATATTTTGGACTTTGGGGGGCGGCAGTTGAATGTGTTCCGTGATTTGCCCCATGTGGGGGCTATCATTACACCGGATGAGGAGGAACGGGTGACGCGGCTGCTGCGCAAGCTGGATAATACGCTGACGCAGCGCAAAAACCTGTTAAGTGACGCCGGTGCGGATAACTTGTACAGCTATAATGCGGCAAATCCCCAGCAGGCGTTGCCCGCTATATTGGTGGTTATTGATAACTTTGCGGAGTTCCGCGAGAGCTTTGAGAATTTGTACCCGCTGCTGATTCAACTGGTGCGAGAGTCGCGAGCATATGGCATTCACTTTGTGACTACGGCCGAACTGCCGAATGCTTTGGGGGGGAAGCTGTACAGCCTGTTTACGGAGCGGATGGCGCTGAAATTGTCGGACCCCACGGAATATACGGGCATTGTGGGGCGCGGTGCGCGGGCCATTGATGATATTCCGGGGCGCGGGTTTGTGAAGGTGGAGCGGCGAGCACTAGAGTTTCAGACGGCGCTGCCGGTAGGCACGGAGGGTGACGTGCAGCAGATGGATGAGACGCAGAAGCTGGCAATTTTGGTGCAGGAGATGCAGGAGCAGCGGAGCCAGATTCCTGCGGAGATGCTGCCTGCTTCAATTGATACGCTGGCAACGCGGGTGCTGTTGGGTAACGTGCTGCCAGAACCACCGCGTGAAACGCCCCCCCTGCGGCGCTTGCAGCCGGTATTGGGGATTGATGACATGACGCTGGAACCGTGGCTGTTTGATATGCCTGGGCAGGGGCCGCACTGTGTTGTGGTGGGGCCGCCGAACAGTGGCAAGACGACGACGCTGCGCAGCCTGGTGTTGGCGTTGGCTCATTCTTACACGCCGGATGAGGTGATGATTGTGCTGGCGGACTTCCAGCAGCGCTTTTATAAGTATGGCGGGGAGTTGACGCTGGGAGATTTGCCGCATGTGGTGGAGGTGTTGTCGGGAGAGGATCAGTTGGCGGAGTTTGTGCGTAATTTGCAGGTGGAGGCGGCGCAGCTGACGGCCGTTGAGCAGCGCAAACGGCCCATTTTTGTGATCGTTGACAATTACGACAGCTTTAGCGACGATGCACACCGGCTGCGGACCGTGCTGCCAGAGCTGGCCGTGCTGGCGCGCGAGCGGGGAACCGATGGGCTGCACTTTGTGATTGCTGGCTCGCCTGATGCCTTGCGCAAGCCGGAAGATTTGCGTAAGCAGATTCAGGGGCCGCGCTACAGCATTGGGCAGGCGGCGGATATGGTGCAGTTGTTGAACGGCCGTATCCCACGCGGTTTGGCGCAAGCAGAGTTACCGGTAGGCCGCGCCTTTTTGGTGCGTTCCGGGCGGACGAGTATGCTGCAAGTGGCTACCCCCTATGATGATGAGGAGCATGTGGAGACCACCCTGGATGAATGGGTGCGCGCCATTCAGGCGCGCTATGCCGGGCAAAAGCTGGTGTGGTCGCGCCCGCCGGAAGAAGGGGAGCCGGAGACGGCCGTTGCAGAAGCTGAAAATAGCCCGGCCTCTGACCCGGCTCCGGCCCTGGCCACCCCCACAGCGGCGGTGGCTGGTGGCGGGCGGGCGGCCGTGCGCACGGCCGTGCCTGATGACCTGGACGTGGCGGCGTTGAAGAAGCTGGTGATGGACAGTGGATTACCAGAAGGGGTCGCCAATTTGATGGGAAAAGTAGATTTGTATAATTATGCGGTAGAACGCAAGCTGGTAGAGGCGCCCGATGAGGGGGAAGCGGGAGGGTAACCCATGAGCGATTACATTGAGCTAACCATTGACGTTTTTAACGAGGTGGGGCAGCGGGTGGACGTGCTGCGCACGTTAACGGTGGAAGAGCTGATTGACGAGATTTTGCAGGAGTTTACCGAGCTGGCGCAAACCAACCGTCAGGCGTATGCGCTCTACCTGAAAGACGCGTCGCGCCCTTTGGTGCGGCACCAAACGCTGCTGGCGCAAGGAATTCGCGATCACGATGAGCTGGTATTTGGCTGGGTGCAAGGTGGGGCCAAGACGGGGCGGCTGGTGTTGTCTGAAGCGCAAAAGGCAACCGTGCGCGAGGGCGTGACAGGACGGGAGTTTCCCATTGAATGGCAGCCAGCGGTGATCGGGCGCCCCCATTCTAACCCAGCCATGAATAAGCTGTTGGCGGTGAATCTGGATTATTTGCCGACTAGCCGCCGGGTGTCGCGCCGTCACGCGCAGATTGTGGAGGAGAACGGCCGTTTCTACATCGAAGCGCTCTCCGAGACAAACCCAACGTTTGTGAATTATGAGAATGCGCCGCTGCGCGGGAAACGGTCGTTGCAGTCCGGCGACCGTATTCGGCTGGGCGGTAGCAATATTGTGCTGACCTTCACCTTGTACTAGGAAGGAATTCAAACGGAACGGTCAATGAGCGGTTGACCCCCCGTTGTTTTTAGCTCCCAGTAGGGAGCTTTTTTTGTTGCCAGGGCATATTTAAGAGATGACAAATGTCATGTGACAGAACGGCCGTTCCCTGCTACACTGCGCATTAGACGATTGTCTAATATAAGAACCTGAGGACAACATGGACAAAAAAGGTGGGGGAATCGCCCTTTATTTGCAAAAAACCAGACAATTTTCACGCAATGCCCGGCTTGTGTTGGCCTACAGCCTCTTTACCGGCCTGGCCTTTGGCGTATTCCGCTTCCTCTTCAATTTTTACGTACTCAGCCTAGGCGAGCAATACGATGAATCTTTTATCGGTACCCTGCAAACGGCCTCTTCCTTTGCCACCATTGCCATGGCGCTGCCCGCCGCTTATTTAGCCGAAAGATACTCTCAAAAAAGCATCATGATCACAACCGGCCTCATTAGCGGTCTGGCGTTTTTGGGACTGGTGCTTTTTCCGGTGCGCTGGGTGCTGGTTTTGTTCAACATGTTGGCAGGTGTGGCCATGAGCACGCGCCAGGTGGCTATGGCGCCATTCCTCATGGCCAACACAGCCGAGGAGGAACGGCAGTGGGTGTTTAGCTTCAACTTTGGCCTAATGACCATTGCTGGGTTCTTTGGCAATCTATTAGGTGGGATGCTGCCTACCTGGTTGGGCGGCTGGTTCAACGCCGCGCCGACGGAGACGCTCTCCTACCAACTGGCCCTGGGGAGCATGATGTTGGTGACTATCTTGTCCATCAGCCCGCTGTTGTTCATTCGTATGCCCCGCCCTGACCCTGACCGGCACATTGAGTTGCCCTGGGTGCAGTTGTGGCAGCACGGCCGTGTGCTTTCTCGCTTTCTTATTCCCCAACTCATCATTGGCCTGGGCGCCGGTATGATGCAGCCCTTTATGAATATCTACTTCCGCAACGTGTATGATAAACCCGACCCGACCATCGCCATCGTTTTTGCCATTGGCGGGCTGGCCATGGCGGTCGCCCAATTTGTGGGGCCGGTTTTGGCTGATAAATATGGCAAAATTGGCACCGTCATCATGACGCAAGGCCTGTCGGTGCCCTTTTTACTTGCGCTGGGCATTGGCGCATGGGTTGTCCCGCAGAACCCGCATGCAGCGGGCACCTGGTTCCTTATTGCCGGGGGCGCATACATTTTTCGCCTGGCGCTCATGAACCTGAGCAATCCCGTGTACCAAACTTTTGTGCTGGAGCACGTGCCCGCAGGGACGCAAGCATTGACGATGAGCCTGAACAGCCTCTCTTTTCAATTTGGCTGGTTTGTGATGCCCCAGGTGAGTGGCTGGCTGCAAGTGCGCTTTGGCGAGTTTGGCTTTGTGCCCATATTCTTTTCCGTGGCCTTTTTCTACGTGGTGGCGATTGTGTTGGAGTGGTTTTTCTTTCAACGGCCGTTAAAAACGAATAACCTCGCGCCCTTGCCCAAGCTTTCCGGTGATTGATGAGATGCCTGCCCTCCCTCCCCTACGGCAGCGTGGTTGAGCTGCTGACTCCCCTTTTTTCACGGAAACCCGCATAATTCGAGTATAATGGCGCCATAAACCAGCACCTTGATTATGATGGGAAACAAAAATATGAAACAAGGCCTTCGTATACTTGCCCTTTTATTGTTGTTTGGCTTGCTCATCCCGTTGGTTGCGGGGGCACAGTCGGCAGGGGGTATCGTTATCAATTACCCTGAAGTGCGTGAGGAGCCAGATGCCTTGTCTTTAGGGATTTACTTTACCATTGTTGATCGGGAAGGACGGCCCGTTTCCAATGCCGCCATAGATTCCGCCACGATTCAGGTTGTGGGAGACAGCATTACGTACCCAGCCCAGACAGAAAAGCCACAAGCGCCGCTGTACATAGCCCTGGTGTTGGATGCCAGTGGCAGTATGGGTGGCGCCATCAATGATATGCGCCAGGCGGCGTCGCAAGCCATTAGCAGCCTGCCAGAAAATGCTCGTGTGGCCGTTGTGCGCTTCAACGAAGACATTACCAGGGTTCAGGATTTCACCGACAGCATGGACCGGGCGGAAGCGGCAATTAACAGCATCAATATTGATCAAAAAGGGACTTGTCTATACGATGCGACTTACCAGGCTATCAATTGGGTGAATGAAGCGGCCCGCAGCACGCCCCAGGCGCGGCGCGCGGTTATTTTGTTCACCGACGGCCGTGATGAGCTGGTAGCAGGGGATCCAACGCCATGCAGCCAGCATACGTACCAGCAGGTGCTGGACCTGGCCTTGATGAGCGGTATGCAGGTGCCGGTGCACACCATTGGCATGTCGGGGGGACAAAACATCAATGCCGTGGAGCTGCGCGGAATGGCGGGGGAAACGGGCGGTTTGTCCGCAATTGGGGATCAGGCGGCGCTGTCGGAGATGTTCCGGCAGATCGTGGCTGGATTTCGCAGCCAGTGGGTGGCCAATACCCTGTTGTATCCGCGAGCAGGCACGCATCCGGCAACCCTTTCGGTGACACTGCGCGATGGCTCGGTGTTGGCTTCGGCGTTTACTTTCACGTCTAGTCGTGATTATGCCATACCGCCTGACCCGGTATCGCTTATTATGCAGAGTTTACGCCCTGCACCTGATGGCAGTTACCTGCTGACGTTGGGCATTACCAGCCCGTTGTTGGTGGGGCGATTGAATGTGTCGGTGTGGGATGGGGGGATTTTGGTGGCGGAGTATACAGTTCCAACGCCAGGGGTAACGCAGCAGGTGACGTTGGAGACAACAGCCTTTGAGGAGGGGAAGCAGTATGATGTGTTGGTTACGGCCGTTTCCCCTACCGGCGCCAACATTACCACAGACAGGGGCGACACAACCCTTCTGGCCCACAAATTCCGCTATGATCCTGCGGCCCAGGCTGCCACTCTAATTACCATTGACGCCGTACGCATCGATCAGGCCGCCAATGCGCTGGTATTGGAGATACTGGCTGAAAATGGAGCGGCTATCGAACATTATGAAGTCAGTTTAATTAACGAGGCCAGCAACACCCAGGTATTTTTTGATCCTGACCCCACCATGTTGGCCCCACAAACCCTGTCCGTGCCCTTGGAGAGTGTGGCTTCCGGAAAATACACCATTAATGTGGAGGCAATAGATCTCCTCGGCAGCACCCTGGCGAGGGATGCCTATGCGGGTGTTGTTTACGAGGCTCCTTTGCCACCAGCGCCCCCCTCCATTTTTGCGCGGATCTTCACGGCCTTAGGAGAATTCTGGTACATTACAGTGCTCATTGTCTTACTCATTTTGGGCACCGTTTTCTGGCTCATTTACCGCTCAAATCAGGAGAAGCTGGTGACCGGTACGCCTTTCTTGCAGAGGCAGGGCCTGCCCAATCGCCCTGGAGGAGGCAGCGCCTTGCACAGCACGATGATGATGGATCAGCTTGATGAGCAGATGGTGGTGGGGGGCATGCCGGCACGCAAAGCGCAGACGTTACGCTTGCGCGTGTTGAATTCACCGGACAGCACCTATGTGGGTCAGGAAATTTCGGTAATGCAATTTCCCTTTTCCTTGGGGCGTGAAGGATGCAGCCTCAATTTTCCTGGAGACGGCCGTGTTTCGCGCCGCCACGCCATTCTCACCAACGAAAATGGCCAGGTGACCATTATGGATATGCAAAGCAGCAATGGGACTTTCGTAAATGGTCAGCGCATTCCCCCGCACAAGCCTATTCCTCTCACCTACGCCACAGTGCGCATAGAGTTGGGCAAGTTTACCAGTTTGGAACTGCGTTTGAGCTAGATACCTTTTGAAGTTCCGCGAGATAATTGGGGTAAAGGACAACCATTTTCCATCAGTTGTACCGCAGTTAGCGGCGAGCTTGGTTTGCCCTGTATGGTGTGCAATAGGCGCTAAGAGGGCTGATTTACTGGCTAATTGTTGGCCACTTTACACTGGTGAATGGCGCTGGGATGTTTTAAAAATTGGTAAACAGGGTGGGGGTTACGGCCGTTTCCGACCCCCCTCAAATTTTCGCGCAAAATAAAAACCTAACCCACGAATTTTCACCCGAATGGTTTCATTTGTTGGCAAATCCTCGCGGCGGTACCCCATGTCATGCACCAGCTTCTCGCGCACCTGCTGTGTGCTTAACTGTACCGTTTTGGCAATATGGTCTGTTCCACTATCTTCCCATAGAACTTTTTGAATATCCACCAATAGTCCCGGTAGCTTTTCCTCAACACGCTTTCTACCTCTAGCACTAAAGTTGTCTTCAATGCGTACACCCTGATTAATTTCCGCCAGACCCTTGCGTATCGTTCCCCGATTCCAGCCTAGCTCGCGCTCCGCAAAACGTTGTCCCCCCGGACCCAGCATTTTGACGACCTGAGCCATAAACAGCCGGCGCTCCCGACCCCGCAATGCAGAGGCAGTTTGCTTGTAAATACTTTTTAACTGCGGACTGATATCCATGTCACAAAAGGGCGGGACGTTTATTAACCTGTTTGGGACAATTTGTTTATTGGTGGTTGACACCTGGTATGCCCATCATTACACTAAAATTCAATTCAAGAGCGCGCAAGTAGACAGGGTACCCATCCCTATAATCCAAAATACCACCAACACAATATAACCAAAGATCAAATCAATGGGCAGTTTGACAAACAGATACAGTGTGTCGCTTATGGCCCAATTCACCCCATTGTAATCAGGATTCAAAAGCCTATCAACCTCGCCACAACAGCGCCAGGGGAATTCCCAGGCAAGGAGAGTGGTTATCGGATAGAGAAACAAAGCTCCCCAATTGGTTAAGTAACAGAGAGAGGATTACAAACCCAAACAAACAGAGGTAACAAATTATGGCCGAGACAATACAAGCAGACTATGAAGCACTGGAGCAGATTGCCCAAAGATTTATGCAGCAGGGCGATGCCGTTGAGCAAATGAATCAAAACCTGCGCAACCGCATGGATCAACTCCAAGGTAGCTGGAAAGGGATGGGTTCGGAAGCATTTTTTGCCGAAATGGGCGACGAAGTGTTGCCCGCCGCAGATCGCCTCCGTCAGGCTATGGAAGATGCCAGTAATATAACCAAGCAGATTGCAACAACATTGAGTGCCGCTGAAGAAGAAGCCGGAAACAGCTTCCAGGTGCGCGTTTAATTAGGAGGGAATCATGGCTGACATTATCAAAATGAATTATGGGCAAATGGAAGAAATGGCTCAGGCCTTCGCCCAAGGTGCCCAGCAGCTTGAATCAACGATTTCAGAGATGAACAACATTGCCCAAATGTTAGAAAATGGGGGCCTGATTGGCGAAGCTGGAGACGCCTTTACAGATGCGCTCCGCAGCGCCCTCATACCAGCCATTAACCGGCTGATGGATAAATTCACCGAATTACAAGGTGATGTTTTAGGTGCCATGCAAGACATGCAGCAGGCAGACCAGGATTCTTCCCGGCTGTACAATGATTAATGGAGAGGTAAATAGCGATGATTAAGCGAATCTTACTGAAAATTGCCCGAGCCGTACTGAATGAAGTGTTGGGGCAAATTACCCAGCAAATCAACGTATTGGATGATGTTGTGCGCGCCCCTATTCAAGCCATGGTTGGTCAGGTAACCAGTGGCGTATGGACGGGACGTGGAGCGGATGCCTTTGTGCAAGAGTGCACCAATCTCTTTATTCCCGAGACTCAAGGCATTATGGAATCTTGCAACATTATGGCAGTAAGCATCAACCGGGCGGCAGACATTATGGACAATGCAGATAAGCAAGCACGGGGTATGGTGGACAATTTAGCTGGCGTGTTCCAGGGTATTTATTAATTAAGGAAGGTGACGCATGGCAGGCGAAGAAGTATTCATGGATGTCCCGGCCGTTGAGAATATGGGCCGACAGTTTGAGAATATTGGCAATGTATTGAAGGGTGTAAGTGCAGCATTGGAAGCCCTGATGACTGTGTTAAAAATGACGGCTTTTATTGGTTTGGTTGGTGGTTTGGCGGTCGAGCGGTACCTGGCGCAGTTAAAACCAGTAATTGATCGTCTTGCTGAGCAGTGTGTGGAAATAGGCGGTGATTTAGCTGCTTCAGCCCGTGCCTATCAGAATGGGGACGCAATGGGCAGCACGCGGTTCCATTAATTATAACGGTGTTTTGCCTGATAAAGAAAGTGCCCGGCAGCAGCGCTCTGCCGGGCACTTTTTGCTAGGGTTTATGATATTAATGAGATAGCCGCGAGGATGCCGGCAAATTCAGCCAGGGAAACGGCCATGGCAATGAGCAGGCTGATGGCCAGGGTAACACCAAGAATGACGCCCAAGACACGCCAGTTAATGCGCCTTTCTTTGGGTTCTTTGGGGACTGGTGGGAAAACAGCCAGAAGCTCTTGGGCAAAGCTCACAATGTCAGGTTGGCGGGTTTGGTACTCCTTGCTAATGGCCCGGTTGGCGATTTGCGGCACGTTTTTCAGGTCCGCGCGGTTCATGCGGCTGGGTTCGGCATCAAGAACATCGCGGTAGATGTCTTCGTCGGGGCGTAGACGGTAGCTGTAGGCTGGGCGGCCGGCTAGCATTTCATGCAAGATCAAACCAAGGCCGTATACATCGGTGGCTGGCCCTACTTTCCCCCCAGCACGGCCGAGCATTTCCGGCGCGATGTAAGCAGGGGGTACGTAATGGCGGTTCCAGTTTTGGCGGATGTTGGCTGGCTCGCTAACCGATCCCAGGTCCATGAGAACAGGCCGGGGGGTGCCTGATTTGTCGGTGCGAATCAGGATGCTTTCGGGACTGAGGCTGAGGTGCAGTTTTTGGGCCTGGTGCATGAGGGCGATCACATCGGCCAGACTGATGGCTATCCAGCCAGCGTGCTGATACCAGGGTTGGGGGTTTTTTAGGAGCATGTTGTTAAGGAAGTCGCCTTCCACATGGGCAAAAATGCAGTAGTATTTGGTTTGTTCACTAAAGACGGTTTTGCCGTAGGGGTGTTGGGTTATGTCAGCCTGGGTGTGCGCGGGGAGGAGGGTGGGTAGCATGGGGTGAAACTGTTTGTTTTGCTGTAACTGCATCAGAAAGATGGCTTCACGCTTGAGTCGTTCCTGGTGACCGTCATGGGCAACTTTTAGCAGCACCTTTTCTAGGCCTTGTTCGGTGGTGCGCTCCGCTTCGTAGATGGTAGCTGAACGCAGAACGGTGAGGGGCTTGACGATGTTTAGTTCACCAATGGTTTCGCCGTAGTCGAAGACGGTAACCATGTTGTTGAGGGAGCAGTAGCTTTCCTGGCACCAAATGGGGCCGCTGGATGATTTGCGACCACAGTGTATGCATATTTGTTTCAAGGTTTGGTCCTCCACGGCTGACGGGGCAGAAGTTGCCCAAGGGTTGATTGTTGCTCCTACGGTACTTGGCTGTGGGCGTTGTGTCAAGTGTTTTGAGGTGTTTTGCGGGGCGGGTTGATGAGAAATTTTGGCGCCAGGGGAGGGGTGGTTTATGCTTTGTTTTTTTGTGTGAGGTAGGTGTGTATGCGGGTAGCGTTGAATGGGTATTTTTGGAAACGGCCGTACGTGGGTAGCGGGCAATATTTACGCCAGCTGGTCTACCATCTAAATCACTACGTTTCGGATTTGGACATAGTCCTGGTTTGCCCCCGGGAACCGGGCGAGGCTGCGCCTGATGGCGTACCCCCTAGCGTACAGGTGAAAGCGGTTCCGGCGCGAGCAGGAAATTGGGGCAAAGTGTATTTTGAGCAGGTGGCCTTTCCCCGCGCTTGCCGGGAAGTAGGTGCGGAAGTGGCGCATGTGCCTTATTGGGGTGGACCGCTCCAATCTCCAGTGCCCTTGGTGATGACGGTGCATGATTTAACGACGCTGCTGGTGCCGGAGTATCGACGGCCGTTGAAGGCGCGTTTGTACAATGCCCTGGTGAGCGCCAGCACGCGGGGCGCCAACCACCTCATAACGGATTCTTTTTCTAGCAAGCTGGACATCATGGACCACTTGCAAATTCCCGAAGAGCGGGTAACGTCCGTTTACCTGGCGGCGGGTTCCCAATATGTGCCCGCCAAAAATGACCTGATGGAAATGGCTACCCTCAAAAAGTATGACCTGCCCGATTTCTATGTGCTGTACCTGGGTGGCTATGAACTGCACAAAAACGTGACCACACTGCTGCTGGCCTACACCTACGTCGCCCAATCCCTGGGCGAAGAGTACCCGCTGGTGTTGGCCGGACGCAAGCCCCCAGGGGCGTCCCCCGTTTACCCCGACTACGACGACTACATCAAACGGCTGCGGCTGGAGAAATACGTGCGTTGGATTGGCTATGTGGATGAGGAAGATAAGCCAGCGCTGTACCGTAATGCCGAAGCCTTTGTTTTTCCCAGCCGTTACGAGGGTTTTGGGCTGCCACCGCTGGAGGCGCTGGCTTGCGGTGTGCCGGTCATTACCACAGACAGCAGTTCTTTGCCAGAGGTGGTGGGGGATGCAGCTTTTGCCGTGGCTGCCGACGATGAGCGGGAAATGGCGGGAGCGATTATTGCGGCGTTGATTCAGGACAACCTGGCTGCAGACCTGCGGGCCAAGGGGCCGCAGCAGGCGGCCAAGTTTTCCTGGGAGAAAACGGCCACGGAAACTGTGCTGGTTTATGATCGCGTTCTTTCGGGTTAAGCCTTGCGCGCCTGCAGGCTAGCCGCTAAAATGCGCCGATTAACCCGTGAGGAAAACAAAGATGCCTATTCATCATGAATTAGCAACGGCCGTACAGCAGGCCATCATCAACGCCCAAAACGCCGGCGCTTTACCCTCTTTTGACGTGCCTGCTGTGCGCATAGAGCGCCCCCGCGATCCCGGTCACGGCGACTACGCCTGCCCCATCGCCATGCAGTTAGCCCGTTTGGCGCGCATGGCGCCACTGAAGATTGCCCAGGCTATTGCTGAACATTTGCCAGCCCAGGATACCGTGCGTGCCGTTGAGATTGCCCCCCCTGGCTTCATCAACATTCGCCTGGCTGATCCCTGGCTGCAAAAGCAAGTGAACGACCTACTCACCGACGAAAACTATGGCGGCTTCAACCTGGGGCAAGGCAAAAAAGCCCAGGTAGAATGCGTCAGCGCCAACCCAACCGGCCCCATAACCCTGGGGCGCACCCGTGGCGGCGTCATGGGAGACACCCTGGCCCGGGCCATGCGCGCCCTGGGTTATGACGTGACGCTGGAGTATTACTACAACGATGCTGGCCGGCAGGTTACGCTGCTGGGCGAATCGGTCAAAATTCGCTATCAGCAGCTGCTGGGGCAAGATGTTTCCCTGAATGAAGAGCATTATCAGGGAGAATACATTTCAGATCTGGCACAGATGTTGTTTGCCAAGCATGGCGATGCGCTGTTGGCGGAGGATGTGTCCTTTTTTGCCGATTTTGCCAAAGATCAGATTGCCGCCAGCCAGAAGCGCAGCCTGAAGCGGGTAAACATTGAGTTCGACGTTTATTTCCGCGAGCAAAGCTTGTATGAAAACGGCCGTGTCTGGGAAGCCCTGAACACCCTGCGGCAAAAAGGGTATGTTTACGAACAAGACGGCGCCCAATGGTTCCGTACCACCCAATTCGGCGACGACAAAGACCGCGTGCTAGTCAAAAACACCGGCGAACCCACCTACCGCATGCCCGACATTGCCTACCATTGGGACAAAGCACAGCGTGGCTTCGAGCTGGTTGTAGACATTTTCGGCCCCGACCACCACGCCACAGCACCCCAGGTACTCATGGGTGTCCAGGCCCTGGGGTACGATACCAACTTTGTCAACACCGTGCTGCACCAAATTGTCAGCCTCCTCCGCCACGGTGAGCAGGTAAAAATGAGCACCCGCCGCGGGATGTACGTCACCCTGGACGAGCTGGTGGATGAAGTCGGCGCAGATCCGATTCGCTACTTTATGATTTCCCGCTCCGGCAATAGCCCCGTGGATTTCGACATGGACCTCGCCGTTGAGCACTCTGACAAAAACCCCGTCTACTACATTCAAAATGCCCACGTGCGCTGCGCCGGCATCTTGCGCAAGTGGCAAGAAGCTGGCCTGCCTGCGGAGGCTGGTGCTGATGCTGACCTGAGCCTGCTAACCCATGAAAAAGAGTTAGCTTTCCTGCGCAAAGCCCTGGAATTAGCAGAAGTGCTGGAAACCATGGTCACCACTTTTGAACCACACCACATTGCTTTTTATGCCTATGATCTGGCATCTGTTTTCCACCCCACTTACGAAGTTTGCCGCGTCCTTAGCGACGAGGTTCCTGAGCCGCTGCGCCTGGCCCGTTTGCAGTTTTACCGGGCCGCCAAGCAGCTGTTCGCCCGCGTACTCGATCTGATGGGCATGAGCGCCCCGGAAGTCATGTAAAAATCAAGCAAAAGTGAAAAGGAAAAAAATGGCCGTTAAAAACGACACCTGGATCCGCCAAATGGCCCAAGAAAGGGGCATGATAGAGCCTTTTGTGGACAATCAAGTTCGTGAAGGCGTCATTTCTTATGGGTTGTCTTCCTATGGATATGACATCCGTGTGAGTGATGAGTTTAAAATTTTCACCAATGTGCATTCAGCTGTGGTGGATCCTAAAAATTTCAACCCCCAATCCTTTATCGACTACAAAGGCGACATTTGCGTCATTCCGCCCAACTCCTTTGTATTAGCCCAAACCGTCGAATATTTTCGCATTCCCCGCGATGTCATCACCGTTTGTCTGGGCAAGTCCACCTATGCGCGTTGTGGCCTGATTGTTAATGTTACACCTTTTGAGCCAGAGTGGGAAGGTTTTGTGACCTTGGAAATCTCCAATACAACCCCGCTGCCGGCGCGGATTTATGCCAACGAAGGCATTGCCCAGGTACTCTTCTTCCAGTCAGATCAGGTGTGTGAGACGTCATATGCGGATCGCAAAGGAAAGTATCAAAACCAGCAGACAATTATGCTGCCCCGGATTTGAGACAAACAAACCATTGGCAGGTTACCCGGCGCACGGTATAATTTTACTTCATTGCTTAGGGCGCTTAGCTCAGCTGGTTAGAGCGCTTCGTTTACACCGAAGAGGTCGGGGGTTCGAGTCCCTCAGCGCCCATAATACCTTTGATTTTGGTTTGCCTCCCCTATCTTGCTATAATCCAATTTTGTGATAAAAAGAACACAATGATTAGACGCACATGAGTGTGCGTTTTTTGTAGGCAGCCACCTGCAAGAGGTAACCAGCCTGACACAGCAAAACAATTCAATCAAAACGGGAGAACAGTAATATGGCCAGTGCAATTGCAAGTGAAAGTGCCGGCAGCAGCGGCATTACCAGGCGGGAGTTCCTTTACTACATTTGGGGAGCGTCCATTGCCTTATTTACTGCTCAATCTGCCGGCTTTTTGGTGTGGTTTCTGATTCCGCGATTCCGGGAGGGTGAATTTGGGGGTAGATTTGTCGTACCTTTTGCCGATTTACCCAACGTGAATGCTGAACCGGCCGATTATCCTGAAGGCCGTTTTTGGTTGGTATCCCTGGATACGGAACAGGAAAATGAGCGTATGTATGCCGCCCAAGATGAGACGGAACCCATCAAAGGTGTGGCGGCTATTTATAAAGTGTGTACCCACCTCGGTTGCATCTATTCGTGGACGCCCGCGAACGAACGTTTTGAGTGCCCGTGCCATGGTTCCAAGTACCGTTTAGACGGCCGTCGCATTGAATCACCAGCCCCCCGCTCCCTTGACCGCTTTAAAGTCGAGGCGTTAGATGCCGACCGCAACCTCCTGGCCGAGTCCGGCACCAATGACCAGGGCGAATACCTCCCCCTGATCCCACCCGACAATACCGCTTTCTTAAGCATAGATACCGGAGACCGCAATCTTGGCTCTGAACTACCCCTGTTGTGTTCCTTCACCGGGAGTTGCCCTTAACAATTGAGGCCTGTTGGTCATATTGAATTAAGCTGAGAAGCAGGAGAAAAGCATGACAACCTTTGTTGATCAAGTCAGAGAAATGGGCGTCAAGCAGGCCGTCATTGCTAAAGCGGATGAGGCTGTAGAGCGCATCACCGCCGGGATGAACATTGCCGACATCCGCGCTGCCCTGCGTGGTGATGAACCACGCCGCCCCAATCCCCGTTTACGCCCCCACGCCGATAGCTTTTGGCTGCACATTCGCCCCAGTTTCTATCACACCGAAGTCACCCATATCTATCCAACCTTCCGTATGGGCTGGCTCTCTACATTTATGTTTGTGTGGGAAACCATCACCGGCATCATCCTGATGATTTTCTATACACCTAGCCCCCTGGTGGCCTATTCCAACATGTGGAACATCCTCAGCAACGTACCCCTGGGCCAGCTAATGCGTAACATGCACCGCATCGGCGCCGAGGTGATGGTTCTGGTGGTGGCCTTACACATGCTGCGCACTTTCATCACCGGTAGCTACAAAAAGCCGCGCCAGTTTACCTGGGCCACGGGCATGATTTTGTTGGTGCTGACCCTGATGCTTAGCTTTAGTGGCTATTTGCTGCCCTGGGACCAGCTAGCCTATTGGGCGTTGACGGTGTTCATCAGCGGCGCCGAGGCCGCCCCCGCTCCGGCGGTGGTGAACCAAAACGTCTTGCTCATTTTGCAAGGCGCGCCTTCCCTGGGGGCGGATGGGCTGCTGCGCTGGTATTTACTCCACGTGCTGTTAATGCCCTTACTTTTAGGTATTTTCTTTTTTGTACATTACTACAAAGTTGTGCTGCATGGTCTTTCACTACCCCCCGGACGCGAGGAAATTGGCGAGGACACCGCCAAGCGCGTACCCAAGAACGAGCGCACTTACTTTATCCCCGACATTTTAACCAACGAACTGATGTGGTCGGCACTCATGACGCTCTTTTTGGTGGCAGGTGCGCTGTGGTTGTGGGATGCTCCCCTGGAAACCCACGCCGATCCGGTGGTGACGCCGCTGCACGTGGTAGCACCCTGGTATCTTTCCTGGTCTCAGGGGTGGCTGAAGCTGGCGGACAAGACCCTGGTGGTTGGCTTTATTCCCCTGCTGCTGGTGGCCTTCATTGTCATGCCTTATTTTGAGGTCGGTAAGAGTCGCCGCTACGCAGACCGCCGCTTGGGCTTAAGCGTGGCCTTTGTATTCATGGCCTTCATGCTGGTGTCTAATTGGATGGGGACGCCGGAGTACCGCGTTGCCAGTTCCCCTGACCGAGAAGTAGGCATTGAGCTAATGCCAGAGGAAGGGCCAAGTTTGTTGTATGCTCTGCCTTATGACGACGTTTTGGAAGGGCGTTTCTTGCCTGGGCAAGTGATATCTGGCAATGAGTCCATGACGGAAGCATTGGCTGAAGTTAAGGAAGTCATCCTCCATTATAGCTGCGTGACAGACAAAGAAGTTGGCAATCCCAACATTCCCGAAAACCTCATTGCCGCTGACGAATGGCGTAAATGTACGGTGCGCACCCTGGATAGCGGCGACAAAGTTTATGATGCCGGCTTCCAGCGAGACGTGATGCCTAATCCTTACGTGGAGCTGGAAATTGAAGAAATTCAGCCGAGTCTGCTGCGTATGACGCTGCACTTTCAGGTTTTAAACCCTGACAATCCTGACGAATACCGGATCAACACCCAATGGACAGCCTTCCGCCATGCGGATGCTAATTACGAGAATGAATGCCGTTATGTTAACAAAAACTGTTAGTGTGGCTTCTAGATCGTCAAGGAAAAGGATTTTCCCATGCAAGTAAAGATTGTTATAGGCACCATTGCTTTTATGCTAACGATGATTATTGTAGGGTTCGCTGCATTGCAAGAAGAATCGCGGTTGGCAGAGTTCACTACTGCTCGCGTAGGGCGGCAGATCGAATCTGGTGCACATCTCTATGAGAGCCAGTGTGCAACTTGTCACGGTGTGAATGGTAAGGCCGAGGAATGTTATGATGCGGCAACGGGAGAACAGATTGGCTGCCAGGGAATTCCCATTAACTATGGCCCACTGCTTTGTGGTGACCGTTCGGCGCGCATGGAGATTTTGAACTGGGAGGGGTCTAAGGCCGGCTTAATTTCGGCCACGATTGCAGCTGGCCGTTTCGGCACAGCTATGCCTACATGGTCTCAGGAATATGGCGGCCCGTTACGCCCAGACCAGGTAGAAGATCTGGTGCAGTTTGTGCTGAATTGGGAGACGCAGGAGCTTTGTGCAGAGCCGGCTTTTGTTTACGAATGGCCGGGAACGATTGAAGATCTGATGGCGGAATTCGCCGAAGGCGACGCCGCCCGTGGCGAAGAACTATACCTCACTTATGGTTGCTCCGGTTGTCATGGCAATTTGGAAGACCCGGCAACAGCAAGCGTTGGCCCCTGGCAAGGGAATCTGGCTGAAGTGGCTGGTATGCGAATTGAAGGTATGTCTGCGGCGCAGTACATTTATGAGTCGATCTTGTATCCCAGCGCTTACATTGTGGAGGAGTGCCCGGCCGGCCCTTGTGGAACGCCCAGCGCCATGGAATCTAGCAATTTTATTGCCCGCATGGGTGAGACGCCGGAGAAGCCACAAGACCTGATTGATATTATGGCTTACCTGGGCGTGCTGCCATAACTGGCACCGTTTGGCAAGAACAGTCTAAGAAAGCCCGGCATTTGCCGGGCTTTTTCTTTGGGCGGGTATCAGGCGGTGATGAGAAGCACGGCCGTTACCGCGGCCACGATTCCCAATGCCTGCTGCCGGGTGAGGTTTTCCTGCAAAACCAGCCAGGCCAGGCAAACCGTCACTGCCGGGTACAGAGATGAGAGAATAGAGGCAATGTCTAGCCGCCCCGCCTGGGTGGCCAGCAGAAAGAAGGTGTTGCCACCTGTGTCCAGCAGACCTACCAGAGCCACCAGCGGCAGTTGGGTCCGTGCGGGCCAGGGTTGTGGTTGGCGGCGCAGCAGCAAGAGCAGCAATAAGAAGCTGGTAGATGTGCCGCGGGCGACGACGATAGGCCAAAGCACAGCGCCGATGGTGATCTGGTCGGCGAAGATGAAAAAACCGCCAAAACCCAGCCCTGCCACCAGGGGTAAAGCCAGATCTGCCAGGCGAATGGGATGCTGGCTGCCGGTGCGCGAGACCAGCCACACGGCCGTCAGCGCCAGGGCAAAGCCGGCAAATTGCACGAGCGTGGGCAACCCTTCCTGCAGAAGGCTAACCAGGACGGGGAGGGAGGCGGAGAAAACGGCTGTTACCGGAGCTACCACCCCCATGCGCCCCACAGCCAGCCCGCGGTAAAGGGTGACCAGGCCCACCGCACCACTCAGTCCGGCGGCGCCGCTCCACCACAAGTCATGCCCCTGTGGCCACGATTCGCTTATGGCCAAAGCCAAAACGGCTAGCAAGCAGCCGCCAAGAAGCTGGGAAAGGATGACCACGGCCAAAACGGAGCGGCTGCGCCGGGTAGCCAGGCCGCCGCTAAAATCGCCAGCTCCCCAACTGGCTGCCGCCGCCAGACCAAAGAGAACGGCCGTTACCTCACCGGGCATGGCTCAAGTCTAGCGCAGCGTCGTGCCACAGCTCCGGCAAAAGCGATCCTCTGGCTGGGCCTGCGTACCACATTCGTGGCAGAAGCGAGCCGCAGGCTGTGGCGAAGGTTTGGGGACGGCTCTTTTCTGGGACGGGGATGTTGGGCGTGGGGGCTTCGGTTTGCGGTAAGGTGCGGGCTTGCGGGTTTTTTTGTTGCCACGGGGTTGTGTGGCCATCAGCCAGGTTAGCCCGGCAGTGGCCAGCACCAGAGCCACACCCCCCAGCACCAGCCCCCAGTTGACGTTTGCCAGAGGGGAAACGGCCGTTTCCCCATTCCCGCCGGCTGTGGGCACAGGATTTGTGGGCAGGGCAGAGGCAGATAGCGTATCCGTCCCCATGGTGTAGCGCACCTGCAAGGTAAGCAGTTGGCCCGCGGCAGCCGCGGTTACCGGCAAATTGTAATAAACTAGGCCATCACTCTGGCCCCGCACCTGTTCCGCTTCTTCGGGTACTGTCGTGAGTGCCGTAGCTGTTATGGGGCGCTGCACGCGCATCGTTACTGCATTGGCCGGAATGTCCGCCTGCCAGGTGTAATCAAAGCTGCGGGTGCTGCCTTCAACCGTGTAGGGCACGTAATACTCCAACCGGAACTGTACGTTGGGGGCGGGCAGCGTAAAGGTGGCCGTGCCATTTTCAATAATGGGCTGGCCAATATCGTCAATCATGGTGTTATTGCTGTCGATGCGTGCCAGCACCAGGAAACGCCCATTTTCCGGAAAGGGGACGGTAACGGTGCCGGAATTAGATAATGTACCCGTGAGCAGAACAAGTACCGCGGGTTGGTCATAATCAGGCCAAAACTGAATGTCCAAGACTTCAATGGCGGAGACGGGGAGGCTTTGCGCCTGCGCGCCAGGTACTAGAGAGACAGCACAAACAAGCAGGCATAATAGTAAAAAGTGTCGCATAAACAGGTCCTTTTTAGGGTGAAATTGGGTTGCCGCTCAGGCGCGGCCGCGCAAGCGTACGCGGTTGGCCCGGCAGTATGGGCATTCCAGATCGGTGAAGTCACGGCCACAGGTGCCGCAGGTGCGGGCTGCCACGGGGCGCTCGTCGTCCACATTGCCCAGCACCAGCACCACCTCTTCCCCCTGGTGCTTTTCCAGCCAGGCCAGCAAGTCGTGGCTACCGATTTGCCAACGGCCGTTCTCTTGCTGCGCGAGAACCCCATTCATCACGTCTAGCTTCATTTCATAGGCCGCTGAGGCCAGTTTTAACAGCGTGGCGCGCCGCATGGTGGACATAACATACTTCTTCCTTCGCAAGCAAACAAGCCAGCCAATCTACTTGCTGAAATTTTAACGGTCACCTATTATACCCTAACCGCAACATGAGGAGACAGCACATGCCCACAGCTCAGGAAAAGTTGGTTAACGATTTGCATATTTTAGAGGCCATGGCCGCCGAAATGGATACCTATTTGTCCCAGGAGGCCCTTTTCTGGCGCATGCTGGCGCCCGGTATGCCCATGCTGACGCTGGGTGGTTACCTGATGCGCCAGCACCGGTTGCTGGCGCTGCTGCCTTTGCTGGCTGATGGGGAGCAGGCGCGGCTAGATACGGCCGTTGCCCAATTTGATGCTGCCCTGGTGGAAAAAGTGGTCCGTTTTGAGCAAAAAGCCCACACGGAAATAGACGCCCGCCTGCGCCAATGGCGTGAATATCTCAACGAAGCGGAGTGGGAGCGGAACCCTCTGCACAACGCCTACCCCACGGCCGTGGAGGCGCGGGTGATGCTGGCGGCCCTGGTAGACAAGCTGCAAGAAAGCCCTTACCAGCTTCAGGCTACCGTTGTGCCGCGCATTGCCCAGCTAGACACCCTTTTGCGCGGGCGCTGGAAAGCAGGCGACTTCATCTGGTTCCCTGAATGGGCAGTGGCTTATCCTCCTGATCGCTACTGGTGGCTGTACGGCCGTCCCCAATAGCCAGGTCCTTACGCCGCCAGCGCTTCTTCCAGCGCTTCCTCCAGCTCGGCCAGCGAAAAAGGTTTCCGCAGCACGCTGCGGCTCATCCGCCCCATGCGCATGATGGTCAGCTCCACGTCGCGGGCGTTGGTCATCACCACCATGGGCGGTAGCTTGCTGTCTAGCTCCTCCCGCAGTGCCAGCGCCATCTCATAACCATCCATCACTGGCATCAAAATATCCAACAGAATCAGGTCTGGCTTTTCGGCTAGGGCCAGTTCCAGTCCTTCTTGTCCGTTGCGCGCATTAAGCACCCGGGTCTCGGGATACAGCACGGCCAATAAGTCGTTGACAATCTGGCTAAACGCCTCGTGATCTTCTACTACTAATATCGTCTTCAAGGTCAGGCCCTCCACCAACATCTTACGACGATTGCGGTTCGGCGTCTAGCACCAATTTCAGCTCGGTGGGCACGTAATCGGGGTTGCGCCAGCGCGTAAAGCGGATGACCCAGCGGGCCACGTGCCAACCGGCGCGCACAAACCAGGGGTATTTCATCAGGTAGGCAAAGCGGGCCAGCCGTGTGCGAATGTCTAGCTGCTTGAAAAGTGGGTCGGTCAACAGCCGCGCTTTGTAGTCGGCAAAGCTGAAATCTTGCCGGGCAAAGGCGTGCTGGATGGCCGCCGCCGCTACTGGCCCATACCCCAGGGCAAAGGAGATGCCTTCGCCAAAGAGAGGGTCGGCCCCAGCAGCGTCGCCCACCAGAATCACGCGGGGCTGGCTGAAACGGCCGTTCCGATTCCACCAACGTATCGGATGCCCCTTGAGCTTGTAATCCTCCAACTGCCGCTGCCGCTCAGCCAGAGATTCGCGCAAATCCTGCTTCAAGTCTGTTTTCGGCCGCTGTGGGCAGGCACGGCTGTCGAAGACCCCGCGGTTCATCATGGGCTGGCCATCCACGTAGCTGGGGAAGTCCCAATAATACCCCTGCATGCCGTCTGTCATTCGCGTAAAGTCGAAAACGGCCGTGCGCTGGCGGAACTCCGGCGCCAAATGCGGATTTTCCGGCGTCAGCACCTCTAGCAGCCGCGCCACGTGGGAGCCGTCATTGCCCCACTTCAGGGCGCGGCGCACAAAACTGCGCGAGCCGTCGGCGGCTACCAGCACCTGCGCGTGGTAGGTCGCCTTCTCCGTCACCACCTCCACATAATCGGTGTGGGGGGTGATGGCTTGCACCGCTTCCCCCTGGCGCACCGGCACGCCCTGCGCCTCCACCTGGCGGACCAGCCAATGGTCAAACTCGTCACGGCGAATGATCCGGAACACGGGGTTGCCAAAGAAGGAGTACTGCTTGTCCCGGTAGATCAGCCGCACTTCACGCACATCAAAGCTGCGCGGCTCCAGGACCAACCCCAGCCGCGCCAGAATGTTTTGCCCCAAATGCGTAATGCCCCCCCCGCACAGCTTTTCGCGGGGGTGCGTGGCCTTGTCTACCACCATCATGCGCTGTGCCCAGCCCGGGTCTTGCTGTAGCAGGTGCAGCGCCGTGGACGTTCCTGATGGCCCCGACCCCACAATGAGCACGTCAACTGCTCGAATTTCCGCCATCATTGCCTCCGTTCACGCATTTTATGTAGGGCACGGCGTACCCGCGCTCCTATGTTGATTCTAGAGAAGCTGGCAGCGTTTTTCAACCTCCGCTTTCTCCCCCAGCACACAACTCGACTGGAAGGAGGCAACGGCGCGGGGGTATGGGGTGGAAACAGCCGGATTATTCTTCGCCCTGTCGTGCCCCAATCGTGACCGCACCGGCATGTTGCTGGTGGCGAAGGCGCACGGCCGTTGCCTTAACGATGGATCAGGGGCATGAATATGTCGCGGGTCAACATGGTCGCTTGGGTGGTGTTCATGTCCCCGTCGGCCTGGTAGGCTTCAATGTTACCCAGGTTGTCAATGGCCTGGGAGCGGAACCAGTACACGGCCGTTTCCGGCGGC
Organism: uncultured Anaerolinea sp.; assembly: GCA_964504445.1. GTDB lineage: Bacteria > Chloroflexota > Anaerolineae > Promineifilales > Promineifilaceae > JACSRF01. Next base: position 31,210 of record CAZDEO010000002.1, on the reverse strand, counting down.
GCAAAGGTGGCGGCGGTGTGGGTGGTGTTGCTCAGCCAGTTCACCCAGGTAGCGGTGCCCTCTTTGCGGTACTGCACATTGTAGCGCGCAATGCCCGAATGGGCGTCGCTGCCGCTCCAGCCAATGACAAAATAGGTTCGTCCTTCCCGCTGGTAGATGCCGTCCACAACCGACTCCGGGGGAGTGGTGTCAATGCCAAAACGGCGCACCTCCGACGCGATCTGGTTGCCGTAGACGCTGGTCATAATCACCTGCCAGTACAGGTTGGCGTAATCCTGGCCAAAGGTATGGCTGGCGCTGGTTACGGCCGTGCCCCAGGATTGGTCTACCACGACGTTGCTAAAGCCGGGGTCCGCCGCCGCCCGCAGCCTGGCCCCGGCGACCATGTTGGGTTCGCTAAAGGACCAGTTAAACTGCACCGTGCGGTTATTGAACCAGACGTTGGCAGCAGGGGCGGTGAGAACGGCCGTGCCCTCCGGTGGCAGCGTGGTCAGCGGCAGCAAGCGAATAGCGTCAAACCAGACCCCCTTATCATCGTCCGTCGTCGTCAAGTCCGTCAGGCGCACTGCATTACCCGTGCCCGCGTTCAGCTCAAAATTGCCCAGGGTCATCCACAGTCCCACGTCGGCGTCCTGATTCACCACCACCGTGTTCACGCCATTGCGGTGGGTGACGGTGTAGCGCGCCCCCGTTGTTTCTGCAGAACCGGTGTTGCAATAGGGCGCGTACACCTGAATCTTGTACCAGCCCGTTTGCGGCACCGTGGGCCGCCATTCACCCCAGTTAACCGCCAGGCTGGGGTCCGTGGTAGACCAGGTGTAATAGGCGTGGTTGTTATGGCCGCAGCCGCCGGGGGCCACGTACCAGTTGGCGTTACTTTTCACAAAACCGCTGCTCATCTCGTCTACGTAAATGTGCGGGTCTACCAGGCCAATGCGCTGCGCCACCATTTGCCGCAGTTGGGGCATCAGGGCGAAGGCATCGCTGCCGGGACAGGCGGTCAAGTTGCCGCCGTACACGTCCCGGTGGCCCATCAGGGTGGGCAGCCCCCAGGGAATGTCGGGCAGGGCGCGGCTGGCCTCGTACACGTTAATGCCCCGCTGGTCAGCCTTCCAGGCAAAGAGGTCGGCCGCCTTATTCCACATGCCGCTGGGCGGCGGCATCGTCTGCTCAAAATTGCCGATGAGGGAGACGGCCATAGAGCCTTTATTGGCCCCAGAAGCATGGGTTCCTACCACATTGTCCCCGCCGTAATGCCCTTCAAAGGCCACGCCGTAGAGGTCTACCAGGTATTGGTAGCCAATGTCCCCCCACCCCCTGGTGTAAGTGTGATAGCGCCAGATGGCCTGCACAATGGAAAGGCTCTGGCTGGGGCTGTAAGTATTGTTGGAAACGGTGTGGTGTAGGATCAGGTGCGAGACGGGATAGTAGGTGACTGGTGGGAAACAATCTTGGGGGTCGTAGCCGGGGTAGGGGCACCACACCTGGCGGCTAATCACCGAGGGTTTGGGAAAGCTTTCCACGGCTTCGGGCGCAATGCCCTGGGCGGCGTCCAGCGCTTGCTGCTGGGCCAGGGCTTCCTCGGTGGTGGGCGCATCGCTGGTGTCTATGAAGACCAGGGTCAGGTCGTGCAGGATGGGGGTGGCGGTACCGGTGTAACGGCCCAGGCTGACGCGAAACTGCACAAAGGCGTGGGTGGCGTGCAGGTCAGGGATAAGAAACATGTCGCCGACGAGGGTGTCGTCGTTTTCCTCCATCCAGTCATCGTTTTCATGGAGGCTTTGCCAGGCCGTCCATTGGCCATCGCCGGCGTGGCTGCGCAGGGCAATTTCCAGGCTGCCGCCGTCGGGAATGGCCTCGTGCCATTCGGGAACGATGACGTTGAAGGGGATGGGGGCGCTAATCGCGGGGGAGGTGTAGATGCTGGTGACGGCCGTTTCTGCCACCAGCAGCCCCTTCTCCGTCACCACAAACCCTTCGCCGCTGCCGTACACAAAATCAGCGGGGGTAAAGGTGCGTTGGGCCATGCCGGGCACGGCCGTTTCACCTAACACCGGCCATTGTATCAACGCCAATAACAGGGTCAGAAGCCCTGTGATGGTGAAAACCTTTCGTTTCATGGTACTGCTCCTGAACAATTTCACTGCCCATAATTGTACAGCACCCCACGGCAGTGTAAATGCTCAACTCATCATAGCGCGTCTTGGCCTGGCCGGGAGTGAAAAAAGTCAGAATTGGGCGTGGAGAAAGAGTGAAAACGCTCTTATGCCTGCGCTGCCGTTCGGTGTTAAAATCCCAGGCATGACCAACCGCAATTCCTTTTCCAACAAAACATCTCTGCCCATCACCTTGCGGGTGTTTATGGCCATGGCGCTCCCTCCTGCTTTTGCCGTCCTGGCTGAATCTCTGCTGCCCCGCCCGGAAACCGCCCCCGGCCAGCTTACCTTCGCCCCCGTCTTAGCGGCTTTGGGCCTGACCAGTTGGTTTATGGGCCTGTTTTGGTACGGCTTGCCGCAAATGGGCCTGAGGGGGAAACGGCCGTTATTCTCCAGCATCGGCTTCGCAGTGTTAACCTGGGTTCCTTTTCTCCTCTTCCGCTTCATCTTTGTGCTCATGGAAGCCTTTGGCCGGGGTGGTCTGGCTGGCCAATCCTTCATCTACCTGCTGCTCTTTGAGGCCTTTGCCGTGCAGTTGTGGACCTTTGGCCTGGTCTTTCGCACTCTGGCCGAATGGCGCGGCCCCCTGACGGCCGCTTTTGGCAGCGGTATTTTGTTTGGCATGGTGGGCTACCTGTTTTTTCAAGAGTCCTTTACCGGCAGCCTGAGCAGCCTGCTCTACTTCATCATCTGGGGCATTTTGTATGGCATCATTCGCCTGCGCACGGGCAGCATCTTGGGTATGGTCCTGGTGCAGGCGCTGCAAAGTTTTACCGCCTGGACGGTGCTTTACCCGGAAGCAAATCCGGCGCAAGGTCAATTGTTAAATTTGTATCTTGCCGCCAGCGCCGTGTACATCGTGGTGGCCTGGCGCTTGTGGCCAAAGGAGAAGGGAGATTATCGTGTCTGAGTTGATGGTGACCATAGACGATCGGGCGCGGTTGGGCATGGCCCTACTGGCCGCCAGCCGCTGGCCAGACCTGGAGCAGGCCCGCGAAAGCCACGCCGTGCACCCCCACGCCAAGCAGACCCGGCAGTTTGTAGCCGGAGTATCGGCAACGGAAACGGCCGTTGCCTGGCTCAATGACTTTTTAGAAATTGGCTTCGACGTGGCCCTCGTTTTTTGGTCCATCATGCGCTATGACCAGGAAACCTGGCAGCCCCGCGAGCCTTTACCCATCATTTTTGATGACGAAGATTGGCCCCTGGCGCTGCGCCAGTTCAGCCAACGGTTGGATTGGACGGCTTTTTGGGCCGAACATGCGGCCGCATGGCAAGAAGCGCAAACTGATTTGGCCGCCATTTTCCAGAACAGCACCCTGCCCGCTTTTTTAAGCCGGCTGGCTGGCCAGCCGCTGGGGCAGACCATTGCCATCGTGCCCAACCTGGTCTACCCGGCATTAACGGCCGTGCTGGCCCCCACTGAAGATACCCTCTACCTGCTGCTGCCGCCCCCCAAAGCCGTGGGCGAATCGCCGCCCTGGCCTTACCGCGAAGGCCCCGACTGGGTACTGGCCGAAACCGCCTACCAGCTTCTCAACCACGTCCAGCGAGAGTCTCTGGCCCAAATGGAGCCAGAGCGTCGCCAGCTCGCGCTTCATGCTGCCGTCACCCTCTTTTTGGCGGAGGCGTTGGGCGAAGCGGACGCTCTGGCCTACATGGTGCGCGTCAAGCGGCAGTTTAGGCTGCCCGCGCTGCCCCTGGTGGTTGAAGAACTGCGCGACGCGTTGGCTGCAGGACGGCCGTTAACCGCATAATCGTGCAGGGGGCAGAGGAGCAGGGCATAACGGCGATTTCCCCTCTGCTCCTCCGCATCCTTGCACCCCTGCAAAGGAGTAATCATGACTTACGAACATATTCTTACCCGCATAGAAGGGCAGGTCGGCATCGTCCAGTTCAACCGCCCCAAAGCGCTCAACGCCCTCAGCCCGGCGCTGATGGGCGAGGCCATGGACGCCCTGGAAGCCTTTGACCGCGACACGGCCGTAGGCGCCATCGTCATCACTGGCAATGAGCGTGCCTTTGCCGCCGGGGCAGACATCAAGGAGATGGCCCAGGCGTCGGTGGTGGACATGCTGGGCAATCCCTTCATCGACTATTGGGATCGCCTGCGCCGCGTCAGCAAGCCGGTCATTGCGGCCGTTTCCGGCTTTGCCCTGGGCGGCGGCTGCGAGCTGGCCATGGCTTGCGACATGATTGTGGCCAGCGAAACGGCGCAATTCGGCCAGCCGGAAATCAACCTGGGCGTCATTCCCGGCGCGGGGGGCACCCAGCGCATGACCCGCGCCGTGGGCAAAGCCCTGGCCATGGAAATTGTGCTCAACGACCGCCGCCTGACGGCCGTTGAAGCCCAGCATTATAGCCTGGTCAACCGCGTGGTGCCGGTGGAGGTCTACCTGGAAGAGGCGGTCAAGCTGGCGCAGCAAATTGCCGCCCGCGCACCGGTGGCCGTGCGCCTGGCCAAAGAGGCCATCAATGCCGTGTTTGAGATGCCGCTGCAGGCTGGGCTGGCCCACGAGCGCCGCCTCTTTTACATGCTCTTTGCCACGACTGACCAAAAAGAGGGCATGGACGCCTTTGTCAACAAACGCAAGGCGGAGTGGCAGGGGCAGTAAATGAAATTTGGCTTTGTTTTACCGCAAGGGGATGCAGCAACGGCCGTTGCCATCGCCCAAGAGCTGGAAAAGGCCGGGTGGGACGGCTTTTTCATGTGGGAGCCGGTGTGGGGCGTCGATCCCTGGGTGGCTCTGGGGGCGGTGGCCGCCAGCACCAGCCGCATTCGCCTGGGCACGCTGCTCACTCCTGTTTCCCGCCGCCGCCCCTGGAAGCTGGCCAGCGAAACGGCTACCCTGGATCGGTTGAGCAACGGCCGTCTCATCCTCTCCGTCGGGTTGGGCGCAGTGGACACCGGCTTTGCCAATTTTGGCGAAGAAACCGACCGTAAAATCCGCGCCCAACTGTTGGACGAAGGGCTGGACATCCTGCAAGGGTTGTGGCGCGGGCAGCCTTTCAGTTACAACGGCCGTTATTACCAGGTGCAAGAGACCGACTTCCTGCCGCCCCCGCCGCCGGTGCAGCAGCCCATTCCCATTTGGTGCGTGGGCGCCTGGCCCTACCCCAAATCCATGAGCCGCGTGCTGCGCTGCGACGGCCTGCTGCCCACCGTCATCCCCGCCGACGGCCCGCCGCGCCAGGCTAATCCCGCCGAGGTGGCCGAGATGAAGGCTTACATCGCTGCTCGCCGCCCCACAGGCACGCCCTTTGACATCATTGTGGAAGGCGCAACCCCTGGCGCAAATCCCCAGGCGGGGCAGGAAACGCTGCAAGCCTATGCCACAGCCGGGGCCACCTGGTGGATTGAAGCCATGTGGAGTTCTCCGGAACCGGCCGATTGGCTGTCCCGCATTCGCCAGAGGCCGCCGCAAATCTAAAGGAGGACACGATGAACAGCATCATGCGCGAAGTGTATGATTTGTTTGAAATGTATCAGGCATTGCGCAACCAGTTGATGGGCATTCTCACCGATGACGAACTGGCTTTTACGCCGGGTGGCGATAACCCGTCTCTGGGTGAGCTGTGCCGGGAAATTGGGGAGGTGGAATACAGCTACATCCAATCTTTCAAGACCTTTACGCAAGATTTTGAGTATCGTAATGAAACACCGGGACTGGCGGGCAGCGTGGCTCAGCTGCAGGCGTGGTTTGCCGCGCTGGACACAGAACTGCGCAACACGTTGGCGGCGCTGACTGAGGAAGAGTTGGCGGCTAAGCGGATTGATCGCGGCCCGGATTTCCAGGTACCGCCGCGCTGGCAGCTTGAAATTTACAAGGAAGCGCTGCTGATCTTCTATGGCAAGGTGAGCGTTTACTTGAAGGCCATGGGGAAGGAACGGCCGTTGCAATGGCAGCACTGGATTGCATAACAAGATGACTCTCAACGTCCACCTCCTCGACCTGCCCGAAGCCAACAGCCTGGCTCTGTTGCAGCGGCACCTGCTGCCCGGCGTACACGTTACCACCGGCGACCTGCCACCAGACGCCGATGTACACATTCTTGTGGGCGGCCGTCCTACCCGCGAGCAGTTTGCCGCCAGCCCGCACCTGCGCGCCGTCATCATTCCCTGGGCCGGGCTGCCCGGCAGCACCCGCGATCTCATCGCCGAGTTTCCCCACGTGGCCGTGCATAACCTGCACCACAACGCCGTCCCCGTGGCCGAGCTGACCCTCAGCCTGTTGCTGGCGGCGGCGCGCTTTGTGGTACCCTTTGATCAGGCTTTGCGGCGCGGCGATTGGCGGCCTCGCTACAATCGCCCCGGCCCCTCGGTGCTGCTCAATGATAAAACGGCTTTGGTGCTGGGTTATGGGGCCATTGGCCAACGGGTGGCGGGGCTGTGCCATGCTCTGGGTATGGGCGTGTTGGCCACCCGCCATACCCAAACCGCGCCCGAAGAAGATAGTGTGGCGACTATCTATCCGGCCTCTGCCTTGCCGGAACTGCTGCCCCAGGCCCACGCGCTGCTCATTTGCCTGCCCCTGACGCCGGAAACAAAGGGGCTGATTGGCGCGGCAGAATTGGCGCGGCTGGCACAGCCTTCTTTGCTGGTGAACATTGGGCGCGGCCCCATTGTGGATGAGCAGGCGCTCTACGAGGCGTTAGCCAGCAAGCGGCTGCACGCCGCCGGTTTGGACGTCTGGTACAGCTATCCGGCGGATGAGGCGGCGCGGGCGGCTACGTGGCCGGGGAATTATCCCTTCCACGAGTTGGAAAATGTGGTGCTCAGCCCGCACCGGGGCGGCAGCAGCGACGCCACGCCGGAGCTGCGCATGGCGCAGTTGGCGAAACTGCTGAATGCGGCGGTTCGTGGGGAACCGCTGCCCAATCGGGTGGATGTAGATCGGGGTTACTGATCGCCCAGAGCGAATAGCTGGTAGTAGTTGTTGCCAACCACGCCTATCAGGTCGAGGTGGTTGGTTTGTAGTTCGGTCAGGGCCGGGGGATCGGGTTGGGGAACGGCCGTTGCCCCCCCACCCCCATCTTGCAGCACAAAATCCAGCCCCAGCCGCCACAGCAGCACATGAGTTACCCCCTCTGTGCGCCACGCTTGTGCAATCCCCGCCGCATCTCCATGCAGGTAAACCAGATGCCCGAATTTGTCCAAAATAGTGTCTGGGCGGCAATCACGCTGGCAGTAATAGCTGCGCGGCTCCCAGAGGAAAGTCACCACCGCATTCTCAGGCAGTTCGTTGATGGACTGCATGGCGGCATAATGTGGCCCCAGGCGGCGCAGCAGGTACCCATCCCGGCTTTCGCCCCCCAGCAGGTAGGGCAAGGGATTGATGGTCAGCCAGTGGGAGAATTGCCCTAACAGCACCAGCGCCAGCACAAAAGCGATGGCCAGGTTCAAAAAGCGGCGGGTAGAAAATTGGGGATGATCCCACTGTTCCGTAGCTTGCAGCAGCCAGGCCAGCAGCGGACAAAGGGCCACAAAGGCGGGCAGCAGCAGCCGCGACTGCCACAATCCTGAGGAGGTGATGGCTCCCCACATCCAAAAAGCGTAGGCGACCAGGGCATAGAGGGTGATGGTGCGGAAGGCGGGTGGCGTTTGCGGGCGGCGGCGCAGGGCAAAAGCCAGCAGCAGCGGCAAAAAACCGAGATACAGCGGCCCGGTGGGACCGTCCTGGCTGGCGTCGCGCAGGCCGAGGGTCAGGTCGTAGGGCAGGCGCAGCAAGGCCGCCGGGTCCAGCCCAATACCGGTTCCCGTTTCGCTGTAAGCGGCAGCGCGAAAATCATCCCAGAAGCGCCCGCCAAACACAAAGGGGTACACTGGATTGCCGGTGAAGGCCCAATTTTTGAGATACCAGGGGGCGGCAACCAGGGCGGCGGGCAGGGCAAAGGCCAGCAGCGGCCGCCAGCTTTGACGCAAATTGCGGCGGTGCTGCCACAGCAGCAGCAGGCCAATGAACAAGGGCGTGATGAAGCTGGTGTATTTCATGCTCATGGCCAGCCCGGCGAAGAGACCGCTGAGAATGAGCCAGCGCGCATTTTCCCCTTTTTGCCAGCGAATGAAGGCGTAAAGCGCCCCGACGCTGTAAAAAGCCAGGGGCAGGTCGTTGTAAGCCCACGTGCCCAGCAGCAAAATCATGGGGGTGGCGAAGAGAAAGAGTACGGCCGTTATTCCCCCATTCCGCACCCCAAACAGTTGCCGCGCCATGACCGCCACCAGTCCGGCCAGCAGCAAACTGAAGAAGAAGTGTAGCAATTGGGCACTCACGTCGCCGCGCAGGGCCATGGCCAGGGTATAGAGCATCTCAAACAGGGCGGGGAAGTGCAGGTGGGATAGGTCTATGCCGGGGCGGATGGCGCCGGCGGCCAGGTAGAGCTGTGGCCCTTTGAGGTGGTAAAAGAGGCCGTCCCAGTCGGTGGGGGGCAGCAGGGCCAGGGTGAGGGCCATGCCCAGGGTAAGGAGGAGGAAGAGGGCGATCAGCTTGTTGGAGATTAGAGATTGGAGACTGGCTAATTTCCAATCTCTAATCCCTAATCGCCAAATTTCCCAAAGGGTAAGCAGGGTGAGGGCAATGGCTGTGGGGAGGAGAACGGCCGTTTGCAGCCACCCAATCAGCCCTAATCCCAGCACCAGCAAACCCAGCGCGCCAAATCCCAGGCCCCAACTGAAAAGCAGGGGGACAAGGGTGACAGACCTGCTCCCTTGCTCTCTTGCTCCCTTGCTCCTCTGCTCTGCCACACCCAGCCAGCGCCAGATGGGCAGACCCAGACCGAGGGCAAAGAAGGCAATCCACAGGGCGGTCAGCAGATCGAGCAGGCTACGCCCCAGTGCGGCGACGGAAAATGCTAGAGGTGGCTGGGCTGCCAGCGTTGCGCTTAGCTCTGGGGTGATGGGTTTGTAGACGACGAAGTAACTGGCGATGCTGAAGAAGAGCCAGAGGATGAAGAGGGCGATGAGGAGCCAATGGAGTCGAGATGGTCTAGTCATAATTTTTGAATACGTGATGGGTGATATGTGACAGGAGGGTTTTTCACCTATTAAGTTCTTTGCCGTTCAGTGAGTGATAATGCCCAGCTAACGGCCGTCCAGATTAATACAAACACGGTAATGTACGCACGTTGGGCAATGGTGAAGGTGGTTGCGTTTGCCTGCGACAGGCCGCCCAATACCAGCAGCCCCAGCCAGCCCAAATCAAAAATGCCCAGGCCGCCGGGGGCAATGGCGATAATCAGACTGAGCTGCACGATGGGAAAAACGGCCAGCATGAGCGCAAAGGGGATGGTGATGTGCAGCGCCTCGGCGATGAGGACGTAGGTCAGGACAAGGAGCAGGTTAAGCAGCACCGTCCAGGCTAAGATGATAACGGCCGTTCTTGCATCTGGTAGCAATTTTTGTAACTGAGCTGGTTTTACGCGCCGGGCCAGCCAGGGGATACGCGCCAATTGGCGCAGCAGTGGCAGCAAATGGTGCGTTGCCAGCAGCCAGGCCATTGCTACGCCAAACAGCAGGGTGAATACAGCACAGAGGATGAACAAGAGCGCTGCAGAAATAAACCCTTGAAAATAAAGTAAAGATGGCAAGGCCAGCACGGCCAACAGCAGCACGTCGAACAGATTATCCACCAGCACTACCCAGACGGCGTGCTGCAAGGGCACGTTCAGCGCTCGTAGTCCGGCCGATTTGCCGCCCACCGTGCTGAGGGTGCGCGGCAGCACAAGCCCCAGGGCGCGGGCGGCCATGTTCAAATAGAAAAAGCGCCGCCACGAAGCAACGGGACGGCGCATGAGGCCCTGAGTTACCTGCCGCAGACGCGCCCCGGAGACCATGCCTGCCGCGCCGTGGGCCAGCAGGGCTAACAGCAGGGCGTGCCGGTCGCCGCCCAGAGCTTGCTGCCACGGTTCTGGCCCGGCCCACCACAACAGTGCGGCAAACAGCAAAAAGCTGATGATTTGCAGGGCAATGTGCAACCAACGGTTCATGAGGCGGCGGCGTGCCATCGCCCTAATAAAATGACCAGGGCGAGGAGCGGCAGGGGCAGCAGCAGCAGCGGGTTTTCGTAGTTGCCGCTGATGGTGGTAATGAAGAGGAACCAGGGAGTGAGGGTGAGGGAGAGAACGGCCGTTCCCGTCACCCATCCGCCAAATCTGGCATACAGCAGCCTGAGCCAGGCCGCAAGGGGCAGCAGCAGCAAAATCTGGTTGGTGCTGCCCGTCTGGAAGAAAATGAGCAGGTTGGTGGTGATGCCCCAGTAGAGAGCATGGTCAAACAAGGCGTCATCGCTGCGGCGCAGGGCACGCGCCCAGGCCCAAAGGAGGAGTAGCAGGAGAACGGCTGTTATCCCCCAACGCAGTGCCACCGATCCGCCGGGAATCAGTGTGCCAATCAATACATCCAATGGGTTCAGGCCGCTGGCACGCTCGACGTAGCGGCCCAGGTCGGCCATAAAGCTGAGCGGCCAGCGGGGGAAGAGCAGCAGCGAGGCGGCGAACATGCCCACACCGCTGGCGAGAGTGCTGCCCACAAAGCGCCAGCGTCGCCGCCGGATGGCCCAAAACATCAGCCATAATCCTGCTAGTAACACCATTTGTGGCTTGATAGAGGTAGCGGCGAGGAAGAAACCGGCCCAGCCATCACGCTTTTGCCGCAGTCCCACTACCGCCAGAATGAGGAAAAGCAGGACATGTAGGGTGAATTGGCCCAAAAGGATGGCCCGTGCTGCGGGATAAAAGAAAATTGCCGACAGAAGGGCGATTCCCATTATCATACCCTTCTGTGGCCACCTCCCTTGCCGTAGCAGCAACGCTACGCTGCCCAAAATGAGCCATTGTAGGCAGACTATCCAAATTGCTTGCGCCCAGGAATAGTTGATAAAAACTAGCGGCCAAAGTGTAAATATGACGTGCAGGGGGTAGGCGAAGCTGAAGCTGTTGGTGCGGCGCTGCTGGGGGTCGAGGATGGCTTCGATTTCGGCCGTGACTTCTGGGCTGTAGGGATCGCGGCCCTCCAGCAGCAGTGCTTTGGCTCCGGCCCAGCGGGGATAGAAATCATTGCCGCCGGGAAGCTGGGAGGTGAAGGTGTGCTGAATGGCAGCGCTTTCGGCGGCGGAGATGAGCAGGATAAGCAGGGTGATGAGCAGCCATTGTTTGCGGGGAATGGGGGTGTCCATTTTACTTTTCCTGGCGTTGGTACAGTTCGATGTATTGGCCCTGGCGGTCGAATGTTTGCAGGAGGGTGTAATGTTGATCGAGATAGGCGCGGAAACGGCCGTAATCTTGCAAATAATATAAATGGTCCGGCCCCTTTTCTCCGCCCGGTAGGTGCAGCAGTACCATCTGTACCGGCGCTTCTGTCATGCGTTGGATGAGCATCTCGCCGGTAACGACGCCACCCTGAATGCGTCCGGCGGCGATGATGGAAGCTTCATAAATGGAAGGGCGGCTGGCAAGGAAATTGATCATGGCGTAATCGGAGAGCAGCAGCTCGTTGGGCTCGGTGTGGGCGGCGATAAAATCGGCGATGGCCTGGGTGTCTGTCTCGTGGCGCAGCAGCAGAGAAGCGGGGCGCGGGCGGGTAGTGAACAGTGCAAAGATCAGGGGCAGCAGCACAAAAAGGAGCGCAAATTGTTTGCGGTGGGGAGCAATCTTTTGCTGGGTTATTTGCACCTGCTGCGCCAGCATAATGGCCAGTGCTGGAATGAGAAAAATGTAGTAACGCAAGAAGAAGGGGCGGGGAAAGAGGATGAAGACAAAGGGCACGGTAAGCTGCCACAACAACAGGCGTGTAGGGGTGGCGAGCGGCCCCCCATTTTTGCGGTTGAGGAGGGCCAGGGGTAGCAGGAAGACGAGGACGCCATTTACCAGAAACAGGGAGCCGTAGTAACGCAGCATGATGCCCAGACGGGAAAGGAGGTTGATTTCTTCTATTAGGCCGGCGTGCTGGTTGAAAATTTCCAGGTAGTAGAAGCCGGTACGGCCGTACAGCCACAGCGATCCCCCCGCGCCCACCAGCAAAAACAACCCGGCAAAGGTCAGCCCATCCTGCAAAACTGCTTGCCATGCGCCGCGCCGCTGCCAGAACTCATGCAAAAAAAACAAAACAAGGCCTACCAACGGCAGCACACCAAAGGGCTTAAAAAGCACAGCCATGCCATATGCGGCCCCGGCAGCCGCCCACCATTGCCGGTTTTGTTTATGCGTGGCCAGCAGTATGGCCGCCAGCCCCACCATTTCCCAGGCAAACATCATGGGATCAGGGCGATAGATGCGGGACAATTCTATGATGACGCCGCTGCTCAGGATGGAGCCTAAGGTGAGGATTGCGGGCAGGTTTCCCCAAATGCCGCGCACAGCCAGGGCCAAAATGAAGCCGCCCGCTAGCACCTGCACGGCCGAAAGCAAGCGCATTGGCGCAACCTGCCGCCCGGCCAGATTGAGCACCGCTTTTCCGGCAAAAAGGTAAAGGGGCTGCTGCTCGGCGGCAAAGTCTATGCCGGGGATATTGCCCTGCTGGAACTGCCATGCTTCGTAAAGGTCTGTGCCTTCATCGTCGGAAATGAGCCAGCCACCCAGGTTGTAGGTGTAGGCAAAGGCGAAAAGGGTGAGCAGGAGCAGCAGTGCCCCAATTTCGCGTGTTTTTTGCTTCATGGCTAGCTTTTGTGCAGTGAAACGACGAGGTCGGCAATTAGCCCCAGGACGATAGTTTGAAATGTGAGGGTGAGCATGACAACGGTGGAGGTGGCAATGTGAAAGTCGTAGGCGTTGATGTCGTAAATGACTTTGGTGAAGCTGATGAGGCTGAGGATGATGGCGATGGGCACAAATACGCGCAGGGGACGATAGGAGAGGATGACACGTACGACGAGGGAGAAGAAGTTAATGGTGTCGCGCAACGGCCGTATCTTCGATTGCCCCGTGCGTTTAAAATAATTGATGGGCACGTAGAGGACGTTGTAATCATTGGTCAGCATCGCCAGCGTGATAGACGTCGTAAAAGAAAACCCTGCCGGAAGCTGCCGGAAATACTGCGTCACTACATCCCGTTTGAACACGCGCAGCCCTGAATTCAGATCGGGAATTTCCATTCCGCTCAGGTAATTTGCCAGGCGGTTCAAGACCCATTTTGCTGGACGACGCACCAGCGGCACCTGCACCGTTTCCCCAGTACGCGCGCCCACTACCATATCATGAGTGTCCATTGCTTCCACCAGGCTGGGAATCGTTTCGCACGGATAGGTGCCGTCGGCATCAATAATAGCCACTATTTCATGGCGTGCCTGGCGGATACCGGTTTTTAACGATGCGCCATACCCTTTGTTTTGCCCATGTTGTATGAGCCGCACGTAATCGAACTGCTGGACAACGCTTGCCGTATCATCAATAGATCCGTCATCAACCACCACTATTTCCCAGGTCATGTTTGCTGCAACCAAAACTTGCCGTACCTTTTGCAAGGTTGGACCAATACCCTTTCCTTCATTGTAAGCAGGAATGACGATGGTTACAGGTTGCACGATAAACCATTCCCTCACGTGATGCTGTGACAATTTGATAACAATGCCAAGCATAGCATATCGCTTTATCGGGTCAATGGCTATATGCGCCTATTTAGGGGGAATGAACGATTGGAAAAAGGGGCTTTGATATAAGTTTGTGTGTAAGTTAAGTGTAAGTTTCCTTGTAAGCTTAAGATCCTACACTCACTTTAAGTTCCCCAATAAGTGAAATGAACACGTCATTATCAAACTTTCATCACCGCAGAGATATTTGGAAGGTAAATATGGTACAGACAACCGTGGCTAATAAAGTGGTTATTAAAAAGCCTGAAACAAACGTGGCGCCCGTCCAATCGGCGTCAACCGAAAAAAGACAATCACGGATGACAGCACAAATCCTAAAAGCCATTTTAGATTACACCCTTACTGTCCCTTCATTGCTCTTCATTTTGCCCCTATTCGCTGTGATTGGACTGGCTATTAAGCTAGATTCACCAGGGCCAGTCTTCTACCGGCGGCGAGTTTTGGGTCGGGGTGGTCGCCCCTTTGACGCTTTCAAGTTTCGCACCATGTATATCAATGGTGATGAGATTTTGGCACAGCACCCCAAGTTGAAAGCTGAGTTGGACCGCAACTATAAGCTGAAATGCGACCCCCGCGTGACCCCTGTGGGTAAACTGCTGCGCAAATTTAGCCTGGATGAGCTGCCCCAATTGTTGAATGTGCTGCTGCGCGACATGTCGCTGGTAGGTCCGCGCATCATTGCCCCTGACGAGATTAGCAAGTATGGACAGTGGGGCGACACCTTGATGACAGTTATTCCGGGGTTGACGGGTTTGTGGCAGGTGAGCGGCCGTTCCGACACGTCCTACGATGAGCGAGTGAACCTGGATATGGAGTACATCCACAATTGGTCCATCTGGCTGGACGTGAAAATAATTTTCCGCACTATTCCAGCCGTTTTACGTGGTGACGGCGCTTATTAAACGAAAGTTCCTTTTCTATCTTTCTGACAAAGCCCCCTGAAAACGGGGGCTTTTTTTGTTGCCAACCAGCCATTTGGGCAGGCCAGGCTTGTGGTAGAATGAGACACAGAATAGCTGCTTTATAGGTTGCCCATGCACAACTTTTAGGAGACTAGCCATGCAAGAAGAGCGACAGCAAATTTTACAAATGTTGCAAGATGGTAAGATTACAACAGACCAGGCTATGGCTCTGCTGCAGGCTCTTGAAGAAGGGGGTGCCCATGATGAAGCGGAAGCGGCGGGGCGCGAACCACTGCGGGGTGAGATTGTTAGCCCGGAAGGACCGCCAGATATGGCCCGGTTCCGTCGATTTTGGCAAATACCTTTTTTTGTAGCAATGGCGCTGCTCATTGTCTTTGGGTTTTGGTTGCGAACTATCTATCAAGGTTCAGAGGGCGCCATTACCCTGGCTTTTATGTGCGTGTGGAGCCTGTTTTTGCTGGCTTTCGTGTTGACGGTGCTGGCCTGGTGGAGCCGCCGTGCACCCTGGCTGCATGTGCGCGTGCGCGAGCATGGCGGCAAACGCATTGCCATTAGTTTTCCACTGCCGTTGGGGCTGGCGGGTTGGGGTGTGCGGGTTGCGCGCAGCTGGGCTGACGCCAGTACGCAGGCGCATTTGAACATGGCCGAGTCGTTTTTGGCGGCCGCGCAAGCTGGCTGGCGAGAGGGAGATACAGAACCTATGGTAGTCCACGTGGATGATGAAGACGGTGACCAGGTGCAGGTGTATATTGGTTAAGGAGACTGCGGATGTTGCAAATTGATGGCAGCCTGGGGGAAGGCGGCGGACAGGTGCTGCGGACCAGTTTGAGTATGGCGGTATTGACGCAACGGCCGTTCCACCTTTTCAACATTCGCGCCAGACGACCCAAACCCGGTCTGCGCCCCCAGCACCTGACGGCCGTGCGTGCGGCTGCCGTCTTGTGTGCGGCCCAGGTCAAAGGGGCTGCCCTCAATTCCCAGACCCTAGAATTCCATCCACAAGCCCCGCCGCGGGGCGGAGAGTACCACTTTGACGTGAACGATGCGGCCCAGGGCGGTTCTGCCGGGGCCATGCCCCTCATTTTGCAGGCGGTTTTGTGGCCCTTGCTGTTTGCTGACACCCCGTCCCGGATTGTGCTGCGCGGTGGCACCCACGTGCCCTATAGCCCCCCTTTTCACTATTTAACGAAAGTGGCTTTGCCCGCCTTTGCCCGGCTGGGGGCCAGGGTGGAGCTGTCTTTGCAGGAGTGGGGTTGGTATCCGGCAGGGGGTGGGCACATGACGGCCGTCATTCACCCCGCCGCGCAGCTGCAAGCCACCTACTTTACCCATACGCCGACCCGTCAAGTGGGCGGACTGGCTGCCGTGACCAACCTGCCGGCCCACATTCCGCAGCGCATGGCCCGCCGCGCCCATAACTTGCTGAGGGAGGCTGGGTTGCAGCCGAACATTCAGCCTGTGCGCGAGTCGGGGTGCGGACCAGGGGCCGGGATCATGCTGTGGGTTTCGGGCGGTGGGGCAACCAGCCTGGGGCGTAAGGGGCTGCCGGCGGACAAAGTGGCGGAAACGGCCGTTGCCCACATCTTATCTTTCATGGACAATAAGGTGGCCGTTGACCGGTACCTGGCTGACCAACTTTTACTTCCATTGGTTCTAGCTAACGGCCGTTCGTCCTTCACAACCGAAGCCATCACCCAGCATACCCTCACCAATGCGACCCTGCTGCGCCGTTGGCTAGATGTGGAGATTCAGATAGAGGGTGCCGAGGGCCAGCCGGGGCGGCTTACAATAACCGGCTGCGCCTTCCCAAAACCTTGACACCAGCTACCCAACACCAGGCACATTGATCCGACCATTCCTATGTTTGAACTCATCTTCCTTGGCACCTCTTCCTCTGCTCCTTCTGTTCATCGTGGCCTTTCGGCACACATCATTTTGCACCGCCATTACCGGTTTCTCCTGGACTGTGGCGAGGGGACCCAGCGCCAGATTCTACAAAGCGGCTTGGGCTTCAAGCGCTTGGATAAAGTGCTGCTTACCCATGGTCATTTGGACCACATTTTAGGCCTGGGAGGATTGATTTCTACCCTGGCCCGCTGGGAAAATTTAGAGAATTTGGAAATATACGGGGGCAAAGATGCGCTGCAGCGCGTCAGCAACCTGCTCTACAAGGTGGTCTTTTTGGGCGTGCGCCCGCCCGTAGACATTCAATTGCAGCCCTTGCAGCCGGGCGTGATTATGGAAGATGATAAGTTCACCCTGTCCGCTTTTCCCGTCAGTCACCGGAGCTCAGACAGCTTTGGCTTTGTGTTTGAGGAAAAAACGCGACGGCCGTTTCTGGCAGAAAAAGCAGAGGCCCTTAATGTGCCCTTTGGCCCTGAACGCTCCCTGCTGGTGCGTGGCCAGCCCGTGACCCTGGCTGACGGCCGTACCGTTCAACCAGACGAGGTGTTGGGTGAGCCGGTTCCCGGCGTCAAATACGTGCATATCGGCGACGTGGGCCGCACCGATGGCCTGGTGGACGTTTGCCGAGACGCCAATACCCTGGTCATCGAATCTACCTATGTGGCCCAAGAAGCAGAAATGGCCCGCAACTTTGGACACATGACGGCTGCTGCCGCAGCCCAACTGGCCCGCGACGCCGGCGTACAAACGCTGATTCTCACTCATCTCTCTCGCCGCTACTATGAGCGAGACGTGCGCCAGGAGGCTCGCGCCATATTTCGACGCACCTACGTGGCCCGCGACTTTGACCATTTCCAGATTACCCGCGACGGCGCGACCCGACTGAAAAAGGAAAAGGCCGCGCGCCAGGAGCCATGACCAGGCTAATTGTTTATTTAGGAAGGTGACAGAATGAAAGCAGAGGTGGTGATATGTGGCGCAGGCATTGCCGGGGTTACGGCGGCGTATCATCTGGCGGTAAAGCAGGGTATACGTAATGTGGTATTGGTGGATGACCGTCCGCCGCTGACCCTGACCAGCGACAAATCCACCGAATGCTACCGTAACTGGTGGCCCGGCCCTGGCGACACCATGGTGCGTTTTATGAACCGCTCCATCGACCTGCTGGAGGAACTGGCTGACGAAAGCGATAATTATTTTCACCTGAACCGGCGGGGCTACGTGTTTATGACGGCCGATCCGGCCAAAGTAGCTGATTTCCAGGAAAATGCGCGCACCATTTCCGCTTTGGGGGCCGGGCCGGTGCGCGTGCACGACGGGCGCGCAGGCGGGCCCCCTTACCGGCCCGCTCCGGCCCATGGCTACCATAACCAACCTGACGGCGCGGACCTGCTGCTGGACCCGGTGTTGATTCGGCAGCACTTCCCTTTTGTGGCCGATGATACCCTGGCGGTGCTGCACCCCCGCCGCTGCGGCTGGCTCAGTGCCCAGCAGTTTGGCATGTATCTACTGGATCAGGCGAAAGCCCACGGAGCGCAGTTAGTGAAGGGGCGGGTGACGGAGGTGGCGTTGGGAAACGGCCGTGTGCACACCGTTCATGTTGACCAAAACCAGGCCCCATTAGCCATTGCCACCGAAAAGTACATCCTTGCCTCCGGCCCCCTACTGCGCCAGACCGGGGAGATGCTGGGAGTGGACTTGCCTGTCTTCAATGAGCTGCACGGCAAAGTGGCCTTTGAGGACACCCTGGGCGTGGTACCCCGTCACCTGCCACTGATGATTTGGACAGACCCGGTTACCCTGCCCTGGAGCGCTGAGGAGCGGGAATTTTTGGCGGAGAGCGAGGAAACCCGCTGGCTGCTACAAGAATTCCCCGGCGGCGCTCATTTCCGCCCGGAAGGGGGTGAGGGCGCCGCTACTTTGCTGCTGCTGTGGACCTACCACATTGCGCCGCAGGAGCCGGTATGGCCCACGCGTTTCGAGCCGGAGTATGGCGAAGTGGTAGTGCGCGGTCTGACGCGCATGATTCCTGGCCTAAAAGCTTACCTGGAACGGATGCCGCAGCCGGTGGTGGACGGGGGGTATTACTGCAAGACGCAGGAAAATCGGCCATTAATTGGCCCGCTGCCGGTGCCGGGCGCTTACGTCATTGGCGCGCTGTCTGGCTATGGCATTATGGCGGCTATGGCGGCAGGGGAATTGTTGGCCGCTCACGTTACCGGCGGCACATTGCCTGACTATGCCCCGGCGTTTTTGCTGCAGCGGTATGCCGACCCCGCTTACCAGAAGCTGTTGGCGGGTTGGGACGCGACGGTGGGACAGTTGTAAAATGTCCATGTGGGGTGTGGGGCTGCGGCTGCTGGTTCCGGGCTATGGGGCATTGCTGTTGGCGGCCTGGTTGAACGGCCGTTTTGCCTTTCTGCGCCTGCCCTTCCTGGATAACCCGGCCGTATTTCTGCTAGGCGCCTTGTGGGTAGTGTGGGGGCTGGTGTGGATGGTGGCCGCAGCGCGGGCGGCAACCCAGGCTTATAGAGCCGGGCAGTTGGTGACCAAGGGGCTGTACACGCATATGCGCCACCCGCTGTACGCGGCCCACCTTTTGGGCATTATGCCGGGGCTGGCGGTGGCGGCGGCTTCGTGGCTGATGCTGCTGATATGCCTGGGAACGTATGTCTATTTTCGTTACCTGATTCCCCAGGAGGAAACCTACCTGGAGGAGATTTTTGGTGATCAATACCGCAAGTATAAAGCCCGGACCCACGCATTATTGCCCATTCCGAAAAAGCAGCCAGGCGCTTAACGGGCAACTGCTGCGCCACTCTCTGGAGGATGGTAGATGGTAAGTCGCAAAAAAATGTGCTGGTTATTGATTGTTTTTGTGCTGTTGACGGCGTGTGGGATGACGGAAAGGGCGCCGACGGCAACGGCCGTTGCCCCTGCTGCGCCCACGGCTACAGCCACGCCCGTTTTTTTGCCTATAGTAACCGTCACCAGCGGGCCGCCCAGCCTCTACACCTACCGCATTGTCAACATCTTTCCCCATGACCCCAACGCCTTTACCCAGGGGCTGGTGTGGGACAATGGCGCAGTTTTTGAGGGTACGGGCCTCAATCGTAACTATGGCGGCATTTCTACCCTACGCCGGGTAGACCTGGAAACCGGGCAGGTGCTGCAAAGTATTAGCCTGGCGGACGAATACTTTGGCGAAGGCATTGTCGTCTGGGAAGACACCATCATTCAGCTTACCTGGCGCAACAATACCGGCTTTGTGTATGACAAGACGAGTTTTGCGCTGCTGCAAGAATTCAGCTACCCTACCGAGGGGTGGGGCATTACCCATGATGGCGCAAAGCTGATTATGAGCGATGGCACAGATACCCTCTATTTCTGGGACCCGGAAACGCTGGCGGAAATTGGCCGGGTGACGGTGTATGATGATCAGGGGCCGGTTGTACGCCTCAATGAGTTGGAGTTTATCAATGGGGAGGTGTGGGCCAACGTTTGGCAGACGGATCGCGTTGCGCGTATTGATCCGCAAAACGGCCGTGTCACCGGCTGGGTGGACCTGTCTGGGTTGCTGGACAACGTGGCGCTGCCCCGCCCCCCGGACGTGCTCAATGGCATTATGTATGATGAAGAAAACGGCCGTCTCTTTGTCACCGGTAAATATTGGCCTGCCCTTTTTGAGATTCAGTTGGAGGCGCAGCAATAACGCGCGAGCATCATTATGACAGAAGATATTGGTTTTCATTTCTATCCCCCGCCCACAGAATATCCTTTTGGCCACCGCCGACTAGAGATTCACGTGTATGGCCAGCCTACGTTACACCATTACGATCCGGAGCGGGTAGACTTCTTCGTTGTCAGTTTGGATGGTGGTCGAGAAAAATTAACCGTCTCCCATGGCTGGCAAGGACTCAAAAGCTATCAGGTATGCCTGGGGCGCATTACCCTGCATGACCGCAAGGGAAAGGTGGTGGAAGCGTTTTCTTTCGGTGGCGACCTGACAATTACGCAAGAAGAAGATGTGATCATATGTAACCTGATTTCAGACGCCCCCATTTTAGATCTGGTGACGCCGCAATCCATTAACACCCGCCTGGCGGCGGAGTTTGAAGCGCTTTTGGCCCGTTTGCAGGCCACCTGGAAGCAGCACCCCGCCATGTTCACCCAAAAGCTGATTTCTTTGGGTCCGCAAACTCTTTTTGTTGCCGGATTAGAGAGTCTCGCTCATGCCTATGAGGAAATTCCCCCGGCAGTGCGCAGTGGGGACATCCGTGAGGAGGAGCATCTTGTGCTGCAGGCTATTTCCTTGCTGAAAAAGCATGATCAGTGGCCGGCTGATGGCATGTGCCTAGAAGATTTGTTGGCCGAGGATTAAAGACGCAGTCCGTGCCAGATTGTGTCACAATGGGCTAACTTTTACGCCTTCTTCACAGTTGAAAAGAGAGGGGATTAAAGCGGGCATGGTACAATACCCAATTAGAACATGCGTTCTCTGTTTTTGGAAACGGCCGTTGCCCCCTGCTTTTGCCCCCCTTTGAACCCCGGTAAACGGCGATAATTGCTCTGGGTGCTTGTAAGTCTGCAACCCAGAAATGAGGCTGATTCGCATCCCTATGCCTGATTCCAAATACGTCCATTTGCGACGCTTTTTGTTGGCCGCCTTTGCCGATCACGAATTGATGGACTTTTGCTTTGACTATTTTCCCGTGGTCTACAACGATCTTGGCGAAAGTATGCGTAAAAGTCAGAAGGCGCGCGCCTTGCTAGACTACTGTGCGCGGCAAGGGCGGATGGCGGATCTTGCCGCGGCGCTGAAACGGGAAAGACCAGCCGGGGACCTGGAACAATTGCTGCGGACCTCTTTGGCGGAGGCCCTGCCTGCCTTGCCGGTGCTGGCCCCCCGTGACCTGCGCCAGATTTTTGTTAGCCATGCCCACCAAGATGCCGCCATTGCCCAACACCTGGCGGCGGACTTGCGCAGCGCCGGGTGGCGCATCTGGATCGCGCCAGACAGCATGCGCCCCGGCGAAAAATGGGTGGAAGCCATCAATCGGGGCTTGGATGAAAGCGGTGTTTTTTTGCTATTGCTTTCCCCGCACGCGGTGGCTTCTCGGTGGGTCAAGAGTGAGACGGATGTGGCCATTGAACTGGAGCATGAAGGGCTGCTGCAGTTTATTCCTTTGCAAATGGCGGCGTGTGCTCTGCCGCCTATGTGGCGCGTTTATCAGCGGTTGAACTTTGCTGGCAGGTACGAAACTGCTTTTGCAGAACTGCTGGCGCGTCTGGATGAGGGTAGGCCCCAATGAGCAAAAAGAGAGAGGCAACCCAGCCTCTCTCTTTTGTTTAGATGCTGCTAGAAAATTTATGACTTCGCAATGGCGTTGGGAATGGTCAATTGGCGCAGGCCGTTGGGCGTTGCCGCCATACGGCCGTCGCGCTTAGGAGCAGCATGGCCAGTATGCTGGCCATGCTGAGTAGCATGGGGGTTTGCTGGTTGGCGGAGAAGGAGTGAAGGGAAACGGCCGTGGGGCCGAACTCCCACAAATACCCTTCCACCTCGCCACCCGTTGCGCCGCCGTTGTAGTCATCGGCCGTCAGTGTGCCGCCGGATACATTGGCTGGTTCAAAGACGCGGAAGCGAGCGTACACATCCTGACCCGTGGTGTAACCAGCCGGAATAGTGACGTTCACCGTGTGTGTCCCGGCAGAGAGCGTGCCATAGTTGACAAACTCATCGGCCGTAAACTCGCCGTCGTTGTTCCAGTCGAACCAGCCGCCGACCACGCCGTCGCCGCCGCTAACTGTAATGTTTAATTGCACTGTTGCGCCGGGTATCCAAGAATCAGCCATGTCGCGGGTTACGCCATCGTCAAAGCTGTCACCATCGGCCGTTGTGCCGGGCAAACCGTTGGGTTCTAGGTCAATGCCTGTACCCAGCCGTAAAGTACCCGAATCACCGCTATTGGTGTGGTACGCGCCGCCGGAAAGGGTGGTATTGTAGCTGTCGGGCAGGTCGTCGAAGTCGGTGGGGATGAAGAAGCCGAAGTCTACATCTGCGATGTTCTGATCAACAATTTCCACCGCTTCCCAAGCGGTATCGTCGTTTTGGGTGGGCGTGCTGGTATGGGCGGCGTTGTTCAGAATGGGGGAGGTGGCGTTGGTGGAGACCACGTAGTTACCGGCCGGCAGGTTGGTGAAGCTGTAATTGCCGTCGGTGTCGGTGGTGGTGCTGCCCACTTGCACGTAACTGCTACCCACAAGTTGCCACAGGTAAACGGTTTGCCCCTCGTAGCCCGGCTCATCAATTCCTTGATCGCCACCGCTCTCGTCCAGATCGTAATAGACCGTGCCGCTGAGTTGGTAGGTGCCATTAAGGCGGTAGCCAAAGTCGGCGTTGAGGTTGCTGTCACCGGCGGCTAAGACTACTTCAGTCTCGCTGTTCGGGTTCGTCGTGCCACCATCCAGATCATAGGTGGGGGCGAGGCCAGCGGGCAGGGTGGATTCATCCACTGCTACGTACCATGTCCCATCACCAACATTGATAAAGCTGTAATACCCTTCGTAGTCGGTGGTGGTGGTTTCGATAGCGTTACCGCTGGCGCATGGCGTTGTGTTACACAGATAAACCGTCACGTCAGCCAGGCCGGGTTCACCCGCATCTTGCACGCCGTCGCCGTTGCCGTCTAGCCACACAAAGTCACCGATGACGCCAGTCGGTTGGTAGCCAAAGTCCGCGCCTAAGTAGGTTTGGCCGGGGCGGATTTCTACTTCTTGTATGCTGTCGCAGAACTGGAGGAAGAAGTAATCGGGATCTGTGTTAGGCAGTCCAGCAAGGTAGACGCAGGAGAGGCCGTTGGTGTCGGGGTCGCCGGTGAGGGTTCGGCCAGCAATGGGCGTACTACTCGTATCTACCACCACGCGGTACTCGCCTGCCGGTAAGCCTGTGAACAGGTAGTTGCCTTCACTGTCGGTGGTTGTGTCATCATAATAGACCCAGGCGCTACCGTTCCAGACTTGGAGCGTCACATCTACGTCGGGGATGCCGTACTCGTTCCAATCTTGCTCGGCGTTGCCGTTGGCGTCCCAGTAGATGGTGTCACCGATGACGCCGCCGGGGGCGAAGCCGAAGTCGGCGTCCAGGTAGGTTTGGCCGGAGACTAAGGTCACGTCAACGGTGGTGGGGGTGGTGGTGACCATGGGGTTGCCATAGCCATCTGTCGGCAGATCGGGATCGGCCGTATCCACTTCCACACTGTAATTGCCGGGAGGCAGGTTGCCGAAGCTGTACAGCCCGTCGGCGTCAGTGACGGTGGTGGCGACGAGGACGTAGCCATCCCCATCTCCATAGTCTACGTACAGGTTGACGGTGACATTGGGCAAGCCGGGTTCACCAGCTTGCTGGTAGCCGTCGCCATTGTTGTCTTGCCAGACAAAGTCACCGATGGTGCCGTACCCGGCCGGTTCATAGCCAAAGTCTATACCGCTCTCATCGCCACCGTTAATGGTGACGCTGGCGCTACCATCGCAGATGGTGCAAGCACCGGGGAGTTCGTCCCAATCTTCTGTTTGGCTGTATTGGGGCGGTAGGCTGCTTTCATCTACGATAACGGTGTAGGTGCCGTTGGGCAGGTTGGGGAAGGTGTAGCTACCGTCGGCGGCCGTGGTGGTGGTGGCGATGACGGCGCCGGTGTCGCTGTAGAGGGTGACGGAGATGCCGCCGAAGCCGGTGTCGTTGCCCTCAAAGTCGGCATTGCTATTCCAGTCGGCGTAGACATTGCCGGAGATGCTGTGCGGGCCGGTTTGGTGGTAGCCAAAGTCGTGGGAGCCGGACATTTCCCCGGCGGCAACAACGATTGTGCCTGATTCGTCATCGAAATTGCTATCAGGATCGTAGGTGTTGTCCCAAATGGGGCCGACCGGTAGTGAAGTTGGATCGGTAGCGACGTAATAGTCGCCGGTACCGATGGCGGGGTAGGCGATGGCGTCGAACAGGTAATTGCCATCGGTGTCGGTTTGTTCGGTGCCAATCGCTTGCCAGCTACCGCCATCCCACCAGTAGAGGGTGACATCTACATTAGCAATGGGGGCGTCATCGGCGTCTTCGGTGCCGTCGCCGTCAAAGTCTTGCCAGACGTTGCCGTAGATGATGATGGGGATGGTGTAGCCAAAGTCTTGGGCGAGATTGTCGTTGGCCCCGCTGATGGTGGTGGTGGATTGATGGGGGGTGCCAACCTGGCCGTCAGCGTCGTAGGTGGGGGTCATGCCGGGCAGACTGGTGTCATCTACGGTGACGGTGTAGGTGGCGTCGGGTAGCCCTTCAAAGAGGTATTCGCCGTTGGCGTCGGTAACGGCCGTCATAATCACATCGCCGGCCGTATAGGTCACGCCATTGATGGTGACGTCGGTAGAAGCGGTGAGGCTGACCAAGACACCAGCTAGACCCGGCTCGCCATTTTGACTGCCATTCCCATCTAGGTCATTCCAGATGGTGTCGCCAATAGAGCCGGTCGGTTCGATGTCTACGGGGGCTTGCGCGGTGGGTTGGTTGGTAGGACGGCCGTTGCTAAACGTCGCCCCATTCACGGCCGCGTAGTTGATCGTGTCGGTAGCGGCATTACCCGCCGGTTCTAACACACGGAAAGTCACTTGCACGGTTTTCGTGCCGCCGGCATGGAGCGGGCCCAAGTTGTCCCAACTGATTGTGCCGGTGTTAGCGTAGGGGGTAACGGCCGTGCCGGTTGCGCTTTCCGTCGGCGTCGCCGAAACGAACTCTAGCTTGTCGGCATCATAGCTGTCAGTGAGGGGCAAGGGGTCAACGGTGCTATCTGTGCCGCCACAGCCTGAAGTGGTTTCAATAAGGAAGCCAATTGCATCAACATAATACTCTTTGCCAGTGGGACTTCCTGTGCCACGATTCCCTTGTAGAGCAAGTTCTACCAACCCACCGGGGTCGGCTCCAGAGGGAATGCCAAAATGAGACCAATTCCAGCCACCAACAGGTTCATATGTGATGAGATCTTCAAATACGTAAACCGTATCACCCGCTACAAGGCGACTACTATCATAAGTTACAACCTCTGTTGTTGCGGCGTTATTAAACCAAAGTGTTGCCACAACAGAGCTGTTACTTGCGGCGGTCGTTCGGCTAACATAAGCGATGAGCCGCACACTCTGGATATCGCCAGTTTGTTGTCCAACTGTAAATTCGCTTAAGCCTATATTTGTTGTACCGTTTTGGGCAAAACCAGCCAATGCGGGAACTCCATCAGGCGCAAAGCGGATTTGTGTCTGATTAGCCCATGAACTTGGTGTTCCTTCTGCGTTTGAGGGGGGCGTACCAGCCGTTCCGTTCACCGTTTGTGCCCACAAATAATGCTGGCATGAAATAGCTTGCCCTGTGCCGTCCCCCGGCAAATTGTTGGTCAAGTCTAAATCGAACGTGACCAGTTGACCTTCGTAGGCGGGGTTGCCGCTGGTTAAGGTTTTCTCTAGGGACAAGACGGGGCCAAAGCCGAAATCGGCGTACAAGTATGTATCAGGTAGCGTTGTCCCTAAACCAGTTACAGCATGAACGGCCGGGGTCGTGTTAGAGTAACCCGTGGGCAAATCGCCATCTTCACTGTCTACCACCACCAGATAGTTGCCATCGGGCAAATCGGCAAAGCCGTAAGTGCCGTTAACGTCGGTGACATCTTCGGCAATGAGCAGGTCGCCATCATCCAGCAAGCCATCCCCATTGACATCCCAATAAAGCCAAACGGTAATGTCAGCGATGCCTGTTTCGCCACCATCTTGCAGACCATTGGCGTTATCATCAGCCCAAACATAATCGCCGACGCTGTTGTTGCCAGTGACCATCGTCACATCGGTGGCGCAGGCAAAGTCGGTGCCCGCGCCAAAATTGGCACACGCCTCGTTCACAATGAAGGGGTCGCCACCGCCAGCGATGTAGCCGGTGGGGACTCGTGCTTGGAAAGTGACAACGCCAGTGCCATTGGTGGGCAGGGGGTTGGTCAGCCACCACTCAATCTTGACGATGTTATCGGGATGGGTGCTGATTGGATTGCCGGGGTCGGTGGTACTCCAGGTTGCCCCGCTATCGGTGGAGTAGCGGATGGTGTAGCAGTCGCTGGTGCAGTCGGTGGGGTTGGTGTTGCCAGTGGCCGCTGAACTCGCTTCATATTGCAAGCCATCCGGTACTTCTTCCCGAATGACAAGGGGCATATTGACGCCACCGCTGTTTAGGGTGAGGCCGGCCGAGTAAGTGTCACTTGTATTCTCAAAAGGAATAGAGTAGGTGAACTGGACATTCTCGCCCACTGTGTCGGGGCCGGTTTTACTGATCGTTACTTCTGGGGCGGAGCTTTGGATGGTGGGAATGCCCGTGCCATAGTCGCCATTGAACTTTTCATTGTCAGAACCGGAAGCGACCTCTTGGTAGGGGCTAATCGGCACCGAGCAGGGGCCGTTGAGGGCTAAGAAGGTGTAGCGCACCTCACCATCCACGCCGTTGTTGTCGGGGGGCAGGTTGGTAAAGTAGAGTGGCCCGCCATAGGTGGGATGGGGGTTCAAGTCATCTACATTGAGGATGAGATCGGGTTGCCCGGCACTGCGCGAGACGGTGAGGACGGTGCTGGTGCGAATGAGGCGAAAACAAGAGGGGTCGTAGCTGGGGTCGCCGAAGGGTTGCAGCCAGGCGTTGTAGTCGGGTGTGAAGTTCTCATCATTGTCAAACCCTTGCCGCACGTTGCCCAGGGTGTACAAAATACCGTTGGTGGTAATGACCTGCCCAGGCACAATGATAGAGGTGTCGGTGTTGAACCAACGGCCGTCCGGGTTCGGTTTTATTTTATTAGCCATGGCTGAGATCTCGTTGCGCAGGGTCATTCGCCACCTGGCGTTGTCATTGCGGGGCGTGTCTGAACCAGTATCAATCCCAGTAGCCCAAACGTCAAACTCCAGCCAGAGGTCGTCTTCTGGTTTCACAGAATCGCCCCAGGAGGGCGTGGTGGAGCAAGGGGGGGCAACCGCTGCGCCGGCAGCCGTGTTGGCACAGGCCGGGTAAGTGAAGTGCCAATATTGCACCTTGCATTCGCCGGGGTCTAGATCGCCAATGTGGCGGGAGGCATCGGCCGTGCCGCCAATGTGGGTGAAGGCGTAATTGCCTGTATTAGCCGCCCAAGGGTATTCGTTGCTAAAGTTTACGTCAGCGCTGTTGCGCGCAGGATAGAGGCCAGGGGTGGGGTTGTTCCCGCCGTCGTAGTTGCCGATGTAACCGTAAACGTTGCTCAGAGAGGTATCACCGTCGTTGCAAAAGGTGCCGTAAACAGTGGCAACCCGCGGCGCATAGGTGGAGGGGGAGGTAACGTTTGAATCTACGACCAGGTTGTATGCCGTATCAATTGAGACAGTTAACTCCGCTGTGGCGCGGGCTGTTTGGGGTTTCATCACCCCCCAAATAATGCCGAAGATAATCAGCGGAATTAGAATAAAGGGGGTAATGAGCAGCGAGCGCTGGCCACGAAATTGGTACACATGGGGTTTCATAATTTCTTGAAGCGACTCCTAATTTCATTAAGTTGATTAATCGTGATGCAGGTTGCAATGACAAACAGTAGTTACCACTTTGAATGAGGTTGTTAATAATTGGTAACATGGCGCTGTTAATTTTTGTATTACAATAGTGGACTAAGCAAGTCAACCAGGACCAACGTAAGGGAAAGATCTACTATTGACCTTGCGTTTTAGTGACTTTTTACCAAAAGGGTGGAAGATCACGAGGGAAGGTGTGTATGATAGCGGGCATGGATTTTGGCACGACGAATTCGGGAATGGCGGTGTACAACGGCCGTTCCCTGCACATCCTCCCCCTAGACCCCGACAGCCCCAACCCGCGTGTGCTGCCCACCGCCCTGTACGTCACCAACGAACAGCGGGTGTTGATTGGCCAAACGGCCGTGGCCACCTATTTCACGCAAAACCTCAACCGCCCCACCAAACTGCGTCGTGTCTGGATTGGCGAGATGGAAATCTTTGGCGCCGACATGTACTACGTTACCGATGCCTACGCCTGGGTAGACATCCTCTCGCCTGGTCGCCTCTTTCTCTCCATCAAATCCAGCCTGCGTGACGCTGACTACCCCGGCGCTGTGGTGGGCCAATTCTACTACCCACTAGAAGACCTGGTTGCCCTTTACATGAGCGTGGCCAAAGTGCGCGCCGAAAAGCTGTTGGGCCAGGAATTGCGCCACCTCGTGTTGGGCCGCCCGGTACACTTTGCCCAAGACCCAGAATACGACCGGTTGGCGCAGGCACGGCTGCTACAAGCGGCGCTGCGTGCCGGCTACGAGACCGTTTACTTCCAATATGAGCCTATTGCCGCCGCTTACAGCTATGAAATGAGCCTGGGCCGCCCGCAAACGACGCTGATTTTTGATTTTGGCGGCGGCACGCTGGACATTACTATTATGCGCTTGGGCGATCCGCAGCGGCGGGAAGTGTTGGCCGCGGGTGGCATTCCTGTCGCGGGTGATGTCTTTGATCAAAAGCTGGTGCGGGCTAAGCTGCCCAAGCACTTTGGCGAAGGCAGCGTGTACGGGCCGCGCCACGAAGCAAAAGAAACCCCGCGTTGGATCTATGACTCTTTTACCAGTTGGCAGAAGATGTTGGAACTGCAAACCTCTGAAAATCGCCAACTGCTGCAAGAAATAGCGCGCACTTCCCGGCGGCGCTATCAGATCGAAGCGCTATTGAGCCTGGTTTCTGGCAACTATGGCTTACGTATGTATGAGGTGGTGGAGCAGGCTAAGCGGCGGCTTTCAGAGAAGCGCGGGGCGGAAATTCGCCTGGAAGGGCCGGGCTTTGACGTGCTGGATTTTGTAACACGCACGGAGTTTGAGCAAGTTATCGCCGTAGAAATTCACGCCATCGAGGCGCACCTGCTGGAAACTGTGCAGGCAGCCGGGTTGGCCCCAGAAGCTATTGATGCTGTCATCCGCACCGGCGGCTCGGCGCAAATCCCCGCTTTCTACGAGATGCTGTGCCGTCACTTTGGCGTAGAGAAGGTGCACAGCGTGGATACCTTTAGCAGCGTGACGGCCGGGTTGGGCATTGTGGCCCACGAAGTGGCGCGGGGAAATCTGGACCTGCCCGCGCACACGGCGGCAAACCTGCCTAAGCCTGCCGCTCACCAACGACCCAATGTCAGCCCTATCAATCTCGCTCTTTTGCAGCGGCGCATCGCCATGGAGGAAGGGGAACCGGCAGGCCCGGTGGCGGCGCGGATGCTATTGCTTTTGGGGGATGATGGTGCGCCAACGGCCGTTGCGGTTACAGCGAGTACCGTGACGCCGCCCCCCAACACGACCCAGGCCTTGTTGGCCGACCCGGACGAGCAGCTTTTGCTGGTGACCAATGCCTATCGCTTCTTGCTTTTTACGCCGCGCCAATTGTTAGATATGCAGCAGGCGGGGCTAACCGTGAGGGGGCAGTACGCGCTGGAACCGCTGGAGCAGGTGTGTAGTCTGGCATCATGGGATAGCATAAAGGCGGAGGAGGACTTGCTGTTGGTAACCTCGCTGGGATTAGCACGGCCGTATCCCTTGCACGTCATGCGTTCCAATATAGAGACCCCAGTACCCTATAAATTTGACCACAATTTGCTGGGGCAGGTCGTGGTGGCCTTGGGCGCCTCTGCAGCAGAAGAACTGTTGGTTTTTACCGCCAGCGGGCGAGCGGTACGCTATGGCCCGGGAGCACTGCGCCTCTCTGGCACCCAGGCCATCAACTGCGGCAGCACTGACCGCGTCGTGGCGGCGCTGCTGGTGCGTGAGACAGACCGGGTGCTGCTGGTGACGGAGGATGGGCACGGCCGTCTCCTGCAGCCAGCCTGGATTCCGCAACCGCCCAAGCCCAACAGCAAAGGGCAGTCCCAAATTGCGCGGCGCAGCCCCCTGGTGGGGGCGTGCTTGTTGCCGGCCTCGCCTGAGTTGATGCTGGTGACCAACCAGCGGCTGGTAAGGGTGACGGCCGCTTCCTTGCCGCTAGAAAATTCCACCAAGAGCCACCTCCTGCTCAAACTAGGCGATGGCGAAAGGGTGCAAAACATTCTTTCTACTTCGTTTACTATTAGCTCTTGACCATTAACGAGAGGATTCCATGTGGTACAACGTTTTCGTTAAACTGTTGCTGCGTTCTCCACTACATAGCCTGGTCAGCCATGGCATGCTGCTCATAACCTACACTGGGCGCAAGTCTGGTAAGGAGTACACTGTGCCGGTGAGTTTTGCCGTAGATGATGATGGGGCGCTGCTGACTACCAGCTTTAAGACGCGGGTCTGGTGGCGTAATTTGCGCGGGGGCGTTCCGGTAACGCTGCGGTTGGCGGGCAAGAATGTACCGGCCGTTGCCGAGGTGGTAGAAGAGGAGACGGCCGTTGCCCACCATCTGCGCACCTACTTTCGCCGCTTCCCGAAAGTGGCCCCCCATTTTTTTGTCACCTTCGATGCGGAAGGCCTGCCAAACCCCCGGGAACTGGCTGCTGCCGCTGCCAAGCGGGTTATTGTGCGCACAACCCCTGTTACCGGCGACTAGTGCATAGTTAAGTTGATTTTTGAACTTTTACAATTGGATAAAGTCGCTT
>CAZDEO010000001.1:0-218698 GCA_964504445.1 uncultured Anaerolinea sp. | reverse complement strand
ATGACAGGACCTTATTTTTCCCGATCTGTGGTCTTGACAATGGGGGTCACTTTACCCCTACATTGAAAAATACAACGTAGACCTCAGCGACTTCAACCCTGCACTGGTCGAGTTTTACCAATTTGAAGGCCAAGGGCAAGTTGGTATCCCCTTCGCCGTTTTCCCCTCCGCCCTCTGGTACAATAAAGATCTCTTTGATGAAGCCGGTCTAGAATATCCGCCGCACGAATGGGGTGCGCCCTACGCAGATGGCGACCCCTGGACCTTTGACAAAATGCGGGAGTTGGCCATGTTCCTCACAGTAGACGCCAACGGCAATGACGCCACCATGGACGGATTCGATCCTAACAACATCACCCAGTTTGGCTACCATCCTATGTGGACGGACATTCGCGGCTACCTTACCTTCTTCGGTGCCGGCAGCTTTGCTGATGCTGATGGCAATGCCCAAATGCCCGAAGTTTGGGCTGAAGCACTCCCCTGGGTCTATAGCGCCATTTGGGAAGACTACTTCTGGCCCAATGACAACTACGTAAACAGCGACCTTTTGGCCCAGGGAAACACCTTTGGTTCTGGCAACGTAGCCATGAACCCCAACCACACCTGGTACACCTGCTGTTTTGAAGGCGTTAATTGGGACATTGCTGCCATCCCCTCCTTCAATGGTGAAATCACTGCCAAACTCCATGCCGACACCTTTGGCATCCTAAAAGCTAGCGCCAACCCCGATGCAGCTTTTGAGGTATACATGCTCATGCTCGGCGAATTTGCGCCCGAATTGCTACAAGTTTACGGAGCATTCCCTGGCCGTATCAGCTTGCAGGATGAAGCCCTGGCTACCTTCCAGGAAAACTTCCCCAATGCGGACGTACAAGTCTTTGTAGACGCCTTGAGCTATCCGGATAACCCCAACCATGAATCTGGCATGCCCAACTTCCTCAAAGCCAGCGACGTATATGCCACCTTTGCGGCCAAAATACAAAGCACCCCAGGATTGGACCTGGATGCCGAAGTTAATGCTTTTCTGCGTGAAATGCAGGCAGTATTTGACGAAGTGAAATAAGCACAGCAACAGCGCACAAAATGGGCGCGCCATCAAAAATGATGGTGCGCCCATTTTAACAATTACCCCCTTTTGGCAATGGCCCTCAAAGTGGTCGCATTCATTAAGGACAATGCGGTCAAAGGAGAAAGAGATGGCAGTCGCAGAAACTGCACCTGCAGTCAAATCGCAAAAAAAGCGCCAAAGTCGCGGAATCAAAGAACGAGAGCAGCAAAAATGGGGGTTTATCTTTATCTCCCCCTGGCTTATTGGACTGGTTGTTTTTCAATTGTTACCCGTTTTAGCCACATTAGTTTTTGCTTTTACCAATTACAACCCCGTACGGCCTGAAGCAACCCAGTTTATTGGGGTGCGAAATTTCCTGACAATGACCACCGACGCCAAGGTGGGTGAATCGCTATTAGTCACATTTCGTTACGTATTGTTGGCTATACCGATTACTTTTGCTTTTGGCGTGGGGTTGGCATCGCTGGTCAATTCGGAAAATTTATGGGGCAAAACAATCTTCCGCACACTGTTTTACATGCCTTCCATGATCCCCGTTGTGGCCGGTGGTGTCATTTGGGCTGGTGTAGCCAATACGCAAACGGGCTGGTTAAACCTGTCCTTAGGAGCATTGGGCATTCCTGGGCCTGACTGGCTGAACTCCCCCGTATGGATTTATCCCTTGCTGGTGCTGATTGGGTTATGGGGCACGGGGAACTTGATGCTGACGCTGATGGCGGGTATGCAGGGTGTGCCTAGTGAAATTTACGAGGCGGCCCTGATTGATGGCGCCAATGGGTGGCAACGTTTTTGGAGAATAACCATGCCCATGATTTCGCCAGTCATTTTTTATAACCTGACCCTGATGCTGATTGGCGCGTTCAAGTATTTTGACCTGGCCTATGTGCTGAAAAATGGCACGGGGGGGCCACAAGATGCCACGCTGTTTTATGCACTCAATTTCTACAAGAACTCTTTTGAATACAACCTGATGGGGTACGGATCTGCGCTGGCCTGGGTTTTGTTCTTGATTGTGCTGGTATTAACGGCCGTTCTCTTCGCCACATCGGGTCGCTGGGTGTACTACGCCGGCAGCGGGAAGGATTAATCATGAGTACGCTTACACAAACACCTATGTCCAGTAGACAGCGTGAGCTGCTAAACCGCATTTTAATCACCAGCATAGCCACCTTCATTCTCTTCACTTTTTTGGCCCCTTTAGGCTACATGTTCGTCACCGGTCTCAAGAGCGACCAGCAGATGAGCGACCCTCAGGCTCCGGTCTTTTGGCCCAATTCCAAAAAGACCGTCACGATTGACGGCACTGAAGTAGAAGTGCTGCAAGTACCCCTTGACGGTGAACTGCGTGAGTTAGCCATTGTAACCAAGCGACGTACAGAAAGCTGGTTTGTTGACCCAGAAAATCCAGACGCAGGCGAAATTTATTGGGAAGGCAACTGGCGCACATTGGAACCGGTTTACGAACCAGACCCCCAGTGGCAAAACTTTGCCAAAGCGTGGGAAGAGCTAAACTTTCCCCGGCTGTTTCTCAACACAGTTATCATTGCTGGCTTTGGCACTCTGGGGGCAGTTGCCTCATCCGTCATTGTGGCCTATGGTTTTGCCCGTTTTGAGTTCAAGGGCAAAAACGTGCTCTTTATGATTCTCATCGGCACGATCATTCTGCCCATTCAAGCCACCCTCATCCCCACCTACATCTTGTTCTCGCGCATCGGTTGGACAAATACCTTCTTACCGCTCATTGTGCCCCATTACTTTGCCAACGCCTACAACGTGTTTCTCATGCGGCAATACTTCATGCAGATTCCACGGGCGTTGGACGAGGCTGCCAGCATTGACGGCGCAGGGCCTTTCCGCATTTTCTGGTCGGTCATTTTGCCCCAGTCCATTCCTGCACTCACGGCCGTTTCTCTCTTCCACTTCTTCTTCGCCTGGAACGACTTCTTCACCCCCCTGGTCTACCTCGTTTCCCGACCAGAACTGTGGCCCTTGTCCGTAGGCTTGCAGAAATTCAACGCCCTTTACGGGCGGCAACCCAACCTCATCCAAACCGGCGCATTAATCACCCTGGTGCTACCCGTGCTGATCTTCTTCTTCGCCCAACGCATCTTCATGCAAGGCATCGTCTTCACCGGTGTAGACAAATAACTCGCGCCCCAAAAATGAAATTGCCCATGTTAACTGGCTGGACACCGCAACATGGGCAATCTATTCAGTCATTTACCTGCGGGCAAATGCTGAGGAGCCTAGTTTACCATGAAATCTAAATACCTCTTAATGGTCATCCTCCTGGCCGGAATGGCTTTGCTGATGACATTCAACTTTCTCACAACATCCAAGGCTCGCGCCGCGGTCGTTATGGCCGAATTCCCAATCCTCGCCGATTTTGAAGCCGGCGTCCCGGCCGGCTGGTTCCAATATGGCGACGGAGGCACTGTACTAAACGTAGCCGTGCCGACCATCCCAGACAGCGACCCCCTGGCCCTGCCGGGTCAAGTCGGCCCCAACAATGTCCTTTCCATCACCGCCAACGTACCCACTTGGGCAGGTTTTGGCGCAGGCATCAGCCCCGCCCAAGATTGGAGCGACTACGACGCTCTCAGCTTCTGGTTCTACGGCGAGAACTCCGGCACCACCCACGAGCTTGAAATCCAAACCGTACCTGGCGATGACCGCCGCGCCGAATTCATAGACAACTTCACCGGCTGGCAACAAATCATCCTCCCCTTCCACACCTTCGGCGCCGGCGGCGCTTACGATGTATCCCAGGTAGACAACTGGGTCTTTGTGCTAGACGGCACCACCGGTTTCTTCCTGCTGGATAATCTGCAATTACTCAGCCTACAACCCTTCGCCGACTTTGAAGGCGGCGTCCCCGTCGGCTGGTTCCAATATGGCGACGGAGGCACTGCACTAAACGTGGCCGTGCCCACCATTCCAGAAAGCGATCCCCTGGCCCTGCCGGGTCAAGTCGGCCCCAACAATGTCCTTTCCATCACCGCCAACGTACCCACTTGGGCAGGTTTTGGCGCAGGCATCAGCCCCGCCCAAGATTGGAGCGACATGCAAGGGATCAGCTTCTGGTTCTACGGCGAGAACTCCGGCACCACCCACGAGTTTGAAATTCAAACCGTGCCTGGCGACGACCGCCGTGCCGAATTTGTAGACGACTTCACCGGTTGGCGACTCATCACCCTGCCCTTCACCACGTTTGGCACGGGTGGCGCTTACGATGTGTCTCAGGTAGACAACTGGGTCTTCGTCCTGGATGGCACCAATGGTTCATTCCTGCTCGACCACCTCAGCGTCTACGGCGATGCCGGCAATGTGACAGTACGGGTGCAGTTTGAAATGGCTGACTACACTGTCAGCGAAGGAAACCCCGTTACCCTCACCGCCCGCCTCAACGTTACCAGCACCCAAACCATTACGGTGGCATTCGCCACAATCGACGGCACTGCCACGGCTAGTGATTACGTGCCTACTAGTGGCGTCCTCACCTTCGGCCCCGGCGTGCTCACCCAAACCATCTCCATCGAAACCCTAGACAACAACAGCCAGGACGGCAGCCGTAATTTCACCGTCAACCTCACCAACCCGGTCAACGCCCAATTGGGCTTTTACGCCATTGCCACTGTTACCATTTTGGATGATGAAGTCCCTAACCCAAGCAAAATGGATGTCATAGACGACTTTGAAAGTGGCCTACCTAGTGGCGAAGATGCCAATGGTCTGGGCATTGGCTTTGTCACCTGGGGTGATGATTGGAATGGCACCACGGTGGCCATTACCACCACCAGCACGGCCGACGCTGGATTGCCCCCTGTGCCCGGAAAAAATGAGACCAACCAAGTTATCAACCTGCAAGCCATGGTCGTGGGCTGGGGTGGCTTTACCCACGCCTTTGAGAACGAAACGGTAGACACCTGGATTAGCCAAGACTGGAGTACCTACGAAGGCATTGCCTTCTGGTATCACGGAACAGGTAGTGGCACAATTGTCTTTGTAGACATATCCGAAAACCGCAACCCTGGTTCCACTAGCGACGATGCGGAACGTTGGAGCTATGAATGGGTGGATAATGCCCCTGGCTGGCAATTTATCGAGATTCCCTTCACGGCTCTGAGCCGTAAAGATATTGGTAATGGCGCACCCAACGACGGTTGGACGGGCGAAGAGGTGCATGGCTGGTCGCTAGGCACCACTGGTACCGGTGGGACCACGGAAAATCGTTATGTGGATGATTTTGGTCTGCTCGTGCGGGTTACAGTCGTTGATGATTTTGAAGATGGCCTGCCCAGTGGTGAAGATGCCAACGGTTTGGGCATTGGCTTTGTCACTTGGGGTGATGATTGGAATGGCACCACGGTGGCCATTACCACCACCAGCACGGCCGACGCTGGATTGCCCCCTGTGCCTGGCAAGGATGAGACCAACCAGGTTATCAACCTGGAAGCCATGGTCGTAGGCTGGGGTGGCTTTACCCACGCCTTTGAGAATGAAACAGTAGATACCTGGATTAGCCAGGATTGGAGTAGCTACAAGGGGATCTGCTTCTGGTACTATGGCACGGGCACAGGCACCATTGTCTTTGTAGATATCGCCGAAAATCGCAACCCGGGGGCTACCACCGATGACGCCGAGCGATGGAGCTATCAATGGGTTGATGATGCTAGCGGCTGGCAACTTGTTGAGATTCCTTTTAGCGCCCTGAGCCGTAAAGACATTGGCAATGGCGCACCCAACGACGGTTGGACGGGGGCCGAGGTGCATGGTTGGGCGCTGGGCACTACCGGCACCAGTGGCAACACGGAAAACCGCTACGTGGATGATTTTGCCGTCTATGGTAATGTCGGCGGCGCGCTGCAAGATCCGCTGTTAACTTTTGCGGCCGCAACGTTTGATGTGGTAGAGGGGGAAACGGCCGTACTCACCATCACCCTTAATGTTACCCTTACTCACCCCATCAGCGTAGAGTACGCCACCGCCGAAGGGTACGCCACCCCGCACCGCGACTACACCCCCATTAGTGGTACCCTCATCATTCCTGCCGGGGAGCTGAACCAAACCTTCACGGTGCCTACTCTGCAAGATAGCAAGCACGAGGGGGACGAAAACCTGATGGTCGTCCTCGCCAATCCGGTGGGCGTTGAGTTTGGCTTCCAGCGCCGTGCCATGCTCACCATCCAAAACAACGACCCCTTCGATGCGGCCCTGGTCCATGACTTTGAAGGCTTTCACTCCTTCTTAACCAGCAGCGGTGACGTCTCCTTCGCCATCACTGAACTGACCGCCGCTGATCCCAACGCCCGGCCAGGTCAAGACGCTTACGAAAACGTCCTCACCGTGGATTACAACGGTCCGGCCCAATTCCACCAAACCTTTGTACAAGGGCAGGATTGGAGCGGTTACGATGGTCTGAGTTTCTGGTATTTCGGCAGCAATAGCGGTCAAACCATCGGTGTGGAGCTGTTGGACAACCAGATTACTACGACCGCCAGCCTGCCCGCCAATGATTGGGTAATGGTCTGGAATGATGAATTTGACGGCGTGGCGGGCACCCCCCCTGACGCTAACATTTGGAAGTATGAAATGGGCGACGGCACGCTCAACGGCATTCCCGGTTGGGGCAACAGCGAGTCTCAGTATTACACTGATAACTCGGACAACGCAGCCCTGGATGGCAATGGCAACCTGGCCATTACTATGTTGAAAGAGGAACCGGAAAATACCGACTTGCTTTGCTGGTATGGCCCGTGTGAATACACCTCCGCCCGCCTGATTTCGGCAGACAGAATGGCGTATGAGTACGGCCGTATAGAAGCCCGCCTGCAAGTACCCGATGGACCCAGTGGCCTCTGGCCCGCCTTCTGGATGCTGGGCACCAATATCGGCGAGGTGGGTTGGCCCCAATCTGGCGAAATTGACATCATGGAATACGTTAGCCGCATTCCCAACGAAATCTTCGGTACCATTCACGGCCCAGGCTACTCCGGTGGCGTCTCCTTTGGCAACACCTACGACTTTGGTGAGCCAGTAGCTAATGACTACCACACCTACGCCGTCGAATGGAGTCCTGATAATATTGAATGGTACGTGGACGGCATTCTCTACCACAGCGCTGCCCCGGAAGATGTGGCTCCTAACGAATGGGTCTTCAACCACCCCTTCTACATGATTTTCAACATGGCCATTGGCGGCAACTTTGGCGGCAGCATCAGCCCGGACATCATCTTCCCGCAGACAATGCTGATAGATTATGTGCGCGTCTACCAGGCAGTGGACACGGCTGAACGTTTTGCAGCCAGCTTTGTAGATGATTTCACCGGCTGGCGTAAAATCAATCTACCTTTTAGCGATTTTGCCCGCAGTGCGGCACAGCCCGCCGGCGCGCCAGATGACGGCTTGACACTCAGCGCGGTGTGGGGTTATGGTCTGCAACTGCCGGACGAGACAGGATCCTTCCACCTGGATTGGGTCTACTTGTATACACAGCAATATCTCTATCTACCCCTCATCTCACGGTAAGGATGAACTGAAGCCTGGACAGGTTTCGCGAAACCTGTCCAGGCTGGGCAACCTATTATGAGCAAACTTCGCTTAGGACTTTTGCTAATGGCTGCTTTGTTGTTCGTTGCGTGTGGCAGAATGGTGGGAGAAACGGCCGTTTCTCCCACACCCACACCCGAATGGCAGCGCGATGGCTGGAGCCTGGTCTGGCAAGATGAATTTAACGGCCCAGACATCAACCGCGAATACTGGACTCATGAAATCGGCGGTCACGGGTGGGGCAATGCGGAAGCACAATTCTACACTGATGCTCCCGATAACTCCTTCATTGACGACGGCAAGCTGATTATCCAGGTGCTTGAACAAAGCATGCAGGGCAAGTTATTCACCTCTGCCCGGCTAATTACAAAAGGCAAAGTAGAGCAACAGTACGGCCGTGTTGAAGCTCGCATCCAAATTCCCACGGGTCAAGGCATTTGGCCCGCCTTTTGGATGTTGGGTAACGACATTGACCAGGTAAGCTGGCCCCAGTGCGGCGAAATTGACATCATGGAAAACATCGGTAGTGAGCCAAGTATCGTCCATGGCACACTGCATGGCCCGGGCTATTCTGGCGCCAACGGCATTGGCAAGCCCTTTGGCATCGGCAGCACCCGTCGCTTTACAGACGAATTCCACATTTTTGCTGTAGAGTGGGACCCGGAAGAGATTCGCTGGTATGTGGATGACGTGTTATACAACACCGTTACGCCCAATGACGTACCGGGAGAATGGGTCTACGATCACCCCTTTTTCCTGATTCTCAACGTCGCCGTCGGCGGCTATTGGCCCGGTTACCCTGACGACACCACCACCTTTCCGCAGCAAATGGCCGTGGATTATGTACGCATTTATGAACGGCCGTAAAACATAAAAGCGCCTGGCGATTAGCAATTCCCCTATCTGTAACCCGAACCCGAAAAATCCAATGGCAACTCCTACTATCTACCTCGGCAACACCCCTATTCAGACCAGCGCAACCCAACCCGACACCGGCGCCTACGTTCAGATGCTGGGAGAACCCTTCTACCGCATCACCAACGTAGACCAGATGCCGCCCTTTTTCATGAGCCTAGTTAGCGGCGCGGACCATTGGCTGTTCATCGCCAGCAATGGGGGCCTCACCGCCGGGCGCGGCGACGCCAACTCCGCGCTATTCCCCTACGAAACGGAAGATAAAATCACCGCCCATCACGAGTTGACCGGCAGCAAAACTGTGCTGCGCGTCACGCGCAACGGCCGTACCCAGCTTTGGGAACCCTTCACATCCATAGCCTCCGACACTTACCGCTGCCAGCGCCACCTGTACAAAAACATTCCCGGCAGCACCCTCATTTTCGAAGAAGTCAATCACGACTTACGGCTTACGCTACGCATTGCCTGGCGCACCGGCGACCGCTTCGGCTTCGTTCGTACCGCCTGGCTGCAAAATGACGGGGCAGACTGCGCCATTGCCCTGCTGGATGGGCTGCAAAATCTGCTGCCCTATGGCGCTACCCAACAGTTGCAAACCAACCTCAGCAGCCTGCTGCACGCCTACAAGCGCAGCGAACTGCACCCTGAAACCGGGCTGGGTATCTTCTCCCTCAGCGCCACCCTTACCGACCAGGCGGAGCCGAGCGAATCCCTGTTGGCAACGGCCGTCTGGCAAACCGGGCTTTTTCCTGCCCATCACCTGCTCTGCACTGACCAACTAGACGCTTTTCGCCGTGGGCACCCTCTTACCACCGAGCAAGACATAGTGGGCAAGCCTGGGGCCTACCTCACTGCCACAGAAATAACGCTGCCCGCAGGTGCAACCCAGCAGTGGCACATCGTGGCCGACGTCAATCAGGACAGCGCCGCCCTGGTGAGTCTGATGCATCTTCTGGAGCAGGATCCCGCCGCCATCAGCCAGCAGCTAGAAAATGACATAACAACGACAACGGCCGTTCTACAGCAATATGTAGCCGCTGCCGATGGCTTGCAAAAAACAGCCGAAACAACCATCA
This sequence comes from uncultured Anaerolinea sp., assembly GCA_964504445.1. GTDB lineage: Bacteria > Chloroflexota > Anaerolineae > Promineifilales > Promineifilaceae > JACSRF01. Next base: position 209,089 of record CAZDEO010000001.1, on the reverse strand, counting down.
GCGCCCACCACTTCGCCAACGTCATGTTCAACGTCATGCGCGGCGGCATCTTCATCCACGGCTACCAGGTAGCAAAAGACGACTTGCTAGCCTTCCTTAGCAGCCGCAACCGCCCAGTTTTGACCACCTACGCTACCTGGCTGGCGGCTTTGCCAGACACACTGTCCATTACCGACCTGTACGGCCGTGCTGCTGCCAGTGGCTACCCCGACTTGGTACGCTTATGCTACGAATACATGCCCCTCACCTTCAGCCGCCGCCACGGCGACCCTAGCCGCCCATGGAACCGCTTCGCCATTAACCTGAAACACAAAGACGGCTCACCCCGCCTGGATTATCAGGGCAACTGGCGCGACATCTTCCAAAACTGGGAACCGTTGGCCTTGGCCTTCCCCAGCTATGTGGGCGGCTTCATTGCCAAATTCCTCAATGCCACCACCGCCGATGGCTACAATCCTTACCGCGTGACCCGGGCCGGCATTGAATGGGAAGTGCCAGAACCAGAAAACCCTTGGGCCAACATCGGCTACTGGAGCGACCACCAGATCATTTACCTGCAAAAACTGCTAGAAATTGCCGCCCAGGTGCAGCCCCACATGCTGGCCCAATGGTGGCAACAGCCTATCTTTGCCTATGCCAACGTTCCTTACCGCCTGAAACCGTACCGCAAGATGCTGGCGGATTGGTATAACACCATTGAGTTTGATTGGGAAAGCGAGCGCGCCATTGAAACGGCCGTTGCCCAACAAGGTACCGATGCCCGCCTGCACCGCGACGCCCAAAGCCACGTCCTGCACGTGACCCTGATGGAAAAACTGCTGGTGCTGCTGCTGGCCAAGCTTACCAACCTGGTGCCAGAAGGCGGCATTTGGATGAACACCCAGCGCCCGGAATGGAACGACGCCAACAACGCCCTGGTCGGCAAAGGATTATCTGTGGTTACCGTTGGTTATTTACGTCGTTTCATTGCCTTTTGGCGGGCCCAGCTTGCCGGACATGAAGAAGAAGCATTTTTGGTGAACACGGCCGTCGCTCACCTGTTTACGGCCGTACACCATACCTTTGCCACCTACCAACCTCACCTGCCAACTGGCTTTAGCAACGCCCAGCGCCACGCCATCATGGATGAACTGGGCGATGCTGCCACCCGCTACCGTACGCTTATTTATGACGCTGGTATTCCCACCACGCAAACCTCTCTAAAGGGACAGGCCATTGCCGATCTTCTGGCGCTAGCACAAGCCTACCTGGAACAAACCTTGCGCGCCAACCGCCGTGACGATGACCTGTACCATGCCTACAACACCTTACGCCTCAGCGGCAGCGACGCCGCCGTTGAACATCTCTACCTGATGCTAGAGGGGCAGGTAGCCGTGCTGTCTTCCGGTATGCTGACATCCAGAGAATCGTTGGCGCTATTACGCAGTTTGCGCCACAGCCCTCTCTATCGCGCAGACCAGCATACTTACATGCTTTACCCATATCGCCAACTACCCGGTTTTTTGCAAAAGAACCACGTGCCGGCCGCCCGTGTTGCTGGTTCGGCATTGGTGGCCGCCCTGGCAGCCGCCGGCGACCGGCGTTTGCTGGTCATGGATAAGGCGGGGGACTTTCATTTTAACGGCCGTTTCCGCAACGTCAACGACGTGCGCAATGCCTTAGACACCTTGACCCAAGACCCCGTCTACGCCCCCTTGGTCGCCACCGAAAGGCAGGCCATCCTTGATTTGTTTGAGGAAACCTTCAACCATCGCGCTTTTACCGGGCGTTCTGGCACCTTTTTTGCCTACGAAGGGCTGGGCAGCATCTACTGGCACATGGTATCTAAGCTGCTGCTGGCAGCCCAAGAATGTTATTTGCAAGCAGTAGAATGTGGAGAGGACACGGCCGTAACTACCGCCCTGGCCGACGCTTATTACGACATCCGCGACGGGCTGGGCTACCATAAGTCGCCTGCCAATTACGGCGCCTTCCCCACCGACCCCTACTCCCACACACCTTGGGGCAGCGGTGCGCGCCAACCAGGCATGACCGGACAAGTCAAAGAAGAAATCCTCACCCGTTGGGGCGAGTTGGGCGTCTCGGTGCGAGAAGGGCAGCTGCGGTTTATGCCCACACTGCTGCGCGCTAACGAATTTGTGCCCGCGTCAGACAGCTTTGCCTACGTGAATCTGGCTGGACAAACCCAAACCCTGCCGCTACCCGCCAGAGCACTGGCATTTACCTTTTGTCAAACGCCCATCGTGTACGTACAGGGTGAAGAAGACAAGATAGAGATCCTGTATGGCAACGGCCGTATCACCCACACATCTGGCTGCTGTCTAGATTCCGCTACCTCGCAACAAATTTTGGGCCGCACTGGGCAGATACGCTCTGTGCAAGTTACGGTAAAGCCAGTTACAAATGGGGCCAAATCTTCACCGCAATAAGGAACCAACATGCTAGACAAACTCATTCCCCGGCAGGCAACCAACAACTATACCGGAAACCCTATCGCCAGGTGGCTATTTATCCTTCTGACAATCGTTACCGTAGGCCGCAGCCTGGTACACATCTTTGCACCAGATGGTGGTGCCCACAGCATCGCCACCATCCCCCTGGACACCTTCGCCCCCAATAGCGCCGCAACCGTCATCCTCATCTTTTCCTTTTGGGGCCTATCCCAGCTATTGATGGGCCTGATTTACATGGTGGTTCTCTGGCGCTATCAAACGCTGATTCCCCTAATGTATCTGCTCATGATTGTTGAATACGGCATGCGCATCTTTTTAGGCCACCTCAAACCCATTGAAACAACAGACACCGCACCCGGCAGCGTGGGCAACTATATCATTCTTCCCCTAGCCATCATCATGCTGGTTTTATCGTTACAAAACAAGAAAACGAAGTAGCATATTTCTAGAGAGAAACCATGAAAGAAAATATTGACAACATTCTAGCAGAATTAACCCTCACGGAAAAAGTCACTTTGCTGGCAGGCGCCGACATGTGGCGCACCGTTGCTTTGGAACGGGTCGGCATCCCGGCCATTCAGGTTAGTGATGGCCCCAACGGCGTGCGTGGTCGGGATGACAACCTGGGTGATACCTCCGTTTGCTTTCCGGTGGGCGTGGCCATGGGTGCCACCTGGAATCCGGAATTGATTACGCAAGTTGGTGCAGTGCTGGCAGCTGAAGTACAGCGTAAAGGTGCCCACGTGTTGCTGGCCCCCACCGTCAACATCCATCGTACTCCTATTGCCGGGCGCAACTTCGAATGCTTTGCTGAAGACCCGTACCTGAGCGGCATCATGGCGGCCGCTTACATTAATGGGCTACAAAAGCACGGTGTGGCCGCCTGTATCAAGCACTTCGTCGCCAATGACCAGGAGTTTGAGCGCTTTTCGATAAGCTCCGAGGTAGCGGAACGGCCGTTGCACGAAATCTACCTGGAACCCTTCCGCATTGCTCTAGAAAAAGTTAATCCGTGGACGATCATGAGCGCTTACAATCGTCTCAATGGCACATACGCCAGCGAGAATGACTTCCTACTGCGCAAACTGCTTAAGGAACAATGGGGCTACGATGGCCTGGTGATATCCGATTGGTACGGCACCTATAGCGACAACGTGCCCGCTGGCGCGCTAGATTTGGAAATGCCTGGCCCTGCCCGTTGGATGAACCCGGAAAAGATCGTCACGGCCGTTACCAACGGTGACCTCGACGAAGCCATCATAGACGACAAAGTCCGCCGCCTGCTGCATCTTATCACCCGGGTAACAACCCGGCAAAGTCCACCACCCGTCCACAATGACCACTTGCCACGGCAGGTAGCTGCCGAAGCCATTGTACTCCTCAAAAATGAAGGTCAGCTTCTCCCCCTCGACCCAGACAAACCCCAAACCATCGCCATTATTGGCGAAAACGCCCAATGGGCCCAAATCATGGGTGGTGGCAGTTCTCAGGTAAACCCCCACCGCGCCATATCTCCCCTAACAGGCATTCAAGCGCGAGTCAGTGCGGCAGTCACAGTAAGTTACGAAGTGGGCACACTAATACACCGTATGCCCCCCCTGGTGAACCCAGAATGGCTCACCACCACCGCCGGTCAACCAGGTCTTACCCTCGACTACTACCACAACATGGACCTATCCGGCGACCCCGCCCACAGCAGCATCGTAGAAAAAAGCGAACTGACCTGGTTTGGTACGGTAAATCCCTTCGTAGACCCGCGCCATTTTTCGCTGCGGTTACACGGCACCATCACCGTGCCAGAAAGCGGCACATATCAATTACAGCTCTGGGGCATTGGGCAGGCGCGCCTTTTCATCAATGGGCAAGTCGTCATCGATCAATGGGAAAGGGGGGATCAGAAAACAACTGTTTCCCTGCCCTTGGAAGCCCATAAGCCCGCTACCCTACAAATCGAATACATCACCGACCCCGACAGCCGTTGGCGCACCCTACGTCTGGGCCTTGTGCCCCCGCTGCCCGCCGACTTAATTCAGGCGGCCGTTGACCTGGCCGCCCAGGCCGACGTAGCCATTGTCGTAGCCGGGCTGACCCGCGAATGGGAAAGCGAAGGCTTTGATCGCGTCGACATGAAACTGCCGGAAAAGCAGGATGAGCTAATTGCGCGCGTCGCCGCCGCCAACCCCCACACCCTCGTCGTTCTCAACGTAGGCTCGCCGGTAGAAATGCCCTGGGCGGATGCCGTACCCGCCATTGTGCAGCAATGGTATGGCGGGCAAGATGCAGGCCACGCTCTGGCTGACGTACTTTTCGGCGACGTGACGCCTTCGGGCAAGTTGCCCACAACCTTCCCCTCACGGCTGCAAGATAATCCGGCCTATATCAACTATCCGGGCGAAAACGGCCGTGTTCATTACGGTGAAGGCATCTTCGTAGGCTATCGTTACTACGACAAGAAAGAGATAGCACCTCTCTTTCCCTTTGGACACGGCCTCTCTTACACCACCTTTGCTTACAACAATTTGCGCCTAAACGGCACAGAATTTGGCCCTGGTGATGAGATTGTGGTGCAGGTAGATGTGACCAATACAGGCAACGTGGGCGGGCAAGAAGTGGTGCAGCTTTATCTAGAAGATGAGATCGCCCGTGTAGCACGGCCGTTGCGAGAACTCAAAGCCTTCGCCAAAGTAGCCCTGGAACCCGGCGAGACAAAAACCGTTAGCCTAACCCTCAACCAACAATCCCTGGCCTTTTACGACACCGAGCAAGCCGCCTGGTTTGCCGAACCGGGCAACTTCATCCTGCACGTAGGCAGTTCCTCGCGCGACATTCGGCTGCGTGGCCAATTCACCTGGACAGATGAAACGGCCGTTCCCCCCAAACCCGGCCTAAATCCCTTCCAAATGTCCACCGTAGCCACCTGATCCCTATCAATTCATCATCCCATAAAGGAGCCAAATATGACTAACTCATCCTTAAAAGAACGAATCCTCGGCAAAAGCGGCATCGCCGTCACCGAAATTGGCATGGGCCTGTGGGCCGCCGGGGGCGACCAATGGGGCCCCACCGACGACCAAGACGTGCTCAATGCCATTGACTTTGCCCTGGACAGCGGCGTCACCTTTTTCGACACAGCTGACGTCTATGGCTGGGGTCACAGCGAGGAACTGTTGGGCCAGGCCATGCAAGGGCGACGCCACCAGTTCATCGTCGCCACCAAAATCGGCTGGCGTGACTTTGACGGGGACAAGGGCCAGTCCGCTTACGACACTGTAAACAAACTTATTGCCGGGGTAGAAAGCAGCCTACGTCGCCTGCAAACCGACTACGTAGACCTGATCCAGAGCCACATCAACTTCCGCGACCCCACCATGGAAATTTTCCTGGAAGGCTTTCAGCGCTTGCAGCAAGACGGCAAAGTGCGCGCATATGGTGTTAGCACCAGCGACTTTGCCTACCTGCAAGCCTTCAATGCCGCCGGTGGCTGCGCGGCGCTGCAAGTCGATTACAGCATTCTCAACCGCACACCGGAAGCCGACATTTTGCCCTACTGTCAAAAACACAACATCGGCGTCATTGTGCGCGGCGCATTGGCCATGGGCATTCTTACTGGCAAGTTTGATGCGGAAACGCGCTTCAGCGAAGGAGATTTCCGCCGCAACTGGCACGAGAACCCTGACGAGCAAGCCATTTTCTTGGATGACTTGGAGAAAGTAGAAAAGCTACAGCCCCTGGCAAACGGCCGTTCCCTGGCCCAGTTAGCCCTGCAATTTACGCTGGCCCATCCGGCAGTAACGACTGTCATTCCCGGCGCCAAAAACGTGCGCCAAATGCGGGACAACGTGCAGACCGGGCTGCTGCCTTCTCTATCCCCAGCAGAATTGGCGCACATTGATGCCCTTGTTCCACCTGGTGGTGGGCGCAAGATCTGGCCTGCTTAATACACAGCAATTGTTACCAATTATCTCGCGGAAGAGCGATAGCGTTTTGCAAAAAACTCGTCGGTCTGAACGCTTGCACCTATTATGGAGAAAAAATCATGCTCGCTAAAAACGGTCGTATACCCTTCATTTTGTTCGCCCTGCTCTTGTTGTTAGCCGCCTGCGGGAACGCTGCAGAGGAAAGCACCCCCGCCCCCACGCCCCTGACAGAAGCAACGGCCGTTGTTCCAGACAGCCCCCCAGAAACAGATGGGCCGGCAGAACCCGCCCTCGCTTCAAACCAACTAGCCCCTGAAACCATCCCTGGCGAAGTCTACTATGCACCCTTTCCTGTGGCCATCACCCTGGACGGCGACCTGAGCGATTGGAACGGCGTCCCTCGCGTCACCATTCCCGAACTACCTGACGTGGTACAAGGAGCCACTACGCTCACCTTTGCCGCCGCCGCCGATGACCAATATCTTTACCTGATGGCCGACGTGACAGATGCCAGCATTGTCACCGAGCAGCATGGCGCCAACTACTGGAATGAAGACTCGGTAGAGTTTTACATCAACGCCACAGGCGATTTGGGGCTGACTTCGTACAGAGATGGCGTGGCCCAAATTACCATTCCGCCGCTGAATGCCGGGCGCCCCCCCGCGGAAGTTGAGCTAGGCGGTGTGCAGGGAGATACGGCAGAGGCTCTTGTGCAAGTGACCTTGACCGAAGGGGGGTATGTGGTGGAAACGGCCGTACCCCTCAAAAATCGCGTCTGGAACATCCAGCGGGAACACGGCAACGTCATCGGCTTCCAGGTACACCTCAATGGCGCTTCCGATGGCGACCGGAATCTGAAAGCCATCTGGTCTATCTTCGACAAAGGCGACACTTCCTACCAAAACCCCAGCGTCTTTGGTCAATTAGTCTTCTTTGAAATCGGCCAGCGTGACGTGGTCGCCAACATACCTGAACCCACCCCTGGTCCTACCCGCCCAGCCATCCCCGCCGACGCTCCCTATAAAAATCCCGATTTACCAATAGCCACGCGCGTGGAAGATTTGCTGGGCCGCATGTCCCTAACGGAAAAAATCGCGCAGATGACCCTGGTAGAAAAGAACAGCATCAACCCGATGGATATCACCACCCTGGGCATTGGCGGCTTACTCAGCGGCGGAGGCGGGTATCCCGACCCCAACACGCCGGAAAGCTGGGCCGCCATGGTAGACGGTTTCCAGGCCGCTGCCCTCGACACATACCTGGGCATTCCCTTAATTTATGGCGTGGATGCGGTACATGGGCACAGCAACGTGGTGGGCACGGTGATTTTCCCCCATAATATTGGCCTGGGCGCAGCCAATAATCCAGAACTGATGATAGAAATAGGCCGAATTACAGCCCGGGAAATGATCGCCACCGGCATCTATTGGAATTACGCGCCAGCGGTGTCTGTACCGCAGGACGTGCGCTGGGGACGCACCTATGAAGGGTACAGTGAAAATACCGAGCTGGTTTCGGCCCTGGCAACGGCTTACCTGCGTGGCTTGCAAGGGGATGACCTGGCTGCACCAGACACAGTGTTGGCGACGCCGAAGCATTTTGTGGGTGACGGCGGCACGGCCTGGGGCAGTTCTACGACCGGCAGCTACATGATTGACCAGGGCGTGACCGAGGTCGATGAAGCCACCCTACGCGCCGTGCATTTGCCGCCCTATACGGCCGTCATCGACGCCGGGGCGCGTAATATCATGATCTCCTACTCCAGTTGGGGCGGCTTGAAGATGCACGCCCAGAAATACCTGATAAGCGATGTGCTGCGGGGCGAGTTGGGCTTCGACGGCTTCATTGTCTCTGACTGGGCCGGAATTGACCAAATTACCAACGATTATTACGCGGCCGTGGTCGCTTCCATCAACGCCGGGGTGGATATGAACATGGTTCCTTACGATTACCATCGCTTCATCAACACCATGCTCGAGGCCGTCGAAAATGGCGACATTAGCGCGGCACGCATTGATGAGGCGGTGCGCCACATCCTCTCGGTTAAATTTGCCCTGGGGCTATTCGAGCGTCCCTATTCCGACCCGGTACTGCTGGCGCAAGTGGGATCGGCCGAACACCGTGCTGTAGCACGAGAAGCAGTAGCTCAGTCGCAAGTACTGCTGAAAAATGAGGGGAATTTGCTGCCGCTGGCGCCGGATTTGCCTACTTTGTACGTAGGTGGGCAGGCAGCCAATGATATTGGCATTCAGTCGGGCGGCTGGACTATTGAATGGCAGGGCGCCGAAGGTGCCATCACTCCGGGCACAACGATTTTGCAAGCCATTGAGGAAACGGTTTCACCGGAAACGGCCGTCATCTACAACGAATTTGGCCGCTTTGAAGAACTACCTGCCGGGGAACCGGTGGTGTGTTTGGCGGTAGTGGGGGAACGGCCGTATGCTGAGGGCTGGGGTGACAGCGCCGACCTACGGCTGTCGGTGGACGACCTGCGCACCTTGCAGCGTATGCAGGAAACCTGTGACCAGTTAGCCGTCGTGCTCATCTCCGGACGGCCGTTAATTATCACCGACCTGATTGATGGGTGGGATGCGCTGGTGGCGGCGTGGCTGCCAGGCACGGAGGGCCAGGGCGTGGCAGATGTGCTTTTGGGCGCAAGGCCATTTACCGGCAAGCTGCCCTACACATGGCCGCGCAGTGTGAACCAACTCCCCTTCGACTTTACCAATCTGAATGCCGATGAGCCTCTGTTCCCCTTTGGATTTGGTCTGGGCACAGAGTAAAACGCTTTTTCCACCGCGGCTACATCGCATCCAATTAACGTGCCGCCGCCTTCTGCGGAAGGCGGCGGCACGCTGTTTTAGGTGGATTTCTGCCGTTTGCCTGCCTTCCCACTCTGATATAATCTATGTCATGAGTTTGAATTTGCCAGCCATACACGACACGATGACTGAGCCAACGGCTGTTGTACACCTACCTTAGGGCCGAAGAGGATAAACCATTGAGCGACCCCCATGTTACCCAAGTTCAGAGTAATTTAAGCGAACTACGGCAGTTGATTGATCAGCTTGGCAGCAAGGTTAACCAACAACAACAAACCCTCATCACCACCCGCGCCGAACTGGCCAAACAATCTGCCGTGCAAACCGGCGACGAATTAGCCCGGCTACTTATCTTTGCGCGCCGCACCATGGAAGACCTGGAGCGCCGCGTGAAAGCCCAAGAAAAAGAACGCAGCCAACTGCGCGCTCTGCAAGATATTGGCGCCGCCATCAACTCCTCCCTAGATCTGAACCAGGTTCTCAGCGCCGTCATGGACGCCATCATCAACCTCACCGGCGCCGAACGGGCCATTTTGCTCCTGAGTAATGATGAAAACGGCGAACTAGAGGTGCAGGTAGCCCGCAACATGGACCGCGAAACCATTGAGCAATCAGAATCCTTTGAAATCAGCCGCAGCATTGTGCGCAGCGTAGCAGAAACAGGCGAGCCAGTGGCCACCACCAACGCCCAGGCAGACCCCCGCTTTTCCGCCCAGGAAAGCATTATCAGCTATAACCTGCGCTCCATTCTCTGTGTGCCCCTCAAGGTGCGCGACACCATTACCGGCGTCATTTACGCCGACAACCGCGTGGTCTCCGGTATTTTTGGCGAGAATGACCGGGATATTTTGGCCGCTTTTGCCAATCAGGCGGCCGTCGCCATTGAAAATGCGCGGCTGTTCCGCGAAATTCGCAACCAGCTCATGACGATTACGGAAATGCGCGACTTGATGAACAACGTCTTCGAGTCGATTACCAGCGGCGTCATCACCATTGACCAGGAGGATTGCATTCGCCTGTACAATCGCGCTGCCGAAAAAATATTGGGCATGCCGGCTGATTCGGTATTGCAAAAAGCATACCGTAATCTCTTGAGCGCGCTGGATATGTCTTTGGAATCTCTGGTAGAAGCTGTGAAGCAAAACGGCCGTACCCAGGAAACCGAGCTGGATATTGTGGTCAACAAACGTCCCGGCCCCACCTCCCTAAACATGACCTTCTCTCCCCTGCACGACCTGAACCAGGAAACTCTGGGCGTGGCCATGGTGCTCAACGACATCTCCGAGACCAAACGTTTGGAAAGCGTGCGCCGCTACCTGCCCCCCGCCCTGGTAGACCAGGTGCGTGACCTGGACGCAGCGCAACGCCCGCAGCGCCGCCAGCTTAGCGTGCTTTTTGCCGACGTGCGCGGCTTTAGCACCTACAGTGAGTATCTGGACCCGGAAAAGCTCATTCAGGTCATCAATGGCTACTTTACCGAAGCGGTGCGTGCCATTACCAAATATGAAGGGCTAACGGACAAGTTCATGGGGGATGCGGTGATGGCGTTGTTCAACACACCCCTCAACCCCCAGGAGGATCATGTGGCGCGGGCTGTGCGCACGGCCGTAATGATTCAAGAGAGCATGAAAAGCTACCACGAAGACCTGGCCGAAGAGCGGCGGCTCTACTTTGGCATTGGCGTCCACACCGGGGAGGCCGTTATCGGCAACGTGGGCAGCAGCCTGCGCAAAGATTATTCCGCCATTGGTGATGCCGTTAACCTGGCCAAACGGCTGCAAGAAAACGCCAAGCCGGGGCAAGTCATCATCAGCCAGGTGGTGTACGAGCAGGCGCAAGATTTCATCATTGCCGAGGCGCTGAACCCCATGCGCGTTAAGGGGCGGCAGGCGCTGGAGCAAATTTACAACGTGGTTAGTCTCAAGGCATAGGAGAATCCATGAAAGTCTTATTTATCGGCGGCACGGGCATCATTAGCTCAGCCTGTGCGCAGCTTGCCATAGAGCAGGGTATCGAACTATTTTTGTTAAACCGGGGCGAGAGCCATCGCCCGCCTGCGGCACGGGCCTCTCTTTTGCACGCAAACATTCGCGACGCCGCCGCCACGGCCCGCGTTTTGGCTGATTTGCACTTTGACGTGGTGGTGAACTGGATTGCCTTTACGCCGGAACACATTGAGACAGATTTGCGCCTGTTTGACGGCCGTACCGCCCAGTACATCTTCATTAGCTCCGCTTCCGCCTACCAGACGCCCCCCACCCTGCTGCCCGTAACGGAATCCACGCCGCTACACAACCCCTTCTGGGGGTATTCCCGCGCCAAAATCGCCTGCGAAGAGCGGCTGGCGCAGGCCTACCGGCAGGATGGATTTCCGGTGACCGTTGTACGGCCGTCCCACACCTACGACCAGACTTTGCTGCCCATGCACGGCGGGTACACCGTCGTCCACCGCATGCGCCAGGGCAAAAAAGTCATCGTCCATGGCGACGGCTCATCTTTGTGGACACTAACCCATCACCGCGACTTCGCCAAGGGGCTTGTGGGGCTACTGGGTAACAACCACGCCATCGGCGAAACCTTCCACATCACCTCCGACGAACTACTCACCTGGAACCAGATTTTTGCCATTGTGGCCCAGGCTGCGGGCGTTACAGCTGATATCGTCCACATCCCCTCTGACTTTATCAACCGCTATGACCCAGAGTGGGGGGCCGGTCTGCTAGGAGACAAAACCCACAGCATGATCTTCGACAACAGCAAAATCAAGCGCGCCGTTCCCGGCTTTGTGGCTACCAATCCCTTTGTACGCGGCGCGGCTGAAATCATGGCCTGGTACGACGCCGACCCGGCGCGGCAAACCGTCAACGCAGAGCTAGACCAGCGCATAGACGCAATTATTGCCGCTTATGAACGGTAGTCCATTGCCCGTAAACCGATAACGGACTACGGACTACGGACTACGGATTACGGACTACGGATTACCAACAACCACACTGCCCAAAATATACCGATCTCCCGCCAAATTCCCCTGGGCGTCGCTAAGGTGCAGGCGGCGTTGGCTCACCATCTCATACAATCCCACTTCAATTAAATACTCTCCCGGCGGCAAATCTGCGGGAATGGTCAGGCGGTACGGGTCCACATACCACTGACCGGGTAGCCATTTAGGAAACCAAAGGTGCGTGGGCGCAGAGCCACCCAGCGGCGTGTAATCCAAAGAAACAATAGGGCGATTCTCTAAATCAATAAGATGCACAAAAATGGTGTAGCTCTCTTCTGCTTTGGCAAGCGCTTGCCATGTCAGGTGCAGGGTGATGGTCTCGCCGGGGCGGGCAATGATGGGTTGTTGCCAGGGGGCAGCGTGCCGCCCTTCGTGCCGGGCAACGGCCGTTACCAACCCCACCCGCTGCCGAAAGTTAGCCAACAAATGGCTGGTGTTGATGGGGTAACGCTGCGCCGTCAGCGCCAGCGTGCCCAAATCAGCCCCCAGGGGCACTACCCGGTCGGCGCTCAAGTTTTTCAGGTCTACGGTAACGGGGTAATCGCCACCAGGCAGGTTGTGGGGCAACGCAAAGTCAAAACGCTCCACAATCACCTCACCTGGCTCCCAGTTAGGGCTAGTGACGTGGCTGTCGGTGGTAAAGGTGAAGGTTAAATCCCCCACGCGCACAATGGGCACGTAAAAGTCGGCCGTGCCCTGCGGGGTGCGTAACGCCAGGGTCAGGGGCACATAATCGCCAGCGGCAACGGCCGTTTCCTCCCAACCATAGCCCACCAGCTCCACCCCCTCCCCAGTGGCAAGCAGCGGCGTCAGATGCGCCGGCATCTGGTAACGCGCCGCGTCACTGGCATCTATCACCTGGTAAAACGGCCCCACCGGGCGCAGGCGAAAGCCAAAATCCACCACGTCGCGCCGGTAATTGCTCAGGTAAACGGGTCCGCCGGGCAGGTAATCAAAGACAAATGCCAGCCAGGGCTTGGCTGCCGAAACCAGGGAAGGCGTCACGTCGGCGGGGTCGGGCCAACGGCCGTCTACAAACTGGCTGTACCACAAGGGCGTCATGTGCTCCCAATCATTGAGCAGCGTGGCCTGCTGCCCTGTGCCCTCAAACCAGTCGAAGGTGGCGGCAACGTAGTCCGCGCCTTCGCTATACTCCGCCAGCGAAACGCGAGGGGCATTACGCGCCACTTGCAAAACGGGACCGAGGAGGAAGAAAACGGCCGTTAACAACCACAGCGGCTTCCGGTCACCTCCCAAAAACCTTTGCAGCAGCGCCAACAACTGCGCCAGTCCCAGCCCCGCCAGCAGCCCCACAATCAGCAGCGGCCCCAGCAAATAAGCCATAATATCCTGCGCCCGCAGGCTGATGACAAAGGCATAAAAGCTGAGAAAAGTGAGGGCGTACAAATTGACAATGGGCCATTGACGATTGGCGATTGACGATTGACGATTGAGGATTGGCGCAAAGACGCCGAACAAGGCCAGGGCAATGACGGGCAGGCTAAATTGCAGGCGCAAAATGCTCCAAAAAACCAGCAAACGTTGGGGCTGCTCCGCCAGAGAGAAATAAGGCAAACTTTCGCTAAGCCCCCGCGCCAGCACGTGGTCCAGAAAGCCGTTCAGTGTGTTCATCGTTGTCGGCCCAAAAGGCACGTGGGGGCTGCGCAGCGGGTAGTACAGCCACAGGCTCAAGCCCAGCAGCGCAAAGCCCACCATTTGCAGCACCGTAGGCCAGCGGCGTAATAGAGCGCGCAAATTGCCACCCTCTTTCCACCACACTGCTAAGATAAACAAGGCATAGGCCGGAAAGCCAAATACCGTCAGCGGGTGATGGGTGACGCCCAACCCGGCGGAAAAGCTAAAGACATACAGCCACTTATCCCCCCTGCTCCCTTGCCCCCTCGCATACCATTTCGTCAGAAAGTACAAATTGGCGGCGGTGAAGGTGGCGGTGATGATGTGCGGGTTGGCGTGGATGGCATGTTGCCAATGGTTAACGGCCGTGGCCACCGTCAGCCCCGCAAACAAAGCTGATAGAGATTGGAGATGGGAGATGGGAGATGGGAGCGTTCGTATCGCGCCATACACAAACAATGCCGCCACCGTGCCCGCAACGGCCGATAGCAAGTGCATCCGCCACGCCACCTCACCAAAGGGCACAAGGGCCTGGAACAGCTTGCCCAACAGCGTAAAAAAAGCATACCCCGGCGGGTGGGCAATGCCCAGCACGTGGGCAATAAACGTATACTCGGTGGGGTCGCCCAGCACCGGCGTGCGTGCCAGCGTCAGCAGGTAGAGCATGGGGATAAGCAGCAAAGCAAAAGCCGCAACCCGTGGAACGTGAAGCGTGAAGCGTGAAGCGGACCTGACCCGTCCTAAAATAAGTTGACAAACAAAGGGCAACACGCAACTCCTTATGTAAAATGGACATCGGCCGGGTAGGCAAAAGCAAGTGCGAGGTGTGGCCTGTCGCAATTGTAAAGCCACACCGCCTGCTCCACAGCCAGCCGAACATGTTCCAGATTGACAAACAGGTCATCAAGACCATATTCGCACTTTAAAATACCATTCCGTTCAGCCAGGGCATTGTCATAACAATTGCCAACCTCGCCCATACTGGGCTGGTCTTCAACCGTCTGGATGACCACTTTTTCGGTGCGGAAACCGGAACAGCCGTATTTCTGGACCCATTTCTTGATGGTCGTATGGGTGCCGATGCCGTATTGTTGCGCCAGACTGATGGCACTGGCTCCCGCTTCGTACTACCGCACCACCTGCTGTTTGAAGGCTTGGCTGTATCGTTTGATTGGTTCCTTTTTCATATTCATCTCCGTCCTGAATAATGTGACATGGATAAGATTCAGTGTCAACTATATTCAGGACGGGTCAAACTATATTCAGGGCGGGTCAAACTATATTCAGGACGGGTCATTTGCAGACTCACCTGATTCAGGGCGTGGCCTGGTGCCTCTGCCGGCACGCCCCTTGCTTATGATTCAGGCGTTGCCGTTGGGCCGGGGGTGATGGTGATAAGCCGCCGGGCTTCGGCCAGCACCGCGCCGCTGGCGTCTTGGGCCACGGCCGTAATCTCTGCCGGGCCAGCCACGTCAAAAGGCAGCAGCAATTCCGCTTCCCACAAGCCCAGGCTGTTGGGTTGGACGCTGGTTTCGCCCACAATACGGCCGTTTTCCAGCAGCACGCTCACCTGTACCCTGGCGGCGTTAAAGGCCGTGCCCGCCAAAAACAGGGTTTGTCCGGAAAGAAACGCACCGCCCGCCGCCGGGTTGGTAATGGTTACTCCCGTGGCCTCCGCAGAGTCCGCAGCCAGCACGTTGATGGGAATTTGCACTTCGCGCCACGTCGCTTCACCGGGCGTGCCAAAAGAGGCAATGGCGCAGCCCGGCCCGGCCACGTTGGCCGGAATGCCTAGCTGCCCTTGCCAGTAGCCGCTCCCCTCCATGGTCAAGGTGAAGGAAGCAACCTGCGTCTGGCATTCATCCATCCACAAGGCAATGGTGATGCGGCTGCCCACCGGCTGCTGCGCCCGGCCATCAAAAAAGAGGAAATAGCCGGCAACGGCCGTATCCCCTTCCACCGGATTATACAAGGCCAGGTAGCGGTCGCTGGCGGCGGCGTCCAACACCAGGTTCACCGTGGCGCTGTCCTGCACCAGCACGTTGCCATTCCCGTCTACCACGCTGGCCCGCAGCGTGGCCGCGCCGCTGACGTTAGGCGGCACTTGCAGACCCGCTTCCCAGCCTACAGGGTTGACCACCCCCACGGCGCTGCTGAGCACGCGGCCGGTGGCGCTGGACAGCGTTACTGACACGCTCTGCGCAGCGTCAAGCTGGGCCAACCCGCGCACGACAATGTCGCTGCCCAATAACAGTTGAGCGCCGTTGTCCGGCGCGCTGAGGGTGAGGCGAGCTTCGACGGGAACGGGCGTTGCCGTAGGTGGCGGCGTGGGCGTGGCCGGCGCGGCCGTGGCGGGTTCTGGCGTGGGCGTACTCAAATCCCGCGTTGGGGGCAAGCTTGTGGGCGAAGGAGGGGGGTCCGTGGGCAGCTCAGCGGCGGGCAGCCGCGTGGGCACGGCCGGGCCGGGATCATTCCCGCAGGCAGCCAACAAGAAAATCAGGATAATCAAAACAACCCATCGTTGGTTCATGAACACCTTTCCTAATAGCTTGTCAGCCCGACAAGCTAAAATGCGCAACACCTGAGAGCCTATTATAGCCATAATGAGGGGCTTTGCCTGTATTCTCTCGCCGGGCTACAATTTGCGCGCTGTATGAATATATTTAGCTTGCCGACGATTTTTGACTGGTTAAACCGTCTGGAACCTTTTCGCGGGCTGCCGACTGTCTATGCCCTGGCCTTGTTGGGCCTGATGATTCTCGTGGTGCGCGATTGGCGCATTACCTTGCTGGCCCTGGCCGGGCATTATTTGCTGGCAGGCCTCTTGTTTGCCGACGTGCTGCTGCCCCATCTAGCTTTTGTGAAGATGCTGACTGGCCTCTTTGTCTGCTTGATTTTGTACGTGACGGCGCGGCAAGCGCCGCCTGTGTTGATGGCTGAATCCCCTTTGCGCTGGCGGTTGGGGCCGCTGGTGATAGCCAACATCTGGCCGTGGCGCGCCTTTGCCGCTTTGCTGACCGCCCTGCTGACCATTTTACTGGGGCAGCAGCCGTTTAGTTTTTTGCCGGGCATGGGAACGGAGGTTGCGTACGTGAACGGGGCGGTCTTTTTGCTGTTTGCCTTAGGGCTGCTGCAAATGAGCCTGTTTCGCGAGGCGTGGCGCATTGGCGTAGGGTTTTTCCTGGCGCTGACCGGTTTCGAGTTGTTTTATAATAACCTGGAGCAGTCGCTGGAGATTCTGGCCGCGCTGACGGCCGTTACCCTGGTTGCCAGTCTGGCCATTGCCTACCTGGCCCAAAGCCAGCGCCGGAACGGCGAATTCACGGCGCGTGAGTTGTGAGTGTGGGGGAGATTGGTTACACTACCCACTGAGCCTGTGCCGAGCCGCACGTCCCACTGAACACATCGCTTCAGGCAGTCTTAAGGAAAATGGTTATGCCCAGGCTGTACCATAGGTGACTGATGGCTGAACATTGGTACGTTTTACGCACAAAACCTAAGAAGGAGCGCTTCGTTTGCCAGCAGCTTTTGGCGCGGGGGGCATCCTTTTATTTTCCGGCCGTGCGCGTGAAACCGGTGAACCCGCGGGCGTCTAAGGTCCGGCCGTACTTCCCCGGCTACCTTTTTGTGCGCGCTGACCTGGACATAGAAGGACAAAATGCCTTCAGCTGGCTGCCCGGCGCTGTGGGGCTGGTGCAGTTTGGCGGCGAAGCGGCCGTGGTGCCCGACAACCTGGTGCGCGAGCTGCAAGAGCGCATCACGCAGTTGGCGGCGGCCGAACAGGCCCGGCAGGACGGTTTGCAGCCGGGCGACCGCGTGCGCATTGTCAGCGGCCCCTTTGCCGGATACGAAGCGATTTTTGACCTGCGCCTGGCTGGTAAAGAGCGGGTGCAGGTGCTGCTGGCTTTTCTCAGCCGCCACCCCCAGCCAGTGAAGCTCCGCGCCGCCGACGTGGTTAGAGCATAGTAACTGCGTTGCAGTACCCAAAGTACCATATGCGAAGCCAGCAAAAAATGTTAACAATAGTACTGGTAACCAGAAGCCAACATTTTGTTTTCAGCAGGCCATTTCCAGAAGTTGTGTCCCTGATGACCGGTTGCTGCTTACCGGATGCCGGCGCCAGAGTTTGGCAACGGCCGTTGAAGATCGACGAAACCCCTTACACTTTCCCGATCGGCTCTTCAACCCACAACCGCCAGCGGTAAAATTCTGCTGGCCAACAACTGAACGCCTGGCCGGGAAAATTACCGGTATGCTGTTTGACCGCCCGGCGCTCACTCATTACCCGAAACAACCCTCCCATGTCGGAAGGGCGGAGCATTCCCCCAACCAACTAACAAACAAATAAACCAACCAACCGAGGAACCATGAACACCAAACAAACCCTGATTACAAAATTTCAGCAGCAGCAGGCCACCATTGGCATCGTCGGCATGGGCTACGTGGGCCTGCCCCTGGCCGTAGCCTTTGCCCAGCGCGGCTTTCACGTCATTGGCCTGGACGTGGTGGCGGAAAAAGTCGCCCTGCTCAACGCCGGGCAGAGCTACGTGGAAGACGTGCCCGACGCGGAACTGGCCCCCCTGGTAGAAAAAGGGCTGATTCGCGCCACCGCCGATTACGCCGACCTGGCTGGCGTAGACGCCATTTCCATCTGCGTGCCCACGCCGCTGCGCAAGACCAAAGACCCAGACATTTCCTATATTATTAGCGCCGCCGACAGCATTGTGGCCCACGCCGGGGGCACGGGCAAGCTCATTGTGCTGGAAAGCACCACCTACCCCGGCACCACCGAAGAGGTCATTTTGCCCCGCCTCTCGGAAAATGGCGACCAGGTTGGGCAAGAGTTCTTTCTGGCCTTTTCCCCAGAGCGGGTAGACCCTGGCCGCACCGATTACACCATGTTCACCACCCCCAAGGTCTTTGGCGGCGTGACGCCTGACTGCCTGGAGGTGACCCTGGCGCTGTACGGCCAGGTGGTGCACCAACCGGTGCCGGTTTCTAGCACGGCCGCGGCGGAAATGGTGAAGCTGCTGGAGAATACTTTCCGCGCCGTGAACATTGCCCTGGTGAATGAGGTGGCGGTGATGTGCGATAAGCTGGACTTAAATGTGTGGGAGGTGGTAGAAGCGGCGGCCACCAAGCCCTATGGCTTCATGAAGTTTACGCCGGGGCCGGGCGTGGGCGGCCACTGCATTCCCCTGGACCCCCATTATTTAAGCTGGAAGCTGAAGACGGTGAACTATAATGCGCGCTTCATTGAGCTGGCTTCGGAGATTAACAGCCACATGCCAGAGTACGTGGTGACGAAGGTGGCGGACGCGCTGAACGGGGAGCGCAAGGCCATCAACGGCAGCCGCATTTTGCTGCTGGGCGTGGCCTACAAGCCCAACATTGGCGACGTGCGCGAAAGCCCGGCCCTGGACGTGATCCATTTGTTGGGCGAGCGCGGGGCCGACGTGGTGTTTCATGATCCCTACGTGATGGACCTGGAATACGAAGGGCTGGATACGCCGCGGGTAGAGCTGACGGCCGTAACGCTGCAAGAGGCTGATTGTGTCGTCATCGTCACCAACCACAAGGTATATGATTGGGACTTTGTGGCGGAACATGCCCGGCTGATTGTGGATACGCGGAACGCCCTGGCGGGGATAGAAACGCGTGGCCGGGTGGTAAGTTTATAGAAACAACCGCACCCCCTGCATCTGTATTCGACAATTTGTTATAATGGGTTCAATGGTCTAAATAGAAATGTGAGCAGGTTGCAAGATTAATGGCCGCACAAGAAGACGCTGAATTAGACATAGAACAAGTCTCATCTTTTTGGATAACTGAGGCTGAGGAAGCACTGCAAGTAGCAGAACACCTCATGTCAAAGGCCGACTACTCCTACGCATTGTTTTTTGGTCACTTAGCTGTTGAAAAACTACTCAAAGCGCTGTTTGTGATCAGACAAAAGCAGCACGCACCTCCATTGCATAATTTGCTAAGATTGGCCCGCGCTGCCGGACTGAGCATGGATGAAGAGATAGAAGATAAACTGATCACCGTAACGGCGTTCAATATTGAAGCGCGTTATCCAGATTTTCAAACGATCCTTCCGGCAGCGTTGTACACTTGAATTTACTGGGCAGCAAATGGCGATGATTAAGGGGTTGGTTCAATGGCTCAAATCTCAGATACCGTCCAAACCAGCGTAAAGCGATTTCTTGCAGCAGTGAGCGATGAAAAGCGGATCATCGCTGCTTATGTATATGGATCGGAAGCGCGTCAAGAAGCCACATATTGGAGCGATATTGACGTAGCAGTGGTTTCACCGGACTTTGGTGAGGATCTGTTTATGGCGCAATTAGCCCTGATGAAGTTGGCAGCAAAAATTGACGCCCGCATCGAACCACGCGCGTTTACACCAGAGAGTTTCAGTGTAAATGATCCGTTGGTAAGTGCAATCCGAAAGACTGGTGTTCGTGTTGCTTGATCCTTGACAAAACCAACGGCAATTCAATCCCCAAATATTCCATCTATTATTCGTCTATGAAAATTTTAATCACCGGCGGGGCCGGCTTTATTGGCTCCCACCTGGCCGCAGCCTTGGTGCAGGGCGGCCACCAGGTGCGGGTGCTGGACAACCTGAGCAGCGGCCGGCGCGCAAACCTGGACGGCCTGCCTGTGGAGCTGGTGGTCGGGGACATTCGCGACTGGGAAACGGTGCGGCAGGCGGTGACCGGCTGCGACCTCATCTTCCACCAGGCGGCTTTGGTCAGCGTACCCCGCTCCCTGGAAGAACCGCGGCTGAACCACGACGTCAACGTCACGGGGACGCTGCACGTCTTTGAGGCGGCGCGGCAGGCGGGCATCCGGCGTGTCGTGTACGCTTCCTCGGCGGCGGTGTATGGGGATACCCCATCTTTACCCGCTAAAGAAAGTGACCAACCTGAGCCCATGTCCCCCTATGCTGTGGCGAAGCTGATGAATGAGCAGGTCGCGGCCGTCTATAACCAGAGCTACGGCACGGAATTTGTGGGGCTGCGCTACTTTAACGTTTTCGGCCCGCGGCAGGACCCCTCTTCGCCCTATTCTGGCGTGCTGTCCCTCTTTTGCCGGGCGGCCGTGGCCGGGGCGGGGGTGACTGTGTATGGCGACGGCCGTCAGACCCGCGACTTTGTCTACGTCAGCGATGTCGTAGCCGCCAATCTGGCCGCCGCTAATCTGGCCGTTGCGAGTTTGCCTACCGGCTCCGTGCCCCAGGTCTTTAACGTGGGCCGGGGGGCGCAGACGGATTTGCTGCAAATTCTTGAGGTATTGCGGGAACAGACGGGCGCGGTGCTGTCCGGGCGGCACGAAGCGCCCCGCGCCGGGGACATCCGCTACTCCTGCGCCGACATTACATTGGCGAGAAAGCACCTCGCTTTTACGCCGCAAACGTCCCTGGCGGCTGGCCTGCAGGAGACGCTGCGGTACAGCGCCGTGTTATAATTGAACCATGAGGCCCTTTGATACCAGCCTGTTAGATACGGCCGTGCGCCAAAGACACGCGCAATGGGAAAAAGAACGCCGGGATACGCTGACCCAAGTGCTGCCCTTGCGGGAGAAGCTGGGGCCGGCGCACCGACTTTCTGGCTTTGCGGCGCGTAAACTATTGTCATTTTCCCGGAAGCTGCGAACCAAACGCGCTGGCTAAGACCCTTTCTCAGCTTCCGGGAAAGTCGAAATTCTTTTCCGACAATGTATTTAATGGTTACGAATAAGCTATGGATAACGTGAGGGACCATCATGAATGTAGAACCAACGTGGCCGGATAGTATGACTTTTTGGCAGGATAAGCGGGTGATTGTCACCGGCGGGGCCGGTTTTCTCGGCTCCTTCATCGTTGATAAATTGACGGCGCGCGGCGCGGCCGACATTGTGGTGCCGCGCACGGCCGATTACGACCTGACGCAGCTGGAAGCCATCAAGCAGTTGTTCCGCGATACCAGCCAGAAGGGCAAGCCGGTGGAGATGATCATCCATCTGGCGGCGCGGGTAGGGGGCATTGGCGCCAACCGTGCCAACCCGGCGACCTTTTTCTATGACAACCTGATGATGGGAGCGCAGTTGATGCACGAGAGCTACCTGCGCGGCGTGCCCAAGTTCGTGGCCATCGGCACGGTGTGCGCCTACCCCAAGTTTGCCCCCGTGCCCTTCAAAGAGGAAGATTTGTGGAACGGCTACCCGGAGGAGACCAACGCCCCCTACGGCCTGGCGAAGAAGATGATGCTGGTGCAAAGCCAGACCTACCGCCAGCAGTACGGCTATAACTCCATCTTCCTGCTGCCGGTGAATTTGTATGGGCCGCGGGACAATTTTGATTTGGAAACCAGCCACGTCATTCCGGCGCTGATCCGCAAATGCGTGGAGGCCCAGGAGCGCGGGGATGACCATATTGTGGCCTGGGGTGACGGCTCGCCCACGCGGGAATTCTTGTACGTGGAGGACGCTGCGGAGGGAATTTTGCTGGCAGCCGAACGGTACAACGCCAGCCAGCCGGTGAATATTGGCAGCGCCTTTGAAATTAGCATCAAGGAGCTGCTGGAAACCATTGTGCAGCAAACTGGCTTTACGGGGGAGATTCGCTGGGATACCAGCAAGCCCAACGGCCAGCCGCGGCGCAAGCTGGACACCAGCCGGGCGAAGGAACTGTTTGGCTTTGAGTCCCAGACCTCCTTTGCCCGGGGCCTGCAGGAGACCATTGATTGGTTTAAGGCACAGGGGTAAAGATTTCCAGTAGGAATTCACCCAATACAGAGTAGGAATTGCCTCATCTCCTGGTAGGATTTGAGGCAGTTCTATTCAAATTAATATAATTGGCCCGATAGAATGGGTGACAGTAAGGTAGAGGCCACGCTGTAAGTGCGGTTTTGTTTTCATTGGTATAGGAGGTGGGGGATTTTGAGGGCAACCCCTCTGCCGTGGACTGCAGCGGATGAGGGAAGGAACAGGTTGATGGTGAGGCATGCCAGACTTATTAGAGCAAATTCAGGCATCTGTTAAGTATTCAGAATTTGGCCTGACACTACACGCCCAACAACAAATTACGACACGGCGGATTAAGGTTGCTGAAATCAGGGCGACGATTCTTTCCGATAATGCAGAAGTAATTGAAGATTATCCCGAAGACCCGCGTGGTGCCAGTTGTTTGGTGTATGGTATAGTAGATAACAAGGTGCTTCACATTCATATTAGTTATCCTCCGGAGATTGTTATTATTACAGCCTACAAGCCGGATCCGGCAAGATGGATGCCTGATTTTAAACACAGGAAGTGAGTGAGTGAGTGAGTAACCATGGATAGATGTCCCAGATGCAAAAGTGACGCCTTAGTTGCACAAAAAATTCAGTATTCCCAGGAGTTTGAAGGGAACTTCTATATTATTGAACAGGTACCAGCCTACGTGTGTGAGCAGTGCGGGGAAATCATTTTATCTGAAAGCACGGCCGAGAAAATCCAAGACCTTATCTGGTCTGGCGCGAAGCCGCAACGAACCCGTTCTGTACCAGTATATGAAGTTGCATGACGCTGGTGGTCATGGGGAACGCCGCTAACCCCACCAAACCAGTAGGGGCGGGATGACCAGGCCATGATCTAGGCTAAACTTATGGCGATTCATCCTGGTCATCTGGCCCACAAGCGCGATGCTGCTCCGGGCGAGACGGCGCGGGGAGCAGACCGTTTGTTTTGCCCCATGGCATTCCGCGCCGTCGCGCCCTTACCCGGCCCCATGATTGCGCAAAGAGCTGAAAAGAGTAAAGGTTAACCCCGCTAAAGACCTGCGAGATTTACCCGTAGATTTAGCCCATATTTCTTTGGTAGAAATCTCGCAGGTCTGTTTATGGTGAGGAGAATAGGATGCATACACGCCTGGCGGTTTTAGGGAAAATCCATCTGATTTTGGGCATTGTTGTGGTGACGCTGGCGGGCGCGGCGGGTTGGCCGCCGCCGCAGCTGCAAGCGGGGGCGCAGCCGCCGGTGCTGTTTTTGCCGCTGGTGATGGCCCCGCCGCCGACGCCGACGCTGGACCCCATTGCCCTGAGCTGTGACAGCAATGCGTGGACGCTGACCTGGAGCGGGGCCAGCAGCGCCGTGACGTTTTTTACCGTGGAAGAGGCTTGGGAGCCAGCCTTTACCGCCCCGGCCACCTATACGACGACGGAAACGAGCCTGGCTTTTAACCACGCCCCGTCTACGGACAACCTGTACTATTACCGCGCGCGGGCGGAGGGCAGCTTTGGCAGCGGGCCGTGGTCGAATATGCAGAGCGTGCTGGGCGGCTTTTTGGATGATTTTAGCGACGTGAATTCGGGCTGGGCGGAGGATGAGGGCAGCACGGGACTGGTAGGATACATTGACCAGGCGTACCGGGTGCAGGCCAAGCAGGCAGGCTTCCTGGTGACGGCCCTGGCCCCGGACAGCCCGCGCAGCAGCTATACGGCGGCGGTGGCGGCGCGCTGGGCCGACGGTTCGGCCACAGATGGGATTTACGGCCTGGTCTTTGGCGCAGCGGCGGATTTGAGCCGCTACTATTTTTTGGCGGTGCGGGGACAGGAGTTCCGGCTGTACTATTTTGACAGCACGCTGCCCACCAGCGAGCGGCTGCGCGGGCTGAATGGCTGGACGCCAACCGGGGCGATCAATACGGGGACAACAGCCAACCAGCTCCAGGTGAAGCGGGTGGGGAACGACATTTCCGTGACCATTAACAGCAGCGAGTTGGGAAGCTGGCCGGACAGCGCCATGACGGGGGCGACCTATGCGGGGCTGCTGGTGGCTTCCAACCCCAACCATCCTCTGGCCGAGGCGCGCTTTGATAACTTTGCCCTGAGTTTTTGCGATTCCTTACAGGCGCAACAAGAAGCAGCGTTTAACCAGGAGATGCTATCCCGCATGTTAGCAGGCGGCGGCTGGAAAACCGTGGCCGTTGACCCGGATTGGCAATGACCGTCCGCAGATAATTTATGACTGGCGGCTAACGAAAGGTATTGCCAGGTAGGATAACAATATGGCAGAGAATTATTTTGTTCATCCCCAGGGGATTGTGGAAGAAGGGGCGCAAATTGGCGCAGGGACCCGCGTGTGGGCCTTTGCGCACATACTGCCGGGAGCGACCATTGGTGAAGAGTGCAATATCAACGATGGCGTTTTTATTGAGAATGACGTCGTTATTGGGAACCGGGTGACAATAAAGTGTGGGGTGCAGATTTGGGATGGGATTATCCTGGAAGACGATGTTTTTATCGGGCCGAATGCGACTTTTACCAATGACCCTTTTCCACGCAGCAAGCAGTATCCGGAAAAATTTGCCCAGACCATTGTGCGGCGCGGTGCTTCCATTGGAGGCAACGCAACAATATTATCAGGCGTAACAATTGGAGTGAAAGCTGTTGTGGAAGCAGGCTCTGTTGTTACAAAAGATGTACCGCCTAATGCTATTGTAAAGGGCAACCCTGCTCAGATCATGGGGTATGTTGATTTAAAGCAAAGTCCAATTGTTTCATCAACTTCAACGGTGAGTTCTGAAACTCATTTACAAGTGCCCGGTGTGAAACTAATTGAATTGCCCCTCATTGTTGATCTCCGAGGAAGTCTTTCTTTTGGAGAAATTAAACAACACCTTCCTTTTTCCCCAAAAAGATACTTTATTGTGTTTGATGTTTCGTCCGCAGAAGTACGAGGAGAACATGCCCATAAAGAACTACATCAGTTTCTAATCTGCATAAATGGCTCTTGCGCGGTTGTCGTAGATGACGGGGAAAGTCGTGAGGAAATCATATTGAATAGACCTAACATTGGTCTGCACATTCCACCTATGATTTGGGCAACTCAATACAAATATACAAAAGATGCTGTGCTTTTAGTATTGGCCTCTGATGTGTACCTCGCCGAAGATTACATTCGTGATTATGATGAATTTTTATCGCTTATAAAAATGATGCCATGAGAGTTAACTATGATCAGTAATTTAGCTGTTGTTGAAACGAACGATATTGGTGAAAACGTATCAATAGGTGAATATGCTATTGTCCGAAGCCAGGTAAGGTTGGGGGACAATGTGGTTGTTCACCCTCACGCAGTAATTAATTCTCGCGTTGTAATTGGAAATGGCGTGATTATTCACCCCAACGTAGTCATTAATTCTGACGTAGAAATCGGGAATTACGTAGAAATTTTTCCGGGCACTGTAATTGGTAAAGTGCCAAAAGGTGCAGGCGCCACGGCAAGATCCATCGATTATATCTCTAGAGTCCTGGTAGGTGACGAGTGCGCACTTGGACCTAACGCGGTCGTTTTTTATGATGTTGAGATTGGAAACAATACATTAATTGGAGATGGGGCATCCCTACGTGAGCAGGTCCGAGTTGGGCATCATTGCATTATAAGCAGATATGTGACCATTAACTATAATACTTCAATTGGAAATAATACACGGATTATGGACCTGACACATATAACCGGGAATGGTCACATTGGAGATAACGTTTTTATCAGTGTATTGGTATCTACTACTAATGATAATGTAGTAACTGATAGGGTTTATAGTGAGGAAACTATAAAAGGGCCTGTTATCGAACACGGAGCTACCATTGGGGCCAGTGCCAGTTTGCTACCAAACGTGAGAATTGGTGAAAATGCTTTTGTGGCCGCCGGGTCTGTTGTTACAAAAAATGTAGAGTCTAATAGCATGGTTATGGGAATACCGGCAAGATTTGTCCGCGAAATCGGCAAGTAGAAGATTGGTTTAATGAAAATTCCCTTTTTAAATTTAAAAGAGCCATATCAGGAATTACGGGAACAACTAGACGCTGCATACAGGCGGGTCATGGAGTCCGGTTGGTACATTCTTGGTGAGGAAGTCGAAGCTTTTGAGCGAGAGTTTGCCGCTTATTGCGGCGTGAAGCATTGCGTAGGCGTGGGTAACGGCCTGGAAGCGCTGCACCTGATTTTGCGGGCGGCTGGAATTGGTGCGGGCGATGAGGTCATAGTCCCGGCGAATACCTATATTGCTACCTGGCTGGCTGTTTCCTACGCTGGCGCGACGCCGGTACCGGTGGAGCCGGTAGAACGCACCTATAATATTGATCCGGAGCGGATTGAGGCAGCAATTACACCGCGCACGAAAGCCATCCTTGCCGTCCATCTTTATGGCCAACCGGCGGATATGGATGCCATTAACGACATTGCGGCGCGGTATGGACTGCAAGTCTTCGATGATGCAGCCCAGGCCCATGGCGCCCGTTATAAGGGGCGGCGGGTTGGCAGCCTGTGCGACGCCACAGGCTGGAGCTTTTATCCGGGCAAAAACTTAGGAGCTTTTGGTGACGCCGGCGCGGTGACAACCGATGACGCGGAACTGGCCGAACGCATTCAGGTGCTGCGGAACTATGGGTCGCACAAGAAGTATTACAATGAGGTCAAGGGGTTCAACTCTCGCCTGGACCCGCTGCAGGCGGCGCTGCTGCGCGTAAAACTGGGCTACCTGGATACCTGGAATACGCGTCGCCAGCAGATTGCCGCCCTTTATCTGGCAGCTCTGGTTGAACGGGCCGATCTGCTGCTGCCCGTGGTGCCTGAGTGGGCAGAGCCGGCCTGGCACCTTTTTGTAGTACGCCATCCGCAGCGGGATAAGCTGCAGCGGTATTTGCAGGAACATGGCATAGGCACGCTGATTCATTATCCGGTGCCGCCACATTTGCAAGAAGCCTATGGCGAATTGCAGTTTTACCCGGGTGATTATCCTCTATCGGAACATATTCACCAAGAGGTGCTTAGTCTGCCAATGGGACCGCACATGAACCAAGCAGAAACAGAAGAAGTAATTGAAAGGGTATTGGATTATGTTGCTTCCTAATTTGTTTGTTCCTGGGGCGGGAAAGTCTGGCACAAGTTCTTTTCACGATTACTTAGGACAGCACCCCGAAATTTTTATGAGTAAAGCTAAAGAGCCGCACTTTTTTAGCAACTCGGCAAATTTTCAGGTTGACCACGCGGTAAAGCTGGAGGCTTACGCTCAACTGTTTGCCGGAGCAGAACAGCATACATTTCGCGGAGAGTCCAGTACGGGCTACATGGTCTTTCCCCACGTGATTGACCGCATCAAAAAGAGTATTGATAATCCCCGCTTTATCTTTGTCCTTAGAAACCCGATTGATCGCGCTTATTCGCATTACTGGTGGCTGCGGGGTAGGGGACATGAAACGCGCCCGTTTCGTGAAGCAGTATTGGCAGATATGCACGAGTTGCCTGAGCCGCAAAATCGGGTAGAGGGATTCGGTGGCTATCGTTACTATTATCCATTTGGGCAGTACGGGAAGTATTTGCCACCTTTTCTTGATGCGTTTGGGCGCAATAAGGTATTTATCATTACCACAGAAAAAATGCGTTCTCAGCAGACAGAGACACTTAATGCTTGTTTTACATTTTTGGGTCTAGAACCTCTGGCTACTGTTGCGCTTACGAGAACCAATGAGACCATTGTTTACAAACGCCCCGGCGTTCATAAGTTTTTTTACTCGTTGGGTTCGCAGACTGCGGCCAGTAAATTATTGCGGCGGATATTACCCCAGAGTATGTATCGTTCCTTGATTTTGGCCCGGCAATCCGTGGCACAAAGAGTCAGTCATACCTTAGAGGCCCAAACCGGATATCCGGCCATGAGTGATGTGGAACGCCAATGGCTGCAGGCCCTTTATAAGGATGATGTGAATGCATTAAGACAAACAACTGGACTTGCATTTACCGAATGGGCTGAAGATTTTCCGGTTGCTAATCAAGCTAAAGCTGCGGTTGAAGTGTGATGTGGTGAAAGATATTAAGCAAAAAGCGACGAAGGGCGTGGCCTGGACGGCCGTTGGCAATTGGGGCAGCCAGATAACGACTTTTATCGTCTTTATCATTTTAACCCGGTTATTGCAGCCGGAAGATTTTGGCCTGGTCGCTATGGCCACCGTTTTCACCTCCTTTGTGGCCGTTTTTGCCGAGCAAGGGCTGGGCCAGGCGATTGTGCAGCGTGATGAGCTTGCGCCGGAACATCTTGATACCGCTTTTTGGACCAATATCATCTTAGGCGCAGGATTAACGGGTTTAGGCGTTTGGGCATCTGGCCTGGTGGCGCGGATCTATGCCGAACCAGCCTTGCAGCCGGTGGTGGCCGCTTTGTCGGCGACCTTTTTGCTGACGGCCCTCAGCAGCACCCAGCAGGCGCTGCTGCAGCGCGCCTTTGATTTTCGCGCCCTTTCCACCCGGCAGCTTGTGGCCGCCGCTGCGGGCGGCATTGCCGGTATTGTGATGGCGGTCATGGGCGCGGGGGTGTATGCCCTGGTGGGAAAAACGTTAATCACGGGACTGGTGGGAGCCATGGTGCTGTGGCGGGCCAGCGATTGGCGACCCCGTTGGGCCTATTCCCGAGCGCATTTTCATGATTTATTTGGCTTTGGCATGAGCATGGTGGGGGTGCGCGTGACCAACTTTTTCCGCACCAGGCTGGATGATTTTCTCATCGGCATTTTTTTGGGCGCGCAAGCCCTGGGTTATTATACCGTGGCCTACCGGCTGGGGCGGCTCGTTTTGGATATGTTTACCGGAGTGATGAGTAACGTGGCCGTCACGACCTTTGCCCGGCTGCAAAACGACCACGACCGGCTGCGCGCCGCCCTGCACAAAATTACCGGCCTGGCGGGCCTGATCACCTTCCCCATCTTTACCGGGCTGGCCGTCCTGGCGGCAGATTTCATTGTGGCCTTGTCTGGCGCGCAGTGGCTGCCCAGCGTGCCGGCCATGCGCATTTTGTCTGTGGCCGGTTTTTCCCTTTCCTTGCAATACTTCCTGGCCTACCTGATTATTTCTTTAGGAAAACCCCACCGCTTATTTGCCCTCAATCTGATTGTGACGCTTGTTACCGCCATTGCCTTTGCCTTCAGCGCGCGTTACGGCATTGTGTACGTGGCCCTGGCTTACGCCATAGTGAACGTCTCTTTCTACGCCGTCTATCTGGCGGTGGCGCACCGCCTTCTGACTCTGGATCTGCGCCGCTACCTGATAGATGGCTGGCGGTTTCTCATCCCCAGCTTGCTGATGGGGGCAGTGGTTTACCTGCTTAATGTCTACCTGGCCACTACGTCTCTGAACCTTTATTTGCGCCTGGCGCTCTCTGTTCTCTGCGGCGCGCTGCTGTATACAGCGACCGTGTTTTTCTTTTATCGTGCTATCTTTGTAGAACTGCGCCAGCTCCTATTTTCCATGGGGCCTTTTGCCCGGCGCATTCACCCCCAGACCAGCGGAAACTCATGAATTCTTTTGACACCGGCAGCGAAAGCGAACGCCCCCTGCTTACCTTTGCTTTGTTTGCCTACAACCAGGAGCAGTTTATTGCCGAGGCGGTGCAGGGAGCATTGAGTCAAACCTATTCTCCTCTAGAAATTATTCTCTCTGATGATTGTTCGCCGGACCGTACCTTTGCCATTATGCAGGAAATGGCGGCTGCTTATGAGGGGCCGCATATAATTATTCTTAACCGCAATGAGAAAAACCTGGGTCTTGTGGGCCACATCAACCGCGTCATGGAGATGGTCAACGGAGAGTTAATTGTTGTGGCGGCCGGGGATGATGTTTCCTTGCCTCATCGAACTGCCCGGCTTGTTCAAGCCTATCTGGAAAGTGGCAAAAAAGCATATTCTCTGCATTCTTCTGTGCAAAAAATTGATGTAGATGGTCATGACCTGGAGGTCATACATGCTTATTCGCCAAAACGTTTTACGCCTCATCATCTGGCAGAACGCACCATCAGCGTGATTGGCAATTCCCATGCCTGGCACCGATCCTGTTTTGACATGTTTGGGCCAATTGACAAGCGCGTCATACAAGAAGATGTGATTATTCCCTTTCGTGCCGCGCTGCTGGGTGAAGTGCATTCTGTTCCAGATATTTTGGTTCTTAGGCGGTATCACACCGAGAATATGTGGCTGCATCCGGCTAACAGCAGCTTTCAGGAAGAAATGGCCTGGCATCGCCAGCGCCTCTTGCCGCGTATAGATAACCTGGCGGGTATTTGGGAGACAAAAATTGCTGATTTATCCATACTTTTAGCTGGGAGCCAATCACAACATACAAATTTGGATTGGCTATTGCCTATATTAGAGAGACGGTTACTGCACATTAAGTTGGAGCGAGAATTCTATCTCGCTGATTATTGTAAGCGGGTCAAA
Source organism: uncultured Anaerolinea sp. (assembly GCA_964504445.1). Lineage (GTDB taxonomy): Bacteria > Chloroflexota > Anaerolineae > Promineifilales > Promineifilaceae > JACSRF01. Next base: position 178,030 of record CAZDEO010000001.1, on the reverse strand, counting down.
ATACTGCCCAGTATCTGGAGATCAAACGTACCGTTTTCCCGCTTCGTTCGTTGGGTAACGCAATATGGCTTTACGGGTCTCTATTACAGAACAAGGAGATTGCAGAGACGCATATCTGCAATAAATAAAGGCATTTAATGGGTCAGAAAAGGTTTGCCCAAAGATTGCGCAGCACGATAGCGCCCGTGGCAGATCGGCTTGGACTTGGGAACAGGCTACGGCAGGGCTTTGTGGAAGTAAACTTGTTAGGAGAAAGGGCTAAATTCTTGCTTCGTGGTCGCCCTGACCCATCTACGGCAATTATTTTGGCTGGATCAGGGCGCAGCGGCACAACCTGGCTGACCGAAGTGTTGTGTACTTTACCCGGCGTACAGCAAATTTTCGAACCATTACTTCCGCTAGTTAATACGAGAGTACGCGCTATTACAGGGTGGGATGTGAGTGATCCCCATGTGCGTGCTGTTTATTTGCGTCCTGATAACCATTATCCATCCTGGCAGGAACTTTGGCAGCACATTTTGACCGGGAGAATGCGCAATTATTGGACCGACTATGAGCGCAATAGCTATTTTCCCGATCGTTTTCTTGTGAAAGAGATACGGGCCAATTTGATGCTGGGTTACCTGTACAGGCAGTTTCAGCCGCGTATCGTCTACATTATGCGTCATCCCTGCGCTGTGGTTCAGTCACGTTTGTCTATTACGCCTCCCTGGCATGCGGACGTACAGGATATTTTGCAGCAAGAGGTGTTGGTACACGATCATTTGCAACCCTGGATTGCCCAAATTGCTGCCGAGACCGACCTGGTAGGCGCGCATGCGGTGTGGTGGGCGGTCGAAAATCACATTGCCTTGCAGCAGTTGCAAAAAATCCCTCATTTCCTGATTTATTATGAAAATTTGGTGATGCAGCCGGATGTGATACTTTCTTCCCTGCTTCCTTGGTTGGGTTATACACAAATGCCTTCAAGAGTAAAAAAATTATTACTGCAACCTAGCCGCATGAGCAACAAGCATATATCTTACCAGGACAAACAAGAGAGACTTTCTCGCTGGCAAGGACAATTCTCTGCTGCAGAACAGCAGCGGATTTTGAACTGGGCGCACCGGTTCGGTTTAACGATGTATGACGAAACTCCCACGCCAGTTAATTAACATATTTAAGAATTGCTGGATTCTAATAATCTTGATGGGGCTTGTGCTGTTTTCCAGTTTATCAATATTGCCCGTATTGCAGCGCAATATAGACAATTCTGCAAGACTGCGACAAGTGGCACGGTCGAAGGTGGATCCTCTCGGGCGGCTGACACTGTCAGACGAATCAATAGCCATAAATTCCTCTCTTTGGCAACAACCGGGCGAGGAGTGTGTGCCTCTTTTACAAAGCCGGTTATGGGCTTCTTATGACCTGTTTAGAGCGCAGCAATTTTTACTTGAAATGGAGGCGTGTGATAGGCTCCCAAGAAATCAGGTTATCTGGCAAGGAAACCTGCTGTGGCTAGATGGCAGGTTTGATGAAGCCATGGCTCGTTGGCAACAGCTACCAGATAAGGATTTACTCGTATATGCCAGAACATTGCTTCTTAAAGGTGAGCAGGGAGTAAGTTTCTCTTTGCTTGAGATTCTTAATCAGCGGGCGAGTGTAAAATCGGTTGTTGCGGCAAATGGCCCGTTTTTCTCTTCCCTTGCGGAGCTTTATCGTTACGCTGGCCAGGAAAAACTGGCCCTGTCTTATCAGTTGCTTGCCTGGCAAACTGGGCAGCAAGGGTATGATCAAGCTTTCTACCTCGGGCGTAGTTTGGCGAATTCAGGGCAGTGCGCCGAGGCTGTAGATGTCTTGACGATAGGTCACAGGCAGAAACCCAATTCATTTCGCCCCTTGTTAGATTTTAATTACTATATTACCTGGGGTTCCTGCTATGCACTTCTGGGCCAAACGGGGCAAGCTCAGGCCAGATACGAAGAGGCAAGGGGAGTGCTGGCACGGGCTGCATCGTTGTTATCTGCGGAGACGCTTCAGCAGCAAACATTACGTCTATCCAGACTGGAACTAGAATTACAAAAATAACTGAATCAATTATGGCCCTTGCAGTACATTCAACGAAAAAACTAAGATCGCGTACAGCACCTCCACAAGTTATTTTATCAGCAGGTAATATTGCGCATTATCATCATACTGCATTTGCGTTGCAGGAAGCTGGTTACTTAAAACAATACTACTGTGTATTCAGTGGGTTGGATGATTTTGGCAATTTTCAATCAGTGCTGCCACCTACCTGGCAAAAACGGCTGCATTCCAAGCATTTGCCAGGGTTGAACAGACGTTATGTCACATCTATTCCCTGGCCTTATTTAGGTGCACGGATGTTGCAGCAGATGGGTCTTCTTAGTCAAGAGCAGGCCAGCGTGCGTTTTGGGGCGTGGTTTGATACCGCAACGAGGAAACGAACCCAGGCCGGAAGCGTTTTTCATTTCGTCAATGGCATCGGATTAGAAACAGCCAGTCAGTTAGGGGATCAAGGTTTTTTGACCATATGCGATGTACGCGCAGCATATATTGATTCTGAAGATGCCCTTTTCAATGAGGAATATAAGCGGTTGGGTTTACAATACAAGTCGCTGCGTTGGGCGCTGCGACCCCGATTGCTAGCTGAGTATGCTGTAGCTGATGCAATTATCGTGCCTTCCGCATATGTTGCAGAGACGTTTTGCCAGAATGGGATACCTTCAGACAAGCTGCACGTGTTACCTTTTGGGGTAGACCTGGCCCGTTTTCAAATGGGGGTAACGAGCAAGCATGGAAAAAAAGATGGTCAGCGGTTTCAGGCCCTTTTTGTAGGGCGTATAAATCCTGGTAAAGGGGTGCATTATTTGATTGAGGCCTTTGGCAGATTGAAATTACCAAAGAGTCAGCTTCTGATAGTGGGCCGGGTAGATGATGCGGCATATGGTCGTTATCTCGAAACATTGGTCGAACAATATAAGGTGAATGTGACCTTTTTAGGACATTTACCGCAGACAGACTTATGGCATATCTATCAACAAAGCGATTTGTTTGTTTTGCCAACCCTTTCGGAAGGGTCTGCAATGGTTGTCTATGAGGCAATGGCTGCAGGTTTGCCAATCTTAACCACGAACCATGCAGGCTCAGTGGTAGCTGATGGTGAGGAAGGTTTTATTGTGCCTATCCGGAATTCTGAAGCTATGGAAGAAAAAATGCATTTGTTATTCAAACGAACTGATTTGCGGCAAGCTATGGGAAAGCAATCCCGTCTACGCGTTCAAGATTTTTCTTGGGAAAAATATGGTCAGCGGCTATTGTCTGTTTATGGCAAAATTTGGGCATCGCGAGGAACAAAGCAAAGATGAGTTTTTCTACGCAGGATATATTACTGATTACGGCCGGGCTGGTGGGTGTGGAACTGGCCCTTGTCGCCGTGCTGCTTTCACGGCGCGGACTCTTCCACTGGTTGAGCGCCGGCTTTTGGGCCTGGGCCGCTTTCATGCTCTATTATGTGGTGACTCCCATTTCGGCCGTTGCGAGTAATAATCTGGCTTCTTTCCAGTTGCGTTTGCAGGCTAGCGGCGGCGCCTGGCGCGGTCTCTGGGTGGCTTTAGTCATTCTCATCGGTATTGCCGTTTTTTTTGCTGCTTATTCCCGTACATCCCCCCGAACGGTGCGCCTGGGCTTACGCAGCGGCACTCCGCCTTTCACTCCCTTCCTCTTCTATTGGCTGGTCGTTTTCGCCGGCTTTGGCCTTTACGCCTTATTGGCTTCTCGCGCCGGCCTGGCAAGCTGGGGGGGAGAAAAAGTGATTGAGAGCGGTCGGTTTGTGGGCGATGTCACCGGTTATCAAAATGCCGGGTATATGCTGCTTTTTTACCCAACGCTGCTGCTGCTCTTGTGGCCCAATCGCCTGGGCAAAGCCATGGGAATATTTCTGGCGTCAGCCTTCATTATCTTTTCCATACCCCACGCCTGGTCTCGTTTTGCGACAGTCTCCATGCTCCTGGCGCTGACAATGTGGCAAACAGGCGGCAGGCAGCGCCGGTGGCCAGGACTTTTAGCTGTAGCCGGTTTAATTCTTGCCGTACTGATTTACCAGGCTCGGGGTCACGTAGAGTGGCAGTTAAGTGAAACGCCGCAGGCAATCATTTCCAGCCTGAATTTGGTTGCGGACAAAGGTGTGGCTTCTTCTTTATCAGAGAATGACACTCAAATGTTGGCTACCTTCTGGGTAGAAAGTGCCTTGCACGATAATTGGGTAGGATATGATTATGGTCTGCGTTTCTTAAATTATGCGTTAACCGGGTGGATACCAGGGCGTTTTTTGCCGCAAAAATATTTCCTGGTGGATTGGCTGATTGCCCAACGCCCCGCATACCCAATCTTTTTCAACCAATTACTTTTTGGGGCAAAAGCAAGCATGATCGGTAGTTTTTACAGCAATGGCCATCTCATTGCTGTTGTGCTGCAAATGGCTCTGGTGGGTTGGCTGAGCCGCCGGCTGGACGGCATGGTGCAGCCAGATTCCCCCGCTGCGGTGCGTGCTTTGGGTATTGCCTGGCTGAGTGTGATGTGGATGGTGTGGGGTAGTGGAGACTTCTGGAGCTTGATGTTATTAGGTACTATGGCCATACCTTTTCTGTTTGGGATACCTTTTTTCCGGTTCAAAGCACGATGGGAACATTATAAATCACTTTCCACGATGCATTTCAGGCCAGACTCTCCCCATACACGTCCCTAAGCTTGTTTGGTATTGAGTGCTCCATTTTCTTAAACAACGCAAATAGCGTGCGTAAAAATTTCTGAAATTTAGTACAAACGGGGTTAACTTTTATCCCTCCAATAATTGGGTCTTTGTTTAACAGATGTCTAAAAAAAGTTTGGTTAGTCTTACGAACATACCAACGCCATATCGCATCCACTTTTATCAAGCGCTTTCATCAGAGTTGTTAAAGAGAAACATCAATCTTGATGTCATTTTTATGGCGCATACTGAACCCGGGCGATACTGGGAGCTAGACGAAAACTCATGGGGTTTCCCTTATGAATTTTCTTCCGGTGTTCATCCCAGTATGGGGGGACGGATTTTCCATTTTAATCCAGCTGGTTTGTATGCTTTGTGGCGAAAGCCACCCGATTGGCTATTATTATCTGGGAGTTGGTTTTTACCTACAGTGCAGTTTGCCACGCTTCTGTCAAAATTCAACAAGACTAAAACTCTTTTTTGGAGCGAGTCTAACCTGGCATATGTTGAACACGAGGGTGGTTTGGCAAACCGGTGGCGCAGATGGACATTAGACTTATTTGACGGATTTGTTGTTCCTGGTCTATGGGCTAAAGATTATGTGCATCATTTTGCTCCATTATCAAAAAATAAGCCGTTCTTACAATTGCCTAATGTTGTCAATGAGCAACGGTTCCGCGATGAAATTTCTTCTCTACGCGCCAATCAAACCGCTTTGCGCCGAAAGTGGGGAATAAAACAAGCAGATCAAGTTGTGTTGTTAACAATAGCCCGGCTGGAACCTATAAAAGGGATTGAACAACTCGTGCAAGCCGCTCTTACAGGTTCTAGCCTGGGTAATTTAGTTTTGTTAATTGCAGGAACAGGCTCTCTGCAGGATGCATTGATTAACCAGGTGGAACATTCCGGTTTAGCGGACCGCGTGCGTTTGCTTGGGCACCTGCCGGAATCCTCGATTCAAGAGTTATTAGCTCTGGCAGATGGTTTTATTCTACCATCCCTTGGAGACCCGTATCCATTGGTTGTTATCGAAGCAGCTTTTGCTGGCCTTCCTTTGCTTTTGTCAAATCGTGTCGGGTGCCACCCTGAGGCGTTGATTGAAGAGAAAAATGGTTTCCTTTTTGATCCTGAAGTCTCGGATAGTATTCAGAATTGTTTACGCTCCTTTTTGATGTTGGGCAGCAACAAATGGCATGAAATGGGTCAGGAATCTGCAAGAATCGCAGCCAAACGATTTGAAACGAGTAAAGTTATCAAACGCTTTGTGGATGAACTGATGCAGAAATTATGAATATTTTGCAAGTTACGTTGGGATTTTACCCGGCTACTGCCTGGGGCGGTCCGGTTAAAATTGTGCAGCAAAACGGCCAGGAGCTTGTGCGTCGTGGCCATCAGGTCACCGTTTACTGTACCAACCTGCTTAACAAAAAAGAGGTTATTGCCCCCGGAACATTTGCGCGAGAGATAGAAGGGATGCGAGTTGAATACTTTCGCACCTGGCGGCTGCCCTGGTGGCCGGGGACGTTGGGGCCCATCTGGCTGCCCGACTTGCAAAGCTATCTGGCCAGAGAACTGACAAACTTTGACGTCATTCACCTTAACGGGTACCGGAACCTGATGCTGTTGCCGGTGGCACAGATGGCGGAAAAGAAGGGCATCCCGCTGGTTATGCAGCCCCATGGGGCAATGCCGGTTATCGTTAACACTTTCCTCCTCAAACGCATTTATGACCGGTTCCTGGGCCAGAAGGAGCTGCGTTCTCTGAACGCCTTGATAGCCTTACAAGAAAGCGAACGGCAGCAGGCGCTACAGCTTGGTGTGCCTGCCGAACGCATTGAAATTATCCCCAATGGGCTGAACTATACCGGAGCGGAGGTTAAGCCGGAAAAAGGCGCTTTTCGACGTCAATACCACCTGGATTCGCAAAAACCACTGATCCTATTTTTGGGGCGCATTAACCGCAAAAAAGGCGCCGACATGCTGGTCCAAGCCTTTGCCCAAATGGACAGAGGGATAGACGCACAACTGGCAATAGTGGGACCCGATGACGGCCAGCTTCGTGAAGTAGAGGCGCTCGTTCGACAGTATGGCCTGGAGGAACGGGTGGTATTGCCGGGTTTGTTAGCGGGTAATGCCGTAGCGGAGGCTTTTCAGGATGCTGATTTGTTTGTCTTACCCTGCCGCGCGGATACTTTTCCGGTAACGATGATGGAGGCATGCCAGGCAGGTACACCCATGGTCATCACCGACCGCTGTGAAATTGCCCACCTGGTTAAAGACCGCGTAGCTGATGTTGTGCCCTTTGACGCAGCGGAATTTGCTGGGGCAATGACCCGTTTACTCACCGATCCGGAAAGATACAAAGAATTTAAATCCAATGCTCCCCAGGTCATGGCCGATACTTTTTCTGTGCAGGCTGTGGTAGATAAATTAGAAGCCCTCTACCAACGCGTCATTGAAAAGGCTGGCCCCAAAGGCTAGGATGCAGAACTCAAACTTAGACACACCCTGGAAGTTAGGGAATGAAATGAGCCGGTGGCTGGCTTATCCTTTAGCGCGGCTGCTTTTTGCCCGGGAGGGTTTGCACTGGGGCAAAGGATGGCGTTTCTACGGTGTACCCATTATCCAGCGCCACAGGCGCAGCACCATGTCTTTTGGGCCACGCCTGCAACTGCGTTCGGCGCTGCGTTCCAATCCCCTGGGGCCAAACCACCCGGTGTTTCTCACCACCTGGCAGGCCGGGGCCGTGTTGCAAATTGGCGCGGACTTCGGGATGACCGGCGGCGTTGTTTGCGCGGCTGAAAGCATCACCATTGGCGACCGGGTGGCGATAGGGGCCAATACCACTATCATTGACACTGATTTTCACCCGCTGGACGCCCGCCAACGACGGGCGCACCCGGCTGACGCCCAGACGGCGCCGATCATTATTGAAGATGACGCCTTTGTGGGCATGCACTGCCTGATCTTAAAAGGGGTGCGGTTGGGGCAGGGCTGCGTCATTGGCGCCGGTTCGGTGGTCACCCGCGACGTGCCGCCGGGCATGATTGCTGCCGGCAACCCGGCCAAACTTATCAGGGAAATTAGAGAGTAAGATGCGCATTCTCCTTATGGCCCAGCACTTTGCGCCGGAAGAAGTGAGCGGGGCCGTGCTGGCTACAGAGCTGGCCACCGATTTAGCGGCTCGCGGGCATGACGTTTCTTTTGTTACCTGCGCCCCCAACCACCCTAAGGGGCAGGTCTTTACCGGCTACAAGAACAACCTGCTTATGCGCGAAATGTGGCAAGGAGTGCGGGTGGTGCGCACCTGGAGTTACATCTCGCCACCGGCCGGTTTTTGGCGGCGGATTTTTAATTATGGCACCTTTAGCGCGACGGCGTTTTATGGCGGGCTGGCGGCGGGCAAACCGGACGTGATTTTTAGCTACTCGCCGCCGCTGCCCCTGGGCGTGTCGGCCTGGGCATTGAGCCGTCTATGGCGCGTGCCGTGGGTGCTGCGGGTGGAGGATTTGTATCCCGATGCGGCGGTAGCGGCCGGCGTGCTGCAAAATAAGGGGGCCATTCGCTTTTTTTATGCCCTGGAAAAGTGGCTTTACAATCAGGCTACCCACATCTCGTTGATTTCGGAAGGCTTTCGCCAGGCCTTGCTGGACAAAGGGGTAGCAGCGACCAAATTGTCCGTCGTCCCCGTCTGGGCTGATCCGGAGGTAGTGAAGCCCTTACCCAGGCAGAACGCTTTCCGCGCCAGGCATGGTTTAGGGGATAAATTCGTGGTGATGTATGCGGGAAATCTGGGACACGCTTCCGCCGTGGAAGATGTGCTGGAAGCAGCGCGGCAGCTGCGCGAGCGCGAGGACGTTTGTTTCCTGATGATTGGCGAAGGCGTGAAAAAGGCAAGTTTGCAGCAGTTCGCCGCAAATCACGGGCTGGCCAACGTGCTCTTTTTGCCTTATCAGCCCCGAGAAGCCTTTGCGGAGATGATGGCCGCGGCGGATGTCAATCTGGTGACGCTGAATGCGCAATCGAGCGGCACGTCGCTGCCTAGCAAAACCTTCAACATTATGGCCAGCGCCCGTGCCATCCTGGCAGTTACACCGGCCGGCAGTGACATTGCACGATTGGTGGAGGAGGCCAACTGCGGCGTGAATGTCTTGCCGGAATCCCCGGAGAAGTTGGCCGAGACGATAATGAACCTAAAAGAACAAGAGGCACAGTTGGCACAATGGGGAGAGAACGGCCGAAAGCAGTTGCAAGCGGTCTATTCTCGCCAGGTGTGCGTGGCGCAATATGAAGCTACCTTGCAGCAAGTTCTATCATGATTACGATTCGCGCGCTCAATAAAAAGGATTGTAATGCAGTGGCAAAATTGCATATGCAGGCATTGCGTACTCCTTTTGTTGGCAAGGCCGGCGAAAAGCTCCTGGCTATGTATTATGCAGCGGTTGTCGCTGGAAAGGGCGCTGCCGGTTATGTGGCTAAAAGTAGTGAAGGGCATTTAATGGGGTTTGTGTGCGGAGTATGGCAGGCTGGCTTGCTGCGCAATGAAATGCTAAAAAGATATGGTCCAGGCTTGTTTTTTTGGGGGGGTATACAAGTGGTCCAGCGGCCCAAAATGTTGACCTCTTTACCAGAGCGGTTAAAACGTAGGGATACTGTTCAAAATACAAACCAACCGGGATATGAACTGCGCCCGATTGTAGTTGCGGAGGATGCCAGGGGATCCGGAGTTGCCAATAAGCTCGTTCAGATCTTGCTGCAAGATGCCCAACAGCGCGGGTTTACGGAAGTATATCTATATACTGAACGAGACAATCTGGCCGCACGGAAATTTTATGCTAAGGTTGGGTTCATAGAGGCAGGGCGTGAAAGCCGGTTTGGTTTAACTTATCTCCAATATCTTTGCAATCTAAAAACCTGATTCATGAATATTGAAACTTTTGCGGAATGGCTCCGGCTGCAAGGATACAAGGTCATTCGTACGCGCTCAAGCTATTGGTATGAGATTAGCCCGCGGATTTACCAGGCATTTCCCTACCACTGGCAGATTGAACCGACAGAAGAAGAATTATTGGAGTTGTTACAAGGGTACAAAGCAATTGGCCTTCGTTTTTCTGCGCCTTTGCTTTCTTCTTCTGGTGCGCTGAGTTATCACGTTGTTTATAAAACCCCTCCATACAATCTGGAAAACCTTTCCAAAAAAGCACGGTATGATGTACGAAAAGGCTTGCGCCATTATCATGTGGAAGAAATACCTTTCAGAAGACTGGCAGCAGAGGGCTGGCAATTAAGATTGGAAACTCTGGAAAGACAAGGGCGCCAGGGCGCTGAGACTGAGGAATGGTGGCGAGATTTATGTCTGGAAGCAGGGAGATTGCCAGGCTTTGAAGCTTGGGGAGCCATTGATGAGAACGGTGGGTTAGGCGCAGGGATTTTTGCATTTATCTGCGATGAATGGTGCAGCATTTTATACCAACAAAGTAAAACCCATGCGTTAGCTTTTGGTGCTAACAATGCGCTGACTTATACATTTACAAACGCAATATTACGGCGTACAGGTGTTACTAAAGTGTTTTATGGCTTACATTCCCTTGATGCGCCATCAACAGTCGATTCTTATAAGTTTCGTATGGAATTTATAGCAGAACCGGTACGTCAGCGAGTTGTGTTCCACCCCAAATTGGCTACTTTTTTTAATCAGCATAGTTATAGTGCTCTGAAGTTATTCCATCAGCAAAACACTACAAGCAAGCTGCTTGCGAAAGCAGAAGGTATGATAAGATTTTACCTGGAAGGGCAGAAACCCCTGGCGCGGCAGCAGTGGCCAGAGGCCTTGGCTTCCACTACTTTAACTGAGCTGCGAAGCGGCTAGCGTGAAACAATGAGTAAACGAGAACACTTTTTACCCTTTGCTTTGCCCGATGTGGATGATTCGGAATACGAACAAATTCGCGAAGCGTTGGCTTCCGGCTGGGTGACCACCGGCCCCAAAACGCGCCAGTTTGAAGCAGCGCTGGCCGGTCACAGTCATGATATAATCAGGCTTGAGGTGACGTAGATGGAACAAAAAATTACCGTTACAATCCCCGACACTGTCCCGCAGGCGCTTAACCGTACACCGGAGGAGTTAGGACGCGACTTGCGACTTTATGGCGCTTTGATGTTGTTTCGGCTCGGCAAATTATCGTCAGGCGCGGCGGCTGATATGGCGGGCTTGCCCCGGGTGATGTTTCTTGACCTGTGCGCGGAGTATGGCATCTCTGTATCGCAGATAACGGTTGAGGAATTACGGCGGGAGATGGCCGCCAATGCCTGAACGGGTATTGTGTTGCGATACGTCCATTCTGCTTTACCTGGGTCGAATAGATCAATTATCCCTTTTACCCTCCCTGTTTGACGCCCTAGTGGTACCGGGCCAGGTTGTTTTGGAACTGGATATGGGTCGGCTGTTGCAGGCGTCCATTGTTGACCCGTGCCAATATGACTGGATTACTTTAGTGAATGTGCCGGGGGATGAGATAGCTAGTTTGCCCCCTAACCGGCTTGGCGCTGGCGAACGCGCCGTGATTGCTTACGCTCGACAGCGCGATGGTTGCGCGGCTGGGCTTGATGATCGCCTGGCTCGTCTTTTGGCAGAACAGCTTGGCCTTGAAGTAACAGGCATCGTTGGTTTACTGCTCAAGAGCAAACAGCTTGATTTGATACCTCTGATAAGACCAAAACTCGAACAATTATTAGCGGTGGGTTTTCGCCTGAACGATGCCGTCTACAAAGAGGCGTTGGCGCTGGCTGGCGAACCGCACTGAGTTCAATTCATGCCACGAGATACTTTCCTTCCCTTTGCCTTGCCTGATATTGACGACACGGAATTTCAGCAAATTCGTGAAGCGTTGGCTTCCGGCTGGGTGACCACCGGCCCCAAAACGCGCCAGTTTGAAGCGGAATTTGCGGCGGCCGTGGGGGCCAAACACGCCATTGCCGTCAATTCCTGCACGGCGGCCATGCACCTGGCGCTGGAGGCCATTGGCCTGCAGGCGGGAGATGAAGTGATTACCAGCCCCTACACCTTTGCGGCCACGGCAGAGGTGGTGCGCTATTTTGACGCCCGGCCGGTGCTGGTGGACATTTGCCCCGACAGCTTTAACCTCAACCCGGCCCTCATCGAAGAGGCGGTAACGGCCAAAACCAAAGCGATTATACCCATCCACATTGCCGGGCTGCCGGCCAGCCTGGCGGAGATTGACGCCATGGCGGAGCGGCACGGCCTGGCGGTGATTGAGGATGCGGCCCACGCCTTCCCGGCGCGGTACGGGGCGCGCTGGATTGGGGAGCGGCGGGAGACGCTGCCCACGACGCCCCATTTGGTGGCTTTTTCTTTTTATGCCACCAAGACCATCACGACGGGTGAGGGAGGGATGATTGTCACCGATGACGCGGCGCTGGCCGAACGCTGCCGGGTGATGGCCCTGCACGGCATCAGCAAGGATGCCTGGAAGCGGTACACGGCGGAAGGTTCCTGGTGTTATGAAATTATCGCGCCGGGCTATAAGTACAATATGACGGATATTGCCGCGGGGATGGGGCTGGCGCAGTTGGCCAAGGCGGCGCGGATGAGGCAGCGGCGGCGGGCGATTGCGCAGCAGTTTAACCGCGCCTTTGCGGCCGAACCGGCGCTGCAAATTCCCCATGACCGGCCTGATGGCCAGCACGCCTGGCACCTGTATATGCTGCGCCTGAACCTGGAGGCGCTGACCATTGACCGCGCCCGCTTCATTGAGGAGCTGAAAAAGCGGAACATTGGCAGCAGCGTGCATTTTATCCCCCTGCACCTGCATCCCTATTACCGGGAAACCTATGGGTACCAACCGCAGGATTTCCCGGTGGCTTATCGCGAATTCCAGAGGGAGATTTCTTTACCTATTTACAGCAAGATGAGCGACGGGGACGTGCAAGACGTGATTGAGGCGGTGTTGGAGATTGCGGCGGCATACCGGCTGGAGACTTGACGCTTAACATTAGGGCATATTACGATGCGGGTGATTGATTTTTTGGCAGCATTAGTGGGGCTAGTGGTCCTCAGCCCGCTTTTCCTGGTGCTGGCGCTGCTGATTAAGCTGGACTCAAAAGGGCCGATTTTTTACCGGGCCCAGCGCGTGGGGCGGCACGGCACGGCTTTTGCCCTCTATAAGTTTCGCAGCATGGTGGCCGGGGCGGATAGGCAGGGGCCAGGCATTACGGCGGCAGGGGACAGCCGCGTGACCAGGGTAGGGCGCTTTTTGCGGCGCACCAAGCTGGATGAACTGCCGCAGTTAATTAATGTACTGAAAGGGGAGATGGCCCTGGTGGGGCCGCGGCCGGAAGATCCGCGCTACGTGGCGCTGTACACGCCTGAGCAGCGGGCGGTGCTGGCTTACAGGCCAGGTATTACCAGCGCGGCCTCCTTGCAGTACCGGCGTGAGGAATCATTGCTGTCGGGTACGGATTGGGAAATGGTCTATCGCGAAGAAGTGATGCCGGCTAAACTGGCCATTGACCTGGCCTATCTGCAAAAGCGGACGGTTTGGTCTGATTTGCGCCTGGTCATGCACACCATTCTGGCTGTATTCCGCTGATCTTATTCAGACCAAAGAGCGTTTACGTGCAAGGGATTTCATCATGGATGGAAATGAGCAGTTACTTGAGCTAGCCGAGGAAGTACGGGCGTTGTTTGCTGCCCGGCGGGGCGCGTTTACCGCCGATGAGTTTGTGGTGGTGGCTGGGCTGCTTGGCTTTCGGGCCTGGCCGCAGCAGCCCGGGCCGCATACGCCGCTACCGCCAGCCAGCCATTATTTTGCCGATCTGGTGGGCACGAATCTGGCGCACGCTTTAGCAACATATGCCTGGGGCGACTGGCGGCCATTGACGGATGATGGGGTGACGATTGCCGGGTTCTGGCAGGATGATGGGGGAAAAGAGGGGCCGGTGGGATATGTGCTGGGGGAGGACGGCCGTTATCTGCGACGAAAATAGGACACACCGGTTGTGGCATGTGCTGCTGAAGGGGGAGATGAAGCCCTGGTATCCGTAACCCGAAGCCCGTATGCCGTTATCCGAGGGATTTTCCAGAGGGTGAGCCTGCGGATTACGGCATAGGGATTACCGAATACGGGTGCTAGAAGGGCCACGGCCGTTATTGCTGCGCTGTTGGCCCCTGTACGCGCCGGAGCAAATGGAGCGGCATGAGGTGCGGCTAAGAATGACGCTTGACGCCTGCCGGGGTGGATGCTAAGATGTACATCATGACCATATATGTGGCGGTTAAGGGAGATCAAGATGACTGAAGTCAATGTTGTCCAGGCGAGAAAAGAATTTGCGGAATTAATGGCCCGCGTCGCTTATGGCGAAGAACGCATCATCGTCGAGCGTCGCGGTAAGCCGATGATGGCCTGGATCAGTATCGAAGATTTGGCGCGGCTAGAAGCGCTGCAACACGCCGCATCCGGTCGCGCGGCACAGCGGCGAATTGCCCTGGAGCAGGCCATGGCCGCACGCCGGGCTGTCCAGCAGGAGCGGCAGGGAGAACTGCTGCCCGATTCTGCCGAGCAGCTAAGAGAGCTGCGTGAAGGGCGGATGGGAGAATTCGGTGCTTTGCGTTGATGCCAGCTTTGCCCTGAAACTTGTTTTGGCGGAAACCGAAAGCGACCAGGTAGAAGGATTGTGGCGTTCCTGGATTGACGATAATCTAGAGATCGTCGCGCCCTACCACCTGCTTTTTGAGGTGACATCGGTGATTCGCAACCATGTCTATCGCCAGGTACTGAGCGCAAAAGCTGGGGAGATGGCCTTTACGGCCATTCATGCGCAGCAAATCCTTTTCTTGCACCCACAGAATTTGGACTTACGCGCCTGGCAGTTGGCGCAGCAGTATAATCGCCCCACGGCCTACGACACTTACTATCTGGCTCTGGCGGAATTGCAAGGATGCCCCTTATGGACGGCCGATAAACGGTTCTATCGCGCCGTGCAAAACGATCTGCCCTGGGTTCACTGTGTGGGAGTATAAGCGCGTGTTTGGTGGCGCCAGCAGCCTGGATGAGCTGCCGGAACTGCGGCACGTGCTCAAAGGGGAGATGAAGCCCTGGTACCCGTAACCCGTAACCCGCAGCCCGTATGCCGTTATCCGAGGGATTTTCCAGAGGGTGAGCCTGCGGATTGCGGCATAGGGATTACCGGATATGGATGCTAGAAGAGCCACGGCCGTTATGGAGGCGCTGTTTGCCCTTGTATACGCCGGAGCAGATGGGGTGGCATGAGGTAACGGGGGTGGGTACAGGGGAACGGCCGTTGCCCATTCTCTATGTAGTATAATTGCCAGAGAAGATACAAACGGCCGTCTGCGCGGCATGTGAGAGTTTATGATGTCAAAGCAAGCCAATGATAGACAAAAAGAATATCGCTTGCTGGTAAATGCCTTGCGCCAACAGTTTGGCCAGCGGCTAAAACTGGTTGTGCAGTATGGTTCGCAAAGTCGTGAGGAAGCAAAGCCAACCAGCGATCACGACATCTTTGTGGTCGTGGAAGGACTGCCTGCAGATCCATTGGCGCGGCAGCGAGAGGTGATGACGCCGTTATTGCCCGTTCTTCTCGAACTGCCGGAACGCCTATCTATTGTGGCCCAAACCCCCGACGAATTAGCAGAAAATTTAACCCCTTTGCTGATAGATGTTTGCACCGATGGTCGCAGCTTGTATGGCGAGAGCTATTTTGTCACGATGCAAAACAGGGTAAAGCAATTGCTAAGCGCTGCGGGTTTACAACGCCGCCGCCTGGGAGGAACCTGGATGTGGATTTTCCCATCCTTACCCACGCAAGAATGGGAACTAGATTGGGCAGGGTACCGTGAACGGGTCTAAAGCTGTTGCTTATCGCATTGCTCTCGCAGTGGGTTTTTTGCGGGAAAGCGAACAGGATTTTACGCTTGAGCGGTGGCGTTCATGCGTAGATAATGCACAACTGGCGGTGGAAAACTGTGGCAAAGCGGTTTTAGCGCTGTTTGGTATTGTGCCTAAAACGCACGATCCCGCGCGCCAGATAGCGGCCATTTTGCGTGACCAGGAACTGCCAGAAGGCATCAGCGAACTGTTGCGGGCTATGCTGCCAGATTTGCTGGTTTTGGGCACGGAAGCGCATTTCCTGACGGATTATGGCGATGAAGCCAGCTATACGCTCCCCTGGGATTTGTTCACCCAGGAGACGGCTGAAGATGCTTTGCATTCTGCGCGTCGCCTGGTTGAAATAGTACAGGCGTTACCAGACATGGTGCATAACTGGCGCGAAGAGGATAAAGGTTAATCTTGTGCCAGACATGAGAAACAAATGGGCGCGTTCCCCTCACCCCAAACGCCTCTTCGACCTCATCCTCTCTGCCCTGGCTCTGCCCCTTCTTTCCCCCTTACTTGGCCTGCTGGCCCTGCTGGTGCGCCTCAAGTTAGGGTCACCCGTCCTCTTTCGCCAGCAGCGACCGGGGATGGGCGGTGAGCCTTTCACCCTCATCAAGTTCCGCACCATGACCGACCAACGAGACGCGCAGGGTAACCTGCTGCCCGACGCCCAGCGACTGACGAAAATTAACCAGTTTCTGTGTGATACAATTAGGAAGGGTGGAACAATGCAACTGCCGGTCGTACCGCAGCCACCTATCAGATGGGCTGTTCAATGACAGGAGAAGGTAAAACTATGTTAACCATTCACAAGAAGCTCGTCGTTGACGAAGAAGGACGTCCGCAGGAAGTGATTATTCCCTGGGTGCAATACCAGCAGATCAGCGAGATGCTTGGATTGGACCTGGATGAAGAGGCCGTTGAGGATTTGCGTCAGGCGCGACAGGATCGGGCGACGAAGAACCTGAATGCATATGTGAACCTGGACGCTGTTGATGGCTGAGGTTGTCCTCCATCGTCGTGCCCTACGTTACTTGCAGCGCTTGCCCCGTCCGGATCAAGAGCGGGTGGGAGCGGCCCTGGCCCATTTGGCCGAGGATGTTAGTGGCTATCCTGGGGTGATTCAGATGGCCGGTGAGTGGGCGGGATACCGGCGTATGCGCATCGGTGAGCTGCGGGTGATCTTCTGGTACGATGATCAAGAAAATGTAATCTACGTCGATCATATCGGCCCCCGGGGGGATGTGTACAAGCTGTGAGACATATTTCCCAGTTTCGAGCCTCAAACGAGGTGGATACCCCATGAACTTCTGCCCGTTTCCATGAGAAGCCGTTCCTCTTCCACCAAACGCCTTTTCGACCTTACCGTCGCTGCCCTGGCCTTGTTCCTCCTTTCCCCCTTACTGGGGCTGCTGGCCTTGCTGGTGCGCGTCAAGTTGGGATCGCCTATTCTTTTCCGGCAGCAGCGGCCGGGGCTGCATGGCAAGCCCTTCACCCTGGTCAAGTTCCGCACCATGACGGACAAGCGAGACGCGCAGGGCAATTTGCTGCCCGACGCCCAGCGGCTGATGAAATTCGGCAAATTCCTGCGCGCCAGCAGCCTGGATGAGCTGCCGGAACTGTGGAACGTCCTGATAGGGGAGATGAGTTTGGTGGGGCCACGGCCGTTATTGATGCAATACCTGCCCCTCTACACGCCGGAACAGGCGCGGCGGCATGGGTGGGATTACGGGACGAGGGAAGAAAACGGCCGTAACGCCCGAGCAGGCAGGCACCCATTTTACTGTGCAACTTATGATATGATAGAAACCAATGGACAAGAGACAAGCAAAACGACCGGAAAAATTACCTGAGTACAGTGAAGTTGTCTTACAAGCGTTGGTTTCTCAAGGGCTGGCTGACAAGATTTCTTTAGGTGGCGCGTTCGGCTTATTACACTATCTCGACTACCGGCAGACCCATGATGTGGATGCCTGGTGGGCCGGTGAGATAACCAGTGAAGAACAGCAAGCGGTTATCGAGACTATCAAGACAGCGCTCCATCCTTTTGGTCAGGTGGCGCACCGCCGCTGGGGGGATGTGGTGAGCATTGAGCTGACCCAAGAAAGACAGAAAATCTTTAGCTTTCAAATCGCTCGCCGCTCCGCCCAGATAGCGCCGGCGACAACCGCCCCCTGGATTGATGTGCCGCTGGACAGTTTCGCCGATCTGGTGGCCAGTAAGATGGTTGCTCTGGTTGAGCGGGGCGCGCCGCGCGACTTCCGGGATATTCATGCGCTCTGCGCGGCCGACCTGATTACGCCTGACGCCTGTTGGCAGTTTTGGCGGCAGAGGCAAAGGTTAGCGGGCAGCGATGTTGATCGGAACCGGGCGCAATTAGCCGTCATGACCCATCTGGCACGCATTGAACAGCACCGTCCGCTCAATGAGATCGCCAACGCCGAGGCGCGTATGGCTGCCCAAGAAGTGCGACATTGGTTTCGGGATGCCTTTTTAGGAGGTTTGGCGACCGATGAATAACTGGTTAGATGGTTCCCTTTATCCTGATACGCCACCGCCACAGACTTTGCCGCGTCTGGCTGATCGCGTTGATTTCATTGCCAGGCTGTGTGCGGCCTGGGATTTTGGCATCCTACCTGAATGGGAGACGATTGAGGAAATTCGCCAACCCGCATGGCAGGAAGCTGTGGCTCAGTGTCGCTTGTTAACGTCGCCCACTTATCACCTTTTGCGTACCTGGCATGGTTTACCACCATTGCCCTACCTGGGGCAAAAATATGCTTACATCACAGATGACCCAAATTTGGAGTATGTTTGATTAAACGCCTATTCGACTTTACCGTCGCGGCCCTGGCCTTGCTCCTCCTTTCCCCCTTACTTGGTCTGCTGGCCTTACTGGTGCGTCTCAAATTAGGGTCGCCCGTCCTCTTTCGCCAGCAGCGACCGGGACTGCATGGCAAGCCCTTTACTCTCAGCAAATTCCGCACGATGACCGACAAGCGGGACGCGCAGGGCAACCTCCTGCCCGATGCCGAACGGCTGACGAAATTCGGCAAATTCCTGCGTGCCAGCAGTCTGGATGAACTGCCGGAACTGTGGAATGTGCTGAAGGGGGAGATGAGTTTGGTGGGGCCACGGCCGTTATTGATGCAATACCTGCCCCTCTACACGCCGGAACAGGCGCGGCGGCACGTGGTGCGGCCGGGAATCACGGGCTGGGCGCAGGTCAACGGCCGTAACGCCCTCACCTGGGAAGAAAAATTCGCCCTGGACGTCTGGTACGTGGATAACCTGTCCTTCTGGCTGGACGTGAAGATTTTGTGGCTGACGGTGGTGAAAACGCTAAAGCGGGAAGGGATTAGCCAGGCGGGGCAGGCAACTATGCGGGCTTTTGAGGGGTCTGGAACGCAGGAGTGAAAGATGACACAGCAAATTGCAATATACGGTGGTGGAGGATTTGCCAGGGAAGTTGCTTGGTTGGTGCAATCTTGTAACCGAGAAAAAATTGAATATGAGGTTGTTTGCTTTATTGATGATAACCCAGACTTACAAGGGCAAGTTCAAAATCAGATTCCTGTTCTTGGTTTCACCGAAGCACAAAAACGGTATCCTCAACTAAAAGTTGTGGGCGCCATTGGAAATCCCAAGACGCGGCAAATTGTGATGGAGAAAGTATCCAGTGCAGGATTAGGCACTGAAATCATTATCCACCCCAATGTTGAGTATTCAGAATGGATAGATATTGGTGAAGGGACAGTTATTTGTGCCGGCAATATTTTGACAACAAACATTACACTTGGTAAGCATGTACAAATTAACCTGGATTGCACGATTGGTCACGATGTCATTATGGGGGATTACACAACGTTGGCCCCGGGCGTTCACGTTTCTGGATGGGTACATTTTGGTCAAAGGGTATATGTAGGAACAGGGGCGGTAATAATTAATGGTACAAAAGACAGGCCATTAATTCTTGATGATGATGCGGTAGTGGGAGCGGGGGCCTGTGTGACAAAATCTGTTAGTCCGGGGGTAACCGTTGTTGGTGTGCCAGCTAAGCCGCTTGCGCGATAGGTTGGTTGTTTACTTCCTAAGCACAATAACCTCGGGGGCGTGGAGTACCATTGGCGCAGGTGCGGTGGTGGTGCATAATCAGGGGGATTGGGTAACGGCCGTAGGCTATCACACCCATTAAGTTACCGCCGGCGCCCCATCAACCCGCCTAAACCGGTTAGAGCAGAAGGAAGAGGGGAGGGGCAACGGCCGAGTTTATTGATCTGCGGAAAATCTCTCTTCAACTCTCCCTAAAAACTCAGCAAAGGTGATGGCTTCACTTGGAACGTGTTGGTCGGGATTTTCAAAGGGGTGTAGGTGCCAGCCGATAAACGCATTGTCAGCCCCATAGAGTCGTTCGCCTTGATTGATGAGCGCATAGGCGCATTTGCCAGAGTCGGCATTGTAAAAAATGTCAATAAAGGCATCGGTAGTCAGTTGAGCGCGAAGTTTAACGACAATGTCATCTAAAATCTGGACATTGTAGGAAGCGACGAGCGCGGAGCGGTGGCAAGCAGTTTGCACAGCGCGAGCGAATTCATGCGGCGTCAGATCAGCCATTGCCTGATTCGTTCCAGTTTCTGCTTACGACTGATCAAGCCATCCCATTCCAGATAATCATATTCTGTGGTCAATGAGAATTGATCCGGGAGCTTTTCTTCTTCACCCAACGCCTGAAATTGCTCAAACGTCATCCCATACTTCTCTTCCAGCGCGGCTATAGCGGCGTCAATTTTTTCCAGGCGATGGGCCACGGCGTCCTGTATTGTCAGCAGCAAGGCCACATTAGGCCGCGGCTCGCCTGTCAATTCGGTTAGCGCATATAAATTTGCTTTAGAAATCGTTGGCGTTGACGTTTGTGTAGACATTGGTCTGCCTCCATATAAATCTGTGCCTGTACTCTGATTATAACGCTGTTTCACTGCCCTGCGTAATCTTATTTGAAGTGCAGTCACCGTAACGCAGCCTGTTGAGCGTGTGGGCGTAAGGGGGGCGGGGCCAAACGGCCGTTCCACCCCATCGCCCCATCACCCCACCCAACCCGGCTGGCTGGAAAGAATGAGGGAAGGGCAACGGCCGTTTCCCAATCCCGTCAACTTCACACTTCACAATTCATCATTCATCATTTCCTATGTCTCGCATCTACCTTTCTCCTCCCCATATGTCCGGTCTGGAGCAGCAATACGTCCAGGCTGCTTTTGACTCCAACTGGATTGCGCCGCTAGGCCCCAACGTAGACGCCTTTGAGCGCGAATTTTGCGCCGTTACGGGGGCTAAACACGCCCTGGCCCTCAGCTCCGGCACCGCCGCCCTGCACCTGGCCCTGCGCCTCAGCGGCGTGGGGCCGGGCGACGAAGTGCTCGTCTCCACCCTCACCTTCAGCGCCAGCATCAACCCCATCCTCTACGAGGGCGGCTACCCCACCTTCATAGACAGCGAGCGCGCAAGCTGGAATATGGACCCGGCGCTGCTGGCGGAGACGCTGGCCCAAAGAGCCAGGGCCGGTAAACTGCCCAAAGCCGTCGTCGTGGTGCATCTCTACGGCCAGAGCGCCAACCTGGAACCGATTATGGCCGCCTGCCAGCAGTATGGCGTGCCCCTCATCGAAGATGCGGCGGAAGCGCTGGGCGCCACCTACCAGGGGAAAACGCCGGGCACCTTTGGTAAAGCGGGCATTTTCTCTTTCAACGGCAACAAAATCATCACCACCTCCGGCGGCGGCATGTTGGTGTCAGACGACCAGGCGTTCATTGACCATGCGCGCAAGCTGGCTACCCAGGCCCGGGACCCCGCGCCCCATTACCAGCATTCAGAGATTGGCTATAATTACCGCATGAGCAATATCCTGGCGGGCGTGGGGCGCGGGCAGCTGGCCGTATTGGCAGATCGCGTCCAGGCGCGGCGGGCCAACTTTGCCTATTACCAAGAGACTCTGGGCCATTTGCCCGGCGTGGCCTTTATGCCGGAGGCAGCATGGGGCCGCCACACGCGCTGGCTGACGGTGATGACCATTGACCCATTGCGCTTTGGCGCGGATTGCGAGAAAGTACGGTTGGCTTTAGAAGCCGCAAACATTGAAGCGCGACCCGTGTGGAAACCGATGCATTTACAGCCCATATTTGCAAATTATGAAAGAGTCGGTGGGGAAGTCGCGGAGGAATTGTTTCAAAATGGCTTGTGCCTACCGTCAGGGTCCAGCCTGACGGATGAAGAGAGAGCGCGGGTGGTGCAGACTGTGCGCGCCGTTATTCGTGGAGGAGAGACATAATGTGGAAAAAGATTCGTAACCGACATTTCTTGCTGCTTGATCTGGCGTTACTGCCCCTGGCGGCCTACCTGAGCTTTGTGCTGCGCCTGGAGCGATTTCAGATAGGCATCCATGGGTTTTCGGCCGTGCTCTTTGCCCTGGTTGTTTTGGCGGCGCTCATGGTTATCTTTGGGGTAGCCGGCATCTACACCCGCTATTGGCAGTACGCCTCCATAGATGAGTTGCTGCTGCTGACGGGCGCCGTTACTTCGGCCGTCTTGGGGGCGTCGGCGCTGTTTTACCTGATTGACTTCTTTTTTCAGGTAACCTGGAATTTGCCCCGCTCCATCCCCTTCATTTTCCTACTGTTGGCCCTGGCCGTTACCGCCGGGCCGCGGCTGGCAGTACGCACCCTGGCCCGCTACGAGCGGCGCGGGCGGGCCATGCAGCCCATGAAGCGCGTGCTGATTGTGGGGGCGGGTGACGCCGGAGAGATGATGGTGCGGGAAATGTTGAAAAGCCCCCACACGGGTATGCTGCCGGTGGGCTTTGTGGACGATGACGCCAGCAAGCATGGGGTGCGCATTCACGGCGTGCCGGTGTTGGGTGGCCGCCACGAGATTTCGCGGCTAGTAGCCCAACAGGAGGTGCGGCAGGTGGTCATCGCCATGCCCGCCGCGCCGGGGAAGACCATCCGCGACATTGTGGCCATTTGCGAACGGGCGCGGGTGGAAACGAAGATTATGCCCGGCATTTACGAGCTGCTGGGAGGGCAGGTGAGCGTCAGCCAATTGCGCAATGTGGATATTGAAGACTTGCTGCGGCGAGAGGCGGTGCAAACAGACACTACGGCCGTGCGGGCCATGCTTAAAGGGAAGCGCGTATTGATCACCGGCAGCGGCGGCTCCATCGGCAGCGAGCTTTGCCGCCAGGTGCTGCAGTGCCAGCCCGCGGAAATGGTGCTGCTGGGCCACGGCGAAAACTCCATCTTCGCCATATACCACGAACTGCTGCGCTTTGCAGGGGAAGTAAAGCTGACCCCGGTGATTGCCGACGTGCGCTTTAGCCACCGGCTGCAGGCCCTGTTCAAGCAGCACCGTCCAGAAGTGGTTTTCCACGCCGCCGCGCACAAGCACGTGCCCTTGATGGAAATGAACCCCAGTGAGGCCATTACCAACAACGTTTTGGGCACCCGAAATTTGCTGGCGGCGGCGCAGGCGGTAGACGTGCAGCAGTTTGTGATGATTTCCACGGACAAGGCGGTGAACCCCACCAGCGTCATGGGGGCCAGCAAGCGCACGGCGGAACTGCTGGTGCACCAGGCGGCGGAAGCCACGGGAAAGCCTTACGTGGCAGTACGCTTTGGCAACGTGCTGGGCAGCCGGGGCAGCGTGGTGCTTACGTTTAAGCAGCAGATTGCCGCCGGCGGGCCGGTGACGGTGACCCATCCAGAGATGCAGCGCTATTTCATGACGATTCCGGAGGCGGTGCAGCTGGTGCTGCAGGCGGCAACCCTGGGTCGCGGCGGCGAGGTCTTTGTGTTGGACATGGGCGAACCGGTGAAGATTGTGGACCTGGCGCGGGATTTGATTGAACTTTCCGGGCTGGAATTGGGGCGGGATATTGACATTGCCTTTACCGGCATGCGCCCTGGAGAGAAGCTCTTCGAGGAGCTGTTTGTGTCGGGGGAGGATTACCGGCGCACGCCCCACGAAAAGATTTTCCTGGCCGCCAATGCCAGCAGCTTTGTGCTGCCTGATTTAACGGAAACGGTGGATGGGCTGGTGGCCGCAGCAGAGCGGGGCGATGAAACGGCCGTCTACCGCAGCCTGCAAAATTTAATTCCCGAGTTTACGCCGGTGCAGGAGTCGGTGACGGGTAACGGCAAACGGTTGCAGCCTCTGGCTGTCACCGAAGGCATGTCGCTGACACCGCCACCTCTTTCTCACCCTGGTTATTCCGGCAGCTGATGATGGACCAGGCAGCCAGCCGGCTTCCCCCAAGCAGCGACACTGGGCCGTGGCCAGATTTGGCGACGGCCCGTTTGTTTTTAGGGGGGCTGGCGCGCGGGGACGTACCGGAAACGGCCGTCAGACAGTGGCAAAGGCGCATGGACGTGCAAGCCCTGGCCGACTGGTTGATTAAAGCGGAGGTGGCCGGACTGGCCCTGGCGCGTTATGGGGCGGCGTGGCCAGCCCTGCGCCAGGCGCTGCAGCAAGACCAGTTTGTGGCCGTGGCGGAGTGGGGACTGCACACCCAAACCCTGGAACAGTTGGCGGTTGCCCTGCAGGAGGCGGGGGTCACGGCCGTTTTGCTGAAAGGAGCCGCATTAGCCCTGACGGTGTACCCGCAGCGGGCGCAGCGCACCATGTCAGACATTGACCTGTGGGTGCCGGAGGCGCAAATGGCGGCGGCGGTTACGGCCGTGACGGGTATCGGTTTTGCCGTTCATGGGAAGAGAGACCGTCCCCTGGCTTTGCAGCAGTTAGCTGCGGGGGAGGTGCAACTGTACCGCACAGCATGGGCGCAGGGGCTGGTGGAACTACATTGGTCGCCATTTCCAGGCTGGTGGCTGCGGCGGGTGGCCCGGCCAGATACGCAGGCGGTCTGGGAGCGTAGAGAAAAGTTTCCGCTGACCTTAGGGGAATTTTACCAATTGGGGCCAGAGGACATGGTTCTTCAAGTGGCGCTGCACCAGGTGGTGGGCAGCCAGCTAGGAGCGAAACCGGTGCAGGGGCTGCTGGATGTAGCCCTGACGGCTGTGGCGCGGGGGGTGGATTGGCAGGTGGCGGCGCAGCGGGCCAGGGAATGGCGGGTGGCTACGGCCGTTTACACTGTTCTTTCTCTGCTGGATGAACTGGTGGGGGTGGCGGGGGTGGAAGAGGCGCTACAGGGGTTACGGCCGTCGCGCCTGCGCCGCTGGCTGATTGGGCGCTTTGTGTCGCCGCAGAGGGTGTTGGCGGCCCAAGACGTGCGCAGTGGACGCGCCCGCTACGCCCTGCTACTGCTGCTGGTGGATCGCCCCTGGGATATGGCCTACCTGATTTTCCGCACCCTGTGGCCGGAGCGGGAATGGCTGGCGGCGCGGTACGGCGCCCCGCCCGTCAGCCACGGACGCCACCTATGGCAGCTGCTGCGCCATGGCCGTATTTAGTTTTTAGACCCCTTGTGCCCAGGTTTTGTGGAACAAACGGGTAGATTTGACCTGACTGGCGGCCAAATGTTACAATGCCCCCACGCCGGACCGGTTCGGGACGGTCAGGCTCTGATATCCGCAAAAC
Organism: uncultured Anaerolinea sp.; assembly: GCA_964504445.1. Classification (GTDB taxonomy): domain Bacteria; phylum Chloroflexota; class Anaerolineae; order Promineifilales; family Promineifilaceae; genus JACSRF01. The sequence continues at coordinate 152,782 of CAZDEO010000001.1, read as the reverse complement.
TGTAAACCCCGGGCAGTCAGGCTTCCACCCAACCCCGTTTTGTCATCCCCGCTATTTGCCCGCATCGCCGATTCCGCCGCAGCCACCGCGCAACGTCTGCCTGGCCTTGGCACCCCGCGTTTGTTTCTAAAAGAGGCTTCACCGGCTGCCGTCGACCACCATGAATGAAAACGGAGCGCCATCTTCCAGGTGGCGACGCCAGCAAGATGCTGGCGCTACATTTACGAAGGAGGCACCTATGGACCACATTACTTCCCGTGATGGGACTGTTATCGGTTATGTGAAAAGGGGGAGGGGACGGCCGTTGCTCTGTGTGCATGGTGTCACCGCCGATCATCAAAGCTGGGCGGCCGTGACGCCCTATCTTGAAGAGCACTGCACGGTTTACGCTATGGACCGGCGCGGGCGGGGCGGCAGCGGCGACGCCCCGGACTACGACCTCTGGCGAGAAGCGGCAGACGTAGTTGCGCTGGTGGCGGCCATGGGCGAACCAGCAGCCGTATTGGGCCACTCGTATGGCGGCCTGATTTGCCTGGAGGCGGCGCTGCTGACCGACAACATTGCGCCGCTCATTCTCTATGAACCGGCCTTGCCCGCAGAGACCCCCCACATTGCGCCAGAGGTTATCGGGCGAATAAAGGCATTGGTGGAACAAGACGAATTGGAAAAGGCGATGGAGGTTTGCTTGCGCGAGGTGGCCGAAATTCCAGACCACGATATGGATATTTACCGCCAGTCGCCGCTGTGGGCAGCGCGCATCCCCCTGGCGCGCACTATTCCCAGGGAGCTGGAAACAGACCTTTCCTATACATTCCAGCCTGAGCGGTTTGCCAATTTGCAGACGCCCACCGCCCTTTTGTTGGGTGGCGACAGCCCGCCTCTGTATCGCCAGGGCGTTGAACGGCTGCACGCGGCCCTGCCCAACAGCCAGATCGTCATTTTGCCTGGCCAACAGCACATTGCCCACCACGCCAACCCGGAACTGCTGGCTACGGCCGTGCGCCAATGGGTTTAGCTTCGGCACGGCCGTAACCGCCCGGCAACGGGGGATAGCAGAGGCAGGCGCTACAAAAATTCGCCGCCTTCGATGGGGATGGTAACGCCGGTAAGGAAATCCTGGCGCAGCAGATGCAGCACGTTTTGGGCCACGATTTCGGCGTTGCCGTGCCGTTGGAGGGGGATGCGTTGGTCGGCAATGCGCTGCAAATAGTCCCAGCCCTGGCCGGGGGGCGGCAGAATGGCGCCCAGGGCAACCTGGTTGACGGTGATGCGCGGGGCCAGTTCCAGGGCCAGCATTTCCGTCATTTGCCACAACCCTCCTTTGGTGAAGCGGTAGACAAAATGGTCGGGGGCGGGGCGGCGGACACGGCCGTCGTTGACGTTGATGATTTTGCCCTGCCCCTGGGCCGGAATTTGGGCGGCGAAGGCGCGGCTGAGCAGAAAGGGGGCGCGCAGGTTAATGGCGAAGAGCTGCTCCCACAGGGCCTGGTCGGTGCCGGTGAAGCTGTCTTCTTCAGGAAAGATGGCGGCGCTGTTGATGAGGATGTCTACGCGGCCAAAGCGTTCCTGGGCAGCGGGGAGGATGGATTGGGTGGCGCTGGGGTCGGCCAGGTCGGCGCTGAATACGGCCGTTTCTACGCCAAAGGCCGCGGCCTCTTTTTGGGTTTCCTGGGCGGGTTGGGCGGAACGGCCGTAGTGGATGAACACGTGGCAGCCCGCTTCAGCCAGGGCCAGGGTGATGGCCCGGCCTACGCGCACGGCGCCGCCGGTAACGAGAGCTACTTTTCCAGTAAGGTCCATACCATGCTCCTCTGCAACTGTAACCCAGGTTGCTAAACCTGGAATCGTGCAGGTTTGGTAACCTGCGTTACGTTTTTATTCATGGTGGTCGGCGGTAGCCGGTGAAGTCTCCTTCGAAGATAAAATAGGAACGCCGAGTTACGTAGAGGTGGCCCAGAGATTCCCAAAGAGAGCAAAAGGGATAATCTGTGTCATCGGCATCATCTGTGGCGTTTCATTTTTTGTTACCTGGTTAGCCCGGTGCTTTGTCAGCCAAGATGGGCGTCAGTTGTTGGTAAGGGGCAGGCCGCTGATGTACGCACCAGGGTCTACCAGGTCGGCGAATTCGGCCAGGGGGGTGGTGTGGCGTACGCGCAGACGCTGCCAGGTGTAACGGCCGTCGTACCCGTGCCATTTCCCCCCGGATGTGGTGACGGCGCCCCAAAAGTCCAAGTCTTGTAAAATGGCGATGGTCTCTTCGTCATACCAGCCGGCAGGGTAGGAGAAGTAGCGTGGCGTGTAGCCAATGTGGTGGGCAATAGTCTCTTGCGAGCCAAGTATTTGCCAGATGAGAAAATCACGAGGCTGGCTGCGCAGGTCGGCGTGGGTGCGGGAATGGGACTCGAAGCGCATGCCGGCGGCGGCCATTTCCTGAACCATGTCCCAGGTAAGATAGTTTTCGTAGCCAAAGTCGATGAATTCGCTGACGATGAAAAAAGTTGCTTTTTGCCCAAACTCCTGCAGGATGGGAAAGGCGTTTTCGTAATTGTCGCGGTAGCCATCGTCCATGGTGATGATGACGGGTTTGGCGGGGAGGGTAATTTTGCCGGTGATCGCCAGTGAAAGGTCATAGAAGTCAATGGTGGTAAAGCCGTTGGCGGCCAGGTGGGCCATTTGGGTGCGGAAGTCGTCAGGCGTTACAGAGAGGTCGGTGCGGTAGATGTCGGCATCTTCAGGGGGCACGCTGATGTAATGGTACATGAGGATGGGCACCTTGACGGTGTAGCTATAGCTGCCCCAGGGTGTGGGCAGGGCGGGCAGGGTGGGGGTGGGAGAAGGGGTCTCGGTGGGGGGCACGGCCGTTTCTTGCGCCAACAGCGTGGGGGTAGTCGTAGGGGTTTCGGTGGGCATGCTGGTAGGCGTGCTAGAGGGTGTGGCGGTGTTGGTGGCAGTGGGGCGCAGGGTGGGTGTGGGCGGCGCCGTGGTCGCCGTTGGCGTGATCAGACTGATCAGCGTGGGTTGTGGCGCGGGTGTGGCCGTTTCGCTGAAAGGGGCGCTGTCCTGGCTGCCCAAAACAGCGCCCATAACAAAGATCAGGGCAATGAGCACCAGTACGGCGCTGAAGCAGCCTGTGCCGCTGGATGATGATACCTGTTTAACCACGCAATGAACCTCATGTTTAGGTGTGAAATCGGCGGTGAGCATAACTGATCCCCCCCCGGCGCGTCAAGGGTATTAAGCATCCCCTTTGCCTATGATCGACGGCCGTTTTTGGCGACTTTGGGCCAGACTGATATACTGCTACCGAAACCCACCCAATCAGGCTGTCCTCACCCACGTAAGCCTCAGAACGACCGGCATGGACGAAAAAGAACTCATCGAGCGCGCAAAAACTGACAAAGAGGCGTTTGGCGAACTGTATGAGCGGTACGTAGACCGCATTTACAATTACGTCTATTATCGCATTGGCAATGTGGCTGATGCGGAAGATCTAACCGCGAAGATTTTTGTGCGCGCCATGCGGCACATTCCCAACTATCAAGACCAGGGCGTGCCATTTTCGGCCTGGCTGTACCGCATTGCCCACAACCTGGTGGCTAACTGGCACCGTGACCGCAGCCGCCGCCAGATTATTGCTTTGGATGATATTGTGCAGTGGCATGCCAGCGGGGAAAATCCGGAGTTTTTTACCGAACTTATGGAGGATAGGGAGCGCCTGTCCAAAGCAATTCGGCGTTTACCGGCTGACCGGCAAGAGTTGTTGACCCTAAAGTTTGTGGAGCGGCTGCCCAATGCGGAAATTGGGGACATTATGGGACGCAGTGAGGGGGCAATTAAGTCGCTGTATCACCGCACGCTGCTGGCGTTACGGGAAGACTTGCAGCGCGATCACGCGCCTGCGCCCAAGCAGCCATCCATTTTACGCCGCATTACGCGCCGGGGGTGAGCGGCAGATGGTTACTCGTGGGGGATTGGTTCCCCTTTTTCACTGCATAGGACAAAGTCACCGTTTTCTGCGGCATGATAGTCGTAACGCTCGCCCTTGGCTGCCAGAGTGACCTGGTAGCCGGGAATGAGGACGGTGATGTAGGCCATGCCGGGAGCGGGACAACCCAGGGCGCCATCTGGCCAAGTGACCTCTTCAATTTTTTCTAAGGTGACTTCTTGGACGTCTATAGACAGGCGCTGGGCCAGGTCTTGGGCCAGACGATTGACCAAGGCGGTGGTGGTGGTGGGTGCGCCCGGTTGGGGTTGCTCGATAGGTGTGGTTTGGACGGGGGACTGGGGCGTCAGCTTGCTTAGGTCAACTTCAACGGGGGAGACGGGTTCGCTGGTGGGGCTGGTTTCTTCTTCGTGCATGTCAGACTCCGGGGTGTGGGTGGGGGGCACGGCCGTTTCTGTGGGGGCTACGGTAGCTAATGCGCCGGGCGGTTGGGCGGCGTCCGCGGGCGGGGATGCTGGCGGGGCTGTTTCAGCCGTGCAGCCCCATAAGATGATGGACATGGTGAGTAAGTAGATAAGTTGTTTCATAGATTAGCACTCCTTTTGCTGCAGCATTGCCTTTATAACACAGGTCGCCAGCTAAGGGTTCCCTATAATCCTATCATTATGGGGAAGATCAGGAAAACGGCCGTAATTGTCTCCGGTGCACTTTCTTTCACTCGTTGACAAAGTCCGGCACAAAATCTACAATATTCAAGTACTTTCTACACCTACTGAACAAAGTGGATGCAGGTCTTCTATGAAACGGTTGCAGCCTGTTGACGCTGCCGCAATTCGTGAACTGAATCTCAGCTTGGCCTTGAACCGCATACGGCAAGCCGGCGCTATTTCTCGGGCAGCCCTGGTGCGCCAGACGGGCCTTAGCGCCAGCACCATTTCCAGCCTGGTTACCATGCTGCTAGACAGTGGTTTTGTGCGCGAGAGCGGGCATGGGCAGTCCAGCGGGGGACGCCGCCCCATTTTGTTACAATTTGATTATCAGTTTCGCTACGTCCTGGGCGTGGATATGGGGGCGACCCATATTTTGGCGGTTCTGATGAATTTACAGGGTCGGGTTGCGGCCAGCCAGCACAGACGCTACCGTGTGGTGGATGATCCGGAAGGTACAATTGCCCTCATCCAGCAGATTTTGCAGCAGTTGATGGCGGAAGCCAACTTGCATCAGGAAAATATAATTGGCCTGGGAATTACGATTCCGACACCGCTGGCGGGAGAAAAGCTGGATCGCCTGACGGCCGTTTACATGCCGCTGTGGCAGGATGTGGATCTGACGGCGCGCATTCGCCAGGGGCTGGACGTGCCCATTTACCTGGATAATGACGCCAATGCCGGGGCCATTGCCGAGAAGTGGTGGGGAAACGGCCGTGCCCACGCCAACCTGGCCTACATCAAGCTGGGAACGGGCGTAGGCAGCGGCCTCATTGTCAACAACGAAATCTACCGCGGCAACGGCGGTACGGCCGGCGAAATTGGTCACACCACCATTGACCCCACCGGCCCCATTTGTCGCTGCGGCAACCAGGGCTGCATGGAAAGCTTTGTGGGCAGCCCGGCCCTGATCAATGAAGTGCGTCAACGCTTTAGCCAGACCCACCCCGATTGGGTTTCCAGCCAGGAACTTACCCTGGAAACCATCATCAACGCCGCCTTGTCGGGCGACCCCATTGCCCGCAGCGTCATTGATACGGCCGGCAGCTTTCTCGGCATTGCCATTGCTAACCTGATTAACCTCTTTAACCCCGGCCTTATCGTTTTGGGCGGTGAATTGGTTGCTGTTGGCGATCTGCTGCTGAATCCGGTGCGGACCGTTGTTCGCCGTCGGGCCATGCCCAAGGCTGCCACAGAGGTAACCATTACCACCAGCTCCTTGGGCAATGACGCGGTCGCCATCGGCGCCGCCACCCTGGCCATGCAAAATGCGTTTCATCCATCTAATTTAATTCGCACACTCAAAGGGTAATCCCCAGCTTTTGAGTAAAGGAGGTAAGCTATTTCCCAATTAAAGTCAACAATGTTTACCGTAGAAGAAAGGCTTAGGCCCTGTAGAGAATTTTTTACAAAACCAAGGAGAAGAAAATGCGTACTAAACATTTGATACTGATTTTGCTGCTGAGCATGCTGCTTTTGGTGGCCTGTGGTGGCAACAATGCTGCAAACACGACCACGGGTAACGACAATACGCCGGCTGCGGACACGGTGACAGAAACCGGAACTGCTGGCGAGGCGATGCAAAACCAGGTAGAGGTCTTTAGCTGGTGGACGGGTGGTGGCGAGGCAGCCGGTCTGGAAGCCCTGATTGCGGTCTTCAATCAAGAGTACCCCGACATTGAGTTTGTGAATTCGGCCGTAGCCGGTGGTGCGGGCACCAACGCCCGGGCCGTGCTGGCTACCCGCCTGCAGGCCGGGGATCCGCCCGATAGCTGGCAAGGCCACGCCGGGCAGGAACTGATTGGCACCTATGTGGCCGCCGGGCAGCTCGAACCCCTCAACTTCTTGTACGAAGAGGAGGGTTGGTATGAGGTGATGCCCGAAACCTTGATTCCGCTCATTTCTGCTGACGGCAACATCTACTCGGTGCCGGTGAACATTCATCGCGCCAACGTGATGTGGATTAACCCCACGATTTTGGCGGAAAACGGGCTGGATGTGCCTACGACGCTAGATGAGTGGTTTGCGGCCATGGATGAGCTGCAGGCCAACGGTATGGACGCGCCCCTGGCTCTGGGCGAGCAATGGACGGTGATGCACCTATTTGAAACAGTCATGCTCGCTTCTTTGGGACCAGATGCGTACAACGGTTTGTGGGAAGGCACGACGGACTGGGGCAGCACGGCCGTAAACCAGGCCCTGGCTGATTTTGCCCAGGTACTCACCTACACCAACAGCGATGCCTCCGCCCTGAGCTGGCAAGATGCCGCCCAACTGGTAGTAGATGGCGATGCCGCCTTTAACGTGATGGGTGACTGGGCCGAAGGCTTCTTCCGCGAAATTGGCAAAGAGCCGCGAGTCGACTACGATTGGGCGCCTGTTCCGGGCACGGCAGGTAACTTCCAGTTCCTGTCCGACAGCTTTGTGATGGCTGTGGGCGCACCGCACCGCGAAGCAACCCTGGCCTGGCTGAGAGTTGCTGGCTCCCAGGCGGGGCAAGATGCTTTCAACCCCGTCAAAGGCTCCATTCCGGCCCGTACCGATGGCGACCGTTCCCTGTACGGCGAGTATTTGCTCTCCGCTATGGATGACTGGTCCACAGACACGGTAGTAGGCAGCCTGACTCATGGTGTGGTCGCCAATGACTCCTGGAAATCTGAAATTGACACCGCCCTGGGCTTGTTCCTCACAGATGGCAACATTGATACCTTGCAATCTGGGCTGGTGGCGGCCTACACCGCTTCTGGCGCTTCCCAGGCCATGATGGAAGGCGCTACAGAAGTTGCTGGTGGCGACCAGGGTGGCACCATTGAGGTCTTTAGCTGGTGGACGGGCGGTGGCGAAGCCGCTGGTTTGAATGCCATGATTGAGGTATTTGCCGAAAAGTACCCCAACATCGAGTTTGTGAACGCGGCCGTGGCTGGCGGTGCAGGCACCAATGCCCGCGCAGTATTGGCGACCCGGCTGCAAGCCGGTGACCCGCCAGGAAGCTGGCAAGGTCACGCCGGCCAGGAACTCATTGGCACCTATGTGGCCGCCGGACAGCTCGAACCCCTGAACTTCTTGTACGAGGAAGAAGGATGGCTGGACGTGATGCCCGAAACGTTGATTCCTTTGATGTCTCAAGATGGCAACATCTACTCGGTGCCGGTGAACATTCACCGCGCCAACGTCATGTGGACGAACCCCAGCATTTTGGCGGAAAATGGGCTGGATGTGCCCACCACGCTGGAAGAATGGTTTGCGGCCATGGATGAGCTGCAAGCCAACGGCATGGATGCGCCCCTGGCCTTGGGGGAGCAGTGGACGGTGATGCACTTGATGGAAACGGTGCTATTGGCTTCGTTGGGGCCTGAGGCTTACAACGGGCTATGGGATGGTTCTACAGATTGGGGTAGCGCTGCGGTGGCCCAGGCGCTGGCTGATTTTGACAAAGTATTGAGCTACACCAACAGCGATGCCTCCGCCCTGAGCTGGCAAGATGCCGCGCAGTTGGTGGTTGATGGCGACGCGGCCTTTAACGTGATGGGCGACTGGGCGGAAGGCTTCTTCCGCGAAATTGGCATGGAACCCAATGTGGATTATGGTTGGGCGCCCGTGCCCGGCACGGCCGGCGTATTCCAGTTCTTGTCTGACAGCTTCGTGCTGCCCGTGGGCGCGCCCGACCGCGAGGCGACCATTGCCTGGCTGAAGGTAGCCGGTTCCCGCGAGGGGCAGGATGCCTTTAATCCGGTGAAGGGTTCTATTCCGGCCCGTACCGATGGCGACCGTTCCCTGTACGGCGAGTACCTCCTGTCCGCCATGGATGACTGGTCTACTAATACGGTAGTGGGCAGCCTGACCCACGGCGTGGTGGCCAATGATTCGTGGAAATCAGAGATTGATACGGCCCTGGGTTTGTTCTTGACGACCCGTGACGTGGAAGCTTTCCAGGCGGCGCTCGTCGCTGCTTATGCAAGCTCTGGTTCATAAAGTTTGATTTGTGAGCAGGGCGTGGGCATGTGCGCACGCCCTGCTCTTATTCCCCTGGAGGTGCAACCGATGCGCATTAAGAAGGAAACCGCTCTTTCGATTGCCCTTATTTCCCCCTCAATCATTGCGGTGTTGATATTTGTCTATGGATTTATTGGGTGGTCGGCCCGGGTATCCTTTAGCGCCTGGAAAGGTTTGTTGCCCGACTATACCTGGGTTGGGCTGAAAAATTACACAGAACTCTTTGCCGATCCGCGCTTTCACATTGACATTCGGAACACCATTATCTTTACTGTTTTGTTTGTGGGGGGGTGTTTGCTTTTGGGCCTGGGCATGGCTGTCTTGCTTGATCAGGGCTTGCGCGGCGAGGGCTTTTTTCGTAGCCTATTTCTTTTTCCCATGGCGATTTCTTTCATTGTCACGGGGGTTGTGTGGCGCTGGCTGATGAATCCGGCCCAGGGTTCGCGCATCAGTGGCCTGAATTTGCTGTTTGACTCTATGGGGTTGGATTTTCTCATTAACCGGTGGCATACCACGCCCCAATGGGGGATTGCGGCTATTGCGCTGCCGGCTATCTGGCAGATGTCGGGCTATACCATGGCTTTGTACCTGGGTGGGCTGCGGGCTATTCCGGACTCTCTGCGGGAAGCAGCGCGGGTGGACGGGGCCAGTGAGTTGGCAATCTACCGCCGGGTTGTTTTGCCGTTATTACGTCCGGTAACGTTGAGCGCGATGATTATTTTGGGGCACATTTCGTTGAAGGTGTTTGACTTGATTATTGCTGTGGCGGGTAAGCAGGTGGCGTTGGATGTGCCGGCGATTTATATGTGGACGACGACGTTTGATGGCAACTTTTTTGGCCGAGGGGCAACGATAGGTATTTTGCTGCTGCTAAGTGTGGCAGTGCTGGTGATTCCCTACCTGTACTTTACCCTGCGGGAGGAGGCGGAGTTATGAATACGGCCGTGCGGTTCCGCTCGAAATATTGGCTTTATTTGCCCCTATTGCTGCTAACGATTTTCTACCTGCTGCCGCTGTTCGTGATGTTAAACACAGGCTTGAAGCCCTTTGAGGAAGTAAACCTGAAAACGATGTGGCAGTTGCCCCAGCAGTTGTCCTTTCAAAATTTTGTGGAAGCGTACCGGGCGCTGGCGCCCAACTTCTGGAACAGCATCAAATTGGTGCTGCCGGCGGCCATTTTGTCATCAATTTTGGGCTCCTTAAATGGCTACGTGCTGGCAAAATGGAAATTCCGGGGGGCAGACATTATTTTTCCCGCAATCTTGTTTGGCATGTTTATTCCTTACCAGAGTGTGCTGATTCCACTGGTGGAGTTCATGAAGCGCATTAATTTGTACGGGGGAATTCCCGGATTGATTCTGACGCACATTATTTATGGCATTCCCATTACAACGCTGACGTTTCGCAATTACTATGCCGGGCTGCCGAAGGAATTGGTGGAGGCGGCGCGCATTGATGGCTCCGGTATTTTTGGCGTGTATTGGTATATTTTGCTGCCGCTTTCCGTGCCCAGCTTTGTGGTGGTGCTGATCTGGCAGTTTACGCAGGCATGGAATGATTTCTTGTTTGCGGTGGTGCTGACGAATAATGAGAATTGGCCGATTACGGTGGCGCTGAATAACCTGGCGGGCAGCCAGATTATTCAGTGGAATGTGCAGATGGCGGCTTCTTTTCTGGCGGCCGTGCCTACGCTGCTGGTTTACATATTCTTAGGCCGCTACTTCCTGCGCGGACTCCTTGCGGGGTCGCTAAAAGGGTAATACACTGCTGGCTGATGCTATATCCCCCTGATCATCAGAGTTGGCTGTTTGTGGATACCGATTTGTGCCATAACTGTGGACACTGTCTGGCCCTGAAGGTTTGCACGCGAAAGGCGCTGATGCGAATTGACCGGGATGAACCGCCTTTTGTGGATGTGCATCGTTGCTATAACTGCCGCGAATGCGTGTCGGCATGTCCCTTTACGGCTATTCGGACCCTCTAAAAGAAAAAATGGAGTTGAACAATGACGAAAAAAATTGCTTTTCCAACGGATGATGGAGAAACGATTAGCCGCCATTTTGGCAAGGCCAGTTTCTTTTATGTGGTTGCCCTAGACGATGGCGGGGAACCTGCTGTTGAAAAACGCAGCACACAGGATCAGGGACATGGTGGCAAGTTTGCGCAGTTAGAGGATTGCCACGTTTTGATTGGCGCAGGTATGGGCCAGCCAGCCTATGATCGCGTACAAAAGATGGGGTTAGACGTGTTGTTGACGGGGGAGAAGCAAATTGCGGTGGCGCTGGCGAAGTATCAGGCGGGGGAGTTGGCCAGTGATTTGCGCCGCGTACACGCCCATCACCACCACGACCATGATCACGGTCATGATCCTTCATCTCAGCCCATTCGCTTTATGGATGAAGCGTGATGGAGGGTTATAGCCAACGAACCCGCAGGAAAACCACAACCTGCGGGTTTTTTCTTTTGGGGGACGTGACAGTTAGCGGGTAAAATCATGACATATGGCGTTGTGGCCGGGAAACGACCGTAGCTAAAATGAAACAAGGCGCAAGAAATTGTGATTTAAAAGAGATAATCATCACAAGGCGCGGGGGGATGAACTGCATTTGTCGCGTAAATGGCAAAATCTGCGAGGCTTTAGAAATCAAAAAATAATAAGGGGGTATGTATGAACAGTCGTACTTGGAAATTTAACCCTTTGGCTGATAGCATGAGCGCCGGGGCTAAAAATTGGCCCATTCAATGGTTGATTTTAGGCTTGCTTTGCGGCAGTTTGTGGTTCATTTTGGGCTGTAACCAGCAACAACACGTAGATGAAACTGCGAGCATCGGTCTCGAGACTCCTATTCTAACGCCCGGCTCTACGGCAACGGCGATACCCACAGCGACTCCATCTCTTACGCCTACCCCCTCAATTACTCCAACACCACAACCTCTGACTGCTGCTGAGGTGTTTTCACAAGTAGCAAATTCCATGGCCTATATTGACACCCCTATTGGGTCTGGCAGTGGCATTTTGCTTGAAGATGGCTATGTGCTTACTAATCTACATGTGGTTTGGCCGTACCACGAAGTCCGAATTGTGTTTCCTGATGGAACAGAGGAAACGGCCGTTCCTGTACTAAATTGGGACTTTCTGGCAGATTTGGCAATTCTCGGCCCAATTAACACGGATCTTCCCCCTTTAACCCTGGTTGATGGGGAGCAGTCTGTCATAGGCAGTGATGTTTTCCTGGTCGGTTACCCTGGGGAAACAGAAAAACTGCCACAGCCAAGCATTACCCGTGGTCTCATCTCGCGGCTTCGTCAATGGGAACAGGCAGACATTACCTACTTTCAGACTGATGCTGCAATTACGGGAGGGCAAAGCGGGGGCGCTCTTGTTTCAGACCAAGGGTATGTCATCGGCATTTCCGGCTTACGCTTTAGCGATGCTGATTTTGGGCTTATTGCTTCAGCGAAAGACATTATACCCAGGGTGCAAAGCTTAATTGCCGGTGAGGCCCTTGATGGTTTAGGCGTGCAGCGGTTACCGGCAAATCCGGTAGGCAGCAAAAAAAACCGCGTAGTTAGTTTACAAAGTCAGTGGGATGAAGCCACTTATATCATTGAAGCACCGGTGGGGGATAAGGTAGAAATTACTCTGGATGGGGCTAAAAGTGGTTTTAATTTCATTGACCCCCGTGGTTTTTTTGTATTGCACGGTGACGGTAAAACAACTCGGGCGGAAGTGGCGGATATTGAAGTTTCAGGACCACATTTTCTTACTGTATTTCGGACGAGTACGATAGGGGGTGTCCAAAATCTGTACAGTAGTCATGAGCTAGGACTCTTTGAGGACCCGGATAATGGCAAGCTAGTGAAAATAGGTGAAACCTACGTAGGGAATTTGGACTACCCTGGTGATATAGACTACTTTTTGTTGTTGCTGCAATCAGGTGAAGTGGTCAACATTTCCGTGGATTCATTGGCAACAGATCCTTATATATCAATAACTTATGACGGAGCGCAGAGTTCGGCGATTATCTCTGATGATGACAGTGGGGGAGGGGTGTTTGGTCTCAATGCGGAATTAACGTATGCTGCACCCCATCAATCCTTATACACAATTATTGTGCGTGATAGCTCCTACTTTGGTAATGTCGGTGCATACCTTTTGACGATTGAGGAACCAGATGATGCGGATCCAACCCCTTCAGCTCCTCAGCCTACGCCCACGCCGATTGCAACTGAACTGGGCGAAATGACATTGTATCAAAATTCGGAAGTTGCATTTGCAATACAATATCCTGCCGATTGGAGTCCCGAATGGGTAGCAGAGACGGGGTATGAGGCTATATGTGATTTTGCTGTAGCGTGCTTTGCTGGCCAACCGGGAGCAATATTGGCTGTCGTTTATGAAGAGGTTTCAAAACTGATGCCTAATATTACGCAATCAGAATATGATGCGTTGACGATAAAAGCCCTTGAGGCTAACCCAAATTTGACTGGAGATATTGCGACTTCGCCAATTGTCACTATGGAAGGCAAGACAATCAGTGTGTTTAGGTTTATGATTTTAGACTTTCTGCAAATAAACCGAATTTCTTACTTGGATAGGAAGGGTGTCGGTATTATCGTTTCCTTTATTGTTCCCGACCCCGTTTATGAAGAATTTCAACCTATTTTGGAGTATCTGTTGACTACTTTTCAAGCAGACTAATGACAAAACCAACCGAAATGTATCGTGAGGGAGGTTGGTGCATTTTGTCGAATCTCCCATGACGATTTTTAGGCCCGCATGGTTTTTTTCCTCTGTGCGGGTTTTTTCTTTTGGGGGTAGTGACAGTTGGCGGGTAAAATCATGACATATGGCGTTGTGGCCGGGAAACGGCCGTGTCATAATAGCCACGATTATCAATAAGTATTTCTTATTAAATACCCGACTATGCACGAGCTTCCCATTACCCAAAATATTCTGCGCATTGCTACGGACCATGCGGTACACTCCGGCGCTACCCGCGTCACCGACCTGCATCTGGTCATTGGGCAGCTTTCCAGCATTGTAGACGATTCCATCCAATTTTATTGGGACATTATTAGCAAAGGCACCCTCTGCGAAGGGGCGATTTTACACTTTGAACGCATTCCCGCCCGCATGCTGTGCCGCGAGTGCGGCACAGATTACGGTCTGGAAAGGGAACTGCAAGCCTGCCCAACCTGCCAAAGTGCGCGGGTCCAGGTCATTCAGGGCGAGGAATTTCGATTAGAGAGCATTGAGGTAGAGACTGGAGACTGAAGACTGGAGAGATGATGTTGCCGGTCTCCACGCATTGTCTCCGCTGGGTGTTAGCGAGGAGTATTATGAGCAAAATTGTGCACGTGGTTGAAGATATTATGAGCGCCAATGATGATTTGGCGGCGCAAAACCAGGCCAGCCTGGATGGGGCGCGGGTGCTGGGGATTAACATCATGGCCTCCCCTGGCTCTGGTAAAACCAGCGTTATTTTGCGCACCATTGCCGCGCTGCAAGGTGACCTACGGCTGGGGGTCGTGGAAGGCGATACGGCCCCCGTGTCCATTGACGCCGATAAGGTGATTGCCGCCGGTATGACGGCCGTGCAAATCAACACCGGCGGCAACTGTCACCTGGATGCCAACATGCTGCGCCAGGCCTTGCCGGAAATGAGCTTGGAGCGGCTGGACCTGCTCATTGTAGAAAATGTGGGCAACCTCATTTGTCCGGCGTCATTTGCCCTGGGCACCCACTTTAACGTGGTCATTGCCAGCGTGCCCGAAGGGGACGACAAGCCATATAAATACCCCAACATCTATCGCGGTATTGACGCCCTGATTCTCAATAAAATTGATTTGCTGCCTTACATTGATTTCGACGTGGATTATTTCAAGCGCGGCGTGCAAATGCTCAACCCCGACGTGGTTTTCTTTGATCTTTCTTGCAAAACGGGCGAAGGGGTAGACGCATGGGCTGGCTGGCTGCGTAGCCGGGTGCGCGCTTTTCAGAGTGGGCAGGATTAGGACGACGTATGCGCGGATTGTTCGTTGATGAATCAGGGCAGGTGCAAGCAAATTTGTCACCTGCCGAGGTCGCACAGGCTTTGGCCAGCAAGCAGGGTTTGCTTTGGGTTGATTTGACGGGAGCAGACGTTGACAATGGTCAAGAGTCCATCTTGACCACGGCCTTTAATTTTCATCCGCTGGCTGTGGATGATGCCCTAAATGAGACGCACATGCCAAAGCTGGATGATTGGGAAACGTACCTTTACCTGGTGCTGCAAGACGCCGCTTACGAATCAAGAACGCGGCGGCTGGTGCTGCCGGAACTGGACGTGTTTTTAGGCGAAAACTACCTGGTGACTTACCATGCTGAGGAGATAACGGCCGTTGACCGGGTGTGGCAGGTCTGCCAACGAGACCGGCGGCGGTTACAGCACGGCGCTGATCACCTGCTTTACCAGATTTTGGACGAGATGGTAAACAATTATGTGGCTGTCTTTGACGAGGTAGAAGAAGTGCTGGGGCATCTGGAGGCAGAAATGATGGATAACCCCACCACCGAACTGTTAGAGACGTTTTTTGCCTTCAAGCGCATGTCTCGCCAACTGCGCCGCGTGTTGGGGCCACAGCGCGAGGTGGTGAACAAGCTGGCGCGCGACACCTACAGCATGATTGGTCCTAAAGATCGCCTCTACTTCCGTGATGTGTATGACCACATGATCAGCCTGCACGAAATGAGCGACAGCCTGCGCGACCGCGTCATGGGCAATCTGGACATTTACCTCTCGGTGGTGAATAATCGCATGAACGACATTATGAAAACGCTGACGGTTATTACCACTCTGTTTATGCCCCTGGCTTTCATTACCGGCTTTTTTGGCATGAACTTCTTTGAGCCATATTTCCCCTTTCCGGGCTGGACAGGGGCAATGATGTTTACGGCCGTGATGCTGCTCATCTTCTTGCTGCCATTGGGCATGTTCTGGTGGATGCGGCGGCGGGCGTGGATGTAAGATGCCCATGGAAGGCCGCCAGATTCACGTGAACGGCATTGTGCAAGGGGTGGGTTTTCGCCCCTTTATCTTTGCCCTGGCGGAGCAGCACAACCTGAAGGGTTGGGTACGCAACACCTCGGCGGGGGTGGATATTGCGGTGGATGGCACGGCGGAAGCCCTGGACGCTTTTGTGCAGGCCATTTCTGCCGAAGCGCCGCCGCTGGCCCAAATTGATGAGGTTACGGCCGTTGCCATCCCCGCCAATGGCTACACCGCCTTCGAAATCATCCACTCCGCGGCCATTAGCGGCGCTTTTCAGCCCATCTCCCCCGACGTAAGCATCTGCGCCGATTGCTTGCGCGAGCTTTTTGACCCGGACGACCGGCGCTACCTTTACCCTTTCATCAACTGCACCAACTGCGGCCCGCGCTTCACCATCATTCAAGACATTCCGTATGATCGGCCGTTGACGACCATGGCCCCCTTTGCCATGTGCCCCGACTGCCGCCGCGAATATGAAGACCCCCGCGACCGTCGCTTCCACGCCCAGCCGGTGGCCTGCCCGGCGTGTGGGCCGCGGGTGTGGCTGGAAATCCGTAAATCGTTAACCGTAAGCCGTGAACCGCAAGCCGTGAATGGGGAACCGGTTGCAGATTACGGATTACGGATTAAGGATTACGCTGATAACGCTATCCAACACACGCGTCGTCTGCTAGCGGAGAGCAAAATCGTGGCCATCAAGGGGCTGGGCGGCTTTCATCTGGCGTGTGATGCACTGAACGAAACGGCCGTTGCCACCCTGCGCGCCCGCAAACTGCGCCGCGATAAGCCCTTTGCCTTGATGATGCCGGACATCGAAACCGTGGAGCAGCACTGCTTTGTCAACGAGGCTGAGCGCGACCTGCTGCTCTCCCGCGCCCGCCCCATCGTCATCCTGCACAAACGCACCGACTCCCCCATCGCTCCTGCCTGCACCCCCGGCCAAAATACCTTGGGGGTGATGCTGCCGTACACGCCGCTACATTATTTGCTATTTGGCAGAGGAGCAGAGGAGCGGAGGAGCAGAGGAGAAGAAGGCTCCCTTGCTCCCCTGAACCCTTGCCCCACTGCCCTCGTCATGACCAGCGGCAACCTCAGCGAAGAACCCATTGCCTACACCAATGACGATGCCCGCGCACGGCTGGCTAATCTGGCTGACGCCTTTTTGCTGCACAACCGCGACATTCACACGCGCTGCGATGACTCCGTCATGCGGATTTGCGATTTACGATTGACGATTGACGAGAGCCGGGCCAATCGTCAATCGTCAATTGTCAATCGTCAATTGCCAATGCGTCGTTCCCGCGGCTACGCCCCGTTCCCGGTGAAGCTGCCCTGGGAAACGCCGCCGACGCTGGCTACCGGCGCGGAGTTGAAGAATACCTTTTGCCTCACCAACGGCCGTTACGCCTTCCTCAGCCACCACATCGGCGACATGGAGAATTACGAGACGCTGCAATCCTTTGAGCAAGGAATCGCCCATTTTGAGCGGTTGTTCCGCGTGTCGCCGCAGCTGATTACCTACGACATGCACCCCAACTACCTGGCCTCGCGGTATGCCCTGGAGCGGGCAGAGATGGAGGGGATTACGGCCGTTCCCGTACAGCACCACCACGCCCACATCGCCGCCGTCATGGCCGAAAACGGGCATCCCGGCGACCGGCCCGTTATCGGCGTCAGTTTTGACGGCACCGGCTACGGCGACGATGGCGCCATTTGGGGCGGCGAGTTTCTCATTGCGGATTATGCGGGCTACCAACGGCCGTATCACCTGGTCTACACCCCCCTGCCTGGCGGAGATACGGCCGTGCGCGAACCGTGGCGGCTGGCCCTGGCCTGGCTAAGGCATTGTGGATTAACGATTGACGATTGCGGATTCCTCTGGCAATCGTCAATCGCCAATCGCCAATCGTCCATCGCCCCGGTTGTCTGGCAGCAGATGGAAAAAGGCATCAACGCTCCGCCCACTTCCAGCATGGGCCGCTTATTCGATGCCGTGGCCGCCCTGGTGGGCATCCGCGCCACCGTCAACTACGAAGCCCAGGCCGCCATCGAACTAGAGAGCCTGGTAGACCCCGCCGAAACCGGCGCTTACCCCTTCACAATTCACCATTCACAATTCACAATTCACAATTCCATTGACCCCGCGCCGTTGATCACGGCCGTGCTTGATGATCTGCGCCAAAACACCCCCCTCCCCATCATCGCCGCCCGCTTCCACAACGGCGTCGCCCACATGGTGCGCCAGGTGTGCGCCGATTTGCGCGCCCGCTATCAGCTTAGCGAAGTTGCCCTCAGCGGCGGTGTCTGGCAGAATGTAACCCTGCTGCAAAAAACGGTGCAGCTCTTGCAGCAAGACAACTTTACCGTGCTGCTGCACAGCAAAGTCCCCCCGAATGATGGCGGATTGGCGTTGGGGCAAGCGGCCGTTGCCACAAACACAAACAAATAACTGGAAGTTTTCCACGAGTTATGAGGAGAAAACTATGTGCTTAGGTGTACCCGGAAAAATTGTCGAAATTTATGAAGCAGGCGGCCTGAAAATGGGCAAAGTAGACTTTGGCGGCGTGAGGCGCGAAGCGTGCCTGGCCTACGTGCCCGACGTGCGGGTTGGTGACTACACCGTCATCCACGTCGGCTTCGCCATCAGCCAGCTCAGCGAAGAAGAGGCCATGGACACCCTCAAGCTGCTCAACGAAATTGCCGATATTGACGAAGAATTGGGCATCGAGCCGGGTGAAAGGGCAGTAAGCGGGTAAGAGGGAACAGGTCACACAAGTTGCAGATTACAGGTTGCATTGATTATGTAACTTGCTACTTGTAACTTGTTACCCTAAGAGCAAGTTATGAAATACATTGACGAATTCCGCGACGCCGAACTGGTGCAAAAAACCGTGACTGAAATCCGGCGTACCGTTACCCGCCCCTGGACGATTATGGAAATTTGCGGCGGGCAGACCCACGCCATTATGCACTTTGGCATTGACCAACTGCTGCCGCCGGAAATTGAGCTGGTGCACGGCCCCGGCTGCCCCGTGTGCGTGACGCCGCTGGAGCAGATTGACAAGGGGTTGGAAATCGCCAGCCGCCCCGACGTCATCTTCACATCCTACGGCGACATGCTGCGCGTGCCTGGGTCACATAAAGATTTGTTCTCCATCCGCGCCGCCGGCGGCGACGTGCGCGTGGTCTATTCGCCGCTGGATGCGGTGAAGCTGGCGCAGCAAAACCCGCATAAGCAGGTGGTCTTCTTCGCCATCGGCTTCGAGACGACGGCGCCGGCCAACGCCATGAGCGTGGTGCAGGCTAACGCCCTGGGGCTGACCAATTTCAGCATCCTCGTCTCCCACGTGCGGGTGCCGCCGGCCATGCACGCCATTCTCGGCTCGCCCAATAACCGCGTGCAGGCGTTTTTGGCCGCCGGGCACGTAAACGCCGTCATGGGGTATTGGGAATACCCGCCCATCGCCGCCCAATATGGCGTGCCGATGGTGATTACCGGTTTTGAGCCGCTGGATATTTTGCAGGGGCTTTTGTTGACGGTGCGTCAATTGGAAGCGGGCCGTTGTGAGGTGGAGAATGGCTACGGCCGTGCTGTCACTTACGAGGGCAACAAACCGGCGCAGGCGGTCATCAACCAGGTCTTTGAAGAATGCGACCGCAAATGGCGGGGCATTGGCACCATCCCCAACAGCGGTTGGCGGCTGCGCCCCGAATTTGCCGCCTTCGACGCCGAGCGCCGCTTCGACGTAGGCGAAATCCGGCCGGAAGAGTCAGCTATTTGCATCTCTGGGTTGGTGCTGCAGGGGTTGAAGAAGCCGAGCGAGTGCCCGGCGTTTGGCAAGGAATGTACCCCGGAACGGCCGTTGGGGGCCACCATGGTTTCCAGTGAAGGGGCGTGCGCGGCGTACTACCGCTATAAAAGAGAATGATGACTATTGAATGATGAATGCGGAATGGTCGTCTTCATTCACCATTCAGCGCTCACAATTCCTAAACTACTATGCTTGATCATTTTGGAATTCTTGCTCCTTTTTATGAACGGTTTATTCCGCCGCCGGATGGCGAGCGCTGGAAAGAATTGTTGGATTTGCCCTTTGCCGGTAATTTGCTGGACGCGGGCGGCGGTACGGGACGGGTGTCGGGGCAGTTGGCCCCGTTTGTAGGGCAATTAGTGATTAGTGACGAATCCCCCAAAATGCTGGCCCAGGCGCGGGAGAAGCTGCGCTGCTGCACGGCCGTTGCCCACGCCGAAACCCTCCCCTTCCCCGACGCCAGCTTCGAGCGCATCATGGTCGTAGACGCCCTACACCATTTTGGCAGCCAGCGCCATGCTATTGCTGAGTTGGTGCGGGTGCTGAAACCGGGCGGCCGTCTCGTCATCGAAGAGCCAGATTTACACAGATTCAGCGTCAAGCTGGTCGCCATCGCTGAAAAGGTGGCCCTCATGCGTAGCAAATTCTATACGCCCGAAGCCATCCGCGACATGGTAGCCGCCCATGGCTTGCAAACGAGCATTGAGACCGACGGCCGTTTCGCCGCCTGGATTATTGCTGATAAAGAAGTTGGATAGAAGGAACCTATGCCCGACAACACCGAACCCATCTACATCGAATCCGCCATCTGCCCCGTGCCCATCCGCGACCGGGGGTACATCATTATGGGGCACGGCAGCGGTGGCAAACTGGCCCACGACCTCATCGCCGCCCGCTTCCTGCCCGCTTTCGATAACCAGAGCTTACGCGCCGGTAACGACGCCGGCGTTGTGGAAATGATCGGCTGCACCTCTTTGGCGATTAGCACCGACTCCCACGTCGTCTGGCCTCTCTTCTTCCCCGGCGGCGACATTGGCAAATTGGCCGTTTGCGGCACCGTCAACGACGTCGCCATGATGGGGGCGCAGCCCGCCTACCTCACTGTGGGCTTCATTTTGGAAGAAGGGCTGGAAATTGGCCTGCTGGAAAAAGTAGTCGAATCCATGCAAACGGCCGCTCAAGAAGCAGGCGTGCAAATTGTGGCCGGAGATACCAAAGTGGTGGAGCGCGGCAAAGCGGATGGCATCTACATCAACACGGCCGGGGTGGGCATGGTGCTGCCCGCCACCGACATTGGCGGAGCCAAAGCGCGGCCCGGCGATGTGGTCATTGTCTCCGGTACGCTGGGCGACCACGGCATTGCTGTGCTGGGAGCGCGGGGCGAACTCGGCTTTGAGTCGGATTTGCAGAGCGACGTGGCCCCGCTGAACCATCTGGTGATGGCGATTTTGGAGGCCAGCGACAAGGTCCATGTGTTGCGCGACCCCACGCGGGGCGGTTTGGGCACGACGCTCAACGAAATTGCGCGGCAATCCCAGGTGGGCATTGTCATTGCTGAAGAGAAGCTGCCCATTCGCCCGGCCGTGCGCGCCGCCTGTGAAATGCTGGGCTTTGACCCGCTGTACATTGCCAACGAGGGCAAGCTGGTCGCCATTGTGGCCCCGGAAGACGCCGAAACTGTGCTGGCAACCATGCGCCAGCACCGCTATGGGGAAGAGGCGGCCATTATTGGTGAAGTAAAGGCCGATGCCCCTGGCCGCGTTTTACAGAAAACCGGCTTCGGCAGCACGCGCATAGTAGACATGCTCATGGGGGAGATGCTGCCGCGTATTTGCTAAGCGGGGCAGGTTCTAGGGGGTGGGTTCATAACCCACCCCAACAAATACCTTTATGGCCTGATAATTGTGGGCAAATACACGTAATAATTTTCCTGTACTACCTCTATATAAACGCCATCCGCTTCATAAGTCACGGCCCAGCCTAGGCTGCCGGGTAGGGTAGGCAGCAGCAGCGCCCCGAAAGACCCCGTATGGCTGCCGTAGGCCAGCACCTGAAAGCGGTCTTCCGGTGCCGGGGTATACTCCTCAAGCAGGGCAATTTCCAAAGTACCGGTTAGCACCGCTTCGTTGGTGATGGTCAGAAAGTCTTGCGCGGCAAGACCAAGCTCCATGCGCAGCGTGCCGGAGACCGTCTGGGTGTAGTGACCCTGTATGGTGATGTCTCCCGGCGACTCGCCGGGGGCGATAAGGCCGCCATTGCGCACGTCCCCCTGAATGACGCCGCTGCCGGTGAGGACACCCCCCTGGAGGTCTAACAGTCCGCCCACAGCCAGATTGCCGCCCGCCAGGTTGTAGCTGCTGTTGAGCGGCAAAACCAGATCGCCGTAGGTAAAGGCGATTTCGCCCGATTGGGCCGCAACGCTTCCGTAGTTGTTGAAAAGGATGTCGAAGGTGGTCAGGCTGCCGCTGCTTTTGACCAGGGCGTTGTGGTTGTTGAAGGTAACGGCCGCCTGACCGGTGAAGGTGGCGTCGTCGCGGGCGTCGAAGCTGCCATAGTTGTCTATCAACGCGCCATTGCTGCCATGAATGGGGGCATTGAAGCGCCAGACGATGGTTCCGTGATTGATGAGGGTACGGCCGTCTAAGTATTTCGGGATTCCTCCAGTGTACATGGTAGCCCCATCCGCCACCGTTAGCGCCCCAGAGCCGCCCAGAACGCCGCTCCAGTTGTACAAACTGGTGACGGTAATCGGGTTCGTGCCGGTCAGCGTGCCGGTTTGCTCAATACGGGGGATTGAAACAGGATCGCCGCTGCTCAAATTAACCGTTGGATTGCCTGCAATCACCAATCTGTTACCCAGACTGACAATGGTGGCCTCCGGCATAAAGTTGAGCGCGGCAACGCCTGAGCTGTTAGTTATGCTTGTATAGCCGTTTGCCCCGCTGGCGTCATAATAACCGCTGAAATTAACTGTGCCGACATTATCAAAAACGACGTACTCAATGGTGATGTTCGCGTCATCGCCAAAGGTGAAGGATTGGCCGGGGGCGTCGCTTTGGCCTACAAACAAGATTGCGCCGCCGCCGCCTAAAAAGTCGCCGTTGCTGACGCTGCCGTAAGCCATACGCAGCCAGCCATCTTGCAGCGTGACCGCGCCATTGTTGCTAAAGGCGGTGCGGGCCATCAGGCCATTGCCGCTGCCCGCGCCATTGACGGTAATTGCGCCCTGGTTTTGGAAAGAGGTGGTATTGAAGACATCATGAAATACGACGCTTCCCGCGCCAGCCTGAGCATTGATGGTTCCGGCGGCGGCGTTGATGAAGGTTGCCCCGGCTGAGGCGTAGACGGTGGACGGCCCTGTCCAGGTCATCGCCCCTTCGTTACGCAGGACGCGGCTATCCAAGCCAACGCTGTAGCCGCTTAAATCGAATGTGGCGGACCCCATGATGTGGGTCTCGCCGCTGCCGCTCATGACGCCGCTGTGGTTCCACACGGCCGCCAGGCTAACGGTGATGTCGCCGCCGCCGGTCAGCGTGCCGCTCAGGTTTAGGCTGCCCGCGGTGAGGGTGATGCCATCGTTGATGGTGACGGCCGCCCCCGAATCAATGGTCAGCGTGCCGATGTCGGCGTTGGCGCTGATGACGGGGTTGTTGGCGGTGGGGGGGATAACGGCCGTATCCGTCCCCCCCGGCACAGCCCCGCTGCAATTCGTCCAATTGCCCCCATCCGCCCAGTTGGCGGATAGGCCGGTCCAGGTGCAGGTAGCGGCCAGCGCGGGGGGCGTGGCTAGTTGGAGCGCGAAAATGCCCCCCAGCAACAACGCAACAGCGAACAAAAATCTGCGGTACATGGAAATGCCTCCTTTGTACTTTGAATTTGTGGTAGGAAGGGGGAAGAACGGCCGTTTGGCCGTTCAGGGTGTGTAGCAAACAGATAATGCTTGCCTGCTATGGGGCGCTCCCCGCCACAAAGCGTTCACTAATCTGTGTATAGCGTAAGGAGGCAAACCGGCGGGGTGTAGTGACGGATGTCACCCCTGGCGGGGGTCAAATGTCATATATGGTTGCTACAAGTTTACGTCGCTGCGGCGGAAGATGGCGGGCCAGCCTGCGGCTTGCTGTTCCTGTACCAGGCGATTGGCAATGGCTTGCAGCGGTTCGCCGGTGACGGGGTGGGACAGGTTGGGGGCGAGTTCGGCTACGGGCACGGCCACGTGGGCAAATTTCAGCAGGTCGGGGTCGGGAATAGGGCGGAAACGGCCGTCGCCGGGGTCGTAGTCTTGCACCACGTCATTAAACAGCACAATGTCCAGGTCAATGGTGCGCGGCGCGTTTTTGTCCGCCTGGCGCACGCGCTTTAGCTGACGCTCAATGTTGCCCAATAGTTGCACTTTAATCTCGGCGGGGGAGAGGGTGGTGTGGATGAGAACGGCCGTGTTCCAAAACAGCGGCTGCTCCACCAGCCCCACCGGGGCCGTCTCGTAGATGCCAGACACAGCCACCACCGTCGCCTTCTCTCGCAGCAGCCGCACCGCCTCCGGTAAATTGCGCTCCTTGTCAATGTTGGAGCCTAAAATCAGGTATACGATATTCATCATCAATTACTGAAGACTGGAGAGTGAAGACGGGTGTTTAGATCAATCTCCAGTCTTCAGTCTCCATCTTACAGACCAAAGTCCGCTCGCGTGCGCTCGATTTCAATGCCTACTGATTGGGCAAAGCGCAGCGCGCCGGGCTTTTCCACGCGCACCTGCACCTTCTGCACCGCCGGATGGTCGGTCAAAATCATGCGCGCTAGGTCTGTGACCAGTTTTTCCACCAGAAAATCGCTGCCCTCTTCCACGCGCTCAATGACCTGTTTGCTGATGGTTTTGTAGTTCACCGCGTACTCAATATCGTCCGTGGTCGCCGCGCGGCTGATATCGGCATACAGCACAATGTTGACCAGTACATCTTGTTTTTTGACGCGCTCATCCGGGTTGATGCCGATGATGCCGCGCATGAGTAGGTCTTTAATGATGATTTTGTCCATAGTTCGGTAATTTGTTGGTTAGTTGGTTGGTTTGTTGGCAGTATACGCCAATCTCCTTCAGGCTACAACTACTCTACCAACGCTACGGAAGCTCGTAGAAGTCAAAGCGTACCAGGTTTTCGTCACAAGATGCGTGGGTTTGGACGGCGTAAATGGGGGAAACGGCCGTACCCTCAAGACTCTCCAATTGGATAAGATAATCACGGACGACAGGGGCGTCAAATAGGAATTGTTCCCAGGCAGCGGGGCCATACGCTGGTGCGCTGCCCACCAACACGCGGTTGTCAATGCCGCTGCCCCAAATATGAACCCAATATAAATCTGGGGGCACGGGTTGGCCTTGTGCATCCAGCACTTCACCGGCCATACCCAGCCAGTTGCAGCCAAGGTTGTTGGCAAAGTTTTGCAGGTAGAAGGGGCTGGCTGCGGTTTTTGTGAAGGGATACGGCCGTTGCACGAATGGTAGATAAGTTAAATGCTCATCTGTACCAGCCTGAACCAGCGTATCTGCGATCAAAGTAAAACTCAAAATCACAACCCCAAACAGAAAACGTTTCATTATGTACCTCTAGCGAGCTATTGTAACAGGTTTGCGGTTAACAATTGACAATTGACCATTGACCATTGACAATTAGCCAAATTCATTTAGGAGATTCCCATGCACATCCTCATTACCGGCTCTAGTGGGCAGATTGGCACCAACCTGGGCCTGTTTTTGCAAGAAAAGGGGCACCAGGTTTTCGGCATAGACATTCGCCCTAACCCCTGGACCGACGGCATTGAAACCCTGTTGCAAGACTTGAGCAAGCAGTACACCAGCTTCAAAGGGGGCATTGGGCACGTGCCTTACCCGCCCAACATTGATTTGGTGGTGCATTTTGCCAACCACGCCAAAGTGCATGAATTGGTGCGGCAGCCAGAACGGGCGCTGGAAAATATCACCATGAATTTCAACGTGCTGGAATATTGCCGCCAGAATGACGTGCCTATCATTTTCAGCAGCTCGCGGGAGGTGTACGGCGACATTCACCGCTACATCACCGAGGAGTCTTACGCCGATTTTGCCTTCACGGAAAGCCCCTATTCGGCCAGCAAAATCTCGGGCGAGGCGCTGATTTATTCGTATGCGCAATGTTATGGGCTGCGGTATCTGGTGTTCAGGTTCAGCAATGTGTACGGCCGTTACGACAACGACATCCACCGCATGTTGCGCGTCATTCCCCACTTCATCCGCCAAATCAGCCAGGACAAGCCCATTACCGTGTATGGCAAAGAGAAGGTGCTGGACTTTACCTACGTGGACGACTGCGTGGCGGGGGTGTATGCGGGCATTGAAAAGCTCGTGGGCGGCGAGATTGCCAACCACACCATTAACCTGGCCTACGGGCAGGGCAACAGCCTGGTGCAAATGGCGGAATTTGTGGGCGAGGCGCTGGGCAAAACGCCCGATATGACCATTAAGCCGTCGCGCTTGGGCGAAGTGACTCATTATGTAGCCAATGTGGGCAAGGCGCGGGCGCTGCTGGACTATACGCCGCAGGTGGCGCTGCGCGAAGGCATCCACAAGGCGGTGGCCTGGGCCATGGCGTGGTGGCGGGAACACCCGGAGCATTATTACGCCAACACCAGCGAGGTGGTGGAATAAAAAGTAAAGTGGCGGCCTGGCGCCGCTGCGCTTGACCTGGGTATAACCCAGGGTTATACTCTTGGTTATGAAAACAGCTATTTCTTTACCAGACACGCTTTTTGAACGGGCTGAGCAGTTGGCGCAAAAATCGGGCATGAATCGCAGCCAGCTTTATGCGGCGGCGTTGCAGGAGTACCTTGATAAATATGATGCGGATCATATTACGGCCGTTTTCAACGACATCTATGCCAACGAACCTTCAGAAATTGACCCGGCCCTGTGGCAGATGCAGCTCCTTTCATTGCCAGAAGATGAGTGGTAAACCCAATGGTCATCAACCAGGGAGATATTTGGTGGGCTGATTTGCCACCGCCACAAGGGTCTGGGCCGGGGTTTCGCCGCCCTGTGCTGGTGGTGCAGCAAAGCCCTATTAACGCCAGCGAAATTCGCACCGTTATTTGCGTGCCGCTAACCAGCAACACCCGTTTAGCCAATGCGATGGGCAATGTTTTTTTGCCAATGGCGCAAACAGGATTGCCGAAAGATTCGGTGGCTAATGTTTCGCAAGTTCTGACGCTGGATAAGGGGTTTCTGCAAGGGTATGTGCGTACATTGTCGGACGTTTTGTTGGCACAGGTGTTGGATGGCATTGTGTTCATGTTGGGGCGCTAACTGGTGATTTACGTAGACATTTCGGCGGCCGTGCATAGCAAGGCGGGGCTTGGCCGCTATGCCGAGAGTGTGGCGCGGGCGCTGATTGCCGCGCAGCCGGGGCGGTTTGGGCTGTTTTATAACCAGGGGGGCAACGGCCGTTTCCCCCCCACACTGCCCCCAAGCACCCCGCGCCGTTCTGTAAATTTGGGCTACAAGCCGTGGCGCACGGCCGTGCTGCTGGGGCAAATGGGCCGCATCCCCTTCAACCGCCTGCTGCCCGACGCCACCCTCTTGCACAGCACCGAGCATTTGCTGCTGCCCCTGCGCGGCGTGCCCACCGTCCTCACCGTGCATGACCTCATCTACAAGCTGTTCCCCGCCTACCACAAAAAGCTCAACTACTGGTACCTGAACGCCGCCATGCCCCTCTTTTGCCGCCGTGCCGAGGCCATCATTGCCGTTTCGCAGGCCAGCAAGCGGGACATCGTGCGCCATTACGGCGTAGACCCGGCTAAAATTCACGTGGTGTACGAGGCGGCCGCAGACCATTTTCGGCCCCCAGATGCGGCCAAGATTGCCCAGGTGCGGCAGGCGTACCGCTTGCCAGAACAGTTCCTCATTCACCTGAGTACCATAGAGCCGCGCAAGAATTTGTCGCGGCTGCTGGATGCGCTGCTGGCGCTGCGGCGCGACTTTCCCGCGTTGCGGCTGGTGCTGGCGGGCGGCAAGGGGTGGCTGTTTGACGACTTTTTCGCCAAAATTGCGGCCCTGGGCTTGCAGGATGTGGTCATCCCGCTGGGCTGGGTTCCCGATGACGACCTGCCCGCCGTTTTGGCGGCGGCCGATTTGGCCGTGCAGCCCAGTTTGTACGAAGGTTTTGGCCTGCCGATTTTGGAGCACATGGCTTGCGGGCAGGTGGTGGCGGCCAGCAGCAGCAGCAGCCACCCGGAGGTGGGCGGCGAGGCGGCGGCTTATTTTGACCCGCAGAACGTGGAGGAGATGACGGCCGTTCTCCACCGCCTGCTTACTGACAAAGAGGAATACCGCCATCGCCAGCAGCTTGGCCTGGCGCAAGCCGCCCAATTTAGCTGGGCGCGGGCGGCCAAAGAGACCATTGCCATTTATGACCAACTACTCCAGAAGGAACACCGAGAACGCTGAGAAACCGCAGAGAACGGGGAGAGGATTTCGGACTTCAGATTTCAGATTTTGGATAATTGGGTTTGACGCATCATGGCCTGTCAACTCCCTGAGTTCCCATAGAGCCAACCAGGTTTCTATTGGCGGCAAGAAAGTTGGGAGGTTACAAAGCAGATGGGGGAATGGGGGTAGCCGCCTCCTGACTCGCGTGACGCTCACAGAGCTGATGCAAACTTGTCAGCAGCCCCAAAGCTAGCCAAAAAAGCAGCCCGGGCTTGGCGCCAATAGCCAGGGCATCGGTCAGACCGTAGAGGTGCAAGGCAATGATGCCGCTCATTAAGCCGATGGCGGCTGGGCGTAAAGCGGCACATTGGCGCATCACTTGCCAGGTAATCCCCCCCGCCAGCAGCAGAAAACTCCCGTAAACTATCAGGCCGGGCAGCCCCACATCCAGGGCAACCTGCAAGAAAATGTTGTGGGCATGAGCAATATCATAGCTGGGGGAAATGGCTATGGGGTACAGACGAAAAGCGACTTGCCGAAAGGTCCCCAACCCGGTGCCGGTGAAGGGGAAATCACCAATAGCCATCACCGCCCAACGCCATACTTCAAAGCGGAAGTTAATAGTCTCCAGAGAGCCAAGGGCGGTTTGCTGAGCCGGGTCTTGCCAGATGGTTTGCAGCCGCTGGGGGCCAATGAGCAGCAGTCCGGCAAACAGGGCCACCACGGTGAGCAGGAGCAGCATTTGCAGGCGCCGCCGTGGCTGGCCTGGCGGCAGGGCAAACTGCCACATCGTGAGCAGCGCCACCAGACTGCCATACCCGCCAATCCAACCGCTACGGGATTGGGTGAGCAGCAATAAAATTCCTAAGATTGCCGTTAAGAGCAGCAGCCCCCATTTTGGGGCGGCCTTTTCTTTTTGCCATGCGCGGCCAATGAGAAGGGAAAGAGGCAGCAGCATGAAGCTGAGTAAGGTGCCCGCCAGTTGATTGGCATGGGTTCCCAGGGCGTCAGACTCAGGCAAGGTGAGGAGTTGGGTGGGAATCAGGGGCAGCAGGGTTGCAATCAGGGGAACTTTGCTAACCCAATTGACGCTGAGGATGGCCATGAGGGTGAAGGCTAAACCGGTGAGGATGAAAGCCGTGAGGGCGACCTGGAACCAGGCGCGATGGTGGATGAACTGGCTCAGGTAGCGCCATACCGCAAATCCCAGGAAAAGACCGGTCGCTTTGGGCAGGGTCAGATCGGGATCGGCCGTTACCAGAATGGCCAGGCCTAAACTCAGCCACCAGCAGAGCCAAAGGAGGTTGTAGGGTGTGCGGGGCAGCCACTGGCGGTGGCCCAGAGGCCACAGCCAGCTGGCGAGCAGCAGCAGGAGGGCCAGCAGGGTGCCGGGGCTGAATATTGTGGGGAAAAGCAGGAAGGGGGCGCAGAAGATGAGGAGCGCCCCTTCGATAATGGCCCGGCGCTCTGGGGGATGGGTTTTCAGGTGCTCAATAGGCACCTTTGCCTCGCAGGACGACAAAGGGGGTTTTGATGAGGATGTAGAGGTCCATCCACAGGGAGTAGTTTTGGATGTAGTAGAGGTCGTCTTCGGTGTGCAGGTGCATGGGTTTGTCGGACCGGCCGTTAACCTGCCACCAGCCGGTAATGCCCTGGGGCACGGCCAGGCGTTTGTGCTGCCACGGTTCGTAATGGTCTACCAGCCAGGGCATTTCGGGACGGGGGCCAACCAGACTCATGTCCCCACGCAGCACGTTGAGCAGTTGGGGGAGTTCGTCGAGGCTGGTACGGCGCAGGAGGCGGCCGATGCGGGTGACGCGGGGGTCGTGTTGTTTTTTATGGATGAGTTCGCCGTTGCCGTTGATTTCGTTTACCTGGGCCTGCAGCTTTTCGGCCCCGGTGAACATGGTGCGAAACTTGAACATTTGGAAGATACGGCCGTTCTCCCCGACGCGATCTTGCCGGAACAAGATGGGGCCAGGATTATCCAGTTTGATCATCAACGCAATGATGCCCATCAGCGGCAGCATCAGCAGCGCAAAGGGTAAGGCTATCGTCAAATCAAACAAGCGTTTTGCCAGCCGCTGCACGTCATTCAGGGCCGGATCCCGCAAATTGATCATGGGCAAGCCGCCAAAATCTTCCACGGTGGCGCGGTACAGGGCCAGGCTAAAGTAATCGGGCACTACCCGCACATGTACCGGCAAGTCATGCAGAGAAAGCACCAGTTTGTTCACCTGACCATAGGCCCGTTGGGGCAGGGCAATGACCACGTCGCTGATGTTGTTTTGCAAAATTACCCGTCGCGCTTCGGCCAGTTGGCCTAAAACAGGCAGGTTTTTCCGCGCATCATCGTCCAGGTAACCGGCTAGAAATAGGCCCATCCAGTTGTTTTCCTGAATCATCTGGCCCACGCGCCGCCCTACTTCTCCGGCGCCCACAATGAGTACGCGGCTTTCTGTCGCGGGCAGACGCCACCATTTGATGGCCAGGCGCGCCACCAGCCGCCAGGACAAGGAAAAAAGCAATCCAAAAATCACAAACAGGAAGTAGAACCAGCGGGAGAAGTTGCGGTCAGTCAGATAGAGAAGCCCGGCAAAAAATAGGGCCGCCAGGGCAGTCGCTATGGTGACGCTTTGCAGTTCGTCCACAATTTTGTAGACGCGGCGCGGGTCGTACACGTTGAGTAACAGGAAGGTGGTAATCCACATAAAGGGGATTGCCAGGAAGAACCAGGGGGAAAGGCGGACCTCATTGAGGGGGCGCACAAAGTCGAGCTGCAAGAATTGCGGCCATACGCGTAGGCGAGACGCAAAAAAGAGGGCCAGAAAAACAGCCCCCACGTCCATGGTCATGGAAAATATGGCGTAGTTGACGCTAAACCGCCGAAACACCTCAGGCCCTCCTTACCCGGCTCACCTTTTTGCCAGAAATTTAACAATCGTTCAGGAAGTTAACGGCCGTTTGAAACAGCATACCATGCGATAAAATTCAGCCTGAGCAATTATAGCCTGCGCAGGCGTATAGGCAACCGGAACTTAAACACCACGCGGGAAAAATTTTCCTGGAAAGGTGGGGCGTTCTGAGATTAGGGCGTCAATTAGCGCTGCGGCATGAAGCCCAAGCGCTGTTTCAAGACGCGCCAGAGGAAGCGGGGGTTGCCGACGATGTAGCGTTTCCAGAGGCGGCGCGGCTCGATGAGCAGCCGGCCAAGCCATTCGAGGCCGTTGTCGGTCATCCATTGGGGGGCGCGTTGTAGTTCGCCGGAGATGTAGTCGAAGACGGCGCCGCCGGTCAGCGCCACGTTGACTGTGAGACGATCCCAGTTTTCTAATAGCCACTGTTCTTGTAAAGGCATCCCTAATCCTAATACCAAGATGTTAGGAGCGTGCCTGTTAATATCTTGAATGATTGCTTCATTTTCTAGGCTGTTGGGGGTTTTATCGAAATAACCATCTTGTATGCCTACGATTTGCAGGTGGGGAAACTGCTTTCGTAATTTTTGGGCGGCCGTTTCTGCCACGCCCGGTTTCGCACCCAAAAAGTAAAAGGTATACCCTTGGGGTTCAGAAAATTCAGCAAGTTGCCAAAACCAATCCGCATAAGTGATTCGCTCTGGAACCTGGTGGCCTAAAATTTTTGCCCCTAACATCACCCCTGCCCCATCACAAAAAACTATTTCTGCCTGGTTTAGCAACTGCCGTAACCAGGAATATTCCACACTTAAGTTCATGCAGTGTACGTTGACATTGAGGATGAGTGCATGCGCATTTTGCGCGATGTAATTTGCGATATGGTGGTGAAGTTGGGTAACTGTTAGCGGGTGAACGGGAATGCCCAATATATTGAAAGGGGTGGGTACAGGCAACATGTTTTTTCTTTGTGATTATTGATAATTGTTTTCTAGCCAGCTAATGATGGGTTGGGTAGGTAGATGGGCGAAACCAATGAAAATCCATAACAGAACGACGACAACCATGTCAAAATGGAGGCCGTTGGCTAGCCCATTTAAGTTGGCGCCTAGCAAACCTGTGGCAATAGTTATGTAAAAAAACCGGGCGGATGCGTATTTGTTGTACCAAACATACCTGATGCGCTGCCCTAATTGCAGCCAGATGGCACCCCAAAATGCAAGGTAGATCAAAAATCCGACTAGGCCGAAACGATACAGAATTGAAAGATATTCACCGTGGGTGCCCGCTGGAGCGAGGTTTACGGTAGGAATAACCCGGGGGGTGCCCCAGCCAATGAACGGCCGTTCCTGCCATGATGTTAAAGTTGCGGCATACACATCTAGTCGGCTGGCCAAGCTATCTGCGCGAGTTGAAACAAACAACAGATTGATGGAAGTGAGCAGAGGGGAATCAGGCAACAATAGCAAAGTTAGCAACAGGGTTGCCATTACCAAAGCCACTACAGGCCAAAACCAACGGGGCAACCTATACCGCTTGCGCCAGAAGAGGTAAACGCGCACACAAATGATGAACAACAAAGCGAGAATAGCCAAACGTGCTGCGGTAAGCAAAAAAATAACCGCCGCCAACAGCAATACACCCCAACGGAAACGCCGACCACGACGCCACATCTTTACAGAGAAGTAGAGTATGGGCAACATCAGCAAGAAGCCCGTCGCGGCTCCGGTCGGGAACAAGAAGATTGTGCTAACTCGTGGGTAGGTAATACCAGCCAGTTCAGCCCGTGGGTTGACAACCATCCGTTGGATGATGCTTTCTTGGACAAATTGCGATTGCTTAATGCTTCCGGGAAGCAAATTGGGAACCCAAAAAGCCTCGAATTGACTGGGGAAAAAACCGCAGGCAAACAAGGCGCCAATCAGGGATATCAGCAAGGCCAGCCAAAACAGCCCGCTCATCAGGGTAGCCACATCCTCCTTGCGCCGCACCCCGTTAATGATAATTACAGCAATGATCCAACCGGTCAGATAAGAAATGAGGTTGCGCCCAAAAAGAACCCAATTACTGCCTGTATCTATAGATGTTGCCGACACAAATTGCCAAGCCAAAAAGAGTAAAAAAAGAATTAAGGCTGGAGGAATTCGCAAATGGGGCCGCCACAATAATAATTTCCCCAAAGCGAGGGCTAATAGTATGGGGGGCAAAATTTGTTCCAAACCCATCACCCAAAGGGCCGGAAGAAATAGGAGCAAGAGCCGCAGATCGGTCAACGGTGGCGTAAAAGGCCACGCTTTAGGCAAAGGGGGTATTCGCCGGGGTAAATTGGCCGCTAATTTTTCTGGCTTTAAGACACTCATCGTATTGGATACCCATAGCGGCGTAGCATGGGTAGGGCAAATAAGCCTAAACTCACGCGCTGCCATAGAGGCATTTGTTCTTGCCAGACCCTATCTGCGCGAATATGGATTTCTTTATGGGCAAACCGAAGCGGGTTACCGCCTACGCTATGGGTGGGGTGTACAAAAAAGCTGGGTTCATTGAGATAGGTTACATCTATTCCTGCCCAACCTAATTGGCTTAATGCCTGTTTGAGCTGTGTTGCTGGCGCATGGACGAGATCTTCGTAACGTAGTTTTGTGTAATAGGTAGCCTGTGCGGCAGGTAGTTGAGCAAACCAGTTTTCTATCATCCAAACGATTAATGCTTTTAGTAAGGATTTGCCCGGCATTGTTTGTTGATTTTGGCTACCAGATTCTTTTTTTTGTCTTTTATTCCAGGAGTAGGCTACGGCACGGCCGTCTCGCACAAGGTGCAATATCCGCAGATCCAGGTTTGGTATCTGGGTGAGTAAGTAAAGATGGGAAGGTACTTTAGAAGAATCGACAATCCATTTAGCGCCTGATTCGGCTTGAATTGCACGGTATAGTGCATCTGTCGCGGTCACGAACAGAGGGGGCCAGAAACGGCCGTTTCTCCCCGCAATCAAAGGTAAATGCCGTGTGCGATCGTACTGATTAGCCCACTGTGCCATCTGCGCTACCTGTGTTTCATCTACCGCCAACCGCGCCCGCACCCTACTCCAAAATTCACATGTCTGCAAGGGTTGACCGCAGCCACACAGCCGGTCTGCTTCGTGCCAATATTCCCAAAAGTAACGCGCCTCGCCAATAGAAAAAAAATCAGGTAAGTTCCCTAAAATCATCTCCAACAACGTCGAGCCACTACGACCCGCGCCAGCCACATACAACACGGGGGTCATTCTATTTGCCCTGCCTTGCTTGCCAAAACAGCCTGAATATATTCGTCCAGGCGGGCTATGCGCTGGGTGTCACTATGTTCCCGGGCACAGGCCAGCCGCCTTTCTCGCTGCACGGCCGTGTCCTCTACAAAAGCCCGCCCAATTGCCGTCACAAACGCATTCCTTGTCGCGCAAAAAGTAAACAAATCGGCATACTCACCTAATGTTGTCAACCCCATAGCCACAATCGGTTTGCCCGTAGCCAAACATTCAAACAATTTCGCCGGTACCAAACCTGCTATGTGCGGAGACTGGTTATACGGAAGCAACAAAACGTCCACATCCTGCAAAAGGCGCGGGAGATCGGGAAAAGCGACAGCACCCACGATCTCCGTTTTCGCGTCAAAACCAGTTAGCGGATAGCGTGAAGGGCCAATTAAGCGAAGAGGATAATGAAAGCTGACCTGCCTCAATAAATCCACGTCCACATTCGCCCCGATGGTCCCAAAATACGCGCAACGAGGCTGTTCTTTGCGAGTTTGCTGTAGCTCCTCCCGCGCGGGAGCAAACATCTCATAATCAACTGTCGGGATCATCTGTATCACTGGATCATGATAAGCGGATAGGCGCTTTATATTGTGCTCAGCATCCGCTAAAACAATGTCGGCTTGCGCGGCTATTGCCGGTTCTATAAAACGGCTGGGATCTTGCGTGTGCGGATCATGAGGCCAGTCGTGGACGCAATAATAGATAGAAACATCCGGCTGTAAGTGCTTTTGCAAAGCTAACGCCGCCGGTAATGGCACAAAATTAATCAACGTCAAGGGGCGAACAAGTCGTGCACGCAAATGCCGGGCCAAACGAGGGATAAAAACACGACTATTGACCATGTTTGCTATTTTACCAACATCTGGTAGTAGTCGTGGAGAAACTATCTCTACACCCGGCCATAAAGGTTGCCGTATTTTTCCTGCCAGGTGCGTTTGTCCTGTCAATCGCCCCCATACCCGTTTCGCTTCTGTTAGGCGTGGCCAGCGTTTGGGTAAAGGTTCAATAAAATAAACGTGGTAGCCAATCTGGGCCAGACCGGTAGCGACCTTTTGGGCACTTTGCCAGGTGAAATGCCAATGTACTGGTGATGATAGAATGATCGTGCCTTTCATTTTACGGTACCTAATTGGGCATTGTTTTTTTCTCTCGGCCATAAAAGGAATCACCGACCACAGCCTGCTCCTAATCCAGGTAGCCATAACGGCGTAAACTCAGCCAGGTTAGCATGGTTACAATGCGTTTTGATCTGCTTGTCATTTCTTGTTGCCAGGCATCATCCAGCCTTAACACCGTTTCGCCTTTTTGAAAACGCATTGGATTACCAGAAGCCGTGTGTATCACTTGTGAAAACGCCATGGCTGTTGTTTTGATAAATGACCAATCAATCGTTAAGCTACCCAACTCTGTGGCAAATTTGCGCAAAATAGCTTTAGGTTCCTGTATGAAGTCTTCGTAACGGATGAAATGATAGCTATGGTACAAAGGTTTACCCCACTCTACAAAGAGGTTGCGATATAGCCAATCAAATGCGGCATAAGTCGGTGAGTAAATTGGCATATATTTGGTGGAACGCGTGACTTGGGGGTTCACGCGCTTGCGCTGCCAGGAGTAAGCTACTGCCCGGCTATCACGCACTAAATGGACCACATGCAGCCGAATGGTGGGCATTTTAGCCAACATATATAGCGTGGAAATGTCTTTTGAGGAATCAACAATGTAGGGTTTTCCAAAGTAGGCTTGTATCTGGCGGTAGATTTGGGCAATGATGCCGCTGTATTGGGCGTGGCGCTGCCGATAAACGGCCGTTTGCCAGGACCAAAGCATGTAGGGTAAATATCGTATCCGGTCTACCTGGTTCCGCAAGGCCAGCATGGCGGCGAAATCAATGCTGGCTGCACTGCCAAAAACTTCAGCCAAAACAGGCTGCCAAAATGGGCAGTTTTGGAATGGTTGCCCACAGCCGCATAAATCATGGGCATAATCGGCGCGCCACAAATGGCGTAGCTCGCCAACGGCCACAAACTCGGCCGTCTGCCCCAGCATTTGCTCTAGCAATGTACTGCCGCTGCGCCCGCTACCGGCAATGTAGATGACATCAATCACGGCCGTTTCCTCTGGTTTATCTTCGCGGACAAAGAGCGGAAAAAGGTTTTGTCTTCTTCCTCCAACCCCAATAACAGCAACATTCCAAAGAACAAAGTGCATGACAACCCGGTAGTGAGCAAAATGTCGAGCAAGGGCGGTACTGTCCAAACCAGACGAAGCAGTAGTAAACTGAGTGTGGTAAGGGTTGCCGCCAGAACCCCTTTTTTGTAACGGCCGTCATAAGGCCACAAATGCAGTAAAAAGCGCACCTGGAACAAGCCGATGATGAACAACAAGCTGATGGTAACGGCCGTTGCCACCGCCGCCCCCACAATGCCCCAAAGAGGAATCAACGTCACATTCAACACGATCGCCAGCGCCATCATCAAACCCGATGTCGCAAACCACGCCTTGTGCCGCCCCGTCATCACCAGCATCATCCCCACTCCACCTACGCCAATGTTAATGGCCTGACCAGCCGTTAAAATCACCAACGGCGTCGCGCCACTGGCGTACTCTGGACCGAACACGGCCGTCATCAGCGAAACCGGCGCCAAAAATATCACTAGGAAAAAGGGAAAGTTCACATAAACCGCCCACTTGGTGCTAATGCGAAAAATATCCTGCAATGCCCCATACTCTCCCTGGTGATGCAAATCAGCAACCATAGGGCCAAAAATCGAGTTAAACCCATCCAACACCAAGGCAAAAACAATCGAAAACTGCGCCGCCGCCTGATAAAGCCCCACCTCCGTCGTCGACAAATAATACCCCAAAAACAAACGATCAAACCGATTCACCACCACGCCAAACATACTGGCTAACGCTGTTGGAATCGAGTAAGTCAACAATGCACGGTTAGTCAGCGCAAACTGCCGCTTCTGGCACAACGCCGTGGGAAATAAACGATACAGATAGTAACAGGCCAGCCCAAAAGCCAGCGCGTAGGAAAGGGTCGTCGCTAAAATAGCGCCCGTAAGCTGCCAGCCCACCACAAAAAACAGCAAAAAAAGCAGCAGCGCCGCAATAGATTGCAGTAACTCTTCCGCATAGATGGCA
The DNA here is from genome assembly GCA_964504445.1 of uncultured Anaerolinea sp. Lineage (GTDB taxonomy): Bacteria > Chloroflexota > Anaerolineae > Promineifilales > Promineifilaceae > JACSRF01. The sequence continues at coordinate 115,490 of CAZDEO010000001.1, read as the reverse complement.
TATTGCATTCGCTGTGAAATGCGCGTCGCATTGGCCGCTATCCGCAACCCCACCATAGGCGGCAGGACAAACAAAAACACGCGAAACGCAGATACAAAACCGGGATCAGAAAACAAATTGGCGGCCAACCACGGTGCACTGAACCACAGTAACACGCTAATTGCTACCGCCACCGCTAAAGAAAGCGTCAATGAGCGAAAAACCACATCCTTAAACTTCCCGCCCTCTATTTGGCGAAGCGGTGTGGCAAATTGCACAACCCCGTTTTGCAACCCCAAAGCGGCCAAAATACCGACAATGCGCAATAAATTCCAAATTAGCGCATACAGACCGAAGGCCTCTACACTCAACAGACGGGCCAAAACAATCTGCTTGGCAAAGTCTATACCTCGCCCAATTACTTTGCCGACCATGGAAACCGAAGCACCCACAGCCAACCGGGCGACCGCATTGCCCTCAGACTGCTCGTGCTGTGCCTCGGCGTCACTTGTAGTTATCTTCTCAGGCAACAAATCAGTCGGCATCTTTTTCTAGTTCTTGCAAAGCATGTTGGATGAGTTGGTCAGCAGGGTCTTGTTCTAAAGCAAGGCGGTACATTGCCATAGCTGCCTCAAGTTGGCCTCGCTCACGATATAAGTCACCCAGAATTTTGTAGGCCCACTTTTGGTCTGGATCAATGTTGATGGCTTGCTGCAGTAGTGCTTCCGCTGCATCTGGGACGGCCTCTACTAACCAGCGTACTTGCGCCAAGCGAATGTGCGCCCAATAGTGGTTGGGTCTATGGGCTACTACCCACTCAAAATCAGGGGCGGCTGTTGCCAGGTCGCCGCGCAATCGCCATGATTCTCCTCGTGTGTAGTGGGCTTCCCAGGTGCGGTCACTCTGGCGGAAGTCATCCTCCGCCAACGCTAAATTTAGCCAATAATCAGAGTCAGCCCATGCTTCAGCCAGATAAGCTATTCGCCCTAAGCGCAGTGCCAGGTCACTCACGCCCACCTGCTCAAATTGGCCGGTAGCATAGCCGGTTTGGTAATAATCAATAGCCGTGGCAGTCTCCCCTATATCCTCTAAAAAACGGGCGGCAAAATACCAGGTGTCGGCCTTGTCACCATCTAAGCTAATGGCGCGTTCGTACCACTGCCGCGCCGCGTCTGTCTGACCCTGCGCCATATTTAGCGCTGCCCAGTGGTGCATTTCGGCCACCATATCCAGGTTGTAACTGGCTTTTTGCCAGTCCTCCAGGGCCGGCCGTTCCTCTTCTTGCCATAGATGGGCGTAACCCAGTCCGCGCCAAATTGTGCTGTCTAGGTGGGGAGTATCGCCAACGGCCGTTACCAGCCATTTTTCCGCGTTGGCTCCAGCTTGAAGGGGTTCGATTGTATCGGCCGCCGCTTGATTCAGCCAATAGTAAGCGACATTGATCCGGAATAGGGTTTTCAATGGAGACGCATTCAGCGTCAGCAACATGGCCAAAAAGAGCGCTGCATAGAGAAACGGCCGTTTATGCCGGAAAATCGTCTGCACATGATCCATAGGTTACGGCTGGCATCTTTGTAAACCATCTGCCGCCCCACCATGATCGGGTTGCAACGCCAGTGCACGCTCAAAAAGAGGAATGGCCGCGTCACAATTGCCGGTCAGACGGTAAGATTGCCCTAAACCGGCCAAAAACTCCGGTCTTTCTTCCAACTCAATAGCCCGGCTAAAATACACTATCGCATTTTGGTAATCTTCAAGATTAAAGTAGCTTAACGCCATTAATCGGGTGACATTTACGCTATTTGGAGACAGTTCGAGTGCGGTGCGCAAGGGCGCAATCGCTTGTCGGTGCTGCCCTAAAGAACGAAAACTGGTTCCTAAACCCACATAAATCGTCGCATCGGCCTCAGTCAGGCCCATTTCTTCAGCATTGCTCGCGGCTCGTTGAAAAGCTACTATAGCGGCCTCATAATCTTCAATTCTTTGCAAATTAAGCCAGCCCGCCAACCGATACGCCTCCACTTGTTCTGGATCAAGTTCCCAACTACGTTGGTAAGCAAGCAAAGCTTCATTATATTGCTCATTACTCACCAATGCCTGGCCCAATCCAACGTACCAGTTAGACTGTTCCTCAATACTTAAGGCCAGATTATAACTTTCTATAGACAGATTAAGATCGCCTGTGTCGCGAGCCACCCGACCAACAGCCGCATATGCCGCAGCCGAATCGGGAGCTAAGCTCACCCACTCTTGGTACGCCTGCAGCGCCTGCTGTTGATCACCTGTAGCCCAATAAGCCGTACCTAAGCCTTCATAAGCCGCGGGGAGACCAGGGTTTGCCTGAACAATTTCTGTAAAAACGTCAATTGCTTCACGGTAATTTTCAATATTCAATAGCGCTTGGGCCATGTTGATTTGAGCGTCAACCTTGTCCTCTGAATCTGGTGCTAATTGCAACCAGCGCCGATAGTTGGAAATAGCCTCATCATCCTGACCTAAATTACGATACGTCATACCCAATAAAAGATAAGGCTCTGCTTCAACCGGCCTTTTCTCTACCCAATTCCGCAACGGCCCCACCGCATCCTCATACCAACCCAAGGCAACATAGCTCTTGCCCTGCCCGGCATACGCCTCCGCATTGCCCGGCGCAATGGCCACCGCCTCACTAAAATACTCTAGGGCGCGATTGTAATTTTCTAGCCCGTAAGCCGCCCACCCTGCACCTAAATGGGCTTCTACTGCTTCGTCACCTTGCGCTATGACGGCATCATAGTAGGGCAGCGCGTCAGCATACCGCTCTTGCCGGGCCAGCAAATCCGCCATGAGCATATTCAGGGTCGCGTCATTGGGTTTTCCCGCCAGCAAGCGGCTCAGGTCTGCTTCTGCTTCCTCGTCGTTGCCCTGGTTTATGGCTGCCTGGGCGCGGGCAAGAATAGCGGCATCCAGACCGGCAACGGCCGTTTCCTCCCCCGGCGCTTCAGCCAAAATCCCCTCATAAGCAGCAATGGCTTCATCATATTGGCCAGCCGCAGCCAAAGCTTCCGCCTCCGCTACGCGTTCCGCCACCCCTGGCCCGCGCAGCGCAAAAAACCACACGCCACCAGCCACAACCGCCAACAGCACCAACACCAGACCCAACGCCAACCACAGATTTTTTTTGCGCGCAGTCTGCGGTTTCTGTGCCAGCGAAGGCCCCATCTCTACCACCCCTGGTTCATAAGAAACGACCTCTGTCGGCGCTGCCGGTCGCCGTTGTCCACCATATTCTTGCACATCCAGCAACGTCCTGTCGGCATCAGCCACATGCTGGTACCCCCCATAATCCACAATCGTTGCCCCCAAGGGCATCATCTCATCCTGCGTCCAGCGCATATCCCGCGCCAGATCACCCGCCCTTTGGTAACGTTCCCCAGGCTCTTTTGCCATAGCCCGGTTAAGGATGTCCACAAAAACCGGCGGAATAGTATTGCGAACCATGCGCGGATCAGGCACCGGGCTTTGCACATGCATCATCATCACCGCCATGGTGGAATTCCCTTCAAAGGGTGAACGCCCCCCCAGCATCTCATACAGCGTGATGCCCAGCGCATAAATATCGGTGCGCGCATCCACCGGCAGCCCCTTAATCTGCTCTGGAGACATGTACTGCACCGTGCCTAGCGTGATCCCGGTCGCCGTCTGTTTGCCTCCCCCAATAATCTTGGTGATACCGAAATCCATTAAAATCGGCTCACCACTTTCATTGAGCATCACATTAGCTGGCTTTATATCTCGATGCACAATCCCTTTGCTATGCGCATAATCCAGCGCACCGGCCAAGCTAATCATAATCTTTTTGACTTCCGCAATCGGCATGTACTGGTTAGCAGCACTTAATCGCTTCAGCCTATCCTGTAAATTTTCGCCCGCAATATATTCAAAAACGATATAGTAAATGTTATCTTCATGACTAAAATCATGAACCTGGATGATATTGGGATGGCGCAATTGGGCCACCGAAGCCGCTTCCCGCTCAAACCGCTCCACAAAATCCGGTTGATCAGACAGATGCGTATGAATAATCTTGACTGCTACATCTCGCTTGAGATTTGGGTCAAAGGCTTTGTACACTGAAGACATGCCCCCATGCCCCAATAACTCACCAATTTGATACCGTCCCCCCAGGGTGCGACCTTCCCAACCAGGTTTGGCCATGATAAATTTCTCCTCTTAGTTAGGCAATATTTTCTTGTACGTTACCCATGCTATCCCATAAACCAACGGCCGTGTAGAGTACAATAGTGCTGCTAAGCCAAAATTACGCCGTTTCCCTGGCGATAGGTTCCACCGCCATTGTCTGCCACCATTGCCGCACCAAGAGAATCATCACCATCAAAATGCCCCCCAAAAAACCAGCCACCAGCGTAATCAGCAAGCGGCGCGGCGCAGTTGGCTCATCAGGCACCGTCGAATTACTGGCTAGGCGCAAGCTGCTGATCTGGTCCTGCGACGTAATACGCTCCTCATCCACCTTGCGCGCTAAAGCCGTATACGTTTCCTCGGCTACCGTCACATTGCGCTGCAATCGGTTGAATTCAGCCTGTAGCACCTGCTGCTCTTGCTGCAAAGCTAAAATTTCCGGCTCCAGGGCAGCCAGGCTGTCTTCTAGCGCCACCAGGCGCCCATCCAAAGTAGTCCGCAACCCATCCAGGTACGCCAACTGCTCCCGGCGACTGGCGCTGGTTAAGGTTGTTTCCGGGGCAACCTGCAGTTGTAAAGTGCTGCTCCTGTCGTTCTCGCCAACAGCCTGCGTGCCAAAAGCCTGGAGCTGTAAATTGAGCACCGTCAGCTGATCCGCCCAGGTCACATCTGGGCTGGTTTGCAAAGCCAACTGGGTTTGCAAAGACGCAATATCCTGCAGCAAGAAAGTGGTTTGCCGTAGGTCCGCCAGGTACTGCTCCTGAACAAGATTCAAAGCCAGCAAGCGGTTTTGCACAATGCTGCTGCGGTTCCGCGCCTGAAAAGTCACCAATGCCTCTTCTGCAAGCGCCAGTTCTGTCGCCGAAACATCCAACTGGTTTTCGTAAAAGGCCAATTGCTCGCCATTGCTGTTGCGGTAAATCTCATTCGCCCACGCCACAAAAATATTGGCCCACGCATTGGCTATGTGCGAGGCCGTTTCGGCATCCTGAAAGCTGGCTGTTAGCTCAATTAAGCTGGGATCCGACCCGGATTGGGCCGTTAACCGCTTCCGCAGGTCTTGTACAGATGCCAATTCCGATTGGGGCAGAGCCAGTTGCGTAAACAACTGGCGCACAAGCTCATCGCTGGTGGCCAGTTGGGGAAACGCCTGCAAGGGCTGCTGCTCTTCTTGCGTCTGAATACGGGGGTCAAACACAATGCGTTGGCGGGTTTCGGTTACGGCAACCAGGGCCGTCGCCTCATAGGTGGGCGGCAGCAAGGAGCTGATAATGAATGCCACAATGGCCGCAACCAAACCGGCACCAACCAGCCAATACCATTGATTGATTAACGCTTCAATGTACGGCCGTAAATCAATTTCTTCTTCCACAAAGTATGCCTCCACATTTGGATGGCCGGATCATACATGACACCTGCTAAAGTGCCAATACAACCCTCAGGGGTAGGTAACCAAAAATGCCAGCTCCGTGGCCAACAGAAACCGCCGCACCGCCCAGTTGCGCCCCGCCGCCCAGCCCTCAAACTGTGCCTCGTAATGGGCTACCATGCCCTTTTTGCGCCCCCCCAGGCTGCTGACAGGGAAGCTGATGAGTAACCGTTTGGCTTGTAGGGCGTCGAGCAGACGGGGCACGGCCGTTTCCTCCACCTGGGCCAATACCGGCAGCAGCTTCAGCAGCAGCGCCAGGTCCACCGGCTCTGTTGGCGGGTGGGTGATGATGTCGCGCACGGCCGTTTCCCCCTCCATGCCCGCCAATTCCATAAACTCGCCCACAAAACCCACCATATCCCCGTAAATGTCATAACCAATGTACCGCGTCTCCCGGCCGAAAGGCATCCATGGCCACGCCAGCCCGTTCAGCCCGCAGGCCAGGTCCAGCACCGTACCCACCGGCGGCACATCCGCCAACGTCGTGGCGTAAAATTCTTCCAATATGGGCAGCCGCTCGCGGGTAGAGGCATGCAAGGCCATCACCTGGCGGCACACAGCGCGAAACACAGCCTCATCCCCCACCGCGGCCCGCAAATCTGCCAGCGCCCGGTCATAATCAATCTTGGCCGCAAAATACGCCCCGCCCACCTGGTGCAGCTTGTTCTTGGTGGCCTTTACGGCCTCCTTAAAGCTGCGCCGCGCCGCCAGTTCCCGCGCCCCAACCCGCCGTACCAGGTCTGGGCTGATGGGCTGGTACTTGGGGGAGGTAAGAACGGCCGTGACCAACCTCTCTAACTCATCCATAAGAAAAAAAGGGGCGCGGAGTATCGCAGAGATAGCACAGAGGGACATAGAGATAACGAAACCACCCCGCGCCCTCCGCGTTTCCTCCGCGCGTCTCTGCGTTCCAAAGCAGAAAAGGAACGCAGCGTACCGCTGAGCTAGCGCAGGGACACACTGAGATAATTGAAGAACTATTCATCGCCCTCCGCGCCCTCCGCACATCTCTGCGCTCCCCCCTCCTCTTAACCCCGCCATCAACTGCATCATAAAGCGCAAATTGTGCAGCGTCGCCAGCCGCTGGTACAGCGTATCCCCTACTTTATAAAGATGGTGCAAATACCCCAACGAATAGTTCCGGCAAGCCGGGCAATCACAAAACTCAGAAATTGGCCCCTGCACCTTGATGTGCTTCTTATCTTTAATGTAGAGGTAGCGGAAAAAATCCCCCGTTAACCGGCTGTGGGCAGGGTCAACAGAGAAGCTATACAAACGGCCGTGCCGCCCATCTCGCGTCGGCATCGTGCTATCAAACAACTCATACCCCATCTCCACACAGGCCACTACATTAGCCGGATGCCCCACCCCCAGGGCATGCACCGTAAACTGCGCCGGAATCAACGTCCGCACCAGCGCCAGCATTTCCGCCAGCAAATTCCCCTCCCCGTCCAGCGGCCAACCCCCATACCCATAGCCGTCAAAGCCAATCTCCAGCAGCTGCTCCGCGCATTGGCGGCGCAACTCTGCCGAGCCGCCCCCCTGCACCACCGCCACCAACTTGGGCATCTCCTCCGCGGCAAGCCCCTTTTGCTGTGCCAACTTCACAAACTCCAACTTACAGCGCCGCGCCCAGGCCACCGTGCGTGCTACCGACTGCCCTTGCACCCCATAAGGCGCATCCACATGGGTACAATCATCCAGGCAAATCACCACATCTGCCCCATACCCCATCTGCAGCTGCACACTCTTTTCTGGCGTCAGGTTAAACTTACGCTCCTCCACGCGGAAGGTTGCCCCTTTGTCCGTAATGGAGCCGCTTCTAGGATTTTGGCGAATGAGCGAGTACACTTGGAAGCCGCCGGAGTCAGTAAAAACCGGCCCATTCCAGCCCGTCATGCGGTGCAGCCCACCCAACGCCTGAATGGTGGACGACCCCGGCTTTTGCATCAAATGGTACGCATTCATCTGCACCGCCTGAATGCCGCAAGCCTGCAAATCTTGGGCATCCACCCCGCGCACCACGCCCTGGGTGCCATCGGGCAAAAAGGCAGGCAGTTGGATACGGCCGTGTGGTAGTTTAAGTGTTTGGTTCATGGTTCCTAAATTCATAATCCGTATTCCGTAATCGGTTCACGGCTGACGGTTCACGGCTGACGGCATACGGATTACGGTTCACGGATTACGCTATGCTGCAAAACCCGCCCCCCGAATTTCTGCAAAAAATGCGCCATTTGCTGGGCGACGAATACGCCGCTTTTGCCGCCAGCTACGCTCAAGAAGCGCATATGGGGCTGCGGGTCAACACCCTCAAAATCGGTGCCGCTAATTTTAGCAGCAAATCTCCCTTCACGCTTACGCCGGTAGGCGACTACGAACCGGCGGGCTTCCGCGTAGCAGACGAGGAGCGCCCTGGCCGCCACCCCTACCACGCTGCCGGGCTATACTACCTGCAAGAGCCATCGGCCATGGCCGTCGCCACCCTGCTGGACCCACAGCCAGGAGAATGGGTGCTGGATTTGGCGGCAGCTCCCGGCGGTAAGGCCACCCACCTGATAACGCGCATGAATGACCAGGGGTTGCTGGTTGCCAATGACGTAGACCGCCCCCGCGCCCGCGATTTGGCCGAAAATTTGGAGCGCTGGGGCGCACGCAACACGCTCATCACCAGCAGTACGCCGCAGCAGTTAGCCGCCCATTTTGGCCCCGTATTCGACCGGGTGCTGCTAGATGCGCCCTGCTCTGGCGAGGGCATGTTCCGCAAGCAGGAGGGCTTTGATTGGAGCGACCAGATGGTAATGGCCTGCGCGCGACGGCAAACGGCCGTACTGCCCACCGCCGCCTCTCTTTTACGCCCTGGCGGCATCCTCGCCTATGCCACCTGCACCTTCTCTCCCGAAGAAAACGAGGGCGTCATCGGCCGCTTCCTGACCGACCACCCCGACTTTAGCCTCATTACGCCACCGCGCCACGCTGGTTTTGCCCCTGGCCAACCCCGCTGGCTGCCCAAAGATGTCCCGCTGCCTGACGCCAGTCAATTGATGCACACCATCCGCTTTTGGCCCCACCGCTTCCCTGGGGAGGGACATTTTGTCGCGCTGCTGCAAAAGAAGGAGGGTGGCAGATTGGGTCATTTGGCGCAATTGAACCCAGCTCCCCTGCCCGCGCGGGCTGAGTGGCAGTTGTGGCGAGCATTTGCCCGGGAAGTGTTGCGGTTAGAGTTGGATGAAGCGCGGATGGTGGTGAGCAACGGCCGTTACCTGCACCTGCTACCCCCCCACGCCCCCGACACCACAAAGCTGTACGTGCTGCGCCATGGCCTGCCCCTGGCCGAACTGCGCCAAAACCACCTCAAGCCCGCCCACGCCCTGGCCCTCACCCTCACCGCCGCCGACGTGCAGCAATGCGCCGACTTTGCCCCCGAAGACCCCCTGCTGCACGCCTACCTGCAAGGCCACCCCATCCCCCACAGCGGCCCCAACGGCTGGCTGCTAGTCACCGTTGACGGCTTTGGCCTGGGTTGGGGCAAGCGCGTCAGCGGCCAAATCAAAAACCATTACCCGCGCGGCCTGCGCCGGTAAACGGTATTCACTGCTTGGAAATCCACATTTATCCGCAGAAATTCACGCCCCTTGGTCCGTTTTTAAGCCGGCAGCAGCGCTTTAACTTGCTTGAGGAGATCCAATAAAGCATCCTCTTGCATTCGGCGGTGCAAAGCAATTTCATTCTCTAAATCCTCGCGTGTTGCGGGCATGATTTGGTCAGGCGCTAAATCTAGTTCAATAAGTTCCGGACCTAATTTGCGGAAAATATTTCGCACAGTTTGTATGCGGACAACAAAACGACCTGATTCGCTCTTAAATACATCCAAAACGACGCCATGCCAGCTTCGCATTCTTATAATTTCACCCACTTGCGGAATATAGCTCATTCTACTTGTCTCCAAAATCTATTGAATGCGGTACCAATACGTAATAACTTCTTCTGCCAGGCTCATGGCGCCATCTGGACTATTGCTCCTAAAACCATATTTATCCAGCACAGACATAAGGATCCAATGATTCCCTGAGCCATGGGATGTCTCCAACGCAGCGTAGTAATGTGTCTCAATGTTTCGCATCTCCAGGGGCGTTAGCCGTTTTACCCGCTCTTCAAATTCCATCCTTTGAGTGTAAATCAACTCACGTCATCTACCAAGAAGAAGTACCCGCAGAATGCTCAGGACAAACCGCGGCAGGGCCAACATGCGCCGCCAGCGCCACGGTTCGTGCAGCAGCCGGTGCAGCCACTCTAGCCCCAGGTTTTGTACCCAGCGCGGCGCACGGATGGCTTTGCCGGTTACAAAGTCGAAGGATCCCCCCACGCCCATAGCCACGCGCACCTTGGGCAATTTGTGCCGATTGCGGTAAATCCACTTATCTTGTTTAGGCGCGCCATACGCCACCAGCAGCACATCTGCCCCGCTCTCGTGAATCATCTGTACAATGGCCTCATTCTCCTCAAAGCTGGGCGAACCAGAGTAGGTTCCGGCAATGTGCAGCGCCGGGTATTGGGCCTGTAAAATGCGCGCCGTCTCTGCCGCCACCCCTTCCGCTGCGCCCAGTAAAAACGGCCGCCACCCCTCCCGCGCACACAGCTCCGCCAGGTGGTAAATTAGCTCCGAGCCGGGCACCCGCTCTGGCAGCTTCTGGCCCAGCCAGCGCGCCGCCAGCAGCAGCCCCACGCCGTCGGGAATGCACAAATCCGCCGCCCACAAAATCTGGCGGAAGAGGGGGTCCCTTTGCGCGGCCATTACAAATTCTGGGTTGGTGGTGCAAATTTGGTGCAGGCGCGGCGCAGCCATAAACTGCCGCACGGCCGTTAGCGTCTCCGCCATGGTCACCCCATGCACCGGTGTACGCAATATCGAAATTGGCTGTCGTCCTTCCATGAGCACGGTAGCATAACAGGGCGCACCCAATTAGCAAGCCCAACGCCCCGCTAGAAACGGGAGCTTTTTCAGCCCGAATTTGGCTACGGCCACCCTGGTTGCCGTGAATTTGTGCCAATTACACGTATAATTCCGGGCGTTATGCTTGTACGATTCGACAGTTCAAAAATTTTACGTGTAAGAGGTTAAAAAACGCGGTATGCATAATCGTTATTGGGTTGGTATTAAGCTGGCTGCTCCTGGCAGGATGTGCCACGGAACCGCAGCAAATAGAAGTGACGCGCCTGGTATCTCAGGAGGTGCCCGTTACGGTAGAAGTAACCCGGGTTGTGCCCCAGGAGGTAACACGCCAGGTTGTTGTGGAGCAGATTGTGGAAGTGACGCGGGTAATCACGGTGGCGGTAACAGCAGAACCGACGATCACAGAAACGGCCACTATGACGGAAACGGCCGTTGCCCAATCCGCGCCTCTCCCTGCTCAGGCTGGCAACCCCTACACGGTGCAAGCAGGGGACAATTTGGCCCTTATTGCCGCGCGCACCGGCGCCAGCATCGCCAGTATTCAGAGCGCCAACGACCTGTCAGACACCAGTATATTGACCATTGAGCAAGTTCTGCTCATTCCTGGCTGGGATGGTGTGCTACGCGAAGTGGCAATCCCCACAGCGGCAGCATCTGCCCCCCAGGAAACCCCGGCCCCGGCAACGGCCGTTGCCCAAGGCACCAACCTGCTGCCCAATCCCTCATTTGAAGGAGATTGGTACTTCTATCTGTACAACGAACTGCAAATTCCCGATGGCTGGCAGCTTATTACCGACGAAGGCCCTAACACCCTGGAACCCGGCGCCGGTGGCCTCTTTTTACGCCCCGAAGTGCGCGTCGTGCCCGCTCATGACCTGCCATCTGCAGAGCGGGGCCTATTCATTTTCGACGGCAGCAAAACCGTCAAAGCCTTCAAAGGTGGCGCACCCACCAGCTTCGCCATGTTCACCGACATAACCCTACCCCCAGGCACCTACCGCATGGAAATTCGGTTTTTCTCCGATACGGTAGCGGCCTATGAAGGGTCACAAAAAATTTTCGCCTCCGACCCGCTGGCGGCCGAAGCGCGCATCATCTTTAACAATGGCGGGACATCCTGGCAAGGTACACAAAGCGGGCAACGGAACCTCATTACCTATGATTTTGCCCTGAACCAAACGGAAACCGTGCGGGTTGGCGGTGCTTTCCGCAACCGCTTTGTCATGGCAAACAATGGCTGGTTTTTAGATAACTGGTCGCTCTACGCCCTCTCAACCCCCTAGAGGCTAACGGAAGGTTCAGTAATAAGGTGCTTTTGCCAGCAACCAGGCTATTTACGGTAAGGCCAGCCTAGTGACAATAACCGGACAGGCCAATAGCCATTGCGGTTGTGTCAAATCGTCATTTTGTTTAAGATTGAGGTAAGCTATTTCCTAACACAAGTAAAAAATTCCGAGCATGTCTGCCACCTCCCTCTTTATAGAAACCTAAATGGAATGGTTTAAAAAGAAGTATGATGTCGTATCCGCACCACCTCATCTAAGAACAACCCAAAACGCCCTTTGGCTATTACTGCTCCTCTTGGTGCCTTTGGTCGTCAATTTTTGGGGTCAACAGCCTTTTGAGTTGCCCAAAATTCTCCTTCTCCGCACCCTGGTCTGGCTGTTAGCTGCTCTGACCTTGGTGGAATCTTTTGCGTACGGCCGTTTCCCACAATCCCTCCGCCAACGCCAGCCTCTCCTTCTTCCCGTCAGCGTGTTGGGCCTGGTGCTGGTGGTCACAACGATAACGGCCGTTGATTGGCGCCTGGCGCTGTGGGGCAGCTATGAGCGCGGTCAGGGCAGCCTTACCCTCCTCACCTACCTCCTCCTCTTTGTGCTGGCAGCCAGACAGTTCACCCATCCCGACCGCGCTCGTTGGGCCATAGGCTGGCTCATTGCCGCCAGCGTGCCCCTCATCCTGCTCAGCCTGGCCCAGGCCGGGGGCTGGCAACCCGTCCCCCTCGTCACCGACGCCCGCTCGCCCGTGTACGCCACTTTGGGGCGGGCCAACTTTGTGGGCGCCTACCTGGCTATGCTCACCCCCCTCACCCTGGCGCTGCGGCAAACCGCCCTCCAACCCCGCACCCGCATGGCCTGGCTGCTGCTGTTGCTCGCCCAGGTTTTGGTCATTGGCCTCACCCAAACCCGCAGCGCCTGGGGGGCCACGGCCGTTGCCCTCTTCCTCTTCCTGCTTTTGTGGCACGCTCCCCGCCCGGCGCGGCACTGGCGCTGGCCGGCTGTCGGCGGCATCACGTTGCTGTTTCTCAGCGGGCCGCTGGCCGTTCTCTGGATGGGTGTCAGCCCTGGCGGATCCTCCGCGGCGCGGTTCACCATCTGGCAAAGCGCCGTCACCCTCATCAAGCAGCGCCCCCTGTTAGGCTACGGCTTAGACCACCTGGGCCTCATCTTCCCCGCAGTCTATCCACCGGAACTGGTTTACTATCAGGGACGCCATTTTTTTGTGGATCGGGCGCACAATCTGCTCCTCGATTGGGCTTTTGCGGCCGGGCTGCCCGGCCTGCTGGCCTTTGGCCTGGTGCTGGTTCTGGCGCTGCGGCTCATTTACAAAGGAATGCAGGCTGCTCCGCCGGAGCGGCGCGCGTTGTTAGCCGCCCTATTCGCCGCCGCCGCAGGCAATACGGCCAACAACCTGACCAGCTTCGACGTGACGTCTACGGCCACGCTCTTTTGGCTGCTGCTGGGAATGGGCGTCGGGTTAGTGAGTATGCCTGCACCACGCATCAGCCCTAAACGGCCGTACGCCAGGCCAGGTTGGAGCATCCTTCTCCTGGTTGGGTTGCTGTTGGTGGGGGTAGGAACGGCCGTGTGGCAGGGCAACGGCCGTCCCTTATGGGCCGACATCGCCGCCCGCACGGCCCAACGCCAGGCTAACAGCGGCAACTGGGCCGCCGCCAGTGCCGCCGCCGCTCAGGCTGTGGCCGCCTGGCCTGGTGAACCGGCCCATCACCTGCGCTTGAGCCAGGTCTATCAGCAGCAGGTGGCGGGCAACCCCGCGGCGGCCAACCCCGCAACGGCCGTACAGACGTGGGCGCAAGCCGAGGCCGCCCTGCAAACCGCCCAGACGCTGCGCCCTGCTGATGCGGCCGTCTGGCTGCGCACCGCCCGCTTTTACGCCGCCCATTCCGCCACACACCAGCAGGCAGACATGGCCTACCGGCAGGCCGCCGCGCTGGCGCCCAATCAGGCCACCCTTTACGCCGAGTGGGGGCAGTTTCACCTGGCGGCAGGAGATGCGGCTGCGGCTGCGCCGCTGTTGCGGCAGGCAGTGCGGCTCGATGCCAGCTACGGCGCGGCGTATCTACTGTTGGGGGAAGCGGAACTGGCCTTGGGACGGCGGGAAGTAGCTTTGGCTGATTACCAGGAAGCGGCGCGGCTGCTGCCGGAGTCGGCCCAGGCGTATGCGGGCATGGCCGCAAGTTTGTGGCAGTTGGGGCGCTGGGCGGAGGCGGAAACGGCCGTAGCCGCCGCCTTGCAGCGCCACCCGGCCCACGAACAGGCCCTTGCCCTGCGGGAACAATTGTTGGTCATGGGTGCGCCATCCTGCACCCTTTGTAATCTTAATGCTCAAAAAGGAAGGTAGAAATGAAAATGAAATTTGTGTCCATTTTTGTGATGAGTTTGACCGTTGTGCTGCTGTTGGCCGGGGTGGCGGGCGCCATTACCCAACGGTTGGCCGCTACGCCAGGTACGGTTGACGCGCCCACCAGCGTAGAAACGGCCGTTGCCAGCGGCATCAGCTACCAGGGACGGCTCACCAGCTCAGGCGGTGCGCCCCTCACCGGTGTCTACACCATGCGCTTTGTGGTCTACAATGCCAGCGTGGCCGGCTCCGCCCTGTGGGACAGCGGCAACATGAATGTCTCCGTGCAAAACGGGTTATTTAACGTGAAGCTAGGCGTGGACCAGGCAGATTTTAACGGGCAAGCCCTGTGGCTGAGCATCCTTGTCGATGGGCAAACCCTCTCGCCGCGCCAGGAAATTTTGCCGGCGCCCTACGCCCTCAGCCTGCGCCCCGGCGCGGAAATTGTGGGGGAAGACCTGGGAGCGGTGGATGCCCTGATCTCCGGGGTGGCTCCGGCCACGGGCACCGCCTTTTTTGCCGACGCCAATGGGGGCGTTGGCGTGGCCGGAACTAGCGTGAACAGCTACGGCGTGCGGGGGATAAGCACGCAAAGCTGGGGCGGCTATTTCAGCAGCAGTAACGGCCATGGCATTCGCGTGGCGACAACAGGCACAGACCATTATGACCATGGCGCTTACGTTACTGCCCAGGGAGGATATGGTGTCTATGCCCAAAGCGCCAACAACCAGGCGCTCCGGGGTGAGGCTGGCAACGTGACGGGTATTTCTCAGCCCCTGGGTGCGGTGGGGGTGGTCGGTATTGGCGCAAATCGCGGGACGTATGGTTCCAGCAGTTCCGGCATCGGCCTTTATGGCGTGAGCAGTTTCAATTATGGCGTATGGGGGCAAAGCACTGATTACCGGGGCGTTACAGGGCGCACCAGCCGGGCGGATAACAACTATGGTCTTTACACGCCGGACAACCTTTTTTCGAACAACATTAACCTGGCTGGAGCCGTGATGCAGGTAATGCAAAACAATGGTAAGACAGCGCTGGCGCCAGGAGACGTGGTGCTGTTTAGCGGTATTAACCGGGAGGTAACGGCCGTTGATGGCCCCATTGTGCAGGTGAGCCGGGCGGACAGCGCCCACAGCACGGCTGTCGCCGGGGTGGTCTTCAGCCGCTTCAACATGGATGCCATTGACCCCAGCCTGGAGTCCTCCGACGACACCGCTCACGATGCGCTGGCGAACATGGATGTGACGCCAGCAGGAGACGTTGCGCCGGGTGAATTCCTGCTGGTGGTGGTACAAGGGCCAGCTTTGGTCAGAGCCAACAGCGCAGTTGGCAGCATACAACCGGGTGATTTACTGTCTACCAGCGGCAGCGGGGGCCTGGCGGGCAGGGCTGTTACGGTTAACGTCAATGGGGTGGATACGAGCATGCCCGGCACAGTCTTTGGCAAAGCATTGGAACCATTCGACGGTACGCAAGAGATGATTTACGTCTACGTAACCTTGCAGTAAGGAGGGGAAGCAGATGAAGCAAAAACAACGAACGGCCGTGACGGTGGTTGTGCTCCTGTTGCTGTTAACCTTAGGCGCAGTGGTGCTGGCGCAAACGTCGGCCAACTTTAACCTGGAATGGCACGTGGTCAGCGGTGGCGGTGGGCAGTCCAGTTCAGCCAGCTACCGGGTAGAAGGGAGCATTGGGCAGGGAATAGCCAGTCCGCCAACGGCCGTCAGCGCTAATTTTGCCGTCAGCAGCGGTTACTGGGCTGGCGTCACAGATTTTCGCGTCTATTTACCGGTGGTAGTACGGCCGTAAGCACGCCCTAATCCCCGTAGTCGGTAATCCGTATTCCACAGGCGCACCCTCTGGAAAATCCGCCGGATAACGGTAAACGGCCTTCGGGTTATGGACACTGGCATGGCGCAGAGTTCTCAGGAATTCTGCGCCATTTTTCCCCACCCCAAAGCGGCCCGCCCTGAAGCGCACGGCCGTTTACACTCAAAAACCAAACGGCTTTCAACGCCATTCATTCACTTTTGTCACAGGATTCTCGCAAAAATATACAATAATCGGCCGATCCTATTGGGCAATTGCACCCTATAATAACAATCGTTGACTATTAACAGGATGTTAACAGCATTTTAGTACACCCCTGGCAGAACCATGACGGCGTTAACCACCAGACAGCGCGATTTACTACAACTCCTTTTGCGAGCCAACCTGCCCCTCGGTGCGGCAGAGCTGGCGGCAGAAATGCAGCTTACACCGCGCCAGGTCACTTATGATCTGAAAAGCGTGCGGCGCTGGCTAAGCCAGCACAACGTCGCCCTGAAGATTACGCCAGGCATTGGCGTGGAACTGGAATGCTCCCCAGATCGCCAGCTTGCGTTGGTCGCCAAACTCAATGCGGCCCCCAACTTGCAGCTTGTGCTTACCGCTGGCCAGCGGCAGCAACTTATAGCCCTCCTCCTTCTCTTTTCTGCTGAACCTATGATTCTGTACCAGCTACAGCAGCTTTTACAAATGTCGCGCACCACGGTGCTGAAAGATCTGGACGCGCTAGAAGCCTGGCTGGATGAACGGCAGGTAACGCTGGAACGCCGCCCAAATTATGGCTTTTGGATTGCCTGTTCTGAGCAGGAACGTCGCCAAACGGCCGCGGCGTTGTTGTGGGGCAAAACACCTTTTGGCCCGCCTCTGACCACGATGAATCACAAAAAGGGATTGGTCTTCTCTCTGGGCGCAGATGCCCACTTGTTAGAAGCGGTGCAAGAAACAGCAGGAATTATTGCGCGTTGGGATATGCGCCGGGCCGCCAGCCAGGTAGCTTATACCGAAGCGCAGTTGGGTGGTCGGTTTACCGATGACGCCGTGTTGCACCTGGCGCTAGTGCTGGCGATACAGGCGCAGCGGGTGCAGGATGGGAATGTTACGGCCGTTGCCCCCCCTCACCTCCACTGGCTGCAAAGCCTCCCCGTCTGGCCCATTGCCGCCCACATTGCCCGGCGCATGGGCTGGCACACTCCCACCCCCTGGCCTGCCAGCGAAATAGCCTACATCACCATGCACATCCTCGCCACGCCGCGTAACGAGCGTTGGCCGGGCGACCTCGACCTGGATGAAAGCTTCTCCACCCTCATCGAACGGCTTATTCAGCACATCGTCCAAGCCTACAACCTGCCCAATCTTGCCCAAGACAAAACCTTGCACGATGGCCTGGTCATCCACATCGTACCCGCCTGCTTCCGCCAGCGCTTCAACCTGTGGCTGCCCACCCTTTCGCCAGCCACCACGCTTTCGGAAAAATACACCTTCGAGTACGATCTGGCTCAGCAGGTCGCCGATATCGTTAACGAACATGCCCAGGTCACCTTACCCCAAGACGAAATCAACAACATCGCCTTACTGCTGCGCGCCGCCTATATTCGCGAACGGCCGAATCGCCTGCAGCGCGTTATCGTTGTGTGCCCCAGCGGTATGGCCACCGCCCAACTGCTGGTCGCCCGCCTCAAGGCCCGCTTCCCGCGCCTGGGTACGCTAGAAGTCCTCTCCCTGCGCGAATTAGACCGCAAGCAGTTGGGAACGGCCGAACTTCTAATCACCACAGCCCCACTGCCAGACACGGTCAGCGACAAAATCAAAGTCATCCAGGTACACCCATTGCTTCTGCCCGAAGACATTGAAACCATTACGCAGTGGTTGGCCTGACGATCACCATTCTGAAGGCTGCTGATCCACAACAGCAAGCAAAACTACATCGGATTTTTTACAGCCGGGCCAGGCCAGGGAGGTTAGAAGTTGCCTGCTGCCCCACACCCAACCAGTTAACCGGCCTGCCCGACCCAGGCCGGCAATGGAAGAAACTCATCAGGTTGCATTTGTTTAGCAGTGGATCCCGGTGATCTACAAAAATTTTTGGAAGCATAAGGAGAAAGAAACATGAGCGTTAGAGAGAGATTGCAGCAGTTTGGTGGTTTCCTGGCGGGCATGATCATCCCCAACATGGGCGCCTTCATCGCCTGGGGGCTGATTACCGCCTTATTTATCCCCACGGGCTGGATTCCCAACGAAACCTTTGGGGAACTGGTCGGCCCGATGATTATCTACTTGCTGCCGGTATTGATTGGTTATACCGGCGGGAAGATGGTCCATGATGTGCGTGGCGGCGTGGTCGGCGCGGCGGCTACCATGGGCGTCATCGTCGGTGCAGACATCCCCATGTTCCTGGGCGCCATGATCATGGGACCTCTGGGCGGTTGGACCATGAAGAAAATAGATGAGGCGTTTGAAGACAAAGTGCCCGTGGGCTTCGAAATGTTGGTCAACAACTTTTCCGCGGGTATCCTGGCCGTTATTCTCGTGCTGCTGGCCAATGTGGCCGTTAGCCCCGTCGTAGAAGGGTTGAGCAACTTCCTGGGCAGCCTGGTCGATGGCCTGGTAAGCGCTCGCCTCTTGCCTTTGGCAGCCATCATCATCGAACCGGCCAAGGTCTTGTTTCTGAATAATGCGCTGAATCATGGGGTTTTGGCGCCCTTGGGTGTGGCGGCCGTCGAGGAATCTGGAAAGGCCATCCACTTCTTGCTGGAAACAAATCCAGGGCCTGGGCTGGGCCTTTTAGTTGCCTATTACGTTGCGGGTAAAGGTATGTTAAAAGAATCAGCACCAGGCGCAATGATTATACACTTTTTAGGCGGTATTCACGAGATTTACTTCCCCTATGTCTTGGCGCATCCCATCATGATTTTGTCCGTCATGGCCGGTGGCATTGCCGCAGACTTGTGGTTCACCATCACCAATGCTGGTTTAGTGGCTACGCCTTCTCCCGGTTCTATCTTCGCTTACCTGGCGGTCATCCCCCGCGGGCAGCACTTTGCCGTGCTCACCGGGGTGGCCATTGGCGCATTGGCTTCGTTCCTGGTAGGCGCTTTCATCTTGCGGCTGCGCCCCGTCCCTGAAGAAGAGGAAGAGGAGGAAACGAGTACGGCCGTTTCCGGCGTACCTGGTCTCGCGGCCGACTAATCATATCTGGGGAGACTGGAGACTGGAGACCACGCCCTTGCTAATCTCCAGTCTCCAATCTCCAGTAACAAGGAGCAAATCATGGCCCAATCAATCGCTGCATCAAAGGTTAAAACCATCATCCTGGCTTGTGAAGCAGGCATGGGGTCCAGCTTAATGAGCGTCAACGCCTTAAAAAAGAAGCTGAAGCAAGCAAAAATCAGTGACGTCACCGTCATGCACAAACCGGCGCGGGGCATTCCCACCGACGCCCAGGTGGTGGTCGTACACAAGGGTCTGGCCGGCGTGGTGCGCAGCAAAGCGCCCAACGCCGTGGTCGTCACCTTTAGCCATTTCCTCAATGACCCGGCCTTTGACACCCTGGTAAAAGCATTCACCGATAACGGTGACATCATGGATACAGGAGGGTAGCATGTCTGTGTTATCGGTAGAGAGAATCCGGCTGGGGGGAACGGCCGTTGACAAACAAGACGCCATTCGCCAGGCCGGGCAGCTCCTCGTCAGCAGCGGTTGCGTGGAGGCCGGGTATATCGATGGCATGCTGGCCCGCGAAGAAACCATGTCCACCTACCTAGGCAACGGCGTCTCCATCCCCCACGGCACCTTCGACAACAAAGCACAAATCCGCCAAACCGGCATTTCCGTACTGCAACTGCCCGCCGGGGTGGAATGGGAAGATGGCGAAAAAGCATACCTGGTCATTGGCATCGCCGCCTCCTCCGACGAACACGTGGGCGTCCTCTCCAGCCTAGCCGAAGTCATCGAAGATGAAGACACCACTCAACTGCTCATCACCACCACGGACCCGCAGGTCATCCTCACCCACCTAAGCGCAGAAGCAGTGGAAGAGTAGCCGGTAAGCAGTAAACAGTGACCCATCCTGAATACTGCCCACTAAAAAAAGAGAGCGTCACCATGAAAGAGCTAACCATCACCATCCAAAACCCTACGGGCTTGCACGCTCGCCCGGCTAAGGTCTTTGTGAACACCGCCAAGCAGTTCAAGTCAGACATTCGCGTGCAGCATGGCCCCAAAAAAGCCAATGCCAAAAGCCTCATCTCCATGCTGACGCTGGGCGTGGAGGCGGGGACAGAAATTCGCATTGTGGTGGATGGCATGGATGAAGACGCTGCTATGATGGCCCTGCAAACGGCCGTTGCCGACGGCTTGGGCGAAGCAGAACACATCAACCACCCCCCCCACCAACCCACCACCAACCCACCACTACCCACTCCCCCGTTCCAAGACGGCCTCATTCGCGGCATCGCCGCCGCCCCCGGCATCGCCATCGGCCCCATCTTCCAGCTCAAACAAGCCGACATCACCATTGAAGAAACCTTTTGCGGCGCCTCAGAAGAAGAAACCCGCCTGCAAACCGCCATCGAAAAAGCCCGCGGCCAATTGGCCGCCCTGCGCCAGCAAATGCTCAACCGCAGCGCCGCCAGCGAAGCGGCCATCTTCGACGTCCACCTGGAAATCCTCGACGACCCCGACCTGCTGGACACCGTGCTGGGTAAAATTAGCCAGCAGCAGCCCGCTGCCCAGGCGTGGCAAACCACCATTGAAGCTCGCGCCAAACTGATGGCCGGTCTGGACGATCCGTTGCTGGCCGCCCGCGCTGCCGACATTCACGACGTGGGCTACCGCGTACTGCGCCTGCTGGTAGGCGCAGATGACCAGGGCCCGCGCCTGCCGCAGCACCCGGTCATCGTCGTCGCCCAGGACCTTTCCCCTTCCGACACTGCCTCGCTGCCCAAAGAAAGAGTATTGGGCTTTTGTACGGCCGTTGGCGGACCCACCGCCCACTCCGCCATCATCGCCCGCGCCCTCAGCCTGCCGGCCATAGTCAGCGCCGGGGCGAGCGTGCTAGATTTGGCAAACAACACCACCGTCATTTTAGACGGCCGTAGCGGAACCCTCACCATCGCCCCCGACCAAGCCACCATCACCCAGGCCCAACAAGCCCAGGCCGCATGGCAGCAGCAGCAAGAAACAGCCGCCCGCAGCGCCACCAAGCCCGCCATCACCCCTGATGGTCACCGCGTCGAAGTCGTCGCCAACGTGGGCAGCGTGGCCGACACCGAGGCAGCCATGCAGGCTGGCGCCGAAGGCGTGGGGCTGCTGCGCACCGAATTCCTCTTCCTGGATCGTGCCAGCGCACCCACGGAAGAAGAGCAATTCACCTTCTACCGCGACATTGCCCAGGCCATGCAGGGGCAGCCCATCATCATCCGCACCCTGGACATCGGTGGCGACAAGCCGCTACCCTACATCGAAGTACCGCCAGAAACCAACCCGTTTTTGGGCGAGCGGGGCATTCGCCTTTGCCTGAACCGCCCGGAACTGCTGCGCGAGCAGGCGCGGGCCATCCTGCGTGCTGCCCCCCACGGCAAGCTGCGCATCATGTTTCCCATGGTCGCCGACATCACCGAGCTGCGCGCCGCCCGCGCCATTGTCGAAGAGGTACGTGCCGAACTGAATGGGACGGCCGTGGAAATCGGTATCATGATTGAAATCCCGGCGGCAGCCCTCATGGCTGACGTGCTGGCCGCCGAAGTGGACTTTTTCTCCGTGGGGACCAACGATTTAACGCAATACACCCTGGCCATGGACCGCCAGCACCCGCTGTTGGCGGGTAAGTCTGATGGGCTGCATCCGGCCGTGCTGCGCCTGATTGCACGCACGGTGGAGGCGGCGCACGCTGCCGGTAAATGGGTAGGCGTCTGCGGCGAATTGGGCGCTGACCCCCAGGCCGTACCCATCCTCATGGGACTGGGTGTAGATGAGCTGAGCGTCAGCGTGCCTGCCATTCCCACCGTTAAGGCGCAAATTCGCGCCCAAACCCTGGCGGCAGCCCAAGAACTGGCGCAAAAAGCGCTAGCCTGTGCCACGGCGCAAGCGGTCAGGCAATTAACCTAGAGATTGGTGACTGGAAATTGGTTTGTGAAATGACAACAATAGATAGAAATAATCATCAGATAGCCAAATCTGTTTTTTACTCAAATCTGTTGTCAGTCTGAATTGGTCAACCAATCTCCAATCTCTCAAACTGCAACAGAGGAATATGATGACAAATAAATATGAACATTACCGGGCAGCAAATTCGCCCATGCCAGAACAAACCTGGGCCTGGAATATGTACGGAGCCGGGCTGGAAAACATGGGGCGCAACGGCCGTCCCGAACAATTCCCCATCCCTCAACCCAACGACGACCAACTGCTGGTGCGCATTGACAGCGTGGGCATGTGCTTCTCCGACGTCAAAATCATCACCCAGGGCGGGAATCACCCCAAACTGTATAACCGCGACTTGAGCCAAGAGCCAACCCGCCTGGGCCACGAAGTGACCCTCACCGTCATAGAAGTGGGTCAAAATTTGCGCGACCAGTACCACCATGGGCAGCGCCTGGCCGTGCAGCCCGACATCTACCAGCAGGGCAAAAGCACCGCCTACGGCTACACCATCCCCGGTGGACTCATCCAATACCACCTCATTGGCGCGGAAGTGCTAGAAACCGACGCCGGAGCATGCCTGCTGCCCCTGGAGGGGGACATGGGCTATGCCGAATCGTCGCTGCTGGAGCCGTGGGGCTGCGTGGTGGCCTCCTATACCCAGCGCCGCCGCCTGGAACCAAAAGTTGGTGGCATCATGTGGATTGTAGGGCAGCCGGGCGACACGCGGGAGTATTCTTTCTCTGCCGGGCTGGATGCGCCGGCAACCATTGTCCTCACCGATGTGCCGTCATCTGTGCGCGCGCTGGTGGCGCAAACCGGGGCCACCATCATTGAACGCAACGGCCTACAAGTGGCCGATTATGTAACCTTGAAGGACGAATTGACCGGCGGTAACGGGTTTGATGACACAGTGGCGCTGGATCCCCGCTCGGCCACGGCCGTTTCTGCCATCGCCCGCTGCATAGCCCGCCGCGGCACCCTCAACCTGGTGGGCCAGACCCCGCTGGACGGCCTGGCTGACGCCGACGTGGGGCGGCTGCATTACGACTACATCGCCTTCGTGGGCAATCCAGGGCCGGACATTGCCGCCTCTTACGGCGAAGGGCGGAACCGCTGCGAGCTGCGCCCCCACGGCGCGGCCGTCTTTGTGGGCGCGGGCGGGCCTATGGGGCAGATGCACGTGCAGCGGGCCATCGAACTGCCCGACGGGCCGCGATTAATTATCGCCACAGAAATCAACGACGAGCGGTTGGCAGCCATTGAACGGCAGTTTGGGCCATTGGCGCAAGAAAACGGCCGTGAACTCCTGGTTTTTAACCCGCAAGGAGCGGAAGAAAGCTTGTATGACTTTGTGATGCGCGCCACTGACCAGCTTGGCGCCGACGACGTGGTGGTGTGCGTGCCCGTTGCCCCGCTGATGGCTGAAGCGGCCACGCTGATGAAACCCGACGGCATGCTAGTGCTCTTTGCCGGGGTGCCCAACGGCACCATGGCCCCCTTGAACCTCAGCGCCGTCTACCTGGGCAACGCCCAGTATACCGGAACCTCTGGCCTGACCATTGACGACCAGGCGGCGGTGATGGCGCGGGCACTGGATGGATCCCTCTCGCCGGAGCGTTCGGTGGCGGCCATTGGCGGCATGGAGACGGCCCAAGAAGCGATGGCGGCAGTGATGGAAGGTAAGTATCCGGGGAAAATCGTCATTTTCCCGCAAATTCATAACCTGCCGCTGCTGGGGCTGGATGAACTGCCGGAGAAGCTGCCGGAGATTAGCGCAAAGCTGGGGCCGGGCCACGTGTGGACGGATGAGGCGGAAGCGGCGCTGATCGAGCTGCTGTGGAAAGAGCGTTGAACCGTTAGCCGTTAGCCGTTAGCCGTTAGCCGTTAGCCGTTTACGGATTACGGATTACGGATTACGGATAATAGGAAGGATATAGCTAGTGAAAATTAAGTTCAAGCCCGGGTCGGGAGCGGCCGTTTCCTGGCAGCGATATGCGTGGATTGGCGCGGGGTTGGGGCTGTATTTCGGCCTTTTCTTTCGCCCGCTGCGCGAGCCAAGCCTGGCGCTGGTGATTCAGTTGAGCCTGGTGGCGGCCCTGGTAACGGTGGCCGTCCGCGTAGTGCAAGCCCGGCGCACAGGAGGCGCCATCAAAGGTGCGTTGGGGCAATTTCCGCTGCTCTGGGCGCAGTTCGCCTTCTTTATTGCCATGCTGGAAGGGCGCCATCTGGCCTACGATTGGGGTGGGAAAACGGCCGTTATCCTGCTGACCACCCTCATGGGCGCAATCTCCGGCCTCTGGTATGGCTACACTCAACAACCAAAGCCAGGCGGCTGAAGACTGGAGATTGAAGACTATCAGTCTCCAGTCTCTAATCTCCAATCTCAAAAAGGAGCCATCATGATTTACACCGTCACCCTAAACCCGGCCGTGGACCGCGAACTTACCGTCCCGGCCATCGAATTCGACAGCGTGCTGCGGGCCACCGCCTGGCGCGTAGACTACGGCGGCAAAGGCTTCAACGTCTCGCGGATGCTGCGCGCCTTGGGCGCAGAGAGCGTGGCCCTGGGTTTTGCTGGCGGGCGCAGTGGCGAACTGCTGCGCGATGGCCTGGAATCTTTGGGCATTGTCGCCGATTTTGTGTGGGTGGCGGGGGAAACGCGCACCAACGTCAGCATTGTCAGCGAAGCTCACGACCATTACGTGAAGGCCAACGAACCTGGCCCCGCCATCTCCCCGGCGGAGGAGGTTGCTCTGGTGCAAAAGGTGCGCAAGCTGGCAAAAGCAGGGGATTGGTGGGTGCTGGCGGGCAGCCTGCCACCCGGCGTGCCTGCTTCTATTTACCTGCAGCTTATTGGCGACATTCAGGCCGCCGGGGCGCGGGTGATTTTGGACAGCAGCGGGGCGGCGCTGCGGGATGGGTGTGCGGCACGGCCGTTTCTGGCCAAGCCCAACGACCTGGAGATACACAAACTTACCGGGCTGCCCGTAGACAGTACCGCCGACATTGCCGCCGCCGCCCAGGCCATGCAGCAACAGGGCGTGGCCAACGTCGTCGTCTCCCTGGGCAAGAAAGGGGCCTTGCTGGCCGACACGGCCAGCGTGTGGCTGGCCGCCAGCCCGCAAATTCAAGAGCAAAATCCCATTGGCGCCGGTGACTCCATGGTGGGCGGGTTGGTGTGGGGTCTCAGCCAGGACCTGCCCCTGCCGGAAGCGCTGCGCTGGGGCATTGCCTGTGGGGCAGCCACGGCGAGTATGCCGGGCACGGCCGTGGGCAGCCGCGAACTGGTGGAATCCTTAGCCGCGCAGGTGACGATTAGCCGTAATCCGTTGTCAGTAATCCGTTAACCGTAAATGGGACGTGGATTGCAGTCCACGAGCTATCGATTACGAAAAAGGAAACATCATGTCTTACACAATTACAGAAGAAAAAACCTATACCCACAGCGCTAGTGTCGTCTTTGCGGCGGCGCAGGGAGCCGTCGCCGGACTGCAAGGCAAGGTACTGAAGGAAGACAGCGCCGGCGGCACCCTGGAAGCGCAGTTTGACAAGAAGATTCACGGCAAGGTTTTGGGCGACCGCACCCAGTTTCAGGTGCAGATGAAAGAGGATGGGACGGGCGGAACGGCCGTTACCGTGGAGGGCTACCCCATCGACGCCGTGGGGCGCAAGCTGCTGTTTGGCGCGCGCAAAGGCGTCACCCGCACCGTGCTGGACTGGTACTGGGCGCATTTGGAGCACCGGCTGGAGAGCTAGTACCCGAAATCCGCAGCCCGCATACCGTTAAGGGCCGGCCTTTCAAACCGCAACCGCCCAGTCTTCTCACCATCTTGTTTAGGTGCAGGAGATTTTGGTACACTGTTTGCAGGTTTCAGGTTAAGGATTGGCCTGCCTCATGAACTCAAACGCCTTGTTAATCACGAAGCTGCGCTCGGGGCGAACTGCGGGTTATCGATTTGCGTTTCAACTTGCAGGAGACAACACCTTTCTTGAATCAGGTGATGAGCCTGGAGGCACGTATAAAGTAGAGGAGGGGATGAATTATGACAAAGAGCCCCACGGAAACGGCCGTTTCCACCCCAAAACCGTCTCTATTCATGCGGCTGGTACCCTATGGCGCGCTGGGCGGCCTGGTCAACGTGATCACCTTTTATCCGCTGCTGCTGGTTTGTTTTGCTGTGGCCATAGAATTAAGCAACGCGCGCGATTACAACAGCAACGCCGACGCCTTTATGGGCGGCCTCTTCTGCTGGCCCCCGGCGCTCATCACCAGCGTGGGGCTTGGCATGGGAGGCGCGCTGCTCGGTTTTAGGCTGTCTGGCAAGGCCGTAAGCGGCCGTTCCCTGCCCGCCCTTATACTGGCGGTCATAGGCGGCCTGCTGGGGCCCGTGCTGTTTTTGCTACCGGCCACCATGGCCATCTTGCAAGATTGGGCGATCCGTTAGAAATGTTTCCTTTAACTGGATGATCAAGGAGCCTGACCATGAGCAACATAAGAAATAAAGGATAGTTGCACCTGGTTAAACGGCGCGTAAAACAGTTATTTCTAGAGTTGAAACGTTTACAATGACTTTTCAATAATTTAAGGTATGGGATCAGGCAGGTTCTGGCTCCCTTTCGAGCTGCTTGCTGGGAGGCGTATAGACCCAACCCCAAGGGGTACCAATCCAGCGCAGGAGGAAAAAGTCTGCGCCGATATGTCCAGCCACTTTCCAGGCCATAATCAGAGCAACCGCGATGATGAAGAGAACCGGGTTGGTGCTGGCGCTGCCGGCCATCATAAAGTTCCAGTTCATCATGGCGCCAAAAAACGCAGCAACGCCGGTAAATGCCCCCAGGATCAGGGCAATGCCGACCAGCACTTCCCCATATACAACTACTTTTGCAAACCAGGTATACGCCTGGGCATCCAGCAGGCTTTGCAAAAAGGTGCGATACCAATCAAAGGCAATGGGTGGACGGCCTGTCTCTGGAATGGCCACAGCTTATGCCCGTGCCCAAGAGCTGTGCGCCAACCTAGACGACAACGCCCAGCTTATTCCCGCACTTTGGCTGCTGGCCACTTTCCGCCTGGGCCGGTCGGAACACGCCGAAGTGGACAACCTGGTGGCGCGGCTGTTTGCGCTGGCGCAGCAGGCCAATGATCCTGATTTGCTGGTGCTGTCCCGTTTGCAGGTCAGCCCCTTTTACCAGGGCAAATTTTCCCTGGCGCGGCGGCTGTTGGAGGATGCCTGCGCTGCGCCGGATGTGGCCCAGCAGCGCCGTCTGGCGCAGCAGTATGGCATGGCCCCGGCGGTTGTGGGGCGGGCCTATCTGGCGGAATGCCTGTGGATACTGGGTTTTCCTGAAGAAGCGGACCAACGCGGCCGAGAGGCGCGCGAGCTGGCAGAACAGGTACAGCACCCAATGATAAGGTGTTATGCGCTGGGCCGCTCCTGCTGGTTAGCGGCATTGAAGGGGGACGTGGAAGCCGCGCGCGATTTTGCCTCCAGATGGCGCCGGGTAGCTGAACAATATGGGTTGGAAGTATTTGCCCTGGCGGCGCAGTTCTTCACGCATTGGGCGGCCGTTTTGCAGGGCGACCCGCCTGTGGCCCACATCGCGCAGATGCAGCAGGCCATGGAGGCATATCGCGCCACCGGCACCCTGCTCAACATTACCGCATTTCTGGTGTTCTTCGCGCAGGCGTGCGGGGTAGCCGGAGAAATTGCGCGCGGGCTGGCAGCGGTGAATGAGTCGCTGGCCCTGGCGGAGCAAACCGGGGAACTATGGTTCCAGGCTGAAGCCTACCGGGTGAAAGGGGCGCTGCTGCGCTTGCAGGCCGGAGAACAAACCCAATCTGCTGCTGCTTTCAAGGCTGCCCACGTTTGCTTTGAGCAGGCGCGCCAGACTGCTGAACAGCAGGGCGCCCAATCGTTTGCCTTGCGCGCAATGGAGGAACTGGCTACCCCGTCCCGCTGAAGCAGAAACGGCCGTTACCCATCTCATCGCCCAGGCTGAGCTGCTTGTCTGGGAACTTGGTTTGCGCGGCTACGACACCGTGGACCTGGCTGCTGCCCTGGCCTGGCAAGAAGAGATGAGCCAACCCATCACCCTGGCTACATTCGACCGTCAGCTTTGGACAGCAGCACAAGATGGTGGGCTAGCTGTGTTTCCCGAAGATTTGCCCTAATTTTCCAAACTTTAGGCTAAGCCACACCCAATGGCAGAGAAATGAAGATGGATTTTCTAGACGAAACGGCCGTTGCCAACCAAAAATTATGGGAAGCCGAGGTGCAGAAAGGCTGTGGTTACACCACTCCCTGGCTCGACCTTGACCTGTCCCTGCTGCGCCGCTTTGCCAACGGCGAACTGGCCGCTTTGCCGGAACCGCTAGACTGCATTTCTCCTCCCGCCATCTTCGCCGGCGTTGCCGGGAAAGATGTGCTGTGCCTGGCTGCGGGGGGTGGGCAGCAAACGGCCGTTTTCGGCCTGCTGGGCGCCAACGTTTCCGTGGTGGATTTGACGGCCGGGCAGTTACGCGGAGACCAGCGGGCCGCCGCGCTCTACGGGTACCCCATCACCTGCATTCAGGCCGACATGCGCGATCTTTCTGCCCTGGGCGACAGCTCTTTTGATCTGGTGTTCCAGGCCGATTCCTTCAGCTACGTACCCGACGTGCGTCAGGTCTATGGCGAAGTGGCCAGGGTTTTGCGGCCAGGTGGCCTTTATCGCACCAAGCATACCCAGCCAGTAGCCCATTCTGTGGAGCCGGACGGCCCCCATTACCGGATTGCCCGGCCTTACGCGCAAAAAATCCACCGGCGCGCAGATGGCGGCATCGAATACCGGCATTACATGGACGACATCTTTGGCGGCTTACTCGACGCGGGGCTGCGCCTCCAGCAGGTGATCGACGTTGGTCGCGAAAAACAACCTGATTCCCAGGCCATACCCGGAAGCTGGGCACACCAGGATGCATTCGTTGGCGGCGGCTTTATCCTCATCGCCCAAAAAGTGTAATTCGCCAGTCACTCAGATTCCTTTGCACAAAAAAAGGACACCCAAATGAGTGTCCTTTTTCAGCGGAGAGGGTGGGATTCGAACCCACGGTGACCTCACGGCCACAACGCTTTTCGAGAGCGCCCCGATCGTCCACTCCGGCACCTCTCCCAAATAGTAATGAATTGTGAATGATGAATGAAATCGCTGTGCCGCTGCTTATGGCGATTGATTCCTCAGCATTTTAAAGAATTCCTGCAGAAGTGCAACCGATTCCTTTTCCAGCACGCCGCCGGTGACGGCCACGCGATGGTTGAAGGCTTCTTCGCGGATGACGCTGACCACGGAATCATCGGCGCCAAAGCGGGTGTCTTTGCCGCCATACACCAGGCGGTGCAGCCGCCCCTGGATCATGGCCCCGGCGCACATGGGGCACGGCTCCAGCGTGCAGTAGAGGGTCACGTCAATCAGCCGCCAGTTTTGCAAAAATTCGGCTGCTTCGCGCAGAGCAATCATTTCGGCGTGGGCGGTGGGGTCGTGGCTCTCCTCTTTGCGGTTAAAACCACGCCCAATGACCTGCCCCTGCCACACGGCCACCGCGCCTACGGGTACTTCGCCCAAAACGGCCGCTTTTTGTGCTTCAACCAGCGCCAGCCGCATCCAATGAGCGTCCTCTGGGTAAATGGCGGCGTCGGGATTATCGGGATGCAGTTTGGCCATGAAGAGATTTTACCCTGAAACTTGATACGTGAAACGTGACAATTTTTCACCCATCACCCATGATGCCCGTTACCATTCACGGCAATCAACGGCTGCCCAATCGAGCGGTCTAACGCTTCCGCCAGGCGACGCAAGTCTTGCATAAGTTGGGCAAAACCTTCCAATGTGAGGCTTTGACGGCCGTCGCTCACCGCATGGTCCGGGTCGGGGTGCACCTCCAGAATCAGGGCGTCGGCGCCGGCGGCCACGGCCGCCTTACTCATTGGCCCCACCAGTTCGCGCAGCCCCGTGCCGTGGGAGGGGTCGGCCACCACGGGCAGGTGGCTGTGCTGCTTCAGCCAGGGCACGGCGTTCAGGTCAAAGGTGTTGCGCGTGGCTGTTTCATAGGTGCGAATACCGCGCTCGCAGAGCAACACCTGGGTGTTGCCGCTGCTGATGATGTATTCGGCGCACATCAGCAGCTCCTTGAGGGTGCCGCTGAGGGCGCGCTTGAGGAGAACGGGCCTGGAGGTTTTGCCCACGGCTTGCAGCAGGCCGTAGTTTTGCATGTTGCGCGCCCCAATTTGCAAGATATCGGCGTATTCGGCCACCAGGGGCACGGTTTCCACGGTCATCACTTCGGTGATGATGGGCAGGCCGGTGAGGGCGCGGGCCTCAGCCAGGTATTCCAGCCCTTTGAGGCCCAGACCCTGAAAGTCATAGGGGCTGGTGCGGGGCTTGAAAGCGCCGCCGCGCAGCACTTTGCCCCCCGCCTCTTTGACGGCTACGGCCGTTTCTACAATCTGCACCCGGCTTTCCACGCTGCAAGGCCCGGCCATAACCACGATTTCCGGCCCGCCCAGCACCACGCCGCTGCCCTTTAGCTCAATACGCGTGTTTTCCTGGCGGGTGCTGCGGCTAGAGAGCTTGTACGGGTCCTGGATGCGCAGCACGTGGGTCACGCCGGCCATTTGGGCAAAGGTTTCGCGCACCACCTGGGTCAGGTCGCCCACCAGGGCAACGACGGTGCGGTCTTCGCCAAAGATGGGGTGGGGTTGGCAGCCAAGCTGCTCCGCTTTGGCAATAACGGCTCCGATCTGGGAAGCCAGGGCCTTGGGGTGCATGACGACGATCATGGTTGATTGTCTCCTTTTTTGATGAGGGAGAGGGGCAGGAGAGCAAGGGGGAAAAATCCCCCACGCTCCTCCGCTCCTCTGCTAAATTTGCAAGAGTTCCCGTTGGGCCACGGAACGGCCGTTGCCGTTAAGCGGTTTGGCGGCAGGGTAGCTGCCCAACAATTTGACGAAAGCGGCGCAGTTGAGCAACCCCACCAGGGCATCGCGGCAGTGGGCTTCCTGCCAATGCCCCTCAAAATCCACGTAAAAAATGTATTCCCAGGTGCGGTTGCGGCGCGGGCGGCTTTCCAGCTTGGTCAGGTTAATGTCGCGGCTGGCAAATTCGCTGAGGGCGGCCAGCAGCGAGCCGGGGGTGTTGGGGACGGCAAAAATCAGGCTGGTTTTGCTTTTGGGCGACCGCGGCGGCTCCCCCTTGCCAATGATGAAGAAGCGGGTGTAATTGTGGGCCATGTCCTCGATATGCTCGGCCACAATCTCTAAACCGTAGGTTTGTGCCGCCAGGCGGCTGGCGATGACGGCGACCCCGTCGGCCGGTGTTTCGGCCAGGTCTTTGGCGCTGCCAGCAGTGTCATACCAGGGTACGGCCGTATACCCATGCCGGTTTAGGTACTCTTCGCACTGGGCCAAAGCCTGCGGGTGGCTGCGCACGTGGGTAATTTGCGCGGCATGGCCCGGCGTCGCCAGCAAATTGTGCCGCACCCGCAGCAAAATCTCGCCATGCACCTTCAGGTCGTGGTCCAGCAGCAGGTCGAAGGCCTTGTTGATGCTGCCGGCGGTGGAATTTTCCACCGGCACGGCGCCCAAAGTGGCACGGCCGTCGGCTACAGCCTCAAAAATATGCTCAAAGGCGCGGCAGGGCAGCGTGTCTACCTCGTCGCCAAACTGCTGACGAATTGCTTCCTCAGAATATGCGCCATGTTCGCCCTGAAAGGCTACAACGGTCATAAAAAACCTCCACATGAGGACTGTAAAACCAAAAAGGGCGAGGATGTTGCCATTCCTCGCCCTCTTACCCTGATCCTGGTGTCTATTTGCCAGGGATTGCCTTGCAAGGGGGGAACGGCCTCTCGCCATTAAAAAAGAAGCGCCAAAAACGAACCCAACTAATCAAAATTAACCCACGCCGACACAAGCTTGGACCAGCGACCAGCCGCAAAAGCAGGTGGGGGAGTTTCGTTGTTGCAAAAGGAGGGTTTTGTTGTTGATTCATGTTTTTTGATGGGTAAGTTTACCGTACCCTTGCAAATTAATCCGTGAAAACAATAGCATGACCGAAACTGGTTGTCAACGCCTTTTCACCAGGAAACGGCCGTTTCTCCACCAACCTCCCCACGCCAGCATACGGCCGTCTGTACATAATAAGGGGATTTTGATATAGTGCACATATGGCAGGGTTGTCTATACCTGCCCGCACATTGAAGGAGAAAAATCCATGCGCACATTACGTATTCACAAAATGAGTCTGCTCATTCTGGTCATTTTTATGGCCATCACGGCTTGCCGCCGCGACCAGAATGCCAATGAACCGCTGCCCACGGCCATGTCAACGGTGGTCGTGCCCGACAGAAGCGCAACGGCCGTACCTGGCGCAACGGCCGTGCCCCAACCCACCACGGCCCCCCTCTCTGCCCTGGATCCGGCAGATATCGATTGGCCGCCCCAAGTGGTATATAGCAGCCCGGCCCCCGGTGAAGAAACCCTGCTCAGCGGGGCCATTACCCTGCGCTTTGACCAACCGATGAACAAAAGCTCCGTGGAGTCTGCTTTTGCCATCACCGACGACGCGGGGCAGGCCGTTTCCGGCGAATTCACCTGGACACGGGAGGACACTCTGATCTTTACGCCGCGCAGCCTGAAGCGGCAGGCCAATTACCGTGTGCAAATTACCGAGGCCGCCAGTGGGGCCAACGGCCGTACCCTTTCCGCGCCCATCTCTCTGGAACTGCGTACCGTGGGCTACCTGGAAGTCAGCCAGGCCATTCCCGCAGCCAATACCCGCGACGTAGACACCGACAGCGCCATCACCGTACTCTTTAACCGCCCCGTGGTCCCCCTGGTCAGCACTGGCCAGCAAGCCAGCCTGCCCCAGCCCCTCACCTTCGAACCGCCCATCAGCGGGCAGGGCGAATGGGTTTCTTCCAGCATCTACCGCTTTACCCCCGACGCTCCCCTAGAGGGCGCCACCACCTATAGGGCCACCCTTGCTGCAGGACTGGAAGACGTGACTGGTGGCTTGCTGGAAGAAGCGGTGAGCTGGCAATTTACCACGCGCAGCCCGGAGGTGGTAGCCATCGAGCCACCGCCTAACAGCACCGGCGTCAACCCAACCCTGCCCATTACCATTACCTTTAACATGCCCATGGACCGCGCCAGCACCGAAGCCAGCGTGCTGCTGCCGGGGGAAGGTTTGGGGAACACGGCCGTTTCCACCCAATGGCACGAAGACGACCGGGTCCTCAGCCTGCGGCCCACCCAACCCCTTCAACTAGACACCAACTACCAGGTCACCATCAGCACCGGCGCCCGCGCCGCCAGCGGGCAAGCCAGCCTGGCC
Source organism: uncultured Anaerolinea sp. (assembly GCA_964504445.1). Taxonomy (GTDB): domain Bacteria; phylum Chloroflexota; class Anaerolineae; order Promineifilales; family Promineifilaceae; genus JACSRF01. The sequence goes on along the minus strand of CAZDEO010000001.1, from coordinate 81,969 downwards.
CAGAGCGAAGTCAGCCCCTTCCGCACGGTGCCCTTCCCCGCCATCCTGGACACCAGCCCGCCCAACAACGGCATGGCCGACCGCTATCAGTACGGCGTTACCATCAGTTTTGCCTCCCCCATGGACATGGAAACGTTGGAAGGACGCATTACCGTTAACCCTGAACCACGTCGCATTGACTATTACTTCAATGCGTTTGACAACCAGCTTTACCTCAGCTTCCCCCTGGATCGGAATGCGACTTACCGCGTCACGGTGCCCGGCGACGCCGCCGACCCCTATGGTAACACCCTGGGGCAAGACTACGCCTGGCAGTTTAACACCCCCGACTATGACCCTATCGCCTCCTTCAATTTACCCCAGCAAATCAGCCAGCTTAGCACCAGCTTTAGCACGGAGGTAGAGGTACAGCATCGCAACGTGTCCCGGCTGGACCTGTCTCTGTACAGCCTGGGCTTACCCCTCAATCTGGTCGTCAACCCGTATGATTTGTACGACTACCGCCCCAACGCCCAGGCACAACGCACCTGGAGCCTGGAACTGGATGCGCCTAATGGCCTCACGGCCGTTTCCCTGGCAGACGGCGGCACCCTCCCCACCGGCATTTACCTGATTACCGTAGACGCCCCGGAAATAGATGCCAACACCCGCTACTGGCAAAACCAGCGCAACCTCCTCATCCTGGCCGACACCAATATTGTGATCAAAGAGATGTACGAAGCGGTGCATGTGTGGGCGACAGACCTGGCCAGTGGCCAACCGGCTGCCGGGCGCAATCTGACGCTGTACAACAACCGCGGCGTCTCCTTGGGCACGGCCGTAACCAACGCCGACGGCTTTGCCAGCTTCACCCGTGAGCAACGGCCAGATTACCTGGAGGGAGTGGTGGTTGTCAGCAATGAGCCAGGCGCCAGTGGGTTCGGCCTGGCCTCCAGCAACTGGCTGCAAGGCATCTCCCCCTGGGAATTTGGCCTGGACACGGCCTACAACCCTAACGTGCCCACCTTTGCCTACCTGTACACCGACCGGCCCATTTACCGCCCCGGAGATACCGTCTACTTTAAGGGCATCGTGCGCGACGCCGATTACGGCCGTTACACCCTGCCCAGCGCCCGCAACCTGCGCCTGGACTTTAACCCCGCCTTCTACATGGATGGCCAGAGCATCAGCGATAGCTTTGACGTCACCATCCAACCGGATGGCAGCTTCGACGGGGAGTACACGCTGCCGGCGGACATTCCCCTGGGCACCTACCAGTTCAGCCTGCCTGGCCTGGATTATGAAACCTTCCGCCAGTTCACGGTGGCCGAATATCGCCGCCCCGAATTTCTGGTGGGGCTAACGGCCGCGCAAGGCGAAGCCCTGCGGGGTGAGCCGGTAGCCGTAACCCTGGAAGCCAGCTACTTCTTTGGCGGGCCGGCGGCTGACCTGACGGTGAGCTGGAATGTTTACGAAGACAGCTTTTACCTGGATGTACCTGGTCCTTACTACAGCTATGGGGACAACGCCAACTACTTCTACCGCGACATAAGCCCCTTCGACGGGGGTGGGCAATGGGGCAACTCTCTGCTGGGAGGCGAGGGCAAAACCGACAGCGACGGCCGTCTCGTCATTACCCTGCCAGCCGACCTGCTGCGCGAGATAGAAGCCGGCAGCCGCAAAGTGACTGTAGAAGCAACGGTGCAGGACCTTTCCAACTTCCCGGTGAGCAGCCGCACCAGCGTCATCTTCCACGCAGCCAACACCTACGTAGGCGTCAAACCGGCTAATTACGTCACCGGCGCTGGGCAAGAAACGGCCGTAGACCTGACCACCGTCAACTGGGAAGGGCAAAGCGTAGGCAGCCAGCCCGTCGAAGTGGTCTTCTACGAGCGGCAGTGGCGTTCGGAACGCAGCGCAGACCTGGGCTTTTACCGCACCATTTGGGAACCGGTGGACACAGAAGTAGCCCGCACCCAGGTGACGACCAACAGCCAGGGACGCGCTACGGCCAGCTTTATGCCAGACTTTGGCGGCTCTTACGTGGCCACCGCCACCGTGACGGACAGCACAGGCCGCCAGCAAACCAGCAGCACCTACCTTTGGGTAACGGACAGCAACTTTGTGGGCTGGCGCACAGACCAGAAAGAACGGCGCATGGAGTTGGTACTGGACCAGCAAACGTACCAGCCGGGCGATACGGCACGCCTGTTGGTGCAGTCGCCTTTTGCCGGCCCAGTGCAGGCCTGGCTAACCATTGAACGCGGTCGCCTCATTGAGCAGCGGCTGGTCACTTTGCAAACCAACAGCGACATTCTGGAAATTCCTATTCCTGACCTGTATGCACCCAACGTGTACGTGACGGTAACGGCCGTTAAACCCGTCACCCCTGGCACAGACAATCCCTATGCAGACATCCGCGTGGGCATGGCCGAAATTGAGGTTTCACCAAGCCAGTTGACGCTCAACATCACCCTGGCGCCGCAAACCGATAGATTTACACCGGGGGAAACGGCCGTTTACGACGTCACCATCACCGATTACCTGGGGCGCCCCGTCCAGGCCAGCTTCTCCCTGGCTCTAGTAGATTTGGCCGTCCTTACCCTGAAAGAGGACAACGCCCCAGCCATTCAAGACGCCTTCTACAAACCCCTACCCATGTACAGCCAGACCGGCAGCGGTCTCATCATCTCTGGTGAAGGGCTGGAAGCAGAACTACCCGTGGAAGGCGGCGGTCGGGGCGGCGGCGGCGGTGACGTGGCCGAATCTGCCCTGTCCCGCGCCGTAGGGGATGAGGAAGAGCGCGTGCGCCGCGACTTCCCCGACACCGCCTACTGGCGCGCCACCCTGGTCACCGACGCTAACGGGCAAGCCCAGGTAGAAATCCCCCTGCCCGACACCCTGACCACCTGGCGGCTAAGCAGCAAAGCCGCCACTGCCGATTCCCTGGTAGGCCAGAACAGTACCGATATCGTGGTAACGCTGCCCCTGCTCATCCGTCCCGTCACGCCCCGCTTCTTCACCGTGGGGGACGTGGTGGAATTGGGCGCCATTGTGAACAACAATACCGGCAGCGCCATTGACGCCACCGTCAGCCTGGAGGCCAGCAGCCTGAGCGGTGATCTGGCGGATAAGCAGGTGACCGTGCCCGCCAACGGCCGTAGCCTGGTACGCTGGCAGGTAACAGTAGAAGACGGCACCGCAGCCGATCTGACCTTCCGCGTCGCCGGAGGCGGCTTCCGCGACGCCACCAAGCCTAGCTTTGGCGTTGGCCCTGACAACGTCATCCCCGTCTACCGCTATGATGCCGAAGACATTGTGGGCAGCTCCGGCGTGCTAGACGAGGCCGGACGCCAGGTAGAAGCCGTGCTGGTGCCGCCCAACGCCGACCTGCGGCGGGGCACGGTTAACGTCACCCTAAGCCCCTCACTGGCGGCAGCCCTGGTAGACAGCCTGACGGTGCTGGAAGAAGAGCCTTACGAAACGGCGTGCGCCCATGCCGTGGCCAATCGCCTGCTGCCCAACGCGGTGACAGCCCGCGCCCTACGCAACCTGGATCTGGATCCGGGGCTGCGCAGCCAACTGGATGCTCTGGTTCCGCAGCAAATTGCCGACATTGTGGCCCAGCAGCTTCCCGGCGGCGGCTGGGGCTGGTGCACCAACGGTGAGCAAGACGAATACCTGACGGCTTACGTACTTTTTACCCTGGTGCAGGCAGCCGATGCGGGCTATGACGTGCCGGAAGCGGTGCTGGCAGACGGCCGTAACCTGCTCAATCGCTGGCTAGACGAACCGGACACCCTGAACCAGACCTATGAAGTCAACCGGCAAATCTTCTATCTCTACATTCTCTACCGCCTGGGCACGGACCATCCTGACCTCTACGACGCCTACGTCAGCGAGCATCGGGACCGGCTTAGCCCCTATGCCAAAGCGCTGCTGGTGGACATCTATGACGGCACGGATTACACGCCGGCGAACCGGGACATTTTGCTAAATGACCTGAATGACAGCGCCATCATCAGCGCCACGGGCACGCACTGGGAGGATCCCTGGGGGCATTGGTCGAACCTGGACAGCGACGTGCGGAATACGGCCGTGATCATTGACGTGTTGGCCCGCACCCAGCCCCGGAACAATTTGCTGCCAGGGGCCGTACGCTGGCTGATGGTGGCCCGCCAGGCCCAACTTTGGGCCACGCCCCACGACACTGCCTGGAGCATTTTGGCCCTGGCCAACTGGATGGCGCAAACGGGCGAGTTGGAAGCCAACTTTGATTATGCGCTGGTGGTCAATTTGCAGCCAGAAGTGCAGGGAACCTTTACGGCACAAAACATCACTACCTATGAAAGCACGGCTGTTCCCCTCAGCGAGCTGGTTCCCGATGCGGTGAACTTCTTCGATTTCCAGCATGGAGCGGGTAACGGCCGTCTCTACTACACCATGCACCTCAACAGCTTCCTGCTGGCGGAAAGCGTCAGCGCCGTCAGCCGCGGCATTACCGTGCAGCGCACCTACTACGATGCCGCCTGCGACCCTGAGGCAGAAAGCTGTGATCCCATTAGCGAAATTGCGGCGGGGCAGCAGATACGAGTCGAACTAACCATCATTGCCCCGAACGACCTGGTTTACGCCGTGGTGCGCGACCCGCTGCCCGCCGGGGCTGAGGCCATTGACCCCAACCTGGCTACCAGCGCCTCTGGCGTTGGCCCCACCTTCCAACGTACCGATGAGTCGTATCGCTACGGCTATTGGGGCTGGTGGTACTTCAACCGCATGGAATTCCGCGATGCGGAAGCGGTGTTCTTTGCCCGCTTCCTGCCCGCTGGTACTTACCAATATACCTACACCTTACAGGCCAACATTCCCGGCGAGTTTCAGGTCATGCCCGCTACGGCACGGCAAGAGTTCTTCCCGGAAGTGTTCGGCCGTTCAGAGGGGCTGTTGTTTACGATTACTGAGTGAGATCTAAAAGCATGAAAGGTGGCAGGTGATCGGGTAATTGCCCATCACCTTTACCCAGGCACAAAAAAAGAGCTGTCGGGGCATCCCGACAGCTCTTTTTGGTTCAAGCAGAACACCCCTTATTCAAGGGTAATGTCCATGAAGAATTGGCCCTGCCCGCTATAGAAATCTTCTATGGTAATGATAGCCAGCGTGTCGGCGGCAAAGGTGTAGGTCAGCACTTCGTCATCACCGGACAAAGCGTCGTCTATTTCCGCCAGGATGTTGTCATCCAGGTCGCTGATCCTAACTACAATGTCGGAGTTCTCGTCGGAAGAGACAGAGATGGTCAGGGTATCGCCAGCCAGGGCGTTGAAGAAATATTCGAGCAGCCCTTCTTCCCCGAAACGGCCGTACACGCCATCACCCCCAGCCAGCTCCACGTATGCCAGGTCTGTTGCCAGGATAGTTGCTTCATAGTAGCCCGTGCTGCCCTCAAAGCCAGAAACCTGGAAATAGTAATTAGCCAGCTCCGGCACGTCAAAGATGATTTCCTCAAACCCCGTGCTGGCATCCACCTCTTCCAGCAGTTCGTCCGTATCATCGTTAAACAAGCTAACAACCACGTCCATCCCAAAATCAGGATCTACATAAATGCGTACCGTCTCACCTTCGCCAGCGGTAAAGGGAAAATCATGGGTTTCCCCTTCTTCCAGCGTGTCGGCGGCAAAGACGATGCTGCCCGGCAAACCACCCAGAGACTCGTCTACCAATACCTCATAGTTGCCGGTGCTGCCTTCGTAGCCGCGCACGGCTACCGTGTAGTAACCATCTTCCTCAATAAACAAAACGCGAATGTATTCGATATCAAAAGATCTATCTTGCTCTCCATCATCCAAAATGGAGAAGCCATTGCTGTCTAAGACATCCACCACCACATCGAATTCTTCATCCAGCGGCAGCACCGTCACATCGACCACGTCACCCGCTTCCGCATAGAAGCTCCAGGTTTGGGTGCCCGCATCGGTTAATGTGCCGGTGCCTACGTCACCCAAAACCAGCACGGTGCCAGCAGGGGCGGTTCCACTTCGCCCACCGCCTCCTTGCTGCAGCAGCAAGGAGAAGCTGCCCGTGCCGCCCGCAAAGCCGCGCACGACAATGGTATACGGCCCAGCGGATGGAATGGTTACGTCGAGCAATTCTTCTGTGCCAAAGGAATTATCTACTTCGCCATCTGGCAAAATGGAATTGCCGTTGGTGTCTACCACGTCTACCACCGCATCCAGGTCATCCAGCGGGGTTACAGTAATGTCTACCACATCTCCCGCTGCGGCATCAAAGGACCATTCTGCCACGGCGTCGTTCAAGACGGTACTCAAGACTGTTTCGCCCAGGGCAATGGGACCAGAATTAGCATAAACTTCGCCGCTTGCTTGCACCAGCACCTGGTAGTCGCCGGTGCTGCCACTATAGCCGCTAACCAGCACGTAGTATTGCCCATTGGCATCAATCATCACGCCGGAAACCCTTTCTTCGCCGAAAGAGCTATCAATGGGGCCATTAACCAGGGAACGGCCGTTGGCATCCACCACATCCATAACCAGATCAAAGTCCTCACCCAGGGGCGTTACCGACACCGAAAGCATGTCCCCGGCCACGCCAATAAAGAGCCAGGTTGCCATTTCCTCTGGCCCGGCCAGCGTCCCCGTACCCGGCTCGCCAAGGGTTAGCACGCCCGTGGGATCTTCCAGGTTCATACCCTGAGGTTCTGCCACCACCGGGGCGCTCAATGTTAACGTGTTCAGCATCGCCTCAAAAGTAGGCATAAACTCTGCTTCGCTTTCACGGGGCGTTACGCCAAAGAAAATGGCGGCGCGGTCATCATCAATAAGAAGGGCAACCAGGGCAGAAAGCGGCGTGTCATTATCGCTGGTGGCATAAATGAGCGCCTTAGAGCCACTCACACCGTTTACCGTAATATTCTCTGGGCCAGAGACCACTTCCGCATCTTCGCCCAGGTCAAAGTCCGTAATTGCCTGTTCAATCGCCTGTTCGGGGTCTGTCGTCTCAAATTCGGCCGTATCACCCGCTACTACCAACACAATGCCACCCTCTTCACCAGGATCGGGGGCATCAATTAGCTCCTGATTGGAGGCAAAAAGCATGAATCCAAACATGTTTTCTGTAAACCAATCTTGCGGATATAGCAGCACGACGCCGTCTTCCAGCGACTCAAAGGTAGCAAAGCCAGCCGTTGGGTTGGGCGTTGCCGTGGGTTCCGGGGTTGCTGTTGGTTCCGGGGTCTCCGTTGCTGGCGGTTCCGTAGGCACGGCCGTTGGCGCTGTTGTCGGCTCACTGGCTGTTTCTACTTCTGGTGTATTTTCTCCGTTTCCACCGCATGCCACCAAAACCAGGCTCAGTACCAGCATGAGCAGCAAGAATAAACGAAGTTGGGTGTGTGTCGTCTTCAAAATATGCCTCCTTGGCTTAATTTGGATTTTTATGTTCCCTCTCTTGATTGTTTGCAAATTTTATGGGGAAACAATACCTGCGGGCTATGGCCCAATCGTACCGAATTATAGCTCCTTTTTATTACGATTCAGCCAACGAAGCGTTAATTCTCCCAGGCGCTCTGTGCGCTGGCGCAGCACCATACATTCAGGCAGGGCGTCTAAGAAGTAACGGCCGTACCGCTTGGTCAGCACCCGTTTATCCAAAATTGCCACCACCCCCTCATCATCCTGGCGGCGAATGAGGCGCCCAAACCCCTGGCGGAAGCGCAGCACCGCCTCTGGAATCGAATATTGGAAAAAAGCATTGTCAAAAGTCTCCGAGCGGGCGGCAAAAATCGGGTCCGACGGCACGTCAAAGGGCAGCTTTACCAGCAGCACCGCCTGCAAAGCGGGGCCAGGCACATCCACCCCCTCCCAAAAAGAGCGCGTGCCCAGCAGCACGGCGCGGCTGCCCGGCTGCACAAACTGGGCCAAAAGCTGCTGCCGCGATGCGCCGCTCACCTGGGCCAGCGTGGTAATGCCCGCCCCATTTAGCGGGCCTTCCACGGCGCGGGCCGTCTGCTGCAGCTGCCCATAGGCCGTAAAAAGAGCCATCGTGCGCCCTCCCAGCGCGGTGGCCACATCAATGATAGCCCGCTCCACATACTGCTGGTAACCCGGCTGGTTGGGTTCCGGCATGTCGCTGGCCAGGAAAAGCAGCGTTTTGTTTTTGTAATCAAAGGGGGAGCCTACCGCCAGCTCTTCCGCATGGACCGCATGCAGCCGCTCGCGCAGGTAGCCAAAGGTCGGCTCTTCGCGGGCGTCTGGTCCGGCCGTGCGTAAGGTTGCCGAAGTAATGATGATTGTTTCCTTCTCATGAAAGATGTGCTGCTCGACAAGGGGGCCAACATTCAGCGGCGCGGCGTGCAGCGAAATGCGATCCTTAAAGACCTCTATCCAGTAAATCATCTCATCACTGGGAGCAGAGATGATGGCGTGCATATTTTGGCGGGTTTCTTCTAGCCTGGTGGCGTTATTTTGCAGCATCAGCCGCAAATCTTCCCCTTCTTCCAGGTCGTGCATGGTGGTGAGCTCCGCCATAGCCTCACCAAGTTTAGCAAACCCTCTGGCAATGGCCTTGAGCTGCTTATTCAGGTTGTCCCAGCTTATTTCCACCTCGTCATAGTTGGGCTGGGCACGCACGCCGGGCAGCAGGCGAATCTGTTCGGCGAATTGGGCGCGGGGATTAAGGTGGTCTTCCAAGAAAAAGGCCAGCGTCTCAAAAAATTCGTCCAGGCGAATGGCGGCTAGCTGCCCGTCGCGGCGGGTGGCGTCCACCATGCTTGTGAACTGGTCGCTCATGGCGGGGGGAACGCCAGAAGCAACGGCCGTTTGCGCCTCCGCCAGCAGCCCGGAACGAGGTTTCACCACCTCATCCAAAATTGCCTCAAAAAAGCGTTTGTCGGCACGGAAGCTCAGGCCATCGGTCACGGCCGCTTCCAAATGATGTCCCTCGTCAATAATCAGGTCTGTAAACTCCGGTAAAATGTGGCCGCCATTAGCCACGTCGGAAAGCAGCAGGGCATGGTTGACAATGACAATGTGCGCCAGTTCGGCGCGGCGGCGGGCCAGGTGCAGGGGGCAGTTGGCGGTGGCGCAATGTTCCATGGTGCATACGGCATTATCACCATTGAGCCGCTGCCACACCAGCCTTTCGCCGGGGGTGCGCACCACCAACTCGGCCACGTCCCCCGTTTGCGTGTGGGGCAGCCAGAGCAATATCCGCGCCAGCATCACCATTTCGTCGGCGTCGCGAGGGCCGTTGTGACGCAGCTGCTGGAAGAGGCGCGTACACAGGTAGTTGCTGCGCCCTTTGCGCACGGCGGCGCGCAGCGTGAAGGGCAGCGCCTTTTGCAGCGCGGGGATGTCTTTGTTCACAAGCTGGTCTTGCAGGTTGATGGTGTTGGTGGAGATAACCACGCGACGGCCGTTTTCATAGGCCCAAAACGCCGCTGGCAGCAAGTACGCCACACTCTTGCCCGTACCCGTCCCCGCCTCCACCAACAAATGCTGCCCCTGGTTAAAGGCGTTGGTTACTGCCCCCAGCATTTGCACCTGCTGTGGCCGGTGCTCAAACCCGGCAAAGGCGTGGCTGAAATTACCGCCGGGCTGCAGCATGGCCACAATGGCCGCTTCATCCAGGGGCGTAGGTTTTTCAGCAGGCGCCAGCACACGGCCGTCCAGCTTGGGTGGGTTAAACAGCGGCGCGCCCCGCGGGCGGCGCGGACCGCCGCTGAAGGCGTCGCGGGTTTTTAGGGCCAGCGCTTCTTCAAAAAAGAGGGTTTCCGGCCAGCCAATGCGCTGCCCATTGAACACAATCTCTTCCAACTGGTCCAAATCTAAGGCTAGCGCGCGCTCCTTCAGCGCCAAAAACAGCTCCACCGTTTGCTCGGCGTCGGCCAGAGCGCGGTGGTCTTGGCCGCTGTCGGCGTCGGGCAGGTGCAGGTGGCGCGCCAGGGCGTCCAGGCCATAGCGCCCCGCTTCGGGCACCAGAATGGAAGCCAGAATCACGGTATCCAGGCGGTGGTTGCCCACCCCCAGCCGCTCGGCGGTGAGAAAGCCCAGGTCGAAGTCTACGTTGTGGCCAATGATGACGTGGTTGCCCAGCAACGGCCGTAGCCGCGAGCGCAGCGTAAACATGGATGGCGCCCCATCCACCATAGCCTGGGTAATGCCCGTCAATCGCGTGATTTCCGGCGGCACCTCTCGCTCTGGATTCACCAGCGAGGTGAACTCGTCCAAAATATCATTCTCGCGGAAGACAATGACCCCTACTTCAATAATGGCGTCCCGGTCAGGATTAAAGCCGGTGGTTTCTACATCAACTGCGACATAAGTAGTAGACATAATTCAAAAGTTGGATGGGTGGCTGGTTGCGAGCCAGGCACAAATCAACAAACTAGCCAACCCTTCACTGGGGACGATTATAGCACGGATTTTCTAACTCGAACGGCTTTCGGCACTTTTAGCCCTTCCCGGTTACAATTGCCGCCATGTTCATCACAAATGACGCATTACAAAACAAAAAGGTACTGGTCACCGGGGCCACTGGCTTCATTGGCGGGCGGCTGGCAGAGCGGCTGGCGGCAGAGGAAGACGCTACGGTTACCGGCAGCGGACGCAATTTGCAAAAGGCTGCCGCCTTGCAAAAACAAGGCGTGCAGCTGATGCAGGCCGATTTGCTGGATGAAACGCGCATGGGCGAACTGGTAAAAGGGCAAGACGTGGTGTTTCACGTGGCAGCGTGGCTGGGCGGCGGGCGCGTGCAAGACCAGGAGGCGGAGGCGTATGCCATGAATGTAACCGCCAGCGAGCTGATGGTGCGACTGGTGGCTGCGGCGGAGGTCCCGCGCCTGGTGTTTGTCAGCTCCATTGCCACGTATGGCCTGCCGCAGCGCCCCCAGGTGGATGAGGATCATCCGCTGGATACGAGTACGGCTAATGATTTGTACGGCCGTACCAAAGCCCTGGGTGAAATCCACGCCACCGCCCTGGCCCAAGAGCTGGGGGTGAACATGGCCGTGGTGCGCCCTGCCCTGGTGTACGGGCCACGCTCTCAGGGGTGGAGCGTGCAAATGCTGCAACTGGTGCAAAAGGGCACGCCGGTACTTTTTGGCGGCGGGCATGGCCACGCCTGGCCGGTGTACATCGACAACCTGGTGGATGGCATGTTGCTGGCAGCTACCCACCCCCAGGCTGTGGGCGAAGCCTTTAACTTTGCCGACCCGGTGACGGATTGGCGCACATTTTTTGGCTATTATGGGCAAATGTGTGGCCGCAAACCCCGGCAGATTCCGCTGTGGGGCGCGCGGCTGCTGGCTTGGGCTAATGGCGTTTTTCGCCTGGGGCTACCCCTGAACCCGCAGCGGGTACGCTTTTTAACCAGCCAGGCGGCCTATCCTACCACCAAAGCGACGCGGCTTTTGGGCTACCAGCCCCGTGTTGACCTGGCAGAAGGCATGCGGCGCACGGAAGTGTGGCTGCGGGAAGCGGGATATTTGTAAAGGGTTGGTTAGCGACAGACCAGCTAACTATTAAACCCACAAACTATCAAACTCATGACGTGGATTTTTGGGGTAATTGTCGGGCTGGTTCTGCTGGCGGCGCTGCTGTACTGGCTGCTGGTAATTACGGAGGGGTTGTACCTGGGGCGGCGCTTTGTGGTGTGGATGTATGACGTGACGGCCCACAAGTATGATGGTATTAAGCAGTATGAGGCGCAGGCGGAGGAGTTGTTTGTGGTACGGCCGTTGCTGCAAAAATTGGCCCTCCTGCCCAGCCCGCGCATTCTGGACGTGGCCACGGGCACGGGGCGGCTGCCCTGGTTTGTGCTACAACGGCCTACCTTTCACGGCCGTGTAGTGGGGCTGGATGCTTCGCAGAAGATGCTGGCCCTGGCCGCCGAGAAGTTAGCCGGGTATGGGGAGCGGACGGCGTTGGTGCAAGGAACGGCCGTGCCGCTGCCCTTCCCCACGGAGCAGTTCGACGCCGTAACCTGCCTGGAATCACTGGAATTTTTCCCGTCCGACGTGGATGCCCTGCGGGAGATGGCCCGCGTGCTGCGCCCTGGCGGCGTGCTGCTGGTAACGCGGCGGCGGGGCTGGGAAGCCAAGACCTTTTTGGGGCGCTACCGAGACCCGGCCCAGTTTGTGGCGCTGCTAGAAAGCGTAGGCTTTCACGACGTGCAAACGCTGGCGTGGCAAGTGGATTATGACCAGGTGTTTGCGGCGAAAGGGTCTCGCTGATTAGTTGGTGGGTTCTGGTGTGGGGAGCGGGGGCACTTCCACCACCGGCACTAAGTCCACAAGTCCCCATAGTTCTACCCCCGCGGCAATGACCCAGGCTGGTTCATCCGCCACGCAGCAGATTTGCCACCAGGTGCCGTCATTCAGGCGTCCAATCACGTCAAAGGTAGACCCGGCTTCCACCACCGTAATGGCTGGATATTCTGTGCTGGGTCCAGTGCGCACGTTTAGCCGTTCGGCCTGCACAATAACCTGGGGAAGCGGCGGAACAGGGGTCAAGGTGGGAAGTAATTCAGTAGTGGGGATGGGTGTGGCAGTGGCGGGCGGCGTGAAGGTTGGCGTAGGCTCGGGGATAGCGGTGGAGTCGGGCACGGCCGTTTCCGTGGCGGTTGGCAAAGCGGTAGGGGGTACGGCCGTTTCCGTAGCGGCCGCTGTGGCCGTTGCCGTTGCCGTCTGCGTTGACAGCAGAGCCACAGCCGGCGCTTCTCCAGGGCCGGTCTGGCTGGTGCTTGAGCCATTCAGGTTAAGCAAGCTGCTGCCCCAAGCTACAGCCAGGGCCGCCATCAAGCCCACCGCTATCAGAGCCAAGACAATTGCACCCCGTTTACGGCCGTTGCCTGTATCTACCTCTTGCCCACGCAGGCTGGCGGGTAATGGGCCGGCTTGCAGATACACGGGGCAGCTTTTATGCCGCGCCGTCAGGCAGTGGATTTCTTGATGATTAAGGGAAATCGGCGTGGGCGGCGTATCCCGATAGCAGTGCCCCAGGGAAGACGGAAAAAGCAAGGTGGTTTCTGGATCGTCAATCAAGGCGAAGTAGGGACAGCCCTGGTTGAAAGAGCCTTGGGGTTCGCCAACTTTAGTCATTTGCAACATGGCCTGGCGGCCATTGGTGCTGTGTTCCTTCTGCAATAGGAGCCTCTATCGGACAATGGTTCTGTGTATTCAACTAGCAATCATCAGGCATCAGGAGCAATTTGTCAACCTTAACCCAGGCGACCCAAGGTGAGTTTGTAGAGTAGCCAGTCGGTGCTGTTACCCAGCAGGTTGCCGGTACGGATCATGCGCAGCACGGTTTCAATGGCGTTGGCACGCTCACGGCCGTAAGTGTCTAGCAAGCGTTGGCGGGCAGTAGGGTCAGGACGGCCGTCGCTTTCAGCCCAGTGCTGGGCGTAAAGCAGGGCGGGCAGCTCCTCCTCGGGGGCATGGCTGATGTCGCCCTCTAGCAATTGGCGCACCTCTTCCGGCGGCAGCCCGGCGCGCAGGCTTTCCTGGGTATGGAAATAGGAACAGTAGCGGCATTGGTTAACGGCCGTGACGGCCATCATCAGTCGCTCGCGGAACTGGTGCGAGACCAGCCCGCCGCGCATAGCGTGGTGTAGCTGCTGCCGGTGGCGCAAGGGCCAGGCCAAGTCTCGCGCCATGTCGCCTAATCCGCTGTAGGTTCGTTTGGGGAACTGTTTCATGGAGGTTCCTGTTCCTGTTTTGGGGGGTGTGGGTAACGGCCGTTCCCCCCTGCAAACATCATCAATTCTTGCACAAGGTACTACTGGGCTTCCATTATTCCAAATCTCGTACAACTATTTTTTATAAAACCTTCTTACGGGCGATAAAAATACAAATAATAAAATGAATAACCCGTCTATGGCTGTGACATATTGGATAACCCACTTGAAGCCAATCAATACGCCTTCAATGATAAGCCACATTGCAAGTACAACACCTAGAATAACAGTTCCAGTCCAAGCCCAATGATACTTTGTTTGACGTAGGAGCGATTCCAACCAAGGCCAATCAGGGCGGGCTAACAAGCCATATATGAGCAATAAGGGAAGTAAGCCCATTAGAAAGAGCAGGAATAATCCAGGTAAGACATAATTGGAGACAGGTAAAAGCGGTAAAACTTCGGTCATTTGCAATGAGCCGCCAGAAGGGTCAAGAAGCATTGCTATACCACCATATAGCCCACCAAAAGCGAGAAATACTAACCAAAAAATAAGTATCCAAAGAGTTACAGGGCGTTTCATGCTGTGAATTATCCTTTCTGGTATGCTGAATTTTATGCTTTTGGAGCCAGCGCCCAATGTGACCGCGATGAAACCGCAGCCACATCAGGACCGGCGCGCAGCGTCGGTCCTAACGCCTTGCTTCAGCCGCCGCCGAAAGGTTCAACTTCGCCAAAAGCCGAACTGGTAGGCGGTCGGCTGGAAGTGATGTTAGGCGGCTGCCGCCTGATGGGTGCTTGCCGGCCGTTGACTGAATGAATGCGAAACGGCCGTTTCGCAACCCCACCTCATGCCATCCAACCAAACACATCAGCCAGTCACCTCAATTTCACCAAAACCTTCGCCCGCCTAACTATTTATTAAGTTGCAGTTTCCCGCAACCGGCTTGCGCATCACGTTTCACCCTTCAAGCTTTTCGCCCTAATCCGCCGGAACCAGAAAAGCTTCGTCTGCCACCTCGCCCTCTGCTGTGGGCCGCTCAAACTGGCTATTGTACAGCTCGGCGTAGAAGCCACCACGAGCCAGCAGCTCTTTGTGGTTGCCCTGCTCCACAATATCGCCGTCGCGCATCACCAAAATCAGGTCGGCGTTGCGGATGGTGGAGAGGCGATGGGCGATGATGAAGCTGGTGCGCCCCACCATCAGGCGATCCATCGCTTTTTGGATGAGTACCTCAGTGCGCGTGTCTACGGAACTGGTGGCTTCGTCCAAAATGAGGATTTTGGGGTCGGCTAGCACGGCGCGGGCAATGGTCAGCAGCTGCATTTGCCCCTGGGAGATGTTGGTGGTCTCTTCGTTGATGACCATGCCATAGCCGTCGGGCAGGGTGTGTACAAAATGGTCTACGTGGGCGGCTTGGGCGGCGGCAATCACTTCCTCGTCGCTGGCAGCAGGACGACCGTAGCGGATATTCTCCATAATCGTGTCATTGTACAGCCACGTATCTTGCAACACCATGCCAAACCAGCGGCGCAAATCCTGGCGCGTAAACTCCCGAATATCGTGCCCATCCACCAAAATCGCGCCCGCATCCACGTCATAAAAGCGCATCAGCAGCTTAACGATGGTGGTCTTACCCGCGCCCGTGGGGCCAACAATGGCTACCTTTTGCCCCGGCCGCGCTTCCGCCGTCAGGTTGTGGATGACCGGCTTTTCCGGGTTGTAGCCAAAGCTGACGTTGCGGAATTCAACGCGGCCTTGTAGCGCGTCTAGCTGCACCGGGTTTTCGGTTTCCTTTACTTCTTCTGGCTCTTCCAGGAATTCAAAGACGCGCTCGGCGGCGGCGGCCGTTTGCTGCAACACATTTGTGATATTTGCCAACTGCATCAGCGGCTGGTTGAACGAGCGCACATATTGGATAAAGGCTTGAATGTCGCCTACGGTAATGGCGTTGCGTACCGTCAGGTAACCACCCACCACCACCACCGCCACGTAGCCCAGGTTGCCAATAAAGTTCATAATCGGCATCATCAGCCCCGACAAAAACTGAGATTTCCAGGCCACGCCGTACAAGGTGTTGTTGTACTCTTCAAATTGGGCGATGCTGCGTGCTTCGCCATTAAACGCTTTCATCACGCGGTGGCCGCCAAACATCTCTTCCACATGGCCGTTAACGTGCCCCAGGTAATCTTGCTGCTGCTTAAAGTACACCTGGGAACGGTTGACAATGAAGGAGACCACACCCAGCGATAGGGGAATGACGATGAGGGCCACCAGGGTCATCAGCCAGCTAATGGAAAGCATCATCACCAGCACACCCACCACCGTAATGAGGGAGGTGATGATTTGCGTCAGGCTTTGGCTGAGGGTCTGGTTGACGGTGTCCACATCGTTGGTGATGCGCGACAGCACTTCGCCCTGGGTATTTTTGTCGAAGTAGCTCAGGGGCATACGGTTAATTTTGGCGGCAATCCCCTGGCGGAAACGGTAGGAAATGTCCGTGGAGACGCCGGCCATAATCCAGCCCATGAGGTAGGCGAAGATGGACGACAAAATGTATAGGAACAGCATCATCAGCAAGATACGGCCAATGTAGTCGAAGTCTATGCCGCCCGTACCGGCGATTTCAGCCATGATGCCCTCGAAGAGGGCGGTGGTGGCGTTGCCCAATACCCTGGGACCCACAATGTTGAACACCGTTGAAGCGATGGCAAAAATCGCCACGATGATGATGCGTCCTTTGTAGGCGCTGAGGTATTGCGCCAGCTTAACCATGGTGGCCTTAAAGTTGCGGGCCTTTTCCCCTTTACGCATGGCGGCCATGGGGCCGCCTTCGCGGGGCGCTCTTCTGGGTTGTCCTCCGCCTCCGTGCATCATGATCCGAGTTCCTCCATGCTAAGTTGGGATAGGGCAATTTCCTGGTATGTTTCGCAATTTTCCATCAGTTCTTCGTGGGTGCCCTTGCCTACCACCCGTCCCTGGTCGAGGACGATGATTTGTTCGGCGTTTTTGACGGTGGAGACGCGCTGGGTGACGAGGAGTATGGTGCTGTCTTGGGTGGTTTCGCGCAGGGCGCGGCGCAGGGCGGCGTCGGTTCTGAAGTCTAGGGCGGAGAAGGTGTCGTCGAAGATGTAGATGGGCGCTCTTTTGACCAGGGCGCGGGCAATGGATAGGCGCTGCCGCTGCCCGCCGGAAACGTTGGTGCCGCCCTGGGAGATTTCGGCTTGTAGGCCGTCGGGGTTGGCGTTGACGAATTCGGCGGCCTGGGCGATGGTTACGGCCGTTTGCAACGCCTCCTCGCTGGCATTCTCATCTGCATACTTTAGGTTGCTCTCGATGGTACCGGAGAACAAAATCCCCTTTTGGGGCACGTAACCAATTTTGTCCCGCAAATCGTGCTGGGTCACTTCGCGGATGTCAATATCATCCATCATAATGGAGCCACCGGTGACGTCGTAAAAGCGGGGAATGAGGTTGACGACGGTGGATTTGCCGGAGCCGGTGGAGCCGATGAAGGCGGTGGTTTCCCCTGGTTTTGCCACAAAGCTGATGTCGTGCAGCACGTCGGTGTCGGCGCCGGGGTAGCGGAAGGAGACGTTGCGGAATTCTACGGTGCCGGTAAAGTGGCCGTTGAGCGACTTTGGCGCAGGTGGGTCAATAATCGCCAACTCCGTCTCCAGCACATCGGCAATGCGGTCTGCCGAAACCGAGGCGCGGGGCAGAATGATAAAGAGCATGGAAAGCATCAGGAAGGAGAAGACAATTTGCATGGCGTACTGCAAAAAGGCCATCATGTCGCCTACCTGCATGTTAGCCTGGGCCACCTGCTGCGCCCCTACCCACAAAATGACTACGGACAGGATGTTGAGAATAAACATCATCATGGGCATGAGGAAGGCCATGACGCGGGCAATGAACAGGGTGTTGGCCGTCAGGTCTACGTTGGCCTTATCAAAGCGGTCTTCCTCAAAGGGCTGCATGTTGAAGGCGCGAATGACCATCATGCCAGAGAGGTTTTCGCGGGCCACCAGGTTCAGCCGGTCAATGAGCTTTTGCACAATGCGGAATTTGGGTAGGGCGATGGAGACGACGACGACGATGACGCCCAGCAGCACCAGCACGGCTACGGCAATGGTCCACCACATGGAGGAGCCTTTGCCGATGGCGCGAATGGTGCCGCCAATGCCCATAATGGGCGCATAAAAGACCAGCCGTACCATGAACATGGTCACCATTTGCAGTTGGGTAATGTCGTTGGTGGAGCGGGTGATGAGGGAGGCGGTGGGAAATTTATCGAACTCCGCCCCGGAGAAGTTTTCGACTTTGCGAAAAACGTCGCTGCGCAGGTCGCGGCCAATGCCGGCGGCAATTTTGGCGGAGAGGTAGCCCACGCTGATGGTGGCGGCGGCGGAGAGCAGGGTGATGCCGAGCATGATGGCGCCGGTGCGCAAGATGTAGCTGTTTTGCAGGCGGCTAACGTCCATGCCCAGGGCTTCGTACTCTGCTTTGACCTGGATAACGGCCGTTTGGCTAATCATCTTCTCCCCCAGCGCGTCAAACCGCGCATTGATGTCGGCGGCAATCTGCGCCCGCTGGGAGGCCGACAGCCCGCCCAGCAGGCCAAACAAATCGGCGCCAGGGGGCAGCATGGAGAGGTCGAAGGCCCCTTCGCCGCCCATTTGCGCTGCTGCTTCGGGGTCTGCCAGGGCCTGCTCCAGCGCCGAGACCACCAGCAGCGCTTTGGCCATGGGCGTGCTCAGGCGGTCATGCTCTTGGCGGCTGATGTCGTTGCGGATGTAAATGGGTTTTTCTTCTAGCAGGGGGTAGGTGTCGGTGTAAGCAAAGGAGTCAGGGGAACCGGGCTGGAAGAGGGTGTAGGCGTTGCGCACGGCCGTTTCCTCTTCTGCACTCAAGAACAGGGCCATACGCTCCAACGTCTCCTGGCGCATGGCGTCTGGCACCGGGCTGGCCACGCCGCTCTGCTGAATGCCCGTGTTCACAATCTGCGAGAGATAGTCCGGCAGGGCCAGGTCCAGGTTGGCCTGGATGAACAACAGAACCACCGAGGCCAGGAACATGGTCATATACGGGTATAAGTACCTTCTAATTCGAAGCATAATCCTGTTTCTCCTAATCAACCTTTTATGGAGATGGGCTGTGCTTAGCCCTCAAACCGCTGGCGAACGGCCGTGGCGTGGCTGCCAACTTTGGACAACAGCCGGAAAAATGTTTCCTGCTCTTCCTCGGACAGGGCGCTAAAGCATTGGCCGATGGTTTCTAAATGCTGGCGGGCGTGCCGGGTAACCAGCTCGCGGCCTGACGCCGTCAAACTGATGTTGAAGCGGCGGCGGTCATGGAGGTCCAGGCGGCGCTCCACCAATCCCTCGGCCTCCAGGTTGCGAATGAGGGAGCTCATGGTATTACGGCTGACGCCCTGCCGCTCGCTTATTTCCGAAGGGTTCAATTCCCCCCGATCGCCCATATGTTCCGCAAAAAAAAGGTGCATCAGCACGCGGTATTGGGCAAAAGAGAGCCCCGCCACGTCCAGGCTTTGCTCGCCCGCAAGATGAATTGCGCGAGAGACAAAGCGCATTTCATCCATGAGACGCACCGCTTTGGGATCAATATTGGGATGCAGGGATTGCACAAAGTGGAGCCACTTTTCTCTTTTTTGTTTGTCTTGCATCCAGGACATAGCAGCTTTTTTCTTTCCGGTAAAAAATAACAGGCGGAATTGTACGCCACCGAACTATTCTGTCAATGACTTTTATAGGTTTCTTACGAATTGGGAATTTGGCCTGTTCAGGCCGAAAAAACGCTTATGCCTGCGTGCCAAACAACAAAATGTGGCCGTTGGGGTCGCGAATGGCAAATTCACGCATGCCATAAGGGTAGGTTTGGAGTTCATCCATGATGTCTACGCCCTGCTGCCGGTATGTGGCATAGAGCGCGTCAATTTGCGCATCCGTAAAGATGTAGAGGTACCCGGCAGGGTTGAGCGCCCGCTCAGGGGACTCCTGGGTTAACTGAATGGTCACCTGCGCACCGGACCAACGGCCGTAAGAAACGGCCGCGTGGGTGGGCGGATCGCCATACGCAAAGTTGACGGCAAAGCCCAGTTTCTCGGTGTAAAAGGCCACGGTGTCGGCCACGTTGTGCACCATCAGCACCGGTTCGCTGCGAAAGAGGCGCGGCGGCACGGCCGTTTCCGGTTCACCGCGCCATTCATTCTGCCGCAAGCCGTACACCAGCATAATGTGGTGGTTCGCTTCATGGGCATACTTTTGCGCCAGACGCCCTTTCAAGTGAAAACCCAGCTTTTGGGCCACGCGCATAGAAGCATGATTGTGCTGGTCAATCCACAGCTCCACGCGGTCAAAGCCCGCTTCATCAAAGCCGTAGGCCAACGCTGCCCGGCACGCTTCCGTCGCCATCCCCTGCCCCCACTGGTCGCGCCGTAAAATGTACCCCATGCCCGGAATCGGAATCTGGCCCAGATAGTTGACAATGCCTAGTGGCTCAGCACTGCCATTGCGGCAGATAGCCCAATGGCGCGCACCCGTCAGGCTCATTTCCTCCGTTAACTTGTCGCGGGTCACAGCTGGATTTTCGTGGGGCCGGGAAGGCATGAAGCGCATCGTTTCCGGGTCATTGTACATGGGGAAAAGAGCAGGCGCATCTTCCAGGGTTAACGGCCGTAACCGCAACCTTTCCGTCTGCAACACCGGCACATCATGGGGAATAGGCATGAGGAACTCCTCTCACTTGGGGAAAAAGGAAGCTAAATGCACAGAAGGCCGCTGGGTAAGCAGCCGATCTTAAACCAGATCATCTAGCGTCAGGTTCAAGGAACAGGCAATAGCTTGCAGCACCTCCATGGAGCCGGTGCGTTTGCCCGTTTCAATTTGCGACAGGTAGGCGGCGCTGATGCCCGCCTGCTGTGCCAACTCCTGCTGCGTCATGCCCCGATATTCCCGCCACGTCTTGACGGCATTTTCGCCATCTAAAAGCGCTTCTACAAGTTCCAAAGGCACGGTTTCTTCGCCTTCAGCAAGACGTCGCATGCCTTCCTCATAATCGAGAATATCCTGCAGCATTTCCGCATCATCCACCAAACTCACGTAGAGGTCGTAAGGTAGGATGGCGTATTCAGGTTGCCCTTCTTTCAATATCAATTGCACATTTGTCATTTGTACACATCTCCACGCGGCGCAATTCTCACGACTAAAATGAAAATCTCATCATCAAAGATTGTGTAGATAACGCGCCAGTCTCCTACACGAAGGCGATAACCCGGCTGGTCCTTCAATTTTGCCGCATTGTTGTTTGGAGCATCCGGATCACTAGCCACTAACTTAAGTTTTGCAATGATCCGCTGGGCTTCTGGCTTTGGTATTTTTTGCAGGATTTTGCGAGGTTGCTTCTGAAATTCAAGCCGATACATGCAATAATATTAGCATAATGCTAACAATTCCGTCAACAAATTTCTAGCATTGCGTTAATACTGGGGGTGCTTCATAAAAGTGGCTGGCGGATGGGCGCAAAGGTGCGGCGATGCAGCGGGCAGGGTCCGTGCGCGGCCAGAGCCGCCAGGTGAAATTCCGTACCATAGCCCTTGTGGCGGGCAAAGCCATACTCTGGAAAGCGGGTGTCTTCCGCCACCATCAGCCTATCGCGGGTGACCTTGGCCAAAATGGACGCCGCGGCAATGCTGACGCTTTGGGCATCCCCGCGAATGACGGACTGCTGGGGCAAGGGGTTGTTCTTCAGGCGGATACGGCCGTCTATCAGCAAAAACTCCGCCTGGGGCCGCAACTGCTCCAGGGCCTGCTGCATGGCGCGCTTGGTGGCGGGAATAATGCCGAATTCGTCAATGACCGCCGCCGGCTCCTGGCCAATGCCGTAGGCCAGCGCGTGCCGCGTAATGCGCGCAAAAAGCGCTTCGCGCTGTTTGGCCGTCAGTTGCTTGGAATCATTGACCCCGGCCAGGTGCTGCTGCATATCGGCATCGTCCAGGGGTAAAATGACGGCCGCGGCTACCACCGGCCCAGCTAACGCGCCGCGCCCCGCTTCGTCCAGTCCGGCGATGTAGAGGAGGTGCTGCTGCAAGAAAACGGCCGTTTCCAATGATAAATCAGGCATGGCGACATTATACCGGAGTTCCCCTCATTGCCTGAAATTCAATCTTGACGTCCCCTGGACCTTATGCTACCCTGTTCTCATTGGTTCGAGGCATGACAACATGAACAGACGAGCAGCAGACATCCAATTAGCGAGTTTACTCCACAATCATGTGGCTAGTGGTAGCCTGCATGCTGGTTGATTGACACCTCCTTTTGTGTTTTTTGGCAAGCGACCGCAGGCCCACCGCCTGCGGTCGTTTGCTTTAGAATGAGAACGGCCGCCACGAAACGGCCGTTTTTTTGTTACCGATTTTAGAAATGAACCAACCTGTCGTTATCCGCATCTTCCTCTTATTAAGCAGCCCAACACCGGGCCGGCGGCGTACTCTTGCTGCCGGAATGCGGCGTTGGCAGCGCTGCGCCCGGTGTTGGGTCTCTTGACCCCGCCAGCAAACCAACTAACTAACTAACCAACAAGAGGAACCCAAATATGAGCGACAAATACCCATTCCAAACCGTTGAACAAAAATGGCGCCCTATCTGGCAGCAAATGAACCTGTACCAGACCGGGACCGATCCGCAAAAACCCAATGTCTACATTCTAGACTTCTTCCCTTACCCCTCCGGCGCGGGGCTGTCGGTGGGGCACTGCCGCAACTACGTGCCCACCTGCGTCGACGCCCGCTTCCACCGCATGCGCGGCTGCAACGTGCTGCACCCCATGGGCTGGGACGCCTTCGGCCTGCCCGCCGAAAATTACGCCATCCAGCATGGCATCCACCCCCGCGAAAGTACGCGTATTTTCACCGGCACCTACCGGCGGCAAATGCAGTTGGTGGAATGCTCTTACGATTGGGCGCGGGAGATCAACTCCTCTGACCCTGCCTATTACCGCTGGACGCAGTGGTTTTTCCGCCTGCTGTTCCAGCGCGGGCTGGCCTACCAGGCGGAAGGCGACCAGTGGTGGTGCGCCGCGTGCCAGACCATCCTGGCCAACGAGCAGGTCGAGCAGGGCGCGTGCTGGCGCTGCCATAATCCGGTTACAAAAAAGACGCTGCGCCAATGGTACTTCAACATCACCGCCTACGCCGAACGGCTGCTGGCCGACCTGGAGCAAATTGATTGGCCGGAATCTATCAAGGCGATGCAGCGCAATTGGATCGGCCGTTCCGCAGGCGCTGAGGTGATGTTTACCAGCGCCGCAGGGGATATTCCTGTTTTCACGACGCGGCCGGACACCCTGTTTGGCGTCACCTTTCTGGCCCTGGCCCCGGAACACCCCCTGGTGGAAAAAATAACCCGGGCGGAAATGGAAACGGCCGTTGCCGGCTATATCACCACCACCAAACGCATGAGTGAAATTGAGCGCCTGTCCACCGTGCGCGCTAAATCCGGCGTCTTCACCGGCGCTTACGCCCGCCATCCCCTGACCGGCGCGGACATACCCATCTGGGTGGCGGATTACGTGCTGCCCGGCTATGGCAGCGGCGCGGTGATGGGGGTGCCAGCTCACGATGAGCGGGATTTCGCCTTCGCCCAATCTTATGACCTGCCTATCATCCCCGTTGTTCAACCGGAAAATGGCGTGGTTGAAGGCGAGTGCTTCACCAGCACGGGCATTATGACTAATTCCGGCCCATACAGCGGCATGGGTTCAGCTGCGGGCGGCGCGCAGGTGGTGGCCGACCTGGCGGCACAAGGCGCGGGGCGGGCGCAGGTCTCCTACAAAATGCGGGACTGGCTGATTTCGCGGCAGCGCTACTGGGGCGCGCCCATCCCTATTGTACACTGCCTGACCTGTGGCCCTGTGGCTGTGCCGGAAGCTGGCTTGCCCGTGCTGCTGCCAGAAATGAATGACTTTGCGCCGGCGGGAGACGGCCGTTCCCCTCTGGCCCGCGCCCAAGAATGGCTGCACACTCCCTGTCCCCAATGTGGCGGTGCAGCCCAGCGCGAAACCGACACCCTGGACGGCTTCGTCTGCTCCTCCTGGTACTTTCTGCGCTTTGCCAGCCCCCATTTTGCGGATGGCCCCTTTGACCCAAAGGCACTGGCCCAATGGCTGCCGGTAGATACCTATGTGGGTGGTGCGGAACACGCGGTTATGCACCTGCTGTATGCCCGTTTTTTCACCAAAGTGCTGCACGACGCCGGTCTGGTGCCCTTTACAGAACCGTTTACC
Organism: uncultured Anaerolinea sp.; assembly: GCA_964504445.1. Taxonomy (GTDB): domain Bacteria; phylum Chloroflexota; class Anaerolineae; order Promineifilales; family Promineifilaceae; genus JACSRF01. Next base: position 58,002 of record CAZDEO010000001.1, on the reverse strand, counting down.
CACCTGAAAAACCAGGGCGTGCTGCACGCTGCCGACGGGCGGCGCATGTCCAAGTCCAAGAATAATGTGGTGACGCCAGATGAGGTCATTGCCGCCCACGGCACCGACGCGCTGCGCGCCTATATCCTGTTCCTGGGGCCATTTGACGGAGACGTCATTTGGGATGACCGGGGTATTGTAGGCGTGCGCCGCTTTCTGGATAAGTTTTGGCGGCTGGCGCAGGAGTTTGCCGCAGAGGGGCAGAAGCCCGGAGGGGCAGAGGACGATGGATTTGAGCGGGCACGGCACAGGGTGATTCAGCGGGTGACGGCTGATATGGAACAATTTCGCTTTAACACGGCCATTTCCACCCTGATGGCCACCCTGAACGAGTTGACCGCCCAATGGAGCACCCCCATTCCCATTCACCAATGGCGGCAGGGGCTGGAGACCTTCTGCCTGCTGCTGGCTCCCATCTGCCCCTTTATCGCCGAGGAAGTGTGGCAAAGGGTGTTGGGACATGAAGAGTCCGTGCACCGGCAGCCGTGGCCTACCTTTGACCCGGCGCTGGTAGCCGCAGAAGAAGTGACGGTCGTTATCCAGGTCAATGGCAAGGTGCGCGACCGGCTGATGGTGCCCGTGAATGTGGATGAGGCGCTGCTGCGGGCAACGGCCGTTGCCCAGCCCAACGTGCAAAGATTCGTAGACGGCCGTGCCATCCGCCAGATTATCGTTGTACCCAACCGGCTGGTCAACATTGTGGTCGGTAAACGGTAAGCAGTAAGCGGTGGGGTGTTTACCATGACGCCCCACCATTTACCCAACAAAAAAGCCCCGCAAGCCAAACCCGACTCACAGGGCCACCGATACCTGCCAACTGATTACTGAAAACTGGTTACACCCGCGTGATGTACTCCCCCGACTCCGTATTCACCTTGATGCGATCACCCACCTGCACAAACAGGGGCGTTTTCACCTTCAGCCCCGTGTCGGTAATCACCTCTTTCGTTGCGCCCGTGGCTGTATCTCCGGCGACGGCGTTCTCTGCTTCGACGACCTCAAACTCCATGGCTTTAGGCAGGTCAAAGTCCAGCACCTCGCCTTCGTATTGCAGCAGTTCTAGCTCCATATTGTCGCGTAAGAATTGAGTATAGCCTTCAAAGACGCTGTGGTTAACCAGCTTTTGCTCATAGCTGTCCACATCCATAAAGACGAAGAAACGGCCGTCATCATATAAATATTGAAACGTGCGTTTGTCCAGCCGTACATCCTCTACCCGGTCACCAGAGGTAAAGGTAAGCTGCAAGTTAGAACCAGTGCGCAGGTCGCGCACGCTGACGCGAATGGTCGCCTTGCCCCGGCCCGGCTTGCTGTGGCTGTATTCCGTTACCTTGTATAAATTGCCATCGTGGGTGAAGCTCACGCCACGGCGTAATTGATTGACGTCAATCATGGTGATGCTCCTATCATGTTAAATTTTTATTTCTTGCGGAATTGACGTGGCAATGCGCTGCGTCACGCAAAGGGGTCAGCATGAGACTGACGATTCCACCAGAGTACGGCTGCCGTAGAGCCAGTTAGCAGCAACAGCCCCGCCACAAACCACAGCAAATCAGCCAGGGGTATGACACTTTTCAGGCCTACTTCACCTAATTCAATGGCTAAAAGCAGTCTCAACATGATGAAAGTTTAGCATATCTGCACAGCTTGAGCTAGAGAATGACGCCAGGAAACGCTGCCCATAGCTCTATCCTCTAGCCCCATCCTATGCTAAAATCTCAATGTCATGATGCCTACAATTCCAACCCCCACGCAACTGCTTTGCCAGCAATGTGGCGGCGTGCTGGCTGTGGAGCAGGGCACCCAGTTTGTCACCTGTGAATTTTGTCAGACCACTAATTATGTAGATAAAAGTGGCGCTGTGCTGCATTACCTGGTGCGCGACACGGTGGGCGAAGGGGAAGCCGTGGCTGCTTTGCGCCGCTGGATGGCAGGCAACGACACGGTAAAGGACCTGGATAAGAAAGCACAAATTGGCGCGTCCCAATTCCAGCTTTTTCCCATGTGGTTGGTGCGCGCCCAACAGGGACAGGCGGAAAAGGTGGTGCTGGAGCCAGCCGCCGCGCTGTCTGTCATTGAACTGACGGAAATCACTATTCCTGCAGCGGACTTGGAGCTGTATGATCATGCTATGGATGGGATTGCCATTGAGCCGACGGTGCCCCTGGAAACGGTGCGGCGCTGGCTGGCAGAGGATAAGGGAATTGCTGCCGGAGCCATCCGCGAAACGTCTTTGGTTCATTTGCCCATATTTGTGTGCAAGTATAGCTTTCAGAATCGGGAGTACACGGCCGTTGTCGATGCCGCTGCCGGGAAAGTATTCGCCACGGTCTTTCCCTCCAAGTGGGAAGTGCCTTACCGTACCCTGGGCTGCGTTAGCTTTGCCCTCTATTTTCTGGCGGCGCTTATTCCCTTGGGGGGTATTTTGGGTGGCAGTGGGATAACGGCCGTAGCCATTCTCATTTATTGTGTCGTCGCGGCTGTTCTGGCTATCCCCATTTTTGCGGCTGCGGCCATCATATCGAGCAAAGTATGAGCAGAGAACAATCACAAGGGCTGGTTTGCCCCAACTGCGCCGGCGTGGTGCCCGTACCTGAAGGAGCGCGCATTGTGCAGTGCCCCTTTTGCCAAATGCACTCCCTGGTGCAGGGCGAGCGTGGCGTGCGCCGCTGGCAGGTCAGCCGTGAAATTGAGCGCGAACAAGTGCTACAAATTGTGCAGGGCTTTTTCCGCGGCATGAAAAAGGCGACGGACCTGAAGCACAAAGCCCAGGTGAAAGATGTTTTCCTCATTTACCTGCCCTATTGGCGCGTGCAGGCCACCGTGGCGGGCTGGCTTTTTGGGCGCGTCAAGTCAGGTGACGACAGCACCAAACCCGTGGAAACTGACGTGCTGGAGGAGATGCACTGGAATGATGCCGCCGTAGACGTGTCTGAATTTGGCGTGCATCGCATCATTCTTTCTAAAGAAGACCTGTTGCCCTATGATGAAGACCAGCTACGCAGCGAAGCCATGGTCTTTGACCCTGCGGAATCGCGCAGCGATGCGCTAGAGGAGGCACGGCTGCATTTCATCTTCCGTGGACGCCAAAAGCGCAGCCTGAAGCAAAAGTTTTTCGAAAAGTTTCACTTTTTGCGCGAACAATTGTCTATTGTTTACTACCCACTGTGGGTGGTGCGCTACAGTTACCGCCAGCGCAGCTACCAGGTGGTGGTAGACGGCAAGCGGGGCCAGGTTTTGTATGGCAAAGCGCCGGGTAATATTTTGTATCGGGCGGCGGCGCTGGTGGCGGGTATGGCCCTGGGCAATTTGTTGCTGGTGGATGGCACGGCCGTTGCGGGTTGGATTGCTGCCAGCAGTGACGACGGAGATGCCGCAGCCATCGTCTTGATTCCCATTGCCCTGGGGTTGGGTCTCATTGCCATGGGTTACCGCGCCTTCCGCTATGGTGAAGAGGTGGAGGAAATTGGCCAGCAGCATAAGAAAGCCCGCCTGGCCTCCACATCTGGCAGCGTTGACGACTTCGATGATCTGGCGAATGCTATGAGCAGCGGTGACATCTCTAAAATGCTCAAAACGGGCCTGAGTTTTGTGGAAGAGATGGCAGAGTTGAAAAGCAAGTAATGGCGCAAAGGGATTTATGAAGCTTTTGGCGTTACGGTGCCCGCAATGTGATACCTGGCTGCAACCCCAGCAGTTAGATGTAGTGCTGCCCTGCCCCACGTGCAGAACGGCCGTTTTCCTGCAAGAAACCGGCCTCACAACCATTTCCGCCACCCACGTTGCCCCCCAGCATGAAAGCGCCAACGTCTGGCTACCCTTCTGGCGCTTCCAGGGGCGGGTGCACATTGAGCGGCGTGACACCCAGGGCGGCAACCGTGCCAGCCAGCAGGAAGCTGCGGAATTGTGGGGCGTGCCCCGGCACTTTTTGGTGCCCGCCTGGGAGCTGCCCGCCTCCCGTGCTCGGGAGATGGGCAGCCGGTTGGTCAGCCGTCAGCCTCTCTTTACCCCCTATGATCCGCCAGAGCCACCTGTCTTTCATGCCGCCACCATCCTGCCAGAGGATGCACAAAAGTTGCTGGAACTCATCATCCTGACCATCGAGGCCCAGCGCAGCGACTGGCTGAAAAATTTACAGTTTCGCCTGGAGTTAACCCCGCCTGAGCTGTGGCTGTTACCGGGCCGCCCCAAGGGGGGTGATGATTGGGAACTGTTGCCTGCCCTGGCGTAAAATATGTATTGATCATCAGCACGGGCGAGGCAGTTGGTAGACAAATTGGTCTGCTTAGGGAATATTGGTCTCCAACTGCCTCTCCCCCTACATTTTGAATAGGAGATTGTTATGGAACGCGAGATTATTCACACAGAAAATGCCCCGGCAGCCGTGGGCCCTTATGCGCAGGCTAACAAAATTGGCAACCTGGTGTATACGGCCGGGCAAATTGCCATAGACCCAGCCACTGGCCAAATGCGAGAAGACGAGATTCAAATTCAGACTGAGCAGGTGTTACAAAATTTGCGGGCCGTGCTGCAAGCGGCGGGTACCGATCTGGCGCATGTGGTCAAAACGACGGTTTTTTTGAAGGATATGGGGGAATTTAAGGCAATGAACGAGGTGTACGGCCGTTTCTTCCCCAGCAATCCCCCCGCCCGCTCTACGGTACAAGTAGGGGGGCTGCCCCTAGACGGCCGGGTGGAAATTGAAGTAGTCGCCATCATCCCCCAATAAAAGACTGGCAATGGGCGGGCCAAAACCCGCTCACTGCTTATCTATTGCCAGCGCCTCCTTGTCCATCACTTCCCGCAGCCGCTCCAAAAACTCGCTCAATATCATGGCCGTGGCGCCCCATACTTTGTGGCCGTTCACCGCATAAAAAGGCACCGTCATAGCCAAGCCACGAATATTCCACAGCTCTTCGTGGCGGTTGGCGGGGTCTAGCAAATGGGCCAGGGGTACTTCCAATAGCTCAGCCACTTCCGCCTCGTTGGGATGAAAGAACGGCCGTTGCCCATCCGCACACCAGCCCACAAAGGGGTACACTTCATAATCCGACGGCAAAATGTAAATGGGGGTTAGCTGGCCCAACACGGTGATGGTTGACGGCCGTACCCCCACCTCCTCCTCCGTTTCCCGCAGCGCTGTCCGCCGAAAAGACTCCCCTTCATCCTGCCGCCCGCCAGGAAAAGAAATCTGCCCCGCGTGGGAATTCATATCCTCCCGCCGCCGCGTCAACAGCACGTGCAGTTCCCCATCCCGACAATACAACAGCGCCAGCACGCTACCCAACCGCGGCGTCCCGTTTCGCTCCAAGGGGCGCGCCATACTGCGAAACTGAGGCATCATTTTGCCCTGCGCCGCCCGGCCATTAAAATCAGGCAACGCCAACGCCTGCTCTACATGATCAATATTGATACGCATACCTTGTAAGATTAGCGCATCACCGCGAAGGTGCAACCCCCCAAAGCAAAAACCCGCGCGGCGGATGACCCGAAAGCCCCAACCCCGCAGGTTTGCCCTTAGCTATCTCTTTACCTATAACGCAACAATACAAACGTCACGTTTCCCGTCTATGCCGCGCGTTCTCGCTCCCGCTCTACAAAAGGATCCAACTCCGGATTGGTGTAAGCCCATTTGCAGGGAAAACCGGCCATGTTACAAGTCACGTCCACAGAACATTTGCGTGCCGCCACCTTGTAAGACTGCGGCCCCGGAAGCATGTCATCAGGATAAATGCGTAGTTCCAGCAATTCGACGTCCTGCTCGACCAAATTACACCACTCTTGCTTAACTGCCACCCATTTTTGTGTTGCCATTTTATACTCCTATATGCCATTCCTTACACGTATTCTCCTGTCCTTCGGCAATGTGGATACCCTTTGTCCAGGATAAAACCATCATAAAGGAAACCCCTCCCCTGAAGCAATGACATTTGTCAAAAGATGGCATGTCATATATCACTATCTTTACCTGCGACCTTATTCATAAAATGGAGCATAGTGGGAGCCTTCCCCCATTGCGGCATTGCAAATAACCTTTATGGAGACTTTAAAATGTTAAAAGCGGACCGAATTGTAACCACCACCTGTCCTTACTGCGGGGTTGGCTGTCAGATTGACCTGCACATTAAGGATGAGTTAGTTTTTCGCGTAAACGGCCGTTTCGATAACCAGGTCAACTACGGTAACCTCTGCGTCAAAGGGCGCTTTGGCTACGACTACGTCCACGCCCCCGACCGCCTGCGCCAGCCCCTCATCCGCGCCAGCCGCCATGACGAACTCGCCCCCACAGCGTGGGAAAACGCCCTGGACACCGTTGCCCACCGCCTGCGCCAGATCCGCGACACCTACGGCCCGCGCAGCATCGCCGTTCTCACCTCAGCCAAATGCACCAACGAAGAAAACTACTTACTACAAAAATTCGCCCGCGCCGTTCTTGGCACCAACAGCGTCGACCACTGCGCCCGACTTTGACACAGCAGCAGCGTGGCCGGTCTGGCCGCGTCCCTCGGCTCTGGCGCCATGACCAATTCCATCAGCGACATTACCCAGGCGCGGGTAATTCTGGTCACCGGCTCCAACACCACCGAAGCGCACCCCGTTTTGGCCCTGCAAATGAAAAAAGCGGTGCGCCAACATGGAGCCAAGCTCATTCTCATTGACCCGCGGCGCATTGGCCTGGCCGACTTTGCCCACATGCACCTGCGGCATAAACCTGGCAGTGACGTAGCTATTTTCAACGCCATGGCCCACGTCATCATCGCGGAGGGGTTGGCTGACGAGGCGTTTATTGCCGCCCGCACCGAAAACTTTGCCGCCCTCAAAGAGGCGGTGCAGGATTGGACACCCGCACGGGCTGCAGCTATCTCCGAAGTGCCTGCCGCGCAAATTGTGGAAGCAGCCCGCCTCTACGCCACCTCTGGAGCATCGGCCATTTTCTGGGCCATGGGCATCACCCAGCACACCACCGGCACCGACAATGTGAAGGTGCTGGCTAATCTGGCCATGATGACCGGCAACATCGGCCGTCCCGGTACAGGGGTGAACCCTCTGCGTGGTCAAAACAACGTGCAGGGGGCCTGCGACCTGGGCGGCCTGCCCAACGTTTTTCCTGGCTACCAACCCGTCACCAGCCCGGAAATGCGCCAAAAGTTTGCCCAGGCGTGGGGCGTGCCCTTGGAAAAGCTGGATGACCGTGTGGGGCTGACGGTGACAGAAATCATGAATGAGGCGTTGGCGGGACGCGTAAAGGCCATTTACATCATGGGTGAAAACCCCATGCTCTCCGACCCCAACCTGAGCCACGTCAAAGAAGCTCTAGAAGCGGTGGAGTTTTTGGCGGTGCAAGACATTTTCCTCAACGAAACGGCGCACATGGCCGACGTGGTGCTGCCGGCCGTCAGCTTTGCCGAAAAGGATGGCACCTTCACCAACACGGAAAGGCGGGTGCAGCTCATTCGCCCGGCGTTGCCCATTCCTGGGTCGGCGCGCGCGGACTGGCAAATTATTACCGACCTGGCCAACCGTTTAGGAGAAAATTGGGCCTATGCCAGCGCTGCCGAAATTTTTGCAGAAATGGCGACAGTCACGCCACAGTACGCCGGCATGTCTCATGGGCGGCTGGAAGCAGGCGGGCTGCAATGGCCCTGCCCCACGCCAGAGCATCCGGGAACCCCGGTGCTCCACACCTCGGCCTTTACCCGGGGCAAAGGGTTGTTCCACGCCATTGAGTACATTCCCCCGGCAGAAGAAACAGACGCGGAATACCCCTACATTCTCTCTACGGGGCGCATTCTATTCCATTGGCACGGCGGCACCATGTCGCGCCGTTCGCCGGGGCTGGAGGCCATCGCCCCGGAAGCGGAAGTGGAGATTCACCCGGTAGATGGGGAGCAATTGGGCGTAAACAGCGGCGATCTGGTGCGGGTCAGTTCGCGCCGGGGCCAGGTGGTGGCCGCAGCCAGGCTGACGCGACGCTCCCCCGTGGGCACGGTCTTCATGACTTTTCACTTTGCCGAGGCCGCAGCCAACTTACTGACCATTGACGCCGTGGACCCGGTGGCTAAGATACCGGAGTATAAGGTGTGCGCGGTGCGGGTGGAGAAGGTGCCTGCTGGGGAAACGGCCGTTATCCAAGGTGAAGGATAAAGTGTGAAAGGTGGGGGCGACCCAGGCGTCACCCCTTTCCTTACACAGAAACAGTAGCGTGGTGAGCGCAAAACCCTTTAGCGAACAGCGGGCCGACATGGTAGAGCACCAACTGCGGGCGCGGGGCGTGCGCGATACGGCCGTGCTGCACGCCTTTGAGACAGTGCCCCGCGAACTCTTTGTGCCCCGCCGCTACCGGCGCCACGCCTACGAAGACAGCCCCCTGCCCATCCCCGAAGGACAAACCATCTCCCAGCCCTACGTCGTCGCTCACATGATATCCCTGCTGGCCCTGACTCCCAGCGACAGGGTGCTGGAAGTAGGCACCGGCTCCGGTTACGCGGCGGCCATTCTCAGCCGCCTGGTGGCGGAAGTACACACGGTGGAGCGGCATGCCGCCCTGGTGGGCTACGCCCGCGAACGGCTGGAGCGTTTAGGCTATGCCAATGTGTGGGTGCATCATGGGGATGGCAGCCAGGGGTGGGCGGAACACGCGCCTTACGATGGCATCATTGTCGCCGCGGGGGGACCGGACGTGCCGGAAGCATTGAAGGAGCAGTTGGCCATAAACGGCCGTCTTGTCATTCCGGTTGGTCCCAATCGGCGGCAGCAGTGGCTGGTGCTGGTGAAACGGGTAAGCGAAACGGCTTACCGGCAAAGCCAGCTCAGCCCGGTGGCTTTTGTGCCCCTGGTAGGCGCCCAGGGTTGGGAAGAGGCGTGAAACGTGAACCGTAAGCCGTAGTCCGTGAACCGGTTACGGATTACGGATTACGGACAACGGGTACTAGAAAGGCCAGTATTGCAGAATCAGAATGGCAGCGGCCGTAATGGTCAGGTTGTCGACACCCCAAATGGAAACCGCCTCGATGAGGGTGGTAACCAGGGTGATGACGAAGGCGGGGAAGAAGGCTGCCACGGGGGAGATGGCGGGCGCGCCGCCGGGCAGCCACAAGGCCAGCCAGGTAAAGAGCAGCCCGGCCACAAAAAAGCCCAGAGAGCCTTCCAGGGTGCGGATGCTGGTATGGACACGATATTGGCGACGGCCGTACATCTTCCCAATCACCGGCGCCAGCCCATCCCCCCACGTCAGCGGCATCAGGGCGGCCACCATCAGCGGCGGGCGATCCCAAAAAACGAAGGCCACCACCGCCGCCGCAATGGGGAAATAGACCGTCCCCAGATTGGCCGGGTCGCTGCTAGCCATAGAAGCGAAGAACTTGTAGCGCCAGTCCAGCAGGTTGATGACGGCAAAAGAGAGCGCAGCGGCAATAAAGAACCACGGACTGTCAAACAGCCAGTGCAGCCCCCAGGCCATCATGCCCACGCCAATGTGAATAACCTTGCGCGTAAAGCCACTGCTGTAACCGCGCCAGCGTCGCAAACCCTCCGCCAGCCCAATAATGGCAAAAATGTACACAAAGCAGATAATGAGGCCGAGCCAGTTGTTCATAGGTTTGCTGGGTTTTAGGCGCGCAGGTTTGCAAACATGCAAACTTGCAGACGTGCAGGCCGTTTAAACAATAAGATGCTCGTAAAGCATGTCCAGACTCAGGTCTGGCACCACAGTTTCGTTGGTTTGCAAGGTCAGGCTAGCTGCCGCCGCCCCCAGGCGAATGGATTCCAGCATGGGCAGCTCGTTGAGGACGCCAAAGATAATGGCCGCCGTAACGGCGTCGCCGGTGCCGGTGCTGTCTACTTTCTCGCTATAGCTGGGGGGAATATAGCCGGTGGAGTCTTCGGCAAAGTAATCCAGGCCAAAGTCAGACAAGGTCACGACGACGTTGGCCACGCCCAAACGCACCAGTTGGCGGGCCATTTCCAGGCTGGCGTCGGGGTCGTAGCCATCATAGTCAGCCTGGCACAGTTCCGCTGCTTCCGCTTCATTGGGCACAACGAGGAAGAGGTTGGCCAGATACGGCCGTAACTTATACGCCAGCCGTGCCGAAGAAGGATCCGCGCAAAGGGGCACTTTGTACTCCTGCGCCAACGCCACCACCCGCGCCATCGTTTCTGGGGGCAGGCTGCCATCCATCATAATCATCTGCGCCTCGCGAAACAGAGTTTCCCGTTCATTCAGGTAGTCCACCGTGATGACTTCCATCACGCGCACGTCGTCCATGGCCACAGAAAGCTTGCCATCATCCTCTAGCAGCGCCATGTATGCACCAGTGCTGCGCCCCGGCACCGTCAGCACATGGGCCACGTTCACGCCCGCATCGGCCGTGCGTTCCACCAACTGCTTGCCAATGATGTCATCGCCCACAGCCGAAACAAGCACCACGTCGGCGCCCAGGCGGGCCAGGTTTTCGGCCACGTTGCGCGCCGTGCCGCCCCGCGTAAAGCGGATAGCCGCAGGGTTTGAGGTACCCGGCTCCAGGCCTACCAGGGGCTTTCCTTTCATATCCAACAAGGTCGCACCGATTACGAGAATGTGTGTGCCCATCTGTCCGTCCTTTGTATAAGACATCCGATTTCTCGAGGAAACCGGATGTCTTGCTTCAATTATTGAGGCCGACTGCGCGTAAAGTGGCCTAATTGTAGCACCAGGAACAGGTTCAGCCTAACGGCCGTTACGCCTTCACCCAATACCCCATCATCCGGCCCAAAACAACCCCCATTAACGCCTGCGCACCGTGCCCCACATCCACCATCGGCCCCTCAACAGTTACCCAGCGGGCCAGGCAAAGGCGCGCAAAAGGCTCGTTGTGCAAATAAGGTGTCAGCAACAGGTGTGGGGGAACGGCCGTGTCAGCCAATCCCACCACCATCCAATCACCCGGCGCGCCGTCGGTCACAGCCACATCCACCTGCACAAAAGCCCCATTGGGAATGTGCTCGGCGAACCCATCCTGCTGCCGTTCCGCCCGGTACCAGCGATGCGCTGCACCCGTGGTAACTGGCGAACCAAACTGCGGCACAGGGGCTATCGTCTGCTGCGGGCGCCGGCTGTCTGGCGCAATGGGGGACATGTCAAAAGGCACCTGCTCCTGCTCTTGCCACATTTCCTGCAAAACAAGCCGTAAGGCTTCCTTCACCTGCTGCAATTCAAGAGCCAGCGTACTGGCAAAATGGCGCAACCCGGCCCTTGTCTGGTCAAAGCGAACTCGCGGCAACTGCTGTTCTGCTTTCCCATAACAGGTCATGGCGCCTTCATGATGATGCGCAAACTCTTGCGCCCGCCCTTCCGCAAAAAGCGCCAGGCACACAGCCGCCGTGGCATTCACAAAAGACCATTGGCGGCGCGCCTCAGCAAACTGCTGGCTAGCCCCCCGATTGTCACCCCAAAACAAGTAAATAAGGCCTACGTGAAATTCACACAGGCCAATCAAGTGATAATCATTGGTCGCGCGCACAATGCGCTGCGATTGTTCAATGGCCTGCAAAGCCGGCGCACCCAACCCCGTCAGCGGATAGCGACGCTCAACATCTTCCACCGTCACAATATCCAGATTGCGCTGGTTCGCATACAAAATGCGCACCAGTCGCGTAAGCAGGGCTACGGTTGCTGCAGCCTGAGTATGGGCAACCATCAATCCTCTGACCTCGGGGAAATGATGGGGCGCGGCGCAATTTGCTGACGAATCGTTTGCAGCCGGGGCAGCATCATCGTCGGAGCGTTGTAGTTGTAGAAATGCTGCGACTGTCGGGCCATATGCTCTAAAGCATCAATGAGGCGCAAGGCCATGATTTCGCTAACGTCCGCAGGGTGGCCTTCACGCCGGGCCCGCTGCACCCCTTCCACGATGGCCTGCACCATGGTGATCTCTGCTTCCGCGCGGGCTAACTCCATCTCTTCCAAAGCGATGGCTTTGCCATCAGCCTGCTGGATATGACGCTGCATCTCCCAATCTATGCGCCAATTAGCAAGGTACTGCTGCACAACCTCGTCAGGGAGTTCAAAGGGGCTAACCATGACGCTAAGGAGTTCAATACCCCGGTCACGGAGCATACGCCGCAATTCACGGGCCAGTTTTTGCTGAATGGCGTGATACTGATCTTCGTCTTCGTGCGGTAAACGCCAAATTTCGTCTAGGCGGTAAGTGCGGATGATCTGGCCTAGTCGGGCACGACCCAGGCGTTCGGGTAAGGTGTCCCAGCCTAGTACGTGATTATCGGGCATGATGGTTTGGGCATAGGCGGCGCTGCGCACGGCTTCTTCATCGTAAGGAAAAGGGTTTCCAGGGGTTACCGCTTCGCCGCCGGTAGCAATGCGAAACGTAACGTGTAGGTCAGCGCGCAGGTTGATGCCGTCTTTGGTGACCAGCGGCACGGCCGTTGCGCGGCGTTCTTGCTGGCGCAAGTCCAGGAGGGCATACACAATCTCAAAGCGCTCCAGGTTGTGCTTGCCTGACTTTAAGACACGGTGGAAACGGCCGTTCAACTCCGTCACCGCTACTTCCCCCGGCGCAATTTTAACCGCCCCTGGCCCACCAACCCGCAACACATCAGACTTACGTCGTTCCAGGTCCAACTTGGGCGCGCTAAGGGCAATAGGCTCATTGCCTGTTTGCCCACCAGACAGGCGGCGCAGAAAGTCGCTGGCAGACGCCCGCGAAGGCATGTCGTAAAGCAGCTGCACCAAGCCAACCGCGGCGCGTTGCGCCAATATCCATCCCAAAATCACGGGCACCAAATGGCGCAGCACCCGGGGATGAAACATTTCAGCCAGAGAAATAACAAATGCAGGCAAGGGCAACGCAGGCAGCAAGGCATCCCAAAACTGTCTTATTACCGGCGCCAAGTCTGGGCGCTCCAGATAGCGAGCAAATATCCAGTACCCTACAAAGGCCACAATCAGGCTCATTGGCACCCAGCGGCTTGGCTGGGGGCTAGAGCTGAGCGGGCCTGACGCCCTGGCAGCAAAACGGCGCTCAGACCTCATCATCCGGCTCCTTTGCTGCGGGCGTGCGCTGTTCAGCCAGGGCGCGCAGTTGGCGCGAAGCATCCACCACCATGTCACCCATGATGTATTCGGGAACCAGGGCCTGCACGGAATTATCGGACATGGCATTTTCTAGCACCTCGATCATGCGCAACATCACAATATCCGCGAGATCGGCCGTTTCGGTACGGCGCATGGCTTCGATGTTTTGAATGACGCTTTCGATAATTTCAATTTGCACCCGCGCCCGCGCCTTTTTGACGCGCCGCATGGCCTCTGCATTGCCCTGCGCACGGCGCACATCTATCTCGCGCTCCCAACGCGCCCGCCAATTGTTAATGCGCTGCTCGTTTACGTCATCAGGCAACAAGGGGTCAGCAATGGCCACATGCATCACCTCAATGCCGTGTTGTTCCATCTCTCGCGCCAGTTCGTTCATGATGCGTAGCTGCATGTCCTCAATAGGCACTACGTGGGCATCTGCCACTCGATACAGATCGTCCAGCGTGTATTTTGCCAGCTCTATTGTCAACATAGCGGCTGCCCGCGGGCAAACTAGCTCAGTCCAAGAGCGCACTTCCTCAGCTTGGGCAATACTGCTAGCGTACCCTACGTGGAAAATGGCATCGCGATCAAAAGGGTATTGAATTTCGGAGTCGGAAACATCCACCGGATTTTGACGCACGCGAAAGGTGACAAAGACGCTGGTTTGGATGGGAATGCCGTCACGGGTGGTTGCTTTGACGGCCTGGGTACGCACATGGGGGCGCAGGTCAATAACTTCGCGCACCGATTCTTTGGCCATGAGCATCACAAAGCCGGGACCAGCCGCCCGCTGGAAGCCCCCCTTTTTGTCGATGGCTAAGGCCTGGTGGCTATGAACCATACCGGCCTTCAGGGTTTTGAAGGTTTGGGAAAGGACACTGGGATCGGAAATGGGTTTGTCGGTAACGACACGACGCTTTTGCTTGGGTTTGGGCGACGTCAGGCTTTTGAGGTATTTCTCGGCTTGCTGAAAGTAATGGCGCAACAGCAAGATTAACCCCTGAGACCACCCTTCGCCACCGCCTAAGGGCAGGACGAACTGGGAAAAGTAGAGGAGGCCGAACATAAAGGCCAGGGTAAGGGCAAACACCCAAATGAAAGCGCCCCAAATACCAAAGGCGATGCCCAGGGAATCTTCGAGGAGGTAGCCCACGATGGCTACGGCCGTTGCCGCCAGCAAGAGACCTAAGGCGCCGATATTGGGGGTGGGTTTCGGTTGAGACTCTTTCCGTTTTGCCAACGCTGCACCTGTTATTCAGGGGTTGCCCACAGCATCTATCGAGGGCAACTATACCATAAATTGGGGAGCAGGGTAAACGGGTGACAAGGGGGAAACGGCCGTTGTTTTGGACGCCTGCCGCCTGCAGAATGCACTTGCCGCCCAGCCGAAGGTTGGTATAATCTGGCTTCGTTCGGGCGGTTGGCTCAGTTGGTTAGAGCGCTACGTTGACATCGTAGAGGTCACAAGTTCGAGTCTTGTACCGCCCACCTTTTTGGCCCTTCTGCCTTCGCAGGGGGGCTTTTTTATTTGGTATAATTGGGAATGGTCAAGCCAGTAAGGGAAACCTGTTCTAACATCTATTACGTGCCCTTACTAGCATAAATTCCTATACACAAGAACCAGAAAGACTATCAAGAAAGACCTGCAACTGACTACAAGGAAGCTCATAGCAAATACTGGGACCTCTATAAGATTGACAAAAAAGAGCGACAATGAGTGAAAATAATTCAACTAAAAAAGAAGAAAGAAATTGGTTTAAAATTGTCTCCTCAATTATCGGGATGCTTATTGGTATAGGGGGGTTCATTTTTGGTGGAGGATGGTTTTATAATCATGTCTACAATGCACCGGTACTAAGCTACACCATTCTGCAAAACTATGACCTTGGTACACAATATTTTAGTGGGCTAGTTATTGAGAACAGGGGTAGGGTTCAATTAACAAATATTGATGTAACAATTGCAAACCTCCAATATCCAATACAATCTCTAAATTTACCAGGATTAAATCCAGGGCTATCAATCGCAACTGGTGGTGTAGGCAACAATAATGTGGGTCTTATTAATAAACGATTGTTTCCAGGAGAATCTTTTTCGATTTATTTGGTAACTGGTGATTCAATCAGTTTAGAAGAAAGTTCAACCTTTACCATCTTTTCTGAAGAAGTTAAAGGTACTCCAAGTCAAGAGACTATTGGTCCATTTGCAACAGCAAGTTTGGTTGTTTCTGTTTTTTCATTCGCTCTTGGAGGCTTCACCCTCTGGAATACTATAAACTTGGGACGTCTAACTAAAAAACGCAAAGAAAAAGAACTTGATCTATTGCTTCGAGCTATAGAAGCCAAAAGCGAGCTTGATGAAGTCACAAAACTACGAGAGGAAGTCACCAGCCAGTACGAGGAAGCCATCAGCCAGTACGAGGAAGCCAACCGCAAGTACGAGGAAGCCATAACTCTAAAGGAAGAAACCAAAAAAGAGCTTAAAGAAACCAATAGAATGCTTAAAGAAGCTATAGCCTTGCGAGAAGAAGCTACCGAAAATCAAGAGACATCCGCAAAAAGTAGTGAATATCCAGAAAATGAGGATGCAAATCTAGACGCTAAATAAAGATTGGAAAACGTTATTTTTTAAGGGAAAACTTGAATCATAAAGGACATAAGTTTGAGTCTTGTACCGCCCACAGAAATGACACCTTTTGCAGGTGGCTTTTTTTTATTGGGGAGGTGCGGTCATTTACCGCAGCGCCCGCAGCACCTCGCGGGCAGCGTTGTAGCCCGGCGCACCGGTGACGCCGCCGCCGGGGTGCGTGCCCGCCCCGCACAGGTAGAGGTTGTCAATGGGCGTGCGGTATTGGCTCCAGCCGGGCACGGGGCGCAGCACCAGCAGTTGGTCCAGCCCCATTTGGCCGTGCATGATGCCGCCTTCGGTGAGGCTATACTGCTGTTCCCAGTCCCGCGGGGTCAAAACCTGGCGATCGGCGATGAGGGATGGGAGATTGGGGGCGTAGTGGGCCAGGGTGGTGATAATGTGGTCGCCCAGCTTTTCCCGCTCGCTCTCCCAGTCACTTTCGCGCAGGGCGTAGGGGGCGTACTGCATGGTGACGTGCATGAGGTGCTGCCCGGCGGGGGCCAGGGCGGGGTCTAGCAGGGTGGGCATGGTGGCGTCCAGGTACGGTTCGGGAGAGACACGGCCGTATTTCGCCGCATCGTACGCTTTTTCCACATACGTCAAACTGGGGGCAATGCGAATGTGGCCGGTTAGCTGCTCCGGGCTGGTCTGCCCGTTGAATTCCGGCAGGCCGTTGAGCAGCAAATTGACCCGCGCCGTGCTGCCGCGATAGAGGATGTTGCGCACCTGGCGCATGAAGCGCGGCTCCAGGTTTTGCGGGCCAACCAGTTGGAAGAAAGTGCGGCGCGGGTCGGCGTTGGACACGATGGCGCGAGCGCGGATTTCGCTGCCGTCGGCCAGCAGCACGCCCACCGCCTGCCCCTCCTCGTTGAGCTGGATGCGGGAAACGGCTGCGCTCGTGCGAATTTCCGCCCCTTTTTGCTGTGCCATAGACGCCAATGCCGCCGCCAACTGCCCCATGCCGCCGCGCACAAAGCGGGCGCGCGGGAAGCCGCCGCTGTATTGATACAACATCATCAGCGTAGAGCCGCCGCCCTGCGGCCCCAGGTGGCTGCCGGTGACGCCCACCGCGCCAATGGCCCCCTGCACGGCGGCGCTTTCAAACCATTCGTCCAGGTATTCGCTGACGGGCATGGGCAGCAGGCGCATAAAGTCCATCATCTCTTTGCTGCCCATGCGCCTGGTATGCAGCCCCACTTTGCCCCAGGCGGCCAAATCGTTGACGCCTAACGCGCCCAGGTCGGGTGGCGGAGTGAGCATCATCGTGCGGAGAACGGCCGTTGCGCCATTCACCTGCTGCACAAAGGCGGGGTAGGCTTGCGCGTCGCGGGGGCTGAAGCGGGCGATGTCGGCCACCGTTTTCTGCTCGTCACGCCAAATTGTCAGGGCACGGCCGTCGGGCTGCGGCGCAAAGATGGCGGCCTTGCTCTCCACAAATTCCAGCCCGGCCATTTTCAGGAACAGCTCGCGCACAATCTCGTCGTGGAACAGCGAGGCATCTACGGCGCCTGTGCTCACTTTGCAACCAGGGAACACGGCTTCCGTGGCGGCGGCCCCGCCCAGCACGTCGCGCTGCTCCAGCACCAGCACACTGTGGCCGGCTTTGGCCAGGGTTGCAGCCGTTACCAGTCCATTGTGCCCCCCGCCGATGATGATGGCGTCATATTCTTTGCTCATGGTTTCGTTTCCAGTTTGGGGGTGGCCCAAATTACCAAATGGCGTCTTGATAAAAGGCGCGTATTGTTTGATCGGATGTGACAAGGGGACAGGCATTGAGTACGGCCGTTGCTACAATCAAACGATCCGCCGGGTCTTGATGTGTCCAATCCAGCGCCAGACTGGAGAGCCACATCGCATCATCAATTGCCAGGATTTCTACTTTTTCTACCGTTTTGAGTCTCTCAACATACGCATCTATGACATATGGAATTTCCAAACGCCCCTTTTTGACTTTGATGCCGATTTCCCAAATGGAAATTGAACTCAGCATCACTTGCTCAGACGATTGAATCGCCTCTGACGCTGCGGAAGTCAATTTTTCTGGATCCAATGTCCAAAAAATCAAAGCCGATGTGTCCAATAGTATCATGCCAGGTCGCCCCACTCTTCTAATGTTGGGGTATCAATATCTTCATGATAAATCACCTGGCCTTGCACATCGCCAAAGACATCTTGTACGGTTGCTTTTTTCTCAATGGGTATGATTTTCAAAACGGGGACGCTGCGGTCTGTGACAATCAATGTTTCTCCGCTAGATTCAATTTCGCGGAATATGCGCAGCATATGCGCCTTGAGTTTGCTTTTGGAAATCACATTCATTTTGCACTCTCCTTTCTATATACGACCACAGTCATGACTATAGTTATATCTTAGATAGAAGTTGTCCAATTAGCAATAGGTTTTAATCGGAAACGGTGGATATTTGAGCCATTTTTAACTGAGTCAGTTGCTGAACAAGCGCTTCGTTTAAGGCTTCGTACCCGGTTTCGTTCAAATGCAAGAAATCTCGGCTGAACGCTTCTTGCACAATGCCGTTTTCGTCGGCCAGAACAACGGCCGTATCCATAATTACCACATGCGGCCCAGCCAATGACTCGATAAAGGCATTCACTTCTGTGATGGCCGCAGCAACGTCACCCGACCAGAACGGCCGTCGCTCAATCGGCAGCTTTCCCAACGGGAAAATCGTCGTCAAAATCACATCCGCACCCAACGCCACCGACTTGTCTACAATTTGCTCAATATTTGCTTTGCAATGGGCAATGATGGCGGCTTTGTTTTGCGGAAAAAGCGGGATAGTCTTCAAATCGTTGATGCACACCTGCAAAATGACAATTTGCGGCTGGAGGGGCGCAACGTGCGCATCAAATCGCGCCGCCACCTGCGCTGACGTTTGTGCGCCAATGCCGCGATTCACAAAGGTGAAGCCGTCCAGATCAGGCGGATCGGGCCATTCAAATGCTCTGGAATCGCCAAAGAAAACAACGATGTCAGAATTCAACGCCGCACCTTCCTCTGCTGTTGGGTAGTAGCCCAAGCCAATTGGCTCTAACCGCGTCCCATTCAATTGAAGGTAGTATTTCCGCGCTTGTTGGTAGATGATGATGTTTAGGGCGATGGAAACGGCAGTTACCACCAACAGCCCAACAACAAGCCCACGAGTCAAACGGGTTCTTTTCACGCTAATCAATCCCTACTCCGCAAAAATGTTGTTGCGAATCCCGAAAATATTCTGCGGGTCATGGGCCTGCTTCACCTGCTTCAGCAACTCAGCCGTTGTCGGCGAAATCGTGTCCTCCATAAAATCCTTACGCAGCTTGCCTACGCCGTGATGGTGCGAAATGGAACCGCCCTGCTCAATGATGGTACGTCGCAGCTCGTGCTCAATCTCGCCAAAGACCCGGTCAGGATGCGCCACTCCTTTGGCGCTGAAACCGTGGGTGAAATAGATGCAGACGCCGGTGTGGTACAACTGGGTAATGCGCGGCGAAACGTAAGGCTTGCCCGGCAAATTGGCCGCTGCATGCAGCTCCCGCGCCCGCTTATCCACCGCCTCAATCACCGGCATGACGCGGTCCCAGGGCACGGTGGTCTCGTAGGTTTCACCGATAATGTGGTATTGGGCCAGGTAGTCCCGAATGTAGGCAATGGCGTAGGTGAGCATATATCCGCGACGGCCGTTGCCCTCCCCACCTGCTATGCCGCCAAACTGCTTAGACAACTTTGCAATCACCTTCTGCTGGTAGGCCACCTCTGCGGCCGTGCCCTCCATCACAATGGTCGCCGCACACAGCTCGTGCGGGTCAAACCCCTTCACCCGCAGCAAGAAAAACTTCTCAATCTTGCTCATCAGCGCCTTACTGCCCGTAGCCCGCGGCTTCAGCGCCGAGCCAAAGCGAAACTGAATGTTATCCAGCAGGCGGATACTGGCCGGAAACACCCCGGCGCGGGCCAATTCATACAGAAACTCCGTGCCCAATTGGAAAGTGGGGAAAACCAGCGAGCCAAACTTTTGCACCTCCGGCAGCTTGTGAATGCGGATCACCGCTTTCGTAATCAGCCCCAAATTGCCTTCGCTGCCAAAAAGCAAATCTTGCAGCCGCATGCCAATGGAGGTGCGCGGCATGGCCGCCACCTGCTCAATGACACCCTGGGGCGTGATCATCGTCACATTTTCCACAATGTCTTCGATGTTGCCGTAGCGGTTCTTCTTCATGCCGCTGGCATTGGTGGCAATCCAGCCGCCCAGCGTACTCAGTTCCAGGCTGTCCGGCTCGTGGCCGCTGGTGAAGCCTTCCTTTGCCAGTTCCGCCTCCAGCCGCCCGCCGATGATGCCCGCCTGCACGCAAGCGCGGTAATTCTCTTTGTCAATCCACAAAATCTGGTTCATGCGTCGCATGTCCACCACGACGATCATGCGCGTTTCACTGGCGGGGAGCTGCAAAGCGCAGCTGACGCTGGTGCCGCCGCCATAGGGAACCAGGCAGACGTTATGCGCTAGAGCCAAGCGGATCAGCGTGGCCACGTCCTCTTCCGATTCGGGAAAGACCACCAAGTCACACACCCGCTCCAGTTCGTCGTAGAGAACTTTGTACACCTCGTCGGCGGTGGTTTGGCCGTGGCTGTGCAGCAGCCGTACTTTATCGTCCAGCGAAATTTGCGACTCGTTAAAGGCCGCGCTCAGAGCGTCCATAAAGGGTTGGTTAATGTTGGGCGGCGTGACGGGCTTGTCGGCACGCTCTGGCTTCACGTCCGCCAAATCTAGCTTGATGTCTAGCATCTCTTCCACAAAGGGCAAAAAGCCGGGCATTTGCGTGCCGGAGATGGCGTAGCGGCTGCCGGTGACGCTGGTCACGCCATTGGGCAATGTCACAAACTCGGTATCTTTGTAGCCCCACTTATGCCCCCATATCGGGCTGTCGTAATTGGCGCTGCCTGTTTCTAATGATTTATCGGCCATAATTTCCTCTATATCAAATGGTATTTTGCAGGGGAGCAAGGGGGCAAGGGAGCAGGGGAGCTATCTTGCGGCTCGCTCCTGTTTAGTTTTTATCAACCAGGGTTCTGGATTGTCAATCATGTTGACCAGTTTGCCAAGAACCTGATCGTAGGTGCGGTAAATTTCCTGCGCTGATTCTGTATCCATATATTCACAGCGTACGGCAAAGTTAAGCCAGGTCTGGGTTTCCGCCGCTTCTGCTTCAGAATCGTTGAGTTTAGCCACAAAGGCTGCCTTGTATCGTCTTTTGCGCCACGCCTCCGCCAAATTAGCACAAACCGACCGGGACGAACGTCTGATCTGGTCTGTCAGCGAATAACGTTCCTCTACCGGAAACTTCTTACTCGCTTCATAAACCCGCATCGCCGCTTCAAAGCTAATCTGATATACCTCTAACTCCGTATGACTTTTGATTGGCTTTCGATTCACTACTCAACTCCTCGTGCACTTTTCTCCCCTGCACCCTTGCTCCCCTGCACCCTAGCTATCCCCAATTCTTCAAAATTTCCTGCGCGGCCAACTGCCCCGGTGCGCCCATGATGCCGCCGCCGGGGTGGGTGCCGGAGCCGCATTGCCAGTACCCTTTGATGGGGGTGCGGTATTTGGCCCAGCCCGCCGCCGGGCGCAGGAAGAATAGCTGCGATAGGCTGAGTTCGCCCTGGAAAATGTTGCCCTGAGACAAACCGATCATTTGCTCGATGTCCAGCGGTGTCAGCACCTGCCGGTGTAGGATGATATCTTTGAGGTTGGGTATGTACTGGGCAAGGGTGTCTACCACAGCGTCGCCGAAGGCTTCGCGCTTGGCGTCTGTCCAGCCGCCGTTGAGGTCGTAGGGGGCGTATTGCACGAAGCAGGACATGACGTGTTTGCCGGGGGGGGCCATGTGGGGGTCTATGACGGAGGGGAGGATGCAGTCTATGTACGGCCGTTTGCTAAACTCCCCATACTTTGCATCATCATACGCCCGTTCGATGTAGTCTACACTGGGGCTGATGCTGATGGCGCCGGCCAGGTGACGGCCGTTGCCCGGCATACAGGCCAAATCCGGCAGCGCGTCCAGCGCCAGATTCACCTTGCCCGACGAACCGCGTGTGTTGAAAGCGCGAATATCTTGCACCAAATCGCTTGGCAATTGGTTGGGATTCACCATTTTCAAAAAGGTGAGCTTGGGGTCCAGGCTGGAAACGACCACATCGGCATATAACTCATCGCCATTTTCCAGGACTATGCCGGTGGCCCGATTGCCCTTAACGATGACCTGCGCCACGGGGGCGTTGACGCGAATTTCGGCACCAAAAGCCTCGGCGGCGCGGGCGATGGCGTTGGCAATGCCGCCCGTGCCCCCCTTGGCAAAGCCCCAGGCGCGGAAGGCGCCGTCAATCTCGCCCATGTAATGGTGCAGCAGCACGTAGGCGGTGCCCGGCGAGCGCGGCCCCAGGTAGGTGCCGATGATGCCGCTGGCGGACATGGTGCCCTTCAGCGGGTCGGACTCGAACCATTGGTCGAGGAAGTCGGCGGCGCTCATGGTCATGAGCTTGGCCAGCAGGTAAAGCTGCTCTTGGGGCAGGTTGAGGAAGTGGCGGGCCATGTCTAGCAGGCTGAGCCAATCCTTGGGATTGAGCGTGGTGGGGTCGGGGGGGACCATGCTGAGGATGTATTTGACCGCTTTGGCCATGTGGTACATGGAACGGCCGTACTCATCATACGCCCCAGCATCCCGTGCCGAGTGCCGCGCAATGTCGCGCAAGCTGCGGTAATGGTCGCCGTCGCGGTAGAGGTAATCGCCGTTGGGCAGCGGCGTGAGGGTGCTTTCCAGCGGTAAAATGGTCAGGCCATGTTGGGGCAGGCGCAGGTCGCGCACAATGTCCGGGCGCAGCAGGCTGACCACGTAGGAGAAGACGGTGTACTTAAAGCCGGGGAATATCTCCTCGGTGACGCTGGCCCCGCCGACGAGGTAGCGCTTTTCCAGCACCACCACCTTTTTGCCTGCTTTGGCAAGGTATCCGGCGGTGATGAGCCCATTATGCCCCCCACCGATAATGATTGCGTCATACTTTTGTGTCATGGGTTCCTCGTTTTATGCGCGCTTATGTGGCGGATTGTAAAATGGCGTGGGTACGATGGTGGCTTTGGCTTTCTGGCGCTGGTACTCCACGGTGATTTCGACTTCGAGCTGAGTGCCCGGCGCGGCATAGGGCGTCAACACCTGGCCAAGCGCAATGTACTTTTTGAGGATGGGGGAGAAGGTCTGGCTGGTGGCCTGGCCGATTTGTTTGCCGCCTTTGTAAAGCGGCACGGCCGTTCTGGACGCCCGCCGCGCCACCTGTGGCGGCAAATCTTCTTTGGCAAACAACTGCTCCAGGTGTACCCAATCAATCTCCAGCCCCACAAAAGACCAGGCCGGGCCGCGCTCCTTTTCCGCGTGCAGCGCCTTGCGCCCAATGAAGTCCGCGCCATCCAGGGCCACCACCCAGCCTAGCCCCAGCTCGTAGGGCGACGATTTTTGCGCTTCGGTGACGGCGTAGTGGGCGGATTTGTAATCCACCTCGGTGAGCAGCAGCCCCGCCTCGATGCGGGCGATGTCTAGGGCAACCATGCCCGCCGGCAGCAGGCCGTACCGCTGACCGGCCGCAAAGAGTCTGTCCCAAAGAAGGGTGGCGTGAGACGGCCGTATCCACAGCTCGTACCCCAAATCCCCCGTGAACCCCGTGCGCGTCACCGTCAGGGGCACGCCATCCACCTGGGCCTGGGCCAGCCGGTAGTAGCCTAGCCTGTCCAGGTCAATGCCGGTGAGCACTTCTTTGAGCAGGGCACGGCCGTTTGGCCCCTGCACGGCCAGCGCCGCCAGCTCTGGCGACACGTCCGCCACCTGTGCATTCAGCCCGTAGCCCACGTCCTGAAACCAGCGCAAATTCGGGTCGGCAGCCGTGATGCGGAAATGATTTTCACCCAGCCGCGCCACCGTGCCGTCGTCAATGACCTTGCCATCCTCGTCGCACCAGGGCGCGTAAAGCATCTGCCCCACGCGGCACTTGCTTACGTCGCGGGTGATAATGCGATCCACCAGCCGCGCCGCGTCGGGGCCACTGATCTCATATTTGAAGAGAGGCGACACGTCAATGGCGGCTACGCTGTTGCGAATGGCGAAATATTCCCGCTCGTGGGAGGGTTCGTACAGGCTGGCAGCCAAATAGCCCGCCCAGCCGCGCCAGTCGTAGCTTTCGCACAAAGGCGCGGTACGTTCGTGAAAAGGGGTTGGTATGGGCATCATTCCTCCTTTTAAGCAAGCGCGAGAGCTTGAGGAAAAACCCTACTTCTCTCTCGCTCTAGCTCTAGCTTTCTGGTTGCCAGCCGCGCAGCATGGAGATGTGGCGAGCGGCCTGGCGCACAAGCTGCCCCAGGGCAGAAATGCGCTCGTGGGTCAGCCGAATTTTGGGGCCAGCCAGGCTGATGGCGCCGATGACGTCGCCATCGCTGTTGAATAGGGGGGCGCCCACGGCCGCTAACCCCAGCTCTAGCTCCTCGTAGGCGATGGCGTAGCCCCGCTGGCGAATGTGGGCCAGGTCTGCTTGCAGGGCGGCCATGTCGGTAATGGTGTGGGGGGTTTTGGCAACCAGGGTGGGTGGCAGGATGTCGGCAACCTCCTCCGTGGGTAAAAAGGCGAGCATCGCTTTGCCGGTGGAGGTAGCGTGGGCGGGCCAGCGGGTTCCCAAGGCCTGCCCGCCGCTCATGACGCGGTCGCTGGGCACTTCGTCGAGGATGACGATTTCGGAACCAGCCAGAACTTCGAGAGCGGCCGTTTCGCGGCCAATTTCCGCCAGCTTACGCAGTTCGGGGCGACACACGGTACGTAGGTCGTTGGCACGTAGCGCCCGCCCGCCCAGGGTAATGACCCCTGGCCCCAGGCGATAGGTGTCGGTATGGGGATTACGGGCGATCATCTCTTCGCTTTCCAGGGCAGTGAGCAGGCGGTAGGTGGTGGTTTTGTTAAGCTGCACAGTTTCTGCCAGGTCGGTTAGCCCCCATTCGGGCTTTTCATCGGTGAAGGCGATAAGGATGGAAAGGGCGCGGAGAACGGCTTGGGTACCTGGATAAGGTTTACTTTTGCTCATAGGCGTCTCGCATTGTGGCCTGAAATTTCACAATATGAACCGATTTTATCCCCAGGCAACGGCCGTGTCAACGTCAGGTGCTGACTATAGCTGGCGCAACCGCGGCTCGAAAATGCGCTCCAGCGCTAACCCTACCATGGCAAAGGCAAAGCCCGTTACGAAGAGCAACCCCAGAGGGCCAATAACCAAATGGGTCGAATCGGCATACACGCCATAAGAGAGCGCCCCCACTACGAGCTTGCCCCAGGTTGGCAAATGAGGGTCGGTTACACCTAAAAAAGCGAGGGTAGCTTCCAGGAAAACGTAGCCAGGTACCAGGACAATGAGGCGCGGAACCAGCACAGAGACCAGGCGCGGCAGCATGTAATGGACCACAATGCGCCAGTTGCTGGCGCCATAAGCCTGGGCGGCTTCAATGTAGGGCGCGGCGCGCACCTGCAAAAAAGCGGCGCGGTAAGTTTTGACGGCGCTGCCAAAAATGGTGAGGGCTACCGTGACGGCCAAAATGGTGATGATGCTGCGGGAATAGAGGACAAAGATCATCAGGCTGACGGGAAAGAAGGGCAGCACCAGATTGACTTCAGTGAGAAACTGCACCCCGCGGTCAAGCCAGCCGCTGTACCAGGCCGCCAGGGCGGCAATGAACATGCCGCCTACGGAGGTGGCAAAGGCGGCGATGAGGCCGAAGGCCAGGGCGATGGGCGTACCCCACAACAGGGCGATGGTCAGATCGCGGCGTTGGACGTCGGTGCCAGCCAAGCCGTATACCTGGCCTAATAGGGTGGCTGTTACTTGTATCTGGGAGTCTGGCTCGAAGTGCAGGGCTTCGACGCGGAGGGTGTATTGGCCGCTTTGGGGGGTAACGGCCGTGTCTTCATCCCCTAAAAACAACGCCTGCAGCGGGATTTCGCTCCGCAACCGACGCTGCAGGCGCGTGTCGCGGCTGACAAAATAACTCTCGCTGGAACGGGGCTGGAAGCTGGTTAACTCTCTTTCGCGACCATCTGGCCAAACCCAGACAAGGGCAACGTGAGGACCGCGCACGTTGTATTGGGCGGTTACATCCAGAACAATATCTTGTGGAAAATCTGCATAATCGTAGGTGAAGGTAAAGGGGATAATCTCATCGCGCAGCCCATCATCTAGCTCACGCACCTGGGTGTACTCTGCGGAATTAAAGGATAAAGTAGGTGGTAAATCTCCACGGCGAAAGAAATTGACCCAACTGGGCAAAGCGCTGGTTGGCGTACGCTGCCAGATATTATTGTCGCCGCGCCACATGGCAACGGCCTGATGATAGGGGAGTGCAATAACGGTGTATATTGAAACCGCCAGCAAGAAAGCGATCACGATCAACCCCAAAATGGCTGAAGGGTATTGGGCCAATTCTTTGAAGATCTCCCCCGTTGCAGACCTTAGCCGCCGCACGGCCGTACCAACGGCAGCCAGCCGAAAGCGCGGAAAGGAAAAGGTACTGCGGGATGACGCCAGGCCTTCTGTTTTTCCACGGGTCGCCGATAGTTGGCTTTTGCGCTGCCAGAACCGGGGGCGTGGTTGCACCACGGCCTGGGCTTGCTGCTGATCCTGCTTGCCCACGCGCACCCGTGGATCCACAAAGATGTAACAGATGTCCAAAATAAAGACGGTGATGGCTATCAGGTAGGCAAAAATAGTAACCACGGCCACAATCATGGGGGTGTCGTAAGTGGTCAGGGCCTGGACAAACAAGCGCCCAATGCCGCGCACGTTGAAAAAGTGTTCCAGGGCAATCACTTCTTGCCAGAGTACGGCGAGCAGCAGGGCGAAGCTGGTGAGCAGGGCGGGCAAGGCCGGGCGCACAATGTAGTTGCGGTCTACACGGCCGTTAGACAGCCCCCTGGCCACGGCCATATCCACGTAATCTTCCTGGCGGTATATCTGGAAGAAGCTGCGCCATGTGTATACGCTTTGGAAGAGGCCGGCGAGGAAAACGGCCGTAAAGGGCAAAAGGAGGTGACGCAGCATGACCACCACGTAACTCCACTGTAAATCGCCCGGCCAAGTGTCGAAGGTTCCCCCCGACGAAAAGCCAAAAGTACGCAACAAAAAGGTGCTAAGCAAAATGCCCAGTACCCAGGCGGGCGCTGCCGAAATGGGCGACAGTAAGATGAAAAACCGATCGAGTATGCCCCCATAGCGCTGGCTGAGAAAGAGGGCGAGCAGTACGGCCGTAACAAACAGCA
Organism: uncultured Anaerolinea sp.; assembly: GCA_964504445.1. Lineage (GTDB taxonomy): Bacteria > Chloroflexota > Anaerolineae > Promineifilales > Promineifilaceae > JACSRF01. The sequence continues at coordinate 30,930 of CAZDEO010000001.1, read as the reverse complement.
AGATATTCGCAAGGCCAAAGACCAGCAACGTACGGGAAAGGTTGTCGGCAATAATATCACCCACACTTTGGCCAACGGCCGTGTACCCATAAGCCCGCGCACGCTCCGGTTCTCCCCAATTCAACGTCAGGCCATCCCCCAGCCAGCGTAAAGTTCGCAGCAAAAAAGGGTCATTCAGCCCGGCCGCATCTTTCATACTCGCCATGAGCTGTTCGGCAGCCGCAAAGCGCTCCTCCGTGGGAAACTCCTGCAGCCAATCACCACGCATCATAAACCCCACCTGCTCCTCAATGCGCGAGGCTACAATCGTGTCCACATAGCCGCCCAAATTAGCGATAAGGATGGTCAGGTAAACGGCCATGACCACCATAAGCGCCAGAGTCACCAAACGCGTTAGCGTAAACTTCAGTACGTTTCGCCACGCACGGGCACGCCAATTCTGCCACATATCCCCACCAAATAACGCCGCTTTCTTAACGGTAAATAGTCCTGGCGACAAACAAAAATGCCAACTATCACATAGCTGGCATTTTCTCTCAATAACTTGGTCGTCCGCCGGCTCTAATAGTTATGCCCGTCTTCTCCACGTCGTTTATCAGCCACATAGGTTGCCGTGCCTATGACGCCCAAAAAAATGCCGGTAGTAGACGCGGCGAAAGCCACAAAGTTTAACAAAAAGGTAGACTCGATTACCTGGATCACAATCAGAAAGGGCAACACGGCGCCAATCAACACCAGGAAGAAACCCACCCAAAGCAAGCGGTTGTTAAGCATGCTGCTCCTCTTCATCATATAGCCAACAAGCCACCTTGTGGTCAGGCGCAACCGTAAAGTTAGGCGGCCGTTTCACGTTACAAACCCCTTCAATCATCTTCGAGCAACGCGGGTTAAAACGGCAACCCGTGGGAGGATTCACCAAACTTGGCGGCTCGCCACGAGGAACTTCCCGCAACACCAACGCATTATCCGCATTTGGATCAGATGAGGCCTCCAACAGCGCCCACGTATAAGGATGCTTCGGATCCTTCAACAGATCCTCCATCTTGGCAATCTCAATAACCTCTCCCGCATACATCACGAAGATGTACTCAGAAAAATAGCGCACAGTTGAAAGATCGTGAGTAATGTAAATCACCGCCAGATTGTGCGACTCCTGCAAATTACGCAGCAAGCGCAAAATCTCCACCCGTACCGAAGCGTCCAGCATCGACACCGGTTCATCGGCCACCAACAGCTTCGGCTCCATAATCATTGCCCGTGCAATCACCACGCGCTGCTGCTGTCCCCCACTTAACATGTGCGGGAATTTAGGCAGCACTTCTTCAATAGGCGTTAACTTAACTTCCTGCAGCGTTTTCTCAATACGGCGCAGACGTTCTGCCTGATCCTTAACACCGTTAATAATCAATGGCTCTTCCAAAATGCGTTGAATATTCATAAACGGCGGTAACGCCCCAAAAGGATCTTGCTGCACATAGCCAATTTTCGCGCGATAAAGGCGCAACGCCTCGCCTTGGGTTTCCGTAAGCCTGGTGTTATCGAAAACCACATCCCCTTTGGTGGGCCGATTCAAGCCCAAAATCGTTTTCATCAGGCTAGACTTGCCACAGCCACTCTCCCCAACGCAAGCCATAGCCTCGCCCTGTTTCAAATTAAAGCTTACGCCATCTACCGCCCGCACGTACCCGGCATGGCCAAACCCAAAGCGCTTCAGCTCATACCACACGTGCAGATCCTGAATTTGCAGCAGGGGTTGGCCATTCCCACCATCAACGCTCTTTAAATCACTAATCATGTCACTCATCTTGTTCGTTTCTTCCCTTTATACCATGGAACACGCATGCTTATTGTTGGTATCAGGTCACTCCAGACTATTAATTGCGTTAGACATACAGCCAACACTTAACCTTACGGTCGCCATCGCGAATAATAGTAGGTGGCTCCTCGTCACATTTGGCAAAGCGCGCCGGGCAACGATCCGCAAAACGGCAGCCCGTTGGTGGATTTAGCAAACTTGGCGGCTGCCCGGTGATGAAGTCCGGTTCCACCGTTTCCCGTAAACGCGGCACACTGGCCATCAGCTTTTGTGAATATGGGTGCAGCGGTTCCGTAAAGAAGCGCCGGGCGTCGCTAACTTCCACAATTTGCCCAGCGTACATCACGGCAACGTTGTCCGCTAATTCGCTGGAGGTAGCGATATCATGGGTGATGAGAATGAAGCTGGTTTCCAAATCTTTCTTAACCCGCTTCATCAAGTTCATGATGTTGGCCTGCGTCAAAACGTCCAGAGCCGAGGTTGGCTCATCCAAGATAACCAGGTCCGGCAGGGTAACCAGGGACATAGCCAGCGCCGCGCGCTGCCTCATGCCACCACTTAGCTCAAAAGCATAGCGGTGCAAGAAGTCGGCTGGAACCCCGACCTGCTCAAACATGCGTAAAGCAGTCTTAAGCGCTTCTTCTTTGCTCAGACCCATGTGTACCATAGCCGGTTCCGCTACCTGGTCGCCAATACGCATTACCGGGTTCAGGGCGTTCATAGCCGCCTGGGGCACCATGGAGATGCGCTTCCAACGAATTTCCTTGCGGAAATTTTCGTTGCTGAGCTTCATGATATCTTCGTTTTGTAGCAACACTTCGCCGTCATAAGTGCCCACATTACGGGGCAAAAGGCGCAAAATGGCCTTGGCTAAAGAGCTTTTGCCGCATCCTGACTCACCGATAACAACGGTGGCCTGATTGCGCGGCAGGTCAAAATCAACGCCATCTACGGCCTGGACAACACCTTTACGTGTTTTAAAGTGCAGGCGCAGCCCTCTCACTACTAAAAGTTCGTTGTTCGTGTTATCCATGATGATTAAAGCTCCCGTAGTCTGGGGTTGAAAATACGGTCTAATGCGAAACCAACCATGGCAAAGCCCAGGCCAGCACCCATTAGCAGCACGGCCGGTTCCAGAATCCAGTAGTAAAACCCGTTAAATAACGCACCTTGCGTGTACGCGTCGTTGATAAGCTTGCCCCAGGTGGGCAAAATAGGGTCGCCCAAGCCAAGCACGGCTAAGGAGGCTTCCAGGAACACAAAAGAAGGCACAAGGCTCACAATTGCCGGTATGAGGAGGGGAAGAATGCGGGGAACCAGGTAGCGAAATACAATCCGCATATTGCTGGCCCCGTAAGCTCGAGCAGCATCAATGTAGGGGAGTTCGCGCACTTGCAAGAAAATGGCGCGGTAATTTTTGATGGATAGGCCAAAGATACTTAGCACAACGACCAACCCCAACATCAACCAGATACTTCGAGAATAGAATGTGCCGACCATGATTAGAATGGGCAGCAGGGGAATGATGGCATTCACCTCAGTCAGGCGCTGAATAATGGCGTCGAACCAGCCACCAAACCAGACACCAATAGCGGCAATGCTCATGGTGGTGATGGTAGTGCCCAAGGCCGCTAACAAGCCAAAGGCCATGGCAATGGGCGTGCCCCAAAGCAAAGCGACGGTTAAATCACGCCGCCGATGATCGGTGCCGGCGATACCGTGAACGATGCCGTAGCTTACAAAGGTGACGTCAAGGTCTGATTCTTCCTCAAACAACAGGGCGTTTACTTCAAGCCGGTAAGTACCATTTAGCACCTGCAACCCTTCTTGATTAGGATCGTCAAACAGTGCCTGCCGGGGCGCGACGCCGTCTATCCCCGTTAAGCGCTCTAACCGGCGACGCAAGCGATCATCTTGCGCAAAACGGAAAGATGAGGATGGCCCTGAAGTTAGCTCTCCGGCACGAATTTCACGACCGTCTGGCGTAAACCAGGTCATCTCCATGTAAGGCTGCTTGGACGTGTATTGCGCTTTGGTAAACATGATGAGGTCTGGAGGAAACGCATCGTAAGGAAAATCAAACTCAAAAACAAAGCGGGCCTCCCGTGTATTATCTGAGAGCCGCTCGACCGTTTTTAACTCTTCATCTTCATCGCTTCTAAAGGCAATCGTCGCCGGCAAATCAACGGTGGTAAACCAATTGTACCAAACAGGCCATGCATTGCGCGGGTACTCGCGCCACACGTCTTCCCCACCGCGCCACAACCGTACCGCCTCGCTGTAAGGAATAGCGATTGGGGTAACAATAGACACAACAATTAACAGGCCGATAATAACCAGCCCAATTATTGCCGAGGGATAACTGCGAATTTGGCGTAATCCAGATATAAGTGCATTCATCGGTTCTGACTCCCTTCGCCAACGCGCACACGCGGGTCTACCAGAGCGTAAACGAAATCTAGCAAAAATACGGTTAGCGCTAACAAATACGCATACACCACCACGTTTGCCAGAATAACCGGCGTGTCGTAAACACCAATGGCCCGGAAGTAGAGTTGACCAATACCCGGCCAGTTAAACACCGTCTCTAAAATAATGGCGCCGGCCCACAAAGTAATGAGCAACAACGCAAAGCTGGTCACAATATTAGGCAATGTGGGGCGCAGCACGTAGCGACGTTCAATCATCTTGTCTGGCAGCCCTTTGGCCTTTGCCATTTCGACGTAGTCTTCACTGGCGTAAATGAGGAAAAAGGTCCGCCAATTATAGGTGGTCAGGAATATACCACTAATCAACCAGGCCATAACCGGCAAAATCATATGCCGCAATACGCTTAACGCATAATCAAGCGGGTTTTCGGGGGGGGGGGCGGCGACCATGCCGCCAAAGGGAAGCAAACGTAAAAGCCCGGCAAAAATCAAAATCAGGAACAGGCCATAAAACCAGCCAGGGGCCGCCGAAGTAGGCGCCATGGCCAACACAAACTTGTCCATGAAACTGCCATATCGCCGTGACAGGCTAAGTCCATAAAATAGGCTAATAAAAAATAGTAGCAGATTGGCCGTACCAAAAAGTACCAGAGTGGAGGGCAGCCGTTCAAGAATAATATTGCTAACCCTACGCGAACCGCTGTCACTTTGCAACTGTTCAGAAAAGCCCAGGTTGAGAGTCAAAGCGTTGGTCAGGTAACGAAAGCTACGAATGATAAAGGGCTGGTCAAGACCATAACGCTGCTCTTCAAGCGCCACCCGTTCCTCGATGATGGATCTCCGCTCTGCTTCTGGCAATTGACGGAAGACCTCATCCATACTTAAGCCCACTACAATGGACTCACGAATCTGACCACGGCGAATATCGTCCACGTAACCACCCATGTTGGCGATGAGTACGGTGACGTACACCCCTATAGCCACGGTGAAAAGGAGAGCCACAACGCGCCCGGCCATGTAGCGCGCTAGGCGCGTAATTGCCTGTCTTTGGGCCTTGCGCGATGAGGCTTCGATTGATTCAACATCTACGTCAAGGGAGAAGATTTCCTGGCTCACTTTGGTACCTTTTCCTTATATTAAACTTATGCTGTTACATAGAGCAAGTTGGAGGCAGCTTAGGGCCACCTCCAACTCGCTAATTCTGACACAGCCGGTTGACTGCGTCAACTTTTCGGTAAGGGACGGTCAATAAGCCCGTCCCTTACCGCTTGCATGAAACGAATAAAGAAACTACGGAGCGGTTACAAATTGGGCTTGACCCAGGCTAGGCAACGCCACCAGGTTAGACACAACGACGATCTCGAGACGGTTGGAGCCTTCTTCCAGAGCGCCGGTCACGTCACCGCTGAGGGTTACTTGCCACAGACCATCTTCCACGGCTTCCGCTTCGCCTTGGGCAACTTGCGCGCCGGTGGCATCAAACAGCAGATAGGTCACATTGTCAATGTCGTCTACCGGGTAGGCACCGCCATAGTAGTCAATGTAAACGTCGAAGGTTGCTTCGTCACCAATGGTTACGCGGCTGTCGCCTTCGATGTCCACAGTAGCCAGGGCCGGTTCAGCGAAGTTAGCAAAGCGGTTGGCCATATCCGGATGGGGCGCATAGCGCTGCAGGATTGCCTGGCCTTCTACAGGGAAGACGCCTTGCAGGAAGTAGATATTGGTGCCCAGGTAATAGTGGCCATAACGGCGGGCAAACTCAGCCAGGTTGGCGTAGCGCGCAGCCGCTTCCTCTTCGGTGATGTATTGACCCAAAGTGGCCGCATAGGGGATGAAGTTCTCTTCTGTGGCCGCAGCCAGCTCGTCGGCGAAGACTTGCAGGGAAGGACCGGAGATCATGTTGATGCGCTCAACTTCGTTGGCGGTTGCTTTACCATCGGTGAAGGCAAAGAGGCCGTTGCCGTCGCCGCGCAGCATCAGACCCATGTTGTGCCAGGCCGCATCGGCAAAGTCATAGGTGGGCCACCAAGTAACTACCATATTCTCGGCATCCAGACCAGCATTGTCACCGTAGTATTCAATGACCAGCGGGTCGGTAGAGAGAATGCGGGTACCCTTGAAGGCGCCCATGAATTGCTCAAAGCCGGGAACCAAAGACTCATCATAGTAGGGGCTGTCGGGGTTGGCAAGGTCGAAGGTGGTGATCATGCCCATGACAAAGTCGGCCGGGCTAATGGGGCTGCCATCGTGCCAGGTGATGGTGTCCCACAAGTCGGCAGGATAGTAAACAGTGCTCTTGAAAACGGCCGTTTGCGTTTCGGTGTAGACCTCGTCAGCGGTCAAGAAGACCTGATTGGCGCCATCCCAACCGGCCCAGGCATCGCCTGGTACTTCAATAGAAGGCGCAAAGGAGAGATCCACCCAATCATAAGTCACACCAGTCGGGAAACCTTCCTCAACGACCACTTCGGCACGTTCCACGCGGTTCGGAATAGCAATACCTGTGCTAGGATCGGTGTACCAACCCTGCTCGCCCAAGGCGCGTTTCACCATGTTGTCAAAGACCCAGTTGGAGCCGCCAATGGGGTTCCAGGGCTCGGTGAAAACACTGGGCAGAGCAATGGTCATAGAACCACCCACCTCATCAACAAAACGGGCGGTCTTGGCCCACAGGCCAGCGCCACTAACACCAGCCGCCAGGTCAGCAGTTACAGAAACATCTGTGCTGAAAGGCACCAGGGTAGTCCGGCTGGTGATCCAGATACGGTTAGCGTTTTCGGCCGCCAGGGGCAGAATCTGGCGCACCAACTCGGCACGTTCCTCCAGCGTCGCGAAATCATTGTTAGCTAGACGCAAGGAAAGCTCATCAAATTCGGGGGACATTTCGTAGGTCGCCCAGAGCGGCCACGGAATACCACGGGGTGAGTAGAAGAAATCGAAGTTGTCCACAGAGCTGCGGTCAATGACCGTCTGGCTCCAGGCGCCGGTATACCAGTGCCACAGACATTCGGCTGGATCAGAGCTAACCCACAAGGGACTGAGTTCGCTAGAGGTACGCTCTACGCGATCAACCAGGAAACCCAAATCCTCGAGCTGATTGGCATAGTAGTTGCCAATTTCCAGGCGGGTATCTTCGTTACGGATGAGGCCGATGAGGGTAATGGGTTGTCCCTCATAGTTCCACACGCCGTCTACCAGTTCGGCACCCATACCTTCCATCTCAGCGGTAATAACCTCTCGTGCTTTTTCGAGGTCATATGCATACATCGCCTCAATAGCGCGGATTTCGGCGGCGAAACGGCCGCGATCGGCGCCAGCCTCAGAGAGAGCGGTGTACTTGGGCACAGCCAAACCACCGTACAGTTCGTCGGCCACATAGTCGCGATCAATCACCCAGTTCATGGCCTCGCGGAACTTCATGTTGTTGAAAGGATTCAGCAAGGCGGTATCGGCGCAAACACCGGTATTGAAGGTCATTTCATCATAAAGACCATACTGGGTGCGGGTCTGGATGTTGCCGGCATTGGCAATCGCATCCAAAATGGCCGCGCCAGCCACGTCGTCAGCAAACATGTCAATGTCGCCAGCCGCCAGACGGGCAATCGCCGCATCCTGGTTTGGCTCTTCTACGAAGATGATGGTGTCCAACCAACTGCCGGTACGGGCCATCTCTTCTTCGCTCTCCATCGGCACTTGCACGGTTTCCACCACGGTTTCCACCACGGTTTCCGTTTCCACGACGGTCTCGGTTACAACACGGGTAACCTCTACGACCTGGCCTTCTTCCACAACGGTCTCGGTTACAACACGGGTAACCTCTACGGTCGTTGGCTCGCCGCCACACGCAGCCAGGACAAAGCTGGCCAGCAACAATACTACTACTATCGAAAACCACTTATGTTTCATTTGTTTTTTCTCCTCCTAGGAAGAAATGTTGAAAAAATATTTAGGTGATTTGCTGTTTGTTAGCAGCCCTGAAAAAGATTATTTGCTGCAAACATCCCAGTCAAATCTTTTTTCAGCAAATTACAGCTAAAGTTTTGGGACTCGCTTACGCGTAATTATCCGATGCAATCACCTCCTTGGATGGTTGATTAAGAATGGGGAAACAAAAGGCTGCCTGGGGACACACAGAAGCAACTTGCCGACGCATTGCGCCAAGTTGTTTGTGGAGTTTGTTGCAAAATTTCTTTCTGGTAAACAGATCATACAGTGTTTACTCGGTAAGCACCTTTTGTGTTGGTGCCTCAAAATCTAACGAGGCGCTATCGACACGAATTCTATTATATGCCTTGTGCGCCTAAGTGTCAATAAGGTGACATTTAGGGGTTATGGAGGTAAACCCAATTTGGCAAACCAGGTGTATTTACCCAATATTTCGAGGGCTGCCCGGCAGCGCGACGAAAAAAGCCGCCCGTAGGCGGCTTGATCCTTCGGCACAGAAAGCGCAAGGGCAACGATTAAATGTGAATCGGTTCCCCTTCCACACCGTGGGCGGCTTCCATAAGGGCCTCGCTTAAGGTCGGGTGGGCGTGGACGTTACGGGCGATTTCTTCGGCGGTCAGTTCCTGGTTATGGGCCAGGGTCAGTTCTGGCAACAGTTCGGTCACATTGGGGCCAATCATGCTGGCGCCTAAAATTTCGCCGTATTTGGCGTCGGCAATAATCTTAATGAAGCCCTCTTTTTCGCCTAGCCCTAGAGCTTTCCCGTTGACTTGGAAGGGGAATTTGCCTACTTTGACTTCATACCCCAGTTCCTGGGCTTCTTTTTCGGTATAGCCAAAACTGGCTACCTGGGGTACACAGTAGGTGGCCCGGGGCAGCATCTTGTAGTTAAGGGGTTCCACGTCGTGTCCGGCAATGGTTTCGGCGGCGACCATACCCATGGCCGAGGCAATATGAGCCAGACGGTATTCGGTGGCCACGTCGCCAATGGCGTAGATGTGGCTGACGCTGGTGCGCATGTGGTCATCAATCTGGATGTTGCCGCGCTTGGTGAGGGCGACGCCGGCTTTTTCCAGGCCAATGTTTTCGGTATTTGGGACAAAGTTAATGGCTACCATGACCTGATCTGCGTCCAAGGTGGAGCCATCGGCCAGGGAAACAGAGGCGCCATTATCGGTTTTGGCAATTTTTTCGACGCGGGCGCCGGTTTGGAAGTTGACGCCCATTTTTTTGTATGCTTTTTCCAGCACGTCGCTGCATTCGGGGTCTTCGGCGGGCAGCAGGTGGTCGAGCATCTCCAAAATGGTGACGTCCACACCGTAGTTGGCCCACATGTAAGCAAATTCAACGCCAATGACGCCGCCACCAATGATGATGACTTTCTCTTTGAGCTGCTCGGCCATAATGCCTTCGATGTAGGAGATGATGCGTTCGCCATCAAACTCGGCGCCGGGCAGTTGGCGCGGGCGGGCGCCGGTAGCAATAATGATATTTTTAGCCTTGAGTTCTTCTTCGCCCCCTTTGTTAAGGGTGACGTGGAGGGTGTGGGCATCCAGGAGACGGCCGTTTCCCTCGTAGGTATCAATATTATTCTTGCGCATGAGGAACTGCACCCCCTTAACCAGACGGTTAGAAACCTGGCGACTGCGTTTCCAGGCCACGTTCCAATTGAGGGTTAGATTGTCGAAGCTGAAGCCAAACTCTTTGGCACGATGTTGTAAAGTATGGGCCAGTTCGGCATTGTGCAAAAGCGCTTTTGATGGAATGCAACCTATATTGAGGCAGACGCCGCCCCAGTACTCTTTTTCGATGATGGCTACGCTAAGCCCAAGTTGCGCGGCGCGAATAGCAGCCACGTAGCCGCCGGGGCCTGCGCCCAAAACCACAAGATCATACTGTTTATTTGCCATAGCTCTCTCCTTATTTAGGATAAATTACGAAGAATGAAGGATGAAGGGTGACCCTTCTTAAACGCCAAGTTCTAACTGACCCTGTTTGCCAAGAACAGGCAAGCAAGTCGAGTAGATTATACCCTATTCCCAAATTCATTCTTCATCCTACATTGTCAGAAAAGAATTTCAACTTTCTCGGAAGCTAAGAAAGTGCCTTTGCCAGAGCGCCTGGTTCGCAGCTTCCAGGAAAATGATGCATAAACCTTGCCCCCCTAATTTCCACGATGGCGGCAAACTGGTTATAATCGCCGTTATGGGTTTTCCGACCTGGACTTTATGGGGCATGGGCATTGCCGCGGTTGGTGCATTGGCGGCTATTCTATTGGCCTACCTGATGCAGTCGCCACGCTTTGTGGCCCGTACCGGACTGAGTACGCGGCAATTGCAGATGCAGCAACGGGTGCTAACGGGCATGGCGCTAGCGCTGCAACTGCTGACGATTGGCTTTTTCTTTGCTGGTGTGCCGCTGGGTGGGCAAGAAACGGCCGTGCTGCCCACCCCCGAACTCACAGCCACCAACACTCCTGAAACGGCAGGGGAAATTGTGGCCCTGAGCAATGAAAACCTGACCGCCACGGCCGTTGCCCAAACCAGCCCCACGCCTACCAGCACCCGATCCTTATCGGGCACACCAGCCACTGGCGCCTTTGGTGGCCTACCCACCGCCACAACAGAAGCCACAGCAGGTACAGAAGACGCTATTTTTGAAACCCCTGCGCCAGAAACGGCCGTGCCCACCAACACCCTATCTGCCCAACCTACCAATGCCACATTGACGCCCACACCTACCCAAACCCCAACCAGCACGCCCACGCCCACCCAAAGTCCCACGCCCACCCTGACCCCCACCCCGGTTGAGGGAGAAACGGCCGTAGCCAATACGGGCGGCGGCAATTTAGCCGTCCAGCGCGTGCCCGGCGGCAGCATCGTCGCCCTGGTACCCAACGGCGGCATTGTCATTTTGCAGCCCGGCCACGCCAACTACGCCGGCAACCTGTGGCGCGAAATTCGCACCGTTAACGGCATTTTGGGCTGGGTCCCAGAAGCGCAGCTTTTATTTGACCCAAATCAGGAGAATTAGAGATTGGAGATTGAAGATTAGAGATTGGTGACAGAAAGTCGCGGCCAACGCTCACCGCTAACCTCTGATCCCGCAAAACAACATGGCGACGAAAGAAAGAAAATCCCTCCCCTCTACCCTATATACCGAAGAATATTTTTTAACCGCCTGCGAAGGGTACGACGTTTTTCTAGAATCGGAAGGCCAGCACCTTTCGCGCCGCCTGCGCGACGCCTTTACCGTGGCCGACGTGCAGCCCGGCATGCGCGTGCTGGACGTGGGCTGCGGACGCGGCGAAATTTTGCGCCACTGTATGGCCCTGGGCGTGGAAGCGTATGGCATGGATTATGCCCAGGCCGCGGCCGTTATGAGCCGCAACGTGATTCAGACCGCCCGCCAGAACAGCGAAATTCCTCCGGTTAAAGCGGGGGTTTGCCTGTCAGATGCCAAATACCTGCCCTTTCCTGACCAATATTTTGACCGCGTGTTGATGTTTGACGTGGTAGAGCATCTTTACCCCTGGGAATTGCATGAAGCGATGTTGGAAGTGCGTCGGGTGCTAAAGAACAACGGCCGTTTCATCATCCACACCGCCCCCAACATCTGGTACGACCGTTACGCCTACCCCTGGGTACGCCGCTTCCGCACCCTCCTCGGCGAAGGGGACAAATACCCCAAAGACCCGCGCGCCATCACCCCCGTCAACCAAGACGTCCACGTCAACGAACAGTCCATCCTTAGCATGGGCCACGCCCTGAAAGCCGCCGGCTTCCACAACGTGCAGGTCTGGCTAGACTCACCGCCGCAAAACCGGAACGAGAACCCGCTTCTGGCCACGCTGCGCCGCCTGGCCTTTGACGTCCCCCCTTTCCGCTGGTTTTTCGAGCGCGAAGTCTTCGCGGTGGCCGAAAAACCAGTGACCCGCAACCCCTAACCAGTTGCCAATTATCTGTTCATGCGCAAACTCCTGCCCCTCCTGCTCATCCTTCTGCTGGCTACCGGCCTGCGCCTGTACCGGCTGACCGATGTACCCCCTGGCCTTACTCACGACGAGGCCAATCACGGCCGTGAAGCCCTGGGCGTGCTGGCAGGAGATTTGCGCTATTACTTCCCCTACAATTACGGCAGCGAGCCTCTCTACAGCTACACCGTCGCCGGGGCTATGGCTTTGTTGGGCAAAAACGTGCTGGCGCTGCGGCTGGTCAACGTCATTTTTGGCGTGGCGGCTATTGGCGTCACCTACCTGTGGGTGGCCCGCGCCTTTGACCGGCGGGTGGCGATCCTGACGGCCGTTCTGCTCGCCCTCTCTTTTTGGCCCCTGGCTAGCAGCCGGGAAGCGCTGCGGGCCGGCATGCTGCCCTTTTTCATGGGCACGGCCGTCTGGTTCTTCTGGCAATTTTTCCAGAAACCAAGTTTACCCAAAGGCAAGCTGGTGACACTGCCAGCAGCAGGCTTTGGATTGTCACTGCTGGCAACGTTGCACCTTTATCTGGCAGCACGCGTTGCCTGGCTGGTTTTCCCCGCCTTTCTCATCTATTTGGCCCTGGTCAACCGCCCTCTGCTGCGCCGGGGCTGGCGACCAACGGTGTTAGGGCTGGCGGCAACGGCCGTTCTCATTACCCCCATGTTCATCTACTTGCGCCAAAATCCCAGCGTGCAGCCCCGCGTCAGCATGCTCGACGCCCCCCTCCAAGCCCTGCGCGACGGCAACCTGACCCCCATTTTCACCAACGCCCGCGACGCCCTGCTGGCTTTCGTCTGGCCCGGCTACGGCGACCAATTCCTGGCCTATAACATCCCGGGCCGCCCCGTGTTTGATGGCCTGACGGCCGTCCTCTTCACCCTCGGCCTCCTCATCACCCTCTATCGCACCATTCGCAGTTCACAATTTATCATTCACAATTCACAATTCATTATTAAATATTCCCCAGCCTTCCTCCTGCTCTGGTTCCTCATTGGCATCACCCCCTCCCTCATCACCGGCCCCACCGCCAACACCACCCGCAATCTGGCAGCCCTGGCCCCCGTACACATTTTGCCCGCCGTCGGCTTTGTGGCAGTGGTGGATTGGGCAAAGCCCTGGCTCCGCAAAAAAGGAGATTGGCTGATGGGCGCTACGGCCGTCCTTTGGCTGCTGCTGGCAGGATTCTGGACAGCTCGCGACTACTTCGTGCGCTGGGCTGCCGCCCCCGAGGTGCGCACCGCCTACCAGGTCACCCAAATTGCCATGTTTGATTATGCCGCCCGGCTAGACGGGGAACCCGTCATCTCCACCGCCCTGCCCGGCCCGGCCCATGACCCCTCCATTGCCCTGGTTACGCAGCCCCACCTGCACGCCCGCTGGACCGACGCCCGCTACGCTCTCATTTGGCCTGGCGGCGGCGCTACTCAGGCCATCATTCCCGCTTCCACCTCAGCCCACCCCGTCTTCGCGGCCTGGCTAAGCCCTCTGGAAACCATTGAGCTGCGCCCCACGGACCTGGACCCCAGCTTTACCGCCTATGCCCTGGCCTCGCCCCCGGCGGAATGGCTGGCTGACCCGCCATTGGCGAATTTTGGCGATGGCGTGCTGCTGCGCCACGTAGCGTGGTCGGAAAATGAGGTGGTGGCGGGGGAAACGGCCGTGCTCCTCACTACCTGGCAAGTGCAAGACCCCATCCGTGTCGGCCCTCTCGTCCCCCCCGCCGATACCACCGACGCCGTGCTGTTTACCCAAGTTTTGCATGATGGCGGCGTTCTGGCCCAACGCGATGCCCTGGACGCCCCCTCTTGGAGCTGGCAAACCGGCGACATCATCCTCCAGGTTCATCCGGTGCCCATTCCCGCCAACGCCAGCCCTGGCACCTACCCCGCCATCGTCGGCCTCTATGACCGCGCTTCTGGTACGCGCCTGCCGGTTATAGACCCCGTCACCGGCGCTACATTAGAAACCTTTGCCAATGTGCCCTCCCTCGTGATAAAACGGTGACAGTACATCAACATGTCTGCGCTTCAGCCTGTCAGCAGTTCCGCCCGGCAAGCTGACCACCAGGCAAGCTGAAATGAATTGTCAATGGTCAATAGCCAATGGTCAATGGTCAATGAGGACGTACTGACAAGCTGACAAGCAAACCATGAACGAAAAAAGACCGGCCAACGAACTAAGCATAGAGGAGCTGCAACAGCTTCTTTATCAGAAAAAGCGCGCCCAGCGCCAGCAGCGCCTGCTGCGGCTGAAGGGCGAAGGACGCGTGGTGGAAATTGCCGGGTTGCCAGCCCCCAATCCCACGCCCCCACCCCTCATGCGCCCTAAGCCCAAAGCCAATGGAGCCATGCAAGCCTATACGCTGGAAATGGAGGGAGAAACAGAGGAAACGGCCGTTGCCCCCCCCACTTCCCGCCGCCTAAACCTGCGCTGGGTCGCCAACAAATTTCTTGTCTTCATCGAAATTGGCGCTGTCATTGGCCTCGCCGTCATCTTCCTGGGCCTCTTGTCCACCCGCAACGAACTCAACCAGGAACTAGCCGCCGCGCAGAACGCCGAAAGCCAGCGATTGGCCCTACCCACACCTTCCCCCACACCCATCATCAACCTGGTGGTGCTACCCGGCGGGCACAAACCACCCATAGAAGGCTTCTCCCCCGAACCAGGCGAAGCGGGGGACATTCCCGCCCACCTGCTGCCCGCCATCAACGCCTACGTGCCCCCGCCCATTCCCACCCCTGGGCCAGAGCAAGCCCGCCGCATCCAAATTCCCGCCATCAACGTAGACAAGCCCATCGTCCAGGGTGACGATTGGGAGCAGCTTAAAAAAGGGGTCGGTCAGCACATTGGCTCTGCCCAACCGGGTCAAACCGGCAATCTGGTACTTTCTGCGCACAACGACATCTTTGGCGAAATCTTCCGCCACTTGGACAAGCTCCAGCCCGGCGACGAAATCATCGTCTCCACAGAAGTCAACAGCTATACCTACGTCGTGCGCGAAATCACCACGGTGGAGCCAACGGCCGTGCACGTCATGGCCCCCACCGACTTCCCCAGCGCCACCCTCATCTCCTGCTATCCCTACCAGGTCAATACCCACCGCATCGTCGTCTTTGCCGATTTAGCCACAAACTCATAAAATAAAGTCTCTATTGAAATAGGAAAGGTTCAAAACAAATGGCTCAAAAAGTCCGCCGTGTCCGAAAATCGAAAAACAAAAGCCCCGAAAGCTCCCTCACCGCAGAACAGCAATTCCAAATGGAATATGCCTACGTCATCCGCGATTTGCGCCGCGTCTTTGCGCTGGCTGGCATCATGTTTATGCTGCTCATCATCCTCAACATTGTGCTCCAATAAACCAGATGGCGTTCTTTGCCATTCATTTATTGCACGCCCACCTAATCCTCTTCACCAGCCTTGACGCCCCTCTGGGCTTGTGTTATATTTCAGGCACATTCCGGTCATTTTGACCGGCTTTTTGTTGTATAAGATGGCAGGTTTAAGTATATAGGAGTTATTGCAATAAGAAGAAGCCGCAGCAAACCCAGCAGAGACGATAGCGCGTCCATAGATTACAGGATTAACAATCGCATTCGCGTCCCAGAAGTGCGTTTGATCGACCATAACGGCGTGAATCATGGCGTCGTGAGCACTTCTGAAGCCCGCGACATGGCTTTTGAAGCCCAGCTAGATCTGGTAGAAGTCGCGCCTAACGCGAATCCTCCCGTTTGTCGTATTATGGATTATGGCAAATTTGCCTACGAAAAAACCAAACGGGAACGCGAAGCACGTAAACATCAAAAACAGATAGAGATCAAAACCATCAAACTGACGCCGCGAACCTCCCCATTTCATAAGGATATCACCGTGCGTAAGGCGCGGCAGTGGCTAGAAGAGGGGAAAAAGGTTAAGTTTATGGTACGGTTCAAGGCTAGAGAAATCACCTACCCGGAAATTGGCCAACAAACCCTGGAAGAGATAGCCGAAGAGCTTGCCGAAGTTTCCGAGGTGGAACAGGCGCCAAAACTTGAAGGGTGGTCAATGACCCTGATGCTGAATCCTTTGGGTTCAAAGTAGTTGATTCTCCCCTGCGAATAGCAATTGAAATGGTAGCGAGTTTGCACGCAGCCATCTAAGCCGCGTGATAGCTTAAAATCTTTTACACAAGAAGCCCGCTATGGGCTTTTTGGTTGAGAGGGATGAAGATGCCAAAGGCAAAGACAAAAA
The DNA here is from genome assembly GCA_964504445.1 of uncultured Anaerolinea sp. Taxonomy (GTDB): domain Bacteria; phylum Chloroflexota; class Anaerolineae; order Promineifilales; family Promineifilaceae; genus JACSRF01. Next base: position 14,537 of record CAZDEO010000001.1, on the reverse strand, counting down.
AATACAAGATCAAAACATATAAAGCAGCCGCGAAACGTTTCCGCATGACGGGAACCGGCAAAATCGTGCGCACCAAAGGCGGCAAGAGCCATTTACGCCGCCGCAAGGCCAAGCGCGTTAAACGCCTGTTCTCCCGGATGCTGGAAGTGACGGCCCCAGGTGATCGTCGCCGCATCAAGCGGATGGCCCCTTACCTGAAAAAGTACAAGGCGAACCCACCAGCATAAGGGTGCCGCCACAACTGTCGTATCCTGTCGCTGCCTGGCCTCGGCTGGCTGCCGCTGGCTTGAGTGTCCAGAGCTTTTTGAAAATGCGAGGTAAAGAATTATGCGCGTAAAAGGTGGGACGGTAACACGCCGTCGTCATAAGAAAATCCTAAATATGACCAAGGGCCAGTGGGGCACCCGCAGCAAGTTGTTCCGCCGGGCCAATGAAGCGATGATGAAGTCGTACTGGTATGCGTACCGGGACCGGCGTCAGCGTCGTCGTGATTTTCGCCGTTTGTGGATTGCCCGCATCAATGCGGCGGCCCGCATCAATGGCATGAGCTACAGCCGCCTGATTCACGGGCTGAAGCTGGCGAACGTCCAATTGGACCGGAAAGCCCTGGCCGACCTGGCCGTGCGCGATGAGGCTGCGTTTGCCGCTGTGGTGAATGTGGCCAAAGCAGCCCTGACCTGATCTGAGCATCGGTAACCTCTCTCAACGCCACGTTTGGTACCAAGCGTGGCGTTTTTGTTTGGGTAAGTGGTTGGAAAACGGACAACGGCCGTAGTTGTCGCATCTGGCTATTTCTGTATCATGACGCGGTTATGAAAGGGGCAAAACGGTTTAGAGAACGGTATGGCTGGCTGCTGTTGGTGCTGCTAACGGCCGTTTCCCTGCGCCTCTACCACCTCACTACCGCCCCGCCCGGCCTCACCCACGACGAAGCCGATCACGGCCTTACCGCCTGGAGCATTGTGGATGAGGGAGTGCGGGACATTTACTTTACTATTGGCTACGGCCGTGAACCCCTTTACGACTACCTGACAGCCGGATTGATGGCCCTCATTGGCCCCACCTACCTGGCCGGGCGGCTGATTTCCGTCTTTGCCAGCCTGCTCTTTTTGGCCGCCCTGTACGCCTGGGTGCGCCTGGCCTTTAGCCGCCCGGCGGCCCTGCTGACGCTGGCGGGTGTTGCCACCAGCTTCTGGCCCCTGATGACGGCGCGGCAAATGCTGCGCTCTAGCCTGCTGCCCCTAACCTTTACCCTGGCCGTGCTGCTCTTTTGGCGCGGGCTGCGGCAGATAGAGAGTAGAGATTGGAGATTGGAGATTACCGGTCAATCTCTAATCTCTAATCTTCAGTCTCCAATTCTCCAATTCTTTGCCGCCGGTTTTTTCTTGGGGCTGGCTTTCTACGTTTATCTGCCGGCGCGGGTGTTGTGGGTACTGTTTCCCCTGCTGTTAATGTACTGGTCGTTGACGAACCGCCCCCTGCTGCGGCGGGTTTGGCCAGGGACATTGGCTATGGTAAGCACGGCATTTCTGGTAGCCGCACCCCTGCTTTTGTTTTTGGCCCGTCATCCTGAAGTGGAAGCCCGCGTCAGCGAGTTGAGCGCGCCGCTAACGGCCGTTACCCAGGGCAACTTCCAACCCTTACTGCAAAACACTCTAGCCAGCCTGCAATTGTTCACCTTCACCGGAGATTCGGCGTGGCGCTACAACATACCAGAACGGCCGTTTCTCAACCCGGTGCTGGGGGGGCTGTTTTACGCCGGCATCTTGCTTGCCCTTTACGCCATTTTCAGAAGGCGGAGGAGCGGAGGAGCGGAGGAGCGGAGGAGAAATCTCCTCTCCCCTGCTCCCGTGCTCCCTTGCTCCCCGGCCTTCTTCTCCTTCACCTGGCTGCTGGCGGGCATGTCCCCCGTTTTTGTCACCGGGCCAGAGCTAGCCACCACCCAGGCCATTGGCGCCCAGCCGGTGTTGTACCTGTTTCCGGCGCTGGCCCTGGCAAAAATGGGAGATTGGAGATTAGAGACCAGAGGCGCAATCTCCAATCTCCAATCTCCAATCTCTGCTTTGCTGCTGTTTGGCATAACGGCCGTTTTCACCGCCCGCGCCTACTTCTACACCTGGGCCAACGCGCCAGAGGTGCGCGTGCAGTATGAGACAACCCTGGTGACGGCGCTGCAATACCTCCACCAACGCCCCACCGGGCAAATCGCCATCTCCACCATTTCGCCGGCGCCAGAACACAGCCCCGCCGTTGCACGCCTGGTGCTGCCCCACCCCGAGGCCATTCGCTGGTTTGACGGCCGTTCCAGCCTGCTGCTGCCCGCCAATGCCCCCACGACGGTTCTCATTCCCGGCTTTGCCGCGCTACCGGAGGGACTGCTGGGATACTGGGAAACGGCCGTACTTAGCGACACCCTCCCTCTACGCCCCACCGATCTAGACCGCCCCCTCCACGTCTACCAGATTGACACCAACGCGGCCCTGGCCCAATGGCAGCGCACCTTTACCCCGCCAACTGCGCCCACCCAGCTTGGCGACGCCCTGCAATTTCTGGGCTATCACTTGCAAACGCCCCACGCCCGCCCCGGTGAAGCGTTTCGGGTGGTGACCTTGTGGCAGGTGCAACGGCCGTTGCCCCACGCCCAACTCTTCACCCACCTATGGACAGGCAGCGGCCCCCCCACCGCCAGCCAAGACCACCTGGGCGCCCCCCCCACAAGTTGGCGCCCCGGCGACATACTCATCCAACTGCACCAATTTACCGCACCAGCCCCTGGCAACTACCAACTTTTGGTAGGCGGCTACAACCCCACCAACAAGCAGCGCTTCCCCGTTACCCAAAACGGCCAACCCACCGGTGACACCATTTTCCTGCAAACCATCCCTATCCAACCATGACTCCAAACGCCCAAACACACTTCCTTGCTTCTGAAAAATGGCTACTCATACTGCTCACGCTGCTGGCCTTGGGCCTGCGGCTGTGGCAGCTAGACAGCGTGCCCCCCGGCTGGCGCGACGACGAGCTAATCAACTCCCTGGTCATCTCCCAAAAAGTGCTGGATGGCGACCTGGCCCTCTACTACCCCGACGCCTCCGGCCACGAAGCCCTCTACCACGCCCTTAACGCCATCTTCCTGGCCCTGTTTGGCCCCACCGTGCCCGGCATTCGCTGGCTCTCCGCCATCCTCGGCGCCCTGGCTGTGCCCCTCACCTTTTTGCTGGGCAAGCGCCTGTTTGGCCCCACCGTGGGCTGGGTAGCGGCCCTGGGTCTTACCTTTAGCTTTTGGTCACTGATGTATTCGCGCATTGGCCTGCGCCACATTTTGCTGCCCACCCTCACCCTGGCGGCTTTCTTCTTCTTTTGGCAAACCGTGATAGGAAGCAAAGGGGCAGGGGAGCAGAGGGGCAAGGGAGAAAAACGATCTCTTATCGCCAATCTCCACGCGCCAATCTCCGCGCTCCTTCTTGCGGCGCTGTTCGTGGGGTTGGGTTTTTACACCTACTTTGCCGGGCGGGGCGTACCCCTCATTTTACTGGCCTTCATGGGCTATGGCTGGCTGATGCGGCGCGATTTGTTCCGGCAGTGTTGGCGGGATTGGGCACTGCTGCTGGGCGCAACCTTTCTGCTGGCCCTGCCCCTGGTTTTTACCTTGCAGCAGCAGCCGGAGGCGGAAGGGCGCGTGGCGGAACTGGCAGTGCCCATTATCGAAGCGCGGCAGGGCAATTTTGCGCCCCTGTTCGCGTACACGCGCATCACCCTGAGTATGTTCCACAGCACGGGAGATGAGGAGTGGCTGTACAACATTCCCGGACGGCCGCTTTTCAACCCCCTAGGCGCTATTTTTTTGTGGCTAGGGGTGCTGTGGGCGGCATGGCAGTCTGTCGGATTTCAGATTTGGGATTTGGGATTGCGTTTTGCAGCACGCCGTACTCATCACTCTGCGCAGACAGCGGATAACGGAAAACGGCCTACGGATTACCAGCTCCCTGCCGCCTTTCTGCTCATTTGGTGGCTGGCAGGCATTGCCCCAGCCTTTATCAGCGTGCCGCCGGCCAGCCTAGGGCACACCATCCTGGCCCAGCCGGCTACCTATTTACTGGTGGCGCTGCCGGTGTGGCAAATGGCGATGAGAGATTGGAAATGGAAACCAATCTCTCATTACCAATTTCTAATTGCCCTCTTTGTGGGGCTGCTGCTGATGGGCAGCATTGCCCTGCGCGACGTGCCGGATTATTTTGTGACGTGGCCAGAGCGGGGCATGGTGCGCTTTTTGTACCGCGCTGACATCCGGGATGTGGCGCTCACCTTGAATGAACACGAGGAGTTGGTGGATTTTGGCATTTCGGGGCTGCTGGCGGGGCCGTGGGACCGGCTGGCGTTGGAGATGGGGCTGGCCAAGGCAACGGCCGTGGCCCCGCGCTGGTACAATCCTGAAAGAGCCATCATACTCAATCCGCCGCTGAGCTTTGCCGGACACCCCAACGTACCCGCCGCCTTTGGCGATTGGTTGACGCCAGTAGGCCCGCAGGCGGGCGGTTACCTGCTTGGCCAGATTAACCGTACCATGCCCACCAATGGGGCGGAAGCGGTCTGTTTTGCCAACGGGTTGTGCCTGGAAACGGCCGTTTACAGCCATTCCCCGCCCCATACCCTGGACTTGCTTTGGCGGGTGGGGGGAGACCTGTCGCTGCCGCCCTTTACGCTGATTAGCAATCCGCCACCGCCGGGGGTGTATAATGGGCCGCGCCTGACCGTCTTTGCCCAACTGTGGGATGGTGACGGCCGTTTCCTCACCGGCGACGATGGGCTGTGGGTAGACCCGTACACGCTGCAACCCGGCGACCGCTTTATACAGCGGCACTGGCTTGTGCCCCCTCAGGCAAGCCAGCCCGCCGCCATCGCCATTGGCCTGTATGACCCCTTGACCGGCGAGCGTATTTTGACGGAAGATGGACGAGAGGTTGTGAGATTGGAGATTGGTGATTAGAGATTGGGAACCAGCGGATAATCTCCACTCTCTAATCTCTAATCTCTTCCATCATTTTGGAGAGGTTTTTGAACGGAGAACACAAAGGGCGCATTGCCATCACCATCATTCTCATCCTGTTTGTGGCCGTTAGTTTAGGCTACAGCGTGGTGAATCCGCTGCACGAGGCCACCGATGAACTACGCCATTACCGCTTTGTGCGCTACGTAGCGACAGAACGCGCTTTGCCGGTGCAAACGGTGGAGGGCTGCCGCACCCAGGCCCACCATCCCCCCCTGTACTACGTGGCGGCGGCGCTGCTGACCGGCTGGATTGATACCGGACGACCTATTTGCGACGCGCCGCCGCAAAATCCCTTTTGGGCTTACCGCTATTGGGAAGTGGGCGTTGACAACAAAAACCAGTACCTGCATGGGGCTGATGAAGCATGGCCCTGGCGCGGGGAGGCTTTGGCCGCCCACCTGGCGCGGGCGCTAAATGTCCTCATCGGCGCGGGGGTGGTGTGGCTGACCTGGGCTATTGCGCGGGCGATTTGGCGGGAACGGCCGTTTCTGGCTGTGGGCGCCGCTGCGTTTGTGGCCTTCAATCCCATGTTTGCCTTCATGGCTGGGGCCATCAATAACGACATTATCGCTGCCCTGGCGGGGGCGGCGGTGACGCTGGGCTGCGTGCGCCTGCTGCGCGATGAAAAAGGGTTGAGCTGGCGCTGGGGCCTCACTTTGGGGGCGCTGTTGGGGCTGGCGCTGCTGAGTAAGTTTAACCTGGCGGCCATGGCGTTGACCATAGAAACGGCCGTTACCTGGACGGCATGGCGCAAAAAACAGTGGCGCCAATGGTGGCAAACCAACATCGCCATCGCCGCAGCTACCCTGGCAGTGGCCGGGTGGTGGTTTGTGCGCAACCAGCTATTGTACGGCGAACCCACCGGCGTAGAGCGGCTAACCGAGCTATGGGGCGTGCGCAACCCCGCCGAAAGCTGGGGCGTAGCCATTTTCGAGCTGCCCTACGTGTGGACCAGCCTGTGGGGGCGCTTTGGCTACGGCCAAATTCCCCTGCCCCAGGCCATGTATGATGGGTTGTGGTGGCTGACCCTGTTTGCCTCTGCTGGGCTGGCGCTACCGCTGCTGCGCCGCCGCCCCGACTTGCGCCAGGCAGGCTTTCCGCTGCTGCTGCTGGCACTCAACGTGGCCCTCTTCTTCGGCGTCATCTTCAATTATTTGCTCATCAGCCCCGCTGGCCCCATGGGGCGCTTCTTCTTTCCCGCGCAGCCTTCGCTGGCTATCCTCCTCTTCTTTGGCCTGAGCCAGTGGTGGGAACTCGTCGTTAATCGTCAATGGTCAACAGCCAATGGCCAATGGTCAACGCCCTCCCAAATCCGAAATCTGAAATCTGAAATTCCTTTGGCGATGCTTACAAATCTTGCCATGCTTGCCCTCTCTCTAGTGGCGCTGTTTGGCTACCTGGCTCCAGCGTACGCGCGGCCACCTTCTTTTGCCGATGCGGATGTGCCCAACGTCATTAACGCCCAGTTTGACAGCTTTGTGGTGCTGCGGGGGTATGAGGTGGGGGAAACGGCCGTTGCTCCCGGCAGCCCCATTGACATAAAGCTGTACTGGGAGGTATTAAACACCCCACCCGGCAACTTTTTGCTCTTTGTGCATGTGCAAGATGAGGTGGGCATGGTGGCCCAACGGGATACGCATCCCGGCCTGGGCAATTTCCCCAGCAGCCTGTGGCGGCCCGGTGACCGCTTTGTGGAATCCCTTCGCCTGTACCTGCCAGAAACGGCCTATGCGCCAGAAACCGCCACCCTGCGCGTGGGGCTGTACGCGCCCGTAGAGGGGTACCGCCTGGGCATTACGGCCGTGGACGGCACGGGCTTGGGCGATGCGCTAACGCTGGCGGAAATTGCCATTGCGCCCCTGGTTGGCGCGTACCCTAATTTGCAAAACCAAAATTTCAACAATGAAACCCGGCTGGTGGGCTATGCGTATGATCGGCGCATACTGGCCGCCGGAGAGCCGCTAACGCTGCGTCTGTATTGGGAGAGCCTCCAGGATGGGCCGCCAGATTACGAGATTGAAGTGGGGCTGCGCCGCCCGCCGGGGGAAGATTGGGACCAGGTGTGGGGCACTGCGGTGCGCCCTGTGCCGCCCACCAGCAGTTGGCAGAAGGGGCAGGTGGTGGTAACGGAGCATGTGTTGGCAACGGCCGTTACCCCTGGCGAGTACCATATTCACATTGCCTTGCTTGACGCGGTTATGGAAAGGGCGCAAAATATTGTTGGCGAAGATGGTCATTGGATTGATGACCAATTACTCCTGGCAAGAATACGCATAGAACCGTAATTCGCCTGCCTATTTTGCGGGTTGCGGACCACAGAATGCTTTGTGAATGAAAAGCGGATAGGTCAACTCAACGTAGGCCTGGTTGGGCTGGTTTTGCTGGCAACTGCCACCATCTACATTCTTTTGCCAATTACCACGCTGCGCTGGGCGCGTGGGCCTTTTCCGGGTTTCTTATTGGATCCGAACCTGGTGGTAAATGATGGTGGGGAAGCGAGTTGGCCTGCAAAACAATTGGTGGATCCTGTTGCTTACCCGGAAAGGGTTACAGCTGTAAATGGCCAGCCGGTCAGCGACAATAAAGCGTATCACCAGCTTTTGTCCACTTTCCAAACTGGCGACTATGTGACCTTCACCCTGGAACAACCGCCGGAAACGGCCGTTGTCTCTGCCACTAACCCCACCCAAACCACTCGCGAAATCACGCTAGAACTTTTCACCATTAGCAGGACCGCTTTGTGGAACCAGTTCTGGCTGGTCTATTATGTGGGGTTGCTATTTTTCAGCATTGGCGTGTGGACCTTTGTGGTGCGCCCCCAGGCGATATCAGCCCAAATTTTCGCCCTATTCACGGCTTTGGCGGCGCTCACGGCCGGGAACTTGTTTGACCTGGTGAGCACCCAGGCTTTTGTACGCGTATGGACCACAGCCATCGCTCTGGTTGGCAGTATGGCGGCCCTGCTATCCTTTATTTTTCCACATCAGCCCCGGCTACTCATCCAGCGGCCACGGCTCAAATGGTTTATTCTGCTGCCTGGTATTTTGCTGGCGCTATGGGGGCAAGTCTGGCTTTATAATGGCCCAGACGCCTGGGCTTATGCGCTGCCGTGGCGTTATGCTTATGTGCTGAATTTTCTGGCGTTAAGCCTGGCAATTTTGGGGATTGCATATCGTAGCATCGTCTCCCAGTCGGCTTTGGTGCGGCAGCAGGCACGCATCATTCTGGCAGGCACCATCTTTGCCTTTGCGCCATTGATTCTTGTTTTTATGAAGCTGGCCTTTTCGCTGGAGATGGCCTGGTTGACGCAAGCTATTTACGTGCCGCCGGTGGTTATTTACCCTCTGGCCATTGGCTACGCAATTATTCGCTACCGTTTGTTGGAAATTGATGTGGTGCTGCGGCGCGGGATTTCTTCTGTACTGGTATTGGGGCTGTTGGTGGGCGCCTTGACGCTTATTTTCAGTGGCGTAAGCATTGCCTTGGGGGGTAACGGGCTTTCCAACCCCCTATTGGTGGCATTGCTGGTCGTGCTGGCGGTGGCGTTGTTTGATCCGCTACGTGACCGTTTGCAGCAAGGGCTTGACCAGGTGTTGTTCCGCCAGCCAGTGGCCCTGGATGCACTGTTGCGCGCCTACCATCGAGATTTGACAACGGCCGTTACCGTCGAACAAGTTACCACCACCATGCTCACTTACGTCAATCAGGCTCTCCCTAATAGTAACCCCAAGGTGTATTTGCTGGATGATCGCTTAATGGGCTATACCGCTCCGGCAAGTAACGGACCAGGGCTACAAATTCCCATGGACTCCCCCCTGGTGAGCTATATGCGTCGGGAACCAGACATCATTGACCTGGTAGAAGAACGGGCGTGGCCGCCGACTTTGGCGGTCTGTCGGCAAGAAATCAAGAGCATGGGGGCCGAGATTTTAGCGCCCATTAACAATGGAGAAACGCTGCTTGGCTGGCTAGCTCTGGCAAAGCGGGACGGTGGTCAACATTTTCGCACCAGTGAGCTGAACTTTCTTAGCGCCCTGGCTAATCAATCGCTCATTGCCCTGGAGCGGGCTAATGTCGTGCGGCGTCTGGAGATGCGGCTGGCAGAACAGGACCAACTTAGCCAGTTTTCCCAGGCGCTCAATTTTACGATTGCGCTGGACGATTTGCTGGAGCTTATTTACACCAACTATCAGCGGGCCTTTGGGGTGGTGGACTTCTACATTCATCTACAAAATCCGGCAGCGGGTGTGGCCTATACGGCCTTTTTTGTAAAGGATGATGAGCGATATAACGAGCGCGAAGGCAAGCAACAGGTGATAGCGGATGCGGGCGTAGAGCAAGTGTTGCGTACCGGGCAAATGAGCATACGTGTTGAGAACGGCCGTTCTGTAATCCTTGCCCCGCTCAATGCCGGCGCCAGCACGCTGGGCGTTCTTCAAACTTACACACCCCGCCCTTTGTCAGCTGCAGAGCAACAGTTATTTATGGTTTTTGCCGACAGAACGGCCGTGGCCCTGGATCGGTTGCAGACCAACCAACAACTTCAAGCGCGGGCTCAACAGCTTGAAATCCTCAACCAGGTCACTTTCTCGCTAGCTGCCATTCCCGAACTTGATCCGCTCCTCAATTTTATCCTCGACAAAGCCATTGAGTTGCTGGACACCGAAGCCGGCACCTTCATGCTCAGCCATGAAGACAGCGGCGAGCTAGAGTTTCGCGTGGTGCGCGGCCCCGCCAGCGAAGAGCTTTTGGGCAAGCGGCTGCCCATTGGCACAGGTCTTGCCGGGCGGGTAGCCCAGTCTGGTCGTCCCGAAATTGTGAACCGCGTACAGGATGATCAACGCTGGTTTGCTGCCGTTGATGCCAGCACCGCGTTTCAGAGCAATTCTATCTTAACTGTGCCCCTGGTGCGCCAAAATACAGTTTCTGGCGTGTTACAAGTCATTAACAAGCAGAGCGGCGAACCGTTTTTGGAGGAGGACCAGCAGCTCTTGATGGCCTTTGCCAGCCAGGCCGTGGTCGCTATGGAAAATGCGCGCCTGCTAGAGCAAACTGACCAGGCGTTGCAAGACCGGGTGAGCGAGTTGTTTTTGTTACAACAGCTAGACCGCGATTTGAACACAACGCTGGATCTGGAACGCATTTTGACCCTGACTTTGGACTGGGCTTTACGCATTTGTAAAGGCGTGGCTGGCATTGTGGTGCTGCTGAATGAAGATAGAGAGGTCTTGACCCACGTTTCGCATGGCTATGATGAGGATTTTGATTTTGGCACGGTGGGTAACAAACGGCTAACGGGAGGGCTGATTGGCCTGGTCGTGCAGTCTGGCAAGCCGCACGTTTCGGGGAACGTGCATGTAGAACCGGCCTACGTAGCGGGGGCGTCTGGTACTCATGCTCAGCTCACGTTGCCCATCATTCACCAGGAAAAACTGATCGGTGTCATGGCGATAGAAAGTGATGTGTTTGATGCTTTTAGCCCTGGCGTGCAGGAAACGGCCGTGCGCATTGCCACCCACGCCGCCGCCGCCATTGCCAATGCCCTTCTCTATGAGCAAGTTCATGCCGCCAATTTAGCCAAGTCAGAGTTCGTCTCTATGGTCTCTCATGAGCTAAAAACGCCCATGACAGCCATGCGCGGGTACACAGAGCTGCTGCTTTCCGGCATGACTGGCGCCATCTCTCCGCAGCAGCGGGCTTTTCTGGAAAAGATTACCGCCAACATTGAGCGTATGAGCCGCCTGATTCGGGATTTGACTGACATCTCGCGTATTGAGACGGGACGCCTGTTGATTACCCTGGCCCCAACGCAATTTACCACTATCATCAGCGAAACATTGCCCACGGTGCAGGCTCTATGCGACACGAAAAAGATTCGCTTACAACTGGATTTACCGCCTGATCTACCACCCATCATGGCAGATCAAGAGCGCATGGTGCAAGTGATGACGAATCTTCTCAGCAATGCCTGTAAGTATTCGCCAGAGGAAACGGCCGTGCAGGTCATTTTGCGCCCCGACCACATTGCCACACACGAGGCCCTGCCCCCCAAACCTGTGGTGGTTTGCTCCGTGCAAGATCAAGGCTATGGCATTTCCACGGCTGACCAGCAACGGTTGTTTACAAAATTCTTTCGCGCCGATGACCCCAACATTCGCCAGGCGTCCGGAACGGGGTTAGGACTATCCATTACCAAAGGGATTATAGAACTACACGGTGGGCGCATTTGGGTGGAAAGCTCGCTGGGTGAGGGTACCACCTTTCACTTTGCCATTCCACAAGTCTCAGGCTAAATCGTTACTTAATGATTTCCCTACGAAACCGCTAAAGGCTTTGACTTAACACTTTGGTGCGTTATACTTGATACATGGGTGAACTAAATAAAAAAGCACCTGCTGCACACAATTTTTTTAGTCTAAACGCACGCTGCTTGGCGTGCGTTTTTGTTTACCAAACCTGTTCATAGTAAGAAACAGGCTATTAATCGCAGAGAGGAGAATCTATAGCATGGACTACGCGAGAATCAGTAAAATTGAGAAGTCCAAAATTTACGCAGAGGAACGCAGTGACCGTATTGACTTCATCTCTTTGAAGGCCACCGTTAAAGGTGACAACAATGGCAGCCACGTTGTTGAGTACAACGACGGCGCCTGGACTTGTGATTGCAATTATCACCAGTCTCGCCATGAGGTCTGCACCCACATCATGGCATTGGAACGCGTTCTGGCGAATATGGTGAAGTTAGCCTGATTCAGCGTCCGAAAAACCTCATATTTTGGATGGAGCGCGCCTGGCTCAAGATCAGGCGCGCTCTTTTTGATCCTGCACATCTGCCCAAGAACGGCTACACTTAGGGTGAGAATCAGGCATCAGGTTGTCAGCCAGTCGGCCAATCAGACTGACAGCTGCTTAGCTCATAAAGATGAGGGAATCATGGATTTGATGAAGCAAATTGAGGACTTTGTCGGCCAGCAAGAAGATAAATTCTACAAAACTACCCTGTTCCGGAGTGATGCCCTGTTATTGGGGCTGAACTGCCTGGAGCCAGGGCAGGTGCAAAAACCCCATGACCACATTGACCAGGATAAATTTTACGTGGTAATAGAAGGGGAAGGGCTGTTCTGGCTAGGCGAGGAGCGGGTAACGGCCGTAGCCCACCAGGTTGTTTGGGCGCCCGCCGGCGTGTTGCATGGCGTCGAAAACCAGAGCGACTCCCGCCTCACCCTGCTGGTCGGCATTGCCCCCGCCCCCTAATCAACAAAATACGGAAGGTAACCCTTTAGGAACCCTATGACCATCGGCGGCGTTGAATTCGACTTAAAACTGACCCTGGCCATTGTGCTAACCACTATCGTGCCCATGCTAGACCGGTACAATCACTCTCTCACGGGGATCAAGGCGTATGATCGCTTCATTTTCTACTTTGTCATCCCCATGGCGGTCATCTTGCTGCTGTTTCGCGAATCGCCCACCGCCTATGGCTTTCGCCTGGGTAACTGGAAAGAGGGGCTGCTATGGACGACCGTGGCCATCGTTGGCATGGGCCTCATCCTCTGGTTTCTGGCCCGCTCCCCGGACATGCAGACCTATTACGAAAAACGCAGTTACGCCCAGATTGGTCAGGTATTATGGCTCAACAGCGTGGAGATGTTTGGCTGGGAGTTCATTTGGCGCGGTTTTTTGCTCTTTCTCTTTGCCCGCGCCTTTGGCCCCGGCCCCGCCATCTTTCTGCAAGCCGTGCCCTTTGCCTTCATGCATTTGGGCAAGCCAGAGTTGGAAACCCTGAGTACCATTTTTGGCGGGGCGGCCTTTGGTTTTGTGGCCTGGCGCACCGGCTCTTTTGTCTATCCCTGGCTTATCCACTGGTTCATGGTTTCTTTTACTATGCTCATTGCCAGTGGCCGATTATAGAGATTGGAGAGCTGATGTTGGAGACTAGAGATTAGAGACTGACTGGTCCCCAGTCTCCAGTCTTCATTAACAAGGAAACTGCTATGAAAACATTGACCTTGCAAGCAACGGCCGTGGCTAACGGCGGCGCTGCCATCGCCCATGACCCCAACGGCCGTACCATCTTCATCCCCTACGCCATTCCCGGCGAAACCGTGCGCGCCCGGCTGGTAGAGGAAAAAGCCCATCACGCCCACGCCCACCTGGAAGAAATTCTGACGCCCTCCCGTGAAAGGGTAACACCCGCCTGCCCCCACTTTGGCGCGTGCGGCGGCTGCCACTTCCAGCACATTGCCTACCCTGCTCAACTGCGTATCAAGCAAGAGATTGTGCGCGATCAGTTCCAGCGCATCGGCAACTTCCCCAACGCGCCGGTAAAGGCAACCCAGCCTCACCCTACTCCCTGGGGCTACAGCATCGAACTCCCCCTCAATCCCACAGCGGAAGGGGGGTTTGGCCTATGGTCCCCTACTGAAAAACGGGTCATCCCCATTACCGCGTGCCCCATCAGCCACCCAGCCCTGGCAGCCCTGCTGCAAGACATTGACCTGGAATTACCCAACCTGCGTCGTCTGACCCTGCGCATTGGGGACGACGAGGCATTGTTGGCGGCGCTGGAGACAGATGATGTCGAACCTCCCGAATTAGAGGCTGATTTCCCCATTTCTGTGGCCATGGTGCTGCCCGACGGCACGGCCGCTTCCCTCATTGGCGACAACTACATCGTGCAGTCCGTTAAAGGGCGCGACTTTCGCATTTCCGCCGGCTGTGCCTTCCCGCCCAGCGCGGCGGCCGCTGCGCTGGTGGTGGAACAGGTGCTCACCTTTGCCGCGTTGACCGGCGCGGAAAAGGTACTGGAGCTGTACAGCGGCGTGGGGCTGCTCACCGCCTTTTTGGCGGCAGGGGCGGCCGACGTAGTGGCCATTGAGCTAAATGAGGATGCAGTAGCGGATACGGCCGTTAACCTGCCCGACGCCGACAACGTCTCCCTCTACTGTGGCTGGGTGGAGGACATTCTGCCTGCGCTGGAGGTGCAGCCAGACCTGGTAGTCATGAACCCACCCGCCAAAGGGCTGACGCGCGCCGCGCTAACGGCCGTAACCAGCCTGCGCGCGCCTCGCCTCATCTACGTCAGCAGCGACGTGGCCACCCTGGCCCGCGACGCCAGATTCCTGACCCAGGCCGGCTACCAGCCGGTGACCATCCAGCCCATAGATGCCCGCCCGCAAACCTACCACGTGGAGACGGTATCGCTGTGGCGGCTTACCTTCAAGGAGCAATAACCCATAGTCTGCAAACCGTTAACCCTCGGAAGACCAAACCTTCAAACAGATAACGTAATTCGAAGAATGGCAGGGGCGGGACGGCGCGGTCAGGCTTCAGCAGTTACAGACGGCCTATTCTCCGCGCCGTCTCGCCCTGACAAAGGACAAACAAGCAGCATTAAGTCGCCAGGCAAAAATTAATTCCTGTGAGACGTTCAATACACTGTAACTGAAATAAGTTAAACATTCTTGAATTTAGAATTCGCCTCATT